>CAUSDE010000006.1:0-171816 GCA_963530045.1 uncultured Achromobacter sp.
GCGGATGGAGTGCTTGAATCTTTTGCAAGGAACACTTGGGTGGAGCACTGCGCGACCGCCGCACGGGCTGTCGCCTCATCGGGTGATGACTGCGGCGCCTCGTGCGGAAGTGCTTCGTGTGACTTTTGCTTCGCCCCTCCCGATTTCCGAATCGCCTTCACTGCGGACCGGGTGGGTTTCGCTTCTGACGCGTTCAGAAGATCCGCGACGGCCTTGGGATCTTCGCGATGCGCTGCGGCCAACTCGTTGGCCAGGGTAACGTCTGTGACCTTTCCCGCCGCGACGGCTTCGGCTACGGGTTCGGGCAGCGTGAGTAGGCCGGCATGATGGCTCACCCAGGCTCTGGATTTCCCAAGCTCACGTGCCAGGTCAGCCTGGCTCCAGCCTGCTGACAGCTTGCCGCCGATAAAGTCTGCAATCTCGCGAGAGGTCAAATTCTCGCGCTGCACGTTCTCGATGACCTGATCCACGTCATCAAAATCAGGATCCTCAAAGCCCGGCACTGACGTCAGGCCTGCGACCTTCGCGCCGCGAAAGCGCCGGTGTCCGTGATTGATAACGAAGTCTCCAGGGATGGTCGGGTGCGGCCGCAGCGACAAAGGAGATTTGATGCCGCGCTTGCCCTGGCGCTCACGGCGTTTGAACGATTCCGCAAGTTCGCCGATGCTTTCTGCGCTGTATCCCGGATTCTCTTCGCTACGCGAGTTCCGCTCGTCCTCATGGATGCGGCTTATGTCGTACATGCCGGGTTCTCGCGCCTGGAGCGGTGCTCCGTCCAGCATCGCGGCCAGATCGCCCAAGCCGGCCAAGTCCAGGCCGCCGGCATCACCTTGTTTAGCGGCTAAACTCATTTCGCCACTCCCATGGTCTGCAAGACGTGATTGCCGAGGGCGCGCATCTCAGCGCCTGCCGCGCGCGCAGTCGTCTTTCTGCTTTTCCAGACGGGTTCTCCTGCCGCCAATGCCTCTGCAACGCTGGTACGCAGGCACACCACAACGGGTGCCAGAAGTTTGCCGTGTGCGGCTTGTACCTCGGCAAGATGTTTGACCTGGCGCGGATTTCTGCGGTCCACGCGGTTCGGCACGATGCCCAAGAAGTGCAGCTTCGGGTTGTGCTGCTTAGCACCTACGATCACACGCATCATGTCCTTGATGCCTTCGATGCTGTAGTCCTCCATCTCGACCGGGCTGATCACCGCGTCCGCCGTGCGCAGCGCAGTAATGGTGGCAATCCCAATGCTGGCGGGTGTATCGATCACGCAGAGGTCGAACCCTTGCTTTTCGAACTCGCGCAGATTTACCGGGAAATTACGAAGGGCCCGTTCTACTGGCATGTAGATGACGTTGGCCAGAAGCCGGTCTGCGTGCAGCAGGGAAATCGGGCCGGTGTCCTCGGGTATGGCGGGTGCCTCGTCGAGAAACAGTGCGCTCGCCGGCACCTCGAGACGGTGCTGCCGCATAGTTTTGGATAGATTTCCAGTATCCAGATCCACGACGAGCGTCTTGAGACCTCGTTCGGCGGCATGAAATGCAATGTGGACGGCGTCAGCGGTCTTGCCGACGCCACCCTTGTTCTGGGCAACAACAGCGATCTTCATCGTCATTCGATTTCCTCGTGAAAGGTGTCCGCGCTCGATTAGCCCGTAAACGGCGGGTTCGAGCTTGTGTCTTCTCCGCTCGCATTTGAGAGCGGTCTTGGGAGGTCCGGCCATACGTCCCAGAAGTCGGTAGGTCGAAGTTCTTGGCGCGAAATTGCAAGGTGAGCCATGATCCGTACACAGTGGTGTGCTCCAAGCGGAGCTTTGCTTCTCAACATCTTGTTGACGGCCGGCTGGGTCACACCCAGGATGCGAGCGAGCGCCTCTTGGGTACCAGCTAAGGCGATAGCGCGTTTGAGTGCGGGATAGGACGGGCCGTACTGGCCAGAGTCGTCTAGATTCATCATTTTGCAATTTTATAACTTGGGTTATTTCACGGTCAATTGATTTTATTCCTTTGGTTTTTGACCGTATACAACTACACGAATACGCTTCGCGGATGGATCTCAAGGCGATCGGATTTCGGGTCAAGCAGCGGCGCAAGGAGCTCGTTCTGACTCAGGAGGAGCTGGCGGCTCGCACTAGCGTCTCCCAAGCAGCGATCGCTAAGATCGAGCGCGGCGGAGCCACGCGGCACACCGCCGAGTTGGCGCGCGCGCTCGGCGTCAGCACTAGTTGGCTCGTGTACGGGGTGGAAGACTCTTCGACGTCCCGGGATGGATACTGGCCGTTCAAGGTGGCTCGGCTCCAAGACTTCGAGCGCCTATCGCCGTCTAAACAGAATGAACTCGACATGCGCTTGGCAGACTTCATCGCTGGTGCCTCCGAGACCAAAAGAACTGCGTGAGCCCCCGCCAAAAATCCGTCCAAAGTTTCCGCGCGGTCTGCCCACAAATCATCATCCCCGTCTCTCTCCACCTAGGGGATTTGTCGCTTCATCACTTCCGTTGTATTTTCCGGCCCGCAAGGTAACCGAACGCGACTGAAGCAACACAACATGACTTTTTTATAACTTAAGTATTGCTTCGAATTATGACTTCAGTTATATTTTCAGTACTGGTGAGAAATCATTAGTCTTGCTCTTTCACAATACGAAATATTAGTACCGTCCTGCGTCCGCTGCGAAGCGACGCCAAGGGGAGCAGCCGCGATCAATCGCAGGCCCTGGGGACAAAAACAAGCGGCAAAAATCTATTGGTCACGTAGAGGCCCGTGAAGCCCGACTCGGTGAAGCCACCAAGTTGAAAAAATCTGTTCAGGCGCAGACCCTGGAAGACCACCTAGATCTCGAGTGAGCATGGAAAGAATCAGAGATTCCACCCCTTACCCAGCCCTTCAGATCCTAGAAGGGCGCGAGCGCCCAAAGCAGCATCTATCTGCCCCCCGTGGCGAGTAACGGGTTGGGCGAACATCAGGTCAGGAAAACAACTGGCCTGCGCCGTGCAAGTCGGCAGGAGTCCGCCAGCGTCGTGGTATCTCGCTGGCGGCATCCGAATCGGCGTTCAGCATTCCAAGCCGTGTTTAGCAGCTAAACACGGCCTGGCCGAGCGCTCCGATCCGGATGTGGCCACACAAGAAAATTAGGCGAGCTTGGCTCAACCTGTTTAGCAGCTAAACATCCTGCGTTCAGGTCCAGAAGCGAGTCGCACTGGCATGCCGTAGAGACCCCCGCTCAGCTATCAGCGACGCTCTCGCATCTTCTGATTCCCACCGTACACGCCATCCCGCACATGGAATTTCATGATGAAGCAATTTATCGTTTGGACGCTTGCCGCCTTGATATTCGTGGCGGCCTATGCGGTCTACCTCGTCTACTCCGATGCGAAAGCCGACTGCGCAAAGCAGCAAGTCGTGAGCACAACGCTGTGCGCCACCGTCGGGAGCTAAACGATGGACCGCAAGCTGTACCCGGTAGAAGTAACTCTCGGCTCAAATAAACGCCCCTACTCGCCTGAATTCCAAACGCAGGACGAGTTCAAGGATGGCTGGAAGCGAGTGCTGCTAATGGCTCACGGAAAGGCGGATGTGCGATGCACGTGTCCTGGCGATGGGGAGAAGCGATTGTCGATCCACAGTCGCGCGAACTCCGACAGATTCCACCTCGCCCGGTTTCCTGAAACCGGGGCGGAGCACAGCGAAGACTGCGTTTACTACGGGGTCGATCCCAACATGTCTGGCCTCGGCTCCTATCGCCGTGGCGTGGTGCAGGAGCTTGATGACGGCGCAGTGAAGATCAAGCTCAAGGTTGGGCTGCAGCAGCGCGCGGCTGTGGCGCCCCAAGACAGTGAGAACAGCGGACCGGCTGAAACCAAGGCCGGCACGCCCCGACCTCGCTCCGGTCAGGCCAGCATGACGTTGCTTGGCCTTCTTCATTTTCTCTGGACACAAGCAGGCCTGCACACTTGGGCGCCTAGCATGGAGGGTAAGCGCAACCTGGGCGTCGTACATCACCATCTCATGCGCGTTGCAATGTCGACCTATGCAGGCCGCGTTCGCTTTTCGCAGAACTTGGTCATTGCCACACCGTCAGCCTCTGGGCAGCAGGCTGGACAGAACAAGGCAAAGAGCCTGGACGCCATTACCCAGCGGCGGCGACTGGTGGTGGTTGCTCCCCTTGCCCAACACCAGGAAGGGATGGACGGCAGCAGCATACTGCCCATCGCCGGCTTTCACGGTATACCGCACCTTGCCGTGGACGATGCAATCTGGGCCTCCATAGAACGCCGGTTTGCCCGCGAAATCGACGCCTGGCGAGCCGGCAATCCGATCATCGCCGTGGCCCAGACGGATCCACCCAGATCTTCCGGCGGCAGCATGCGCGCTCAGGTCGTCGACGTTTCGCTCATGCAGATTACGCGTGACTGGATTCCCGTCGACTCCGGATACGAAGCGCTCATCGCCGAGAAGCTCGTCGCCGAGAAGCGCCGGTTCGAAAAGCCCCTGCGCTTCGACGCCGGAGAGGATGCGGTATTCCCCGACTTCTGGCTCCGCGACCTGGCCGTTCCCGCCCCTCTTGAGGTATGGGGATTAAGCACGTCGGACTATCAGACTCGCAAGAAGGACAAGGCAGCCCACTATGACGAGACCTACGGAGCCGGCGGTTGGTGGTCGTGGAATGCGGCTATCGGAGACCCGGTTCCCGATTTGCCTCAACCTGGCCAATAGAAGCGCCACGCCCCTCTCGCGACTTTCTCCAGCGAACTTCACATAAACGTATTGGACAAAGTGGCGTAGGCATTGAATGCTCGCATCGCCACTAAGCACTCAAGGATCTTTGGATGAGCAGCTTACAGAACGACAAACCCCTCCCCAATGCAGCAGTTGGCGCTAGCAGTGACAGGCTCTACCGACTGACAGATGTCGAAAGAGTTGTGTCGCTCAAGAAAAGCAAAATCTAGGCGCTCATCAAGAATCAACAGTTCCCGCGCCAGAGGAAGATTGACGGCGCGTCGCGATGGGTCGCCTCTGAGATCGACCAATGGGTCGCGCAACGCTAGCCAGCGCTCGGCGGCTAAAGACGCGCGAGAAACTGCTGAACCGGCATGGCCCTCTTGGTGTACCCACTGGTGTACCCATGAAGCCCGAAAATTGAACAAGGGCTTACGCGTTGTACACGTAAGCCCTTGATTTTATTGGTCGGGGCGGTGGGATTCGAACTCACGACCCTCTGCTCCCAAAGCAGATGCGCTACCAGGCTGCGCTACGCCCCGAAGGGTGGCAACTATACCAGAATCCCACCCTGCCCGGGAGGCCCCTCGCCGATGCGGGCCAATGCCCCCCACTCCCGGCAATCTCCTGATTGACACCCATATAGTTCAAGCCTGAATTAATTACGGTTTCTGGCGCACGACCGGAGGCCGCCTACGGGCAAAAACACGCATAGACATCCATCAGGAAACCCTGGGTTCCAGCCTGTCCTTCCTGCTGGTGTTCAGCCTGGTGGGCGCCGTGGGCGTCTATTGCCTGACCTGCAACAATCCGTTGATCGTGAACTACCTCTGGGTAGCGCTGGCCGGTGTCGGCAGCACCCCGCCCGCTACGCCAGCAATCCGCAGGCGGAATCCACCCAGGGTGCCAAGGCCGCCTTGCAGTATTCCTGATTCCGCCCCAGCCCAAATGCAAAACGGCGCGCCGGTCGGGCGCGCCGTTTTCGCAGCAGGAACAGATCCCCGGCGCGATCAGCCGAAACGGCCCGTGATGTAGTCTTCGGTTTCCTTGCGCGACGGCTTCACGAAGATCTGGTCGGTCTGGCCGAATTCCATCAACTCGCCCAGGTACATGTAGGCGGTGTAGTCCGAGCAGCGGGCCGCCTGCTGCATGTTGTGCGTCACGATCACGACCGTGTAGTCGTTCTTCAGTTCGGCGATCAGCTCTTCGATCTTGGCAGTGGAAATCGGGTCAAGCGCCGAGCACGGCTCGTCCAGCAGCAGCACTTCCGGCTTGATGGCCACGCCGCGCGCGATGCACAGCCGCTGTTGCTGGCCGCCCGACAGGCTGTTGCCGCTTTGATGCAGCTTGTCCTTCACTTCGTTCCACAGCGCGGCCTTGCTCAGCGCCCATTCCACGCGCTCGTCCATCTCGCCCTTGGACAGGCGTTCGAACAGGCGCACGCCGAAGGCGATGTTGTCGTAGATGCTCATCGGGAACGGCGTGGGCTTCTGGAACACCATGCCGACCTTGGCGCGGATCAGTGAAATATCGGTCTTGGTGGTCAGCAGATTCTCGCCGTCCAGCATGATTTCGCCTTCGGCGCGCTGGCCCGGGTACAGCTCGAACATGCGGTTGAACGTACGCAGAAGCGTCGACTTGCCGCAGCCCGACGGGCCGATGAAGGCCGTGACCTTCTTCTCCTGGATCGACATGTTCACATTGCGGATCGCATGGAACTTGCCGTAGTAGAAGTTCAGGTTCTTGACCTCGATCTTGTTCTTGACGGCGGTAGCGGTGTTTTCCATTTCTTTTCCCTTGGCTCCGGCGCGCCATGCGCGCCGGCAAAGCGATCTTTACTTGCGGAACATGTTGCGGGCAATGATGTTGATGCCCAGCACCAGCAACGTAATCAGCGTGGCCCCGGCCCAGGCCAGGTCGTTCCAGTCCTTGAAGGGGCTGGCGGCGTATTGGTAGATCACGACCGGCAGGTTGGCCATCGGCGCATTCATGTTGAACGACATGAACTGGTTGGACAGCGCGGTGAACAGCAGCGGCGCGGTCTCGCCCGAGATCCGGGCAATCGCCAGCAGCACGCCGGTGATGATGCCGGTCTTAGCGGCGCGATAGCACACCAGCGTGATCATGCGCCACTTGGGGCAGCCCAGCGCCGCCGCGGCTTCGCGCAGGCTGTTGGGCACCAGCAGCAGCATGTTGTCGGTCGTGCGCACCACCACCGGAATCACCAGGATCGACAGCGCAAGCGCGCCGGCCCAGCCGGAGTAGTGCCCGACCTGCGCCACGTACACGGCGTAGATGAACAGGCCGATGATGATGGACGGCGCCGACAGCAGCACGTCGTTCAGGAAGCGCGTCGCAGGCGCCAGCCAGCCGCGCTGGCCGTATTCGGCCAGGTAGGTGCCGGCCAGGATGCCGACCGGCGTGCCGATCAGCGTGCCCACGCCGGCCATCACCACGCTGCCGAAGATCGCGTTGATCAGGCCGCCGGTTTGGCCCGGCGGCGGCGTGATCTCGGTGAACAGCGTGTACGACAGCGCGGGCGCGCCCTTGGTCAGCAGCGTCAGAATGATCCAGAACAGCCAGAACAGGCCGAACGCCAGGGTTCCGAGGGACACCGCCAGCATGATGCGGTTGACGACCCGGCGCCGGCGGTAGATGCCATTCTGCATATTGAGTACGGATACAGCCATGATCTTTTCCTTGTGCTCGCGTCGGGTCAGGTCTTCTTGCCTTCGCCGGCAGACAGGCGAACCAGCAGCACCTTGGCCAGGGCCAGCACGATCGTCGTGATCAGGAACAGGATCAGGCCCAGTTCCAGCAACGCCGACTTCTGGATGCCGCCCGCCTCATTGAATTCGTTGGCCAGGGCCGAGGCAATCGAGTTGCCCGGCGAGAACAGCGAACCGGACCACTTGAAGGCATTGCCGATCACGAACGTCACCGCCATCGTCTCGCCGAGCGCGCGGCCCAGGCCCAGCATGATGCCGCCGATGACGCCCGACTTGGTGAAGGGCAGCACCACGCGCCACATCACTTCCCAGGTCGTGCTGCCCAGCCCGTAGGCCGATTCCTTCAGCATCGCCGGCACCAGCTCGAACACGTCGCGCATCACTGCGGCGATGAACGGGATGATCATGATCGACAGGATCAGGCCGGCCGTGAAGATGCCGATGCCGAACGGCGGACCCGCGAAGATGCCCCCGATGACGGGCACGCTGCCCAGGGTGGCGATCAGGAAGGGCTGCACGTACTGCTGGAACACCGGCACGAAGACGAACAGGCCCCACATGCCGTAGATGATCGACGGGATGGCCGCCAGCATTTCCACGGCGGTGCCCAACGGGCGGCGCAGCCAGGTCGGCGACAGTTCGGTCAGGAAGATGGCGATGCCGAACGAGACCGGCACCGCGATGATCAGCGCGATGGCCGAGGTCAGCAGCGTGCCGATGATCGGCACCACGGCGCCGTAGTTCTGATTGACGGGATCCCAGTCGTTCAGCCACAGGAACGACAGGCCATATTTGGCCAGCGACTCGCGGCTGCCGTAGATCAGGGATACGAGAATCGCCGCCAGCAGGATGAACACCAGGAAGGCGAACAGGCGGGTCAGATTCTTGAAAAGCGCATCCATCAGCGCATTTTTATTTTGCTTCATAGGCGAAGGCGTGCCGGTAGTCACGGAGTCCGCCACGCTGGGCGAAAGCGGCACACTATTATCCATTACCGCGCTCATGGATGGACTTTCCTTAGGTAACCTGGGGGAACAACGGGAGGTCTTGCGGCAGGCCGCCCCTTTCTTCTGCTGGCAGAAAACCAGGGGCGGCTGCTTGATGGGTTACGCGCGCTGAGAGGCCTGCGTTATTGCCAGGCTCCCCGCGCGCTACACCCATCCTTACTTCCAGACGGCCTTGCCGTCGGCAGCCTTCACTTCGCCCCAAGCAGCGCGGATTTCCTTGGTGACGGCTTCCGGCAGCGGCACGTAGTCCATCGTTTCAGCCGACTTGGCGCCGTTCTTGAACGCCCAGTCGAAGAACTCCAGGACAGCCTTGCCCTGAGCCGGCTTGTCTTGCGACTTGTGGATCAGGATGAAGGTGGCGGCGGTGACGGGCCACGAATCGGCACCCGGCTCGTCGGTCAGGACCACGCCCATGCCCGGCGCGCTCTTCCAGTCGGCGTTGGCGGCCGCGGCGGCGAATGCCTTCTGCTCCGGCTGGACGAACTTGCCTTCCTTGTTCTGCAGTTGCGTCCAGGCCAGCTTGTTCTGCTTGGCGTAGGCGTATTCCACGTAACCGATCGAGTTCTTCAGCTGGCCGACGTAGGCGGCGACGCCTTCGTTGCCCTTGCCGCCTTGACCGGTGGGCCACTTGACGGCCTTGCCTTCACCGACTTGCGACTTCCAGTCAGCCGACACCTTGGACAGGTAGTTGGTCCAGCCGAAAGTGGTGCCCGAGCCGTCCGAACGGTGCACGACGATGATGTCGGCCGAGGGCAGCTTGACGTCGGGGTTCAGGGCCTTGATGGCGCTGTCGTCCCACTTCTTGATCTTGCCCAGGAAGATGTCGGCCAGCACGGGGCCCGACAGCTTCAGCTTGCCCGGCTCGACGCCGTCGACGTTGACGACTGCCACGGTACCGCCGATCACGGCCGGGAATTGCAGCAGGCCGTTCTTTTCCAGGTCAGCCGCCTTCATGGGATCATCCGAAGCGCCGAAATCGACGGTCTTGGCGATGATCTGCTGCTGGCCGCCGCCCGAACCGATCGACTGGTAGTTGACCGCGTTGTTGGTGGCAGCCTTGTAGTCGGAAGCCCACTTGGCGTAGATGGGGTACGGGAACGATGCGCCGGCGCCGGTCACATCGGCAGCCTGGACGGCGAAAACGGCGGCGCTCAGCGCAACGCCCAGGGAAACTTGTTTGAAGACACGTTTGAACATCAGGGTTCCTTCTGTGCTCGTTGGAGGAGTCTGGTCAGGCTTTTTCGGTGCCTGTCTTTCACCGACCCTCGCATCTTAGAAGCCCAACGTGACAAGATAGTGACAGTCACATACGCTTCATGCGACACCGTTTTCACCCCCCGAAAACACCGCGGCCGCCCTGAAAAACGGGGCGGCCGCGATATTCAGGGACGATTCCCTGTGTGACAGTGCAGGCGGGTCACACGCCCAGTTTCTGCATCAGGTACAGGTGCAGGTTGAAAGGTTCACGGCGGCTCTTAACCCGGGCGTAATCGCCATCGGGCTGCAATTGCCATGCCAGCTGGTTGTCGCGTAACGCATACGTGAACGCCTCGTCGACCACGCGTTTCTTCAAGGTCTTGTCATAGATCGGGAAGGCGATTTCCACGCGCCGGAAGAAATTGCGGTCCATCCAGTCCGCCGACGACAGGTAGACCGTCTCCTCGCCGTCCGCATAGAAATAGAAAACCCGCGAATGCTCCAGGAAGCGCCCCACGATGGAGCGCACCCGAATGTTCTCGGACAAGCCCGGCACGCCGGCGCGCAGCGCGCAGACGCCGCGCACGATCAGGTCGATCTTCACGCCGGCCTGGCTGGCCTTGTAGAGCTCCTCGATGATCTGCTCTTCCAGCAGCGAATTCATCTTCGCCATGATGCGCGAACGCTTGCCTGCCTTGGCCGCGCGGGCCTCGGCGCGGATCAGCGCCACCATCCCGTCGTGCATCGTGAAAGGCGATTGCATCAAGGCCTTGAGCGAACGGCGCGCGCCCAGCCCGGTCAGTTGCGCAAACACCTTGTCCATGTCCTCGCACAGCCTCGGGTCCGCGGTCAGCAGGCCGAAGTCGGTGTACAGCCTGGCCGTGCGCGGATGGTAATTGCCCGTGCCCAAGTGCGCGTAGCGGCGCAGGCGGCCGTTCTCGCGACGCAGCACCACCGCCATCTTGGCGTGGGTCTTGTGCGCGACGACGCCGTACACCACGTGCGCGCCCACCTCTTCCAGCTTGGACGCCCAGTTGATGTTGGTCTGCTCGTCAAAACGCGCCATCAGTTCCACCACCACCGTCACTTCCTTGCCGGCGCGCGCCGCGGCCAGCAGGATCTTCATCAGCTCGGAATCCTCGCCGGTGCGGTAGATGGTCTGCTTGATGGCCATCACGTCCGGATCCAGCGCGGCGGCCGTCAGGAAGTCGATGACAGGCTGGAACGACTGGTAGGGATGGTGCAGCAGGCGGTCCTGCTCGGCCACGGCTTCGAACAGGTCGGCTGGCTTGTCGCCAACCCGATCGAAGGGGGCCGGCACCGGCGCGCGGTAGTCCGGAAACAGCAGGTCGGGCCGCAGATCCGAATTGCATAGCTGCATCAGTCGCGACAGGTTCACCGGCCCCGGCACGCGGTAGGTGTCCTGGGCCGTCAGCGAAAACTCGCGCTGCAGGAAGGTTTCCAGTTCGACGGGCGTCAGTTTGTCGATTTCCAGCCGCACGGCGGCACCGAAGTTGCGCTGCGACAGCTCGCCCTGCAGCGCATGGCGCAGGTTGGTGACTTCTTCCTCGTCCACGAACAGGTCGCTGTTGCGCGTGACCCGCCACTGGTAGCAGCCCAGCATTTCCAGCCCCGGGAACAGCTCGCCCACGAAGGCGCGCAGCAAGGAGGTCAGCAGGATGAAACCTTCGGGGTGGCCGGACAGTTCCGGCGGCATCTTGATCAGGCGCGGCAGCGCGCGCGGCGCCTGCACCACGGCAATCGACGCCTGGCGGCCGAAGGCATCGGCCCCGGCCAGCGACACGATGAAATTCAGGCTCTTGTTGTAGACGCGGGGAAACGGATGCGCCGGGTCCAGTCCGATCGGGGTCAGCAGCGGCATCACGTCGCGGTTGAACACGTCGCGCGCCCACTCCTGCTGCTCGGCGTTCCATTCGGATGCGTGATGCAGGGTGATGCCCTCGGCCTGCATGGCCGGCAGGATCTCGTCGTTCAACAGGTTGTACTGGCGCGCCACCAGGGCGTGCACGGCCTGCTGGACGTTCTCGAACGCCTGGTCGGGCGTCATGCCGTCAGGGCCCACCATGTTGGGCGACTGGCGCTGCTGCTCTTTCAGGCTGGAGATCCGGATCTCGAAGAACTCGTCCAGATTGGAGCTGACGATACACACGTACCGCAGGCGTTCCAGCAAAGGCGTCTTCGGATTTTCCGCCATCGCCAGCACACGGTCGTTGAATTTGAGCAGCGACAACTCGCGATTCATGAGCAAGGGCTCGCCAGGCGGGCGTGTGGGCATACCGGATTCCATACGTAGGGGGAGCGTGGAGTTTTACTGCAAATAAGTGACGGTTCTATGACACGACGCCAAATCCGTAGCGTACGCCAAAATCGGGACGTATAGCGCGCGTCCCGTTTGCGCCAAGCCCCTGTTCCATAAGCGAAAACCCGTAGCTCAGGGCACTGTCATATGGGGTCTCTATAATCAGGCCACCTCAAAGCCTATATTACGAGCCGCATGGATCAACTTCTGGCCGCGGTGGACCTCGGGTCCAACAGCTTCCGCCTCTCCATCGGACGCATCGTTCAACAGGACGGTACGCCCCAGATCTATCAGATCGATCGTCTCAAGGAAACCGTCCGGCTCGCCGCCGGCCTGGATGCCGAAAAGCGCCTTGGCGATGACGCCATCGAGCGCGCCATCGCCGTCCTGGAACGTTTTGGCGACCGCCTGCGCAGTTTCCACCCCAACCGCGTCCGCGCGGTTGCCACCAACACTTTCCGGGTCGCGCGCAACACGCGGGATTTCCTGCCACGCGCCGAAGCCGCCCTGGGCTTTCCCATCGAAGTCATCGCCGGCCGCGAAGAGGCCCGCCTGATCTTCTCGGGCGTGGTCCACACCCTGCCCCCGTCGCCCAACAAGCGGCTGGTCATCGACATCGGCGGCGGGTCCACCGAAGTCATCATCGGCAAGGGCCACGAACCCGGCCTGATGTCGTCGCTGTACATGGGTTGCGTCAGCTACAGCCGCCAGTTCTTCTCGGACGGCGTGGTGGATGCGCACCAGATGAAGCAGGCCGAACTGGCCGCCCGGCGCGAAATCGAAGTCATCGCCAAGCAGTACCGCAAGATGGGCTGGAAAGAGGCCTATGGCTCTTCCGGCACGGCCAAGGCGCTGTTCGCGATCCTGACCGAAAGCCGCTTTTCCGACCGCGGCATCACCCGCGCGGGCCTGGCCAAGCTGAAAGACCGCATCGTGCGTTCGGGCCGCGTCATCCCGTCCGAACTGCCCGGCATCAAGATCGAACGCTCCGACGTACTGCCCGGCGGGCTGGCCATCATGAGCGCGCTGTTCGATGAACTGGGCATCGAGGTCATGCACACGGGCGACGGTGCGCTGCGCCTGGGCGTGCTGTACGACCTGCTGGGCCGCGACGACGAACACGACAAGCGCGACGAATCGGTGCGCCAGTTCATGAAGCGCTACCACGTGGACGTGAACCAGGCTCGCCGCGTGCGCCACGCGGCATTGACGCTGTTCGACGCCATGTTCCCCGAAGGCCCGGAACGCGCCGAGCTGCGCCCGGCACTGGGATGGGCGGCGGACCTGCACGAAGTGGGCCTGTCCATCGCGCACAACGCATATCACAAGCACACGGCGTACGTGCTGGAAAACGCCGACATGCCGGGCTTCTCCCGCGCCGACCAGCAGTTGCTGGCGCTGCTGGCGCTGGGCCATCAAGGCAAGCTGACCAAGCTGGAACCGCTGATCCGCACGCGCCCGCAGTGGAAGGCCATCCTGAGCCTGCGCCTGGCCGTCCTGCTGTTCCGCCGCCGCGGCGAAATCGAACCGCTGCCGCTGACCGCCTCAGTGCGCGACAACTCCATCGTGGTGCGCGTCAACCGTGAATGGCTGGCCCAGCACCCGTTAAGCGACTTCACGCTGCGTGCGGAAGAAGCGGAATGGAACAAGGTGGGGTTTTCGTTCGAATTGCTGGAATTCTGATGAAGCAGGCGTAGAGCCGGCTGCTGCGGCATACGCGTGCCGTGCTTGCCGCCACCAGGGAGCACGGCTTTCCTTAAGGCGGCACGACGGCAAAAAAACGGGCGTGGCCGCAAAGCCATCGCCCGTTTTTTCCTTCAGAACGGCGACAGATCCGTCTGGCGATGAAGCTGCTTGAGCTCCATGCGCAAGGGCCGAGTGGCCCGCCGTATCAATCTGATCTTCATACGGCGGATCAGGCGGCGCATGATGCTCAGCGCTGGCCGTTGACGGCCGCGGGTTGATCCAGGCCGAAGTGGCGGCGGTAGCGCTCGTCCATGCGATCCATTTTCAGCAATACCGGGAAGTCCGCGGCATTGAAATCCGGGTCCCAGGCGGGCTCGCCGCAAACCTTGGCGCCCAGCTTCAAGTAGCCCTTGATCAGCGGCGGCACCCGGGCCGGCAACGAGCTGTTCAGCTTTTCCACCGGATACCGGTGCAGCGGCACGACATGCGGCTCGCCGTCCAGCGGCAGGTGCTTGGAAATGGTGCGCCAGACTTCCGCCGCGGTCACGCCATCGTCACGCAGGCTGACGCTTGCGCAACCCAGCACGTACTCGTAACCGCCGCGGCGCAGGTACTCGGCCAGGCCGGACCACAGCAACATGATGACGGCGCCGTTGCGGTAGTCGGCGTGCGTACACGACCGGCCGACTTCGACCAGGTTGTCGCGGATCGACCCCAGGCCGGACAGATCGAATTCGGATTGCGAGTAGTAGCCGCCCGCCTCCCGCGCCTTTTCAGGCGTCAGGATCCGGTACGTGCCGACGATGCGGCCCGTGTCCATTTCGCGGACCATCAGGTGTTCGCAGAAGGGATCGAAACGATCGTGTTCGATACCGTCCTGGGCGTCGGGAAACACCACGCCCATATCCTCAGTGAAGACCTCGTAGCGCAGACGCTGAATCTGCTCGATTTCTTCAGCTGTGCGCGCCAGGCCGACCGCCAGCACCTTCGGGGCGGCGCCCGTGAATGGTTCGGCGGGATTACGGCTTGGGTTGATGCGTGCTAGTTCCAGCATTGCGCGAAGCTCCTAGAGAGTCCAGTCAGTGTGGACGCCCTGTATGTCAAAGACTTGACCAATATGTTACGTGACTATGAAGTTTAGTTCGGGGGAGATAGGTCAACTTTAGGCAAATCTCGACAAAACTTTACAAATGAATACCGGCCTTGAATGCACAAAAGCCACCCCCGCTGACGGTGGGTGGCTTTCATCCAAATCGGCCTATCGCGCTTACCCCAGGCTGGCGGCAAGCTTCTCGGCGCACGAGACGGCAAGGGACTCATCCTCGGCTTCGACCATCAGCCGCAACTTCGGTTCCGTGCCCGACGCGCGGATCAGGATGCGGCCCCGGCCGTTCAATTCGGCCTCGACCGCCTTGCGCGCCGCGGTCAGGCCGGCATGCGTCTTCCAGTCCTGGCCGGGAGCGAGTGGCACATTGATCATCTTCTGCGGATACATGCGCAGATCGCCCACCCATTGCGCCATGGACACGTTGTTGCGGCGCAACGCCGTCAGCACCTGCAGCGCGGCGATGATGCCGTCGCCCGTGGAATGGCAATCCAGGCACAGCAGATGGCCGGAGCTTTCGCCGCCATACAGCCAACCGCGCGACTGCATCTGTTCCAGCACGTAGCGGTCGCCCACGTTGGCGCGCTCGAAACCCACGCCCAGGCGCTCCATTTCGCGCTCGAAACCAAAGTTGGTCATCAGCGTGCCGACCACGCCATCCACTTTGCTGCGCTGCATGCGTTCGCGGATGATGGCGTACAGCAGCTCGTCGCCGTTATAGATGCGGCCCTCGCCGTCCACCACCTGCAGGCGGTCGGCGTCGCCGTCCAGCGCGATGCCCAGCTGAGCGCCGCGGGCCTTGACTTCCTTGGCCAGCATTTCGGGGTGCAAGGCACCCACGCCCTTGTTGATGTTGAAGCCATCCGGATGCACGCCGATGGCATGCACTTCGGCGCCCAATTCCCGGAACACGTGCGGCGCGATGTTGTAGGCGGCGCCGTGCGCGGCGTCCACCACGATCGTCATGCCGTTCAGGTCGAGATCGTTGGGGAATGTGCTCTTGCAGAATTCGATATAGCGGCCCTGCGAATCGGCCATGCGGCGCGCGCGGCCCAGGCCTTCGGAGGCCACGCAGCCCAACGGCTCGTCCAGCGCGGCTTCGATGTCGGCCTCGATCTCGTCGGGCAGCTTCATGCCCTGAGCCGAGAAGAACTTGATGCCATTGTCCTGGTACGGGTTGTGCGACGCGCTGATGACGATGCCCGCCACCAGGCGCAGCGCCCGGGTCAGGTAAGCCACGGCGGGCGTCGGGATGGGCCCGGCCAGCAACACATCGATGCCTGCGGCGGACAAGCCCGCTTCCAGGGCGGATTCCAGCATGTAGCCCGAGATACGGGTGTCCTTGCCGATCACGACCTGCGGACGGCTACCGCCGCGCGCCGCGTGCTCGCGCGCCAGCACGCGGCCAGCCGCGTAGCCCAGGCGCAGGGCGAATTCGGCGTTGATCACCGGACCGCCGACTTCGCCGCGCACTCCATCGGTACCAAAATACTTGCGTCGAATCATGAACTGATTGCTCCTTGTTCAGCCGCATGCCATACCTTAAGGGCATCCACGGTGGCGGCGACATCGTGCACGCGCACGATGGAAGCCCCCCGGGACACACAGGCAAGGGCAGCGGCAATGCTGCCGGACAACCTGTCGCCAACGGGCCGGCCAGTGGCCTGGCCGATCATGTTTTTACGCGACAGGCCGATCAGCAATGGATAACCCGTGCTGCGCAGGCTGGACAGCCGGCGCAATAATTGAAAGTTCTGGTCCGCCGTCTTGCCGAAGCCGAAGCCCGGATCCAGCACGATACGGCGCGGATCGACCCAGGCGG
Organism: uncultured Achromobacter sp.; assembly: GCA_963530045.1. Classification (GTDB taxonomy): domain Bacteria; phylum Pseudomonadota; class Gammaproteobacteria; order Burkholderiales; family Burkholderiaceae_B; genus Achromobacter. Next base: position 16,572 of record CAUSDE010000006.1, read on the forward strand.
CACGCAGCTTGTGCGCCCGCGCGCCCAGGAACAGCCCGATCTCGCCGATCAGGTCGGTGTATTCGGGCGGGCTGGCCTGCATCGTGCGGGGTTCGCCCTTCATGTGCATCACGCACAGCCCGCAGCGCGATTGCGCCACGGCCTCGATGGCGCCAGGCCGCCTGAATCCGTAGATGTCGTTGATCATGTCCGCGCCCGCATCCAGCGTAGCGCGCATGACTTCCGGCTTGAAGGTATCGATAGACAACGGCACGCCGCAATCGCGCAGCGCTTCGATCACCGGCAACAGCCGGTCCAGCTCATCCGCCACCGAAACCGGGTCTGCGCCCGGGCGCGTGGACTCGCCGCCCAGATCCAGGATCTGCGCGCCCTCTTCGATCAACTGGCGCGCACGCGCCACCGCGGAATCCGTATCGTTGTGCTGGCCACCGTCGGAAAAAGAGTCCGGCGTGACATTGACGATACCCATGACAAGCGGGCGCTCGAGATCAAACTCGAAGCGCCCGCAAAGAAAGTTATTTGCCATAACTCAGGACAAAAAACCTCAGACAGCTGCTGCCGTGCTACCGCCAGCCGCCAGGCCGGTGGTCGGCGGCGTATCGGCCGAATCCGACGGGCCTTGCGGCGTCTTCGGGGGACGCGGCGGACGGCCTTCAATGATGTCGTTGATCTGGTCCGCGTCGATGGTTTCCCATTCAAGCAGGGCCGAGGTCATCACTTCGACCTTGTCGCGGTTCTCTTCCAGGATCTTGCGCGCAACGCCGTACTGTTCGTCGATGATGCGGCGGATCTCGGTGTCCACCTTCTGCATGGTGGCTTCGGACATGTGCGTCGTCTTGGTGACGCTGCGGCCCAGGAACACTTCGCCTTCGTTCTCGGCGTAGACCATGGGGCCCAGTTCGTCGGTCATGCCGTAGCGCGTGACGATGTCGCGGGCGATGGCGGTGGCGCGCTCGAAGTCGTTCGAGGCGCCCGTCGTCATCTGGTCCATGAAGAGCTCTTCAGCGATGCGGCCGCCGAACAGCACGGCGATGGTGGACAGCAAGCGGCCCTTGTCCATGCTGTAGCGGTCGGTTTCCGGCAACTGCATCGTCACGCCCAGCGCACGGCCGCGCGGAATGATGGTGACCTTGTGGACCGGGTCGGTCTTGGGCAGCAGGCGGGCAACGATCGCGTGGCCGGATTCGTGGTACGCGGTGTTCTTGCGTTCCTCTTCGGGCATCACGATGGAGCGGCGCTCGGCGCCCATGATGATCTTGTCCTTGGCCTTCTCGAAGTCGGACATATCCACCGTGCGGCCATTGCGGCGTGCGGCGAACAGGGCGGCTTCGTTGACCAGGTTGGCCAGGTCGGCGCCCGAGAAACCGGGGCAGCCGCGCGCCAGGATGGTCGCGTCGACGTTAGGCGACAGCGGGACCTTGCGCATGTGGACCTTCAGGATCTGTTCGCGGCCACGGATATCGGGCAGCGGCACAACCACCTGGCGGTCGAAACGGCCGGGACGCAGCAATGCCGGGTCCAGCACGTCGGGACGGTTGGTGGCGGCGATCACGATGACGCCCTGGCCGGATTCGAACCCGTCCATTTCCACCAGCATCTGGTTCAGCGTCTGTTCGCGTTCGTCGTTGCCGCCACCCAGGCCGGCGCCACGCTGACGGCCCACCGCATCGATTTCGTCGATGAAGATGATGCAGGGAGCGTGCTTCTTGGCGTTTTCGAACATGTCGCGCACGCGGGCAGCGCCCACGCCGACGAACATTTCAACGAAATCGGAACCCGAGATGCTGAAGAACGGAACCTTGGCTTCGCCCGCGATGGCCTTGGCCAGCAGCGTCTTGCCGGTACCGGGCGAGCCGACCATCAGCACGCCGCGCGGAATACGGCCGCCCAGCTTCTGGAACTTGCTGGGGTCGCGCAGGAAGTCGACCAGTTCCTGGACGTCTTCCTTGGCTTCATCGCAGCCGGCGACGTCAGCGAAGGTGATCTGGTTGGTGTTTTCGTCCAGCATGCGGGCGCGGGACTTGCCGAAGCTGAACGCGCCGCCCCTGCCGCCGCCTTGCATCTGCCGCATGAAGAACACCCAGACGCCGATCAAGAGCAGCATGGGGAACCACGACACGAAGATGCTCATCAGCAGCGATTGCTCTTCGCGCGGCTTGCCCGACACCTGCACGCCATACTTCAGCAGATCGGAGACCATCCAGAGGTCGCCCGGCGAAGTCAGCGTATAGGCGCGGCCCGCGTCCGGGGTGACGTACAGCACGTCGCCCTGAACGTCGACCTTGCGGATACGTCCCGCCTTGGCGTCGTCCATGAACTGCGTGTAGGTCACGCCGTCCTGGGTCTGAGCGCGTCCGTCGAACTGTTTGAAGACGGTAAATAGCACGAGGGCTATCACCATCCAGACAGCGACTTTCGAAAATGAATTATTCAAGGTCGATCTCCTGCTTTCGATTCCGACCGGCGACCGCGCACCCGCATATGGCACCGTCACAAGTATGTCAATAGCCCATTCTACCCTGTTGGACCCGATTGCGTCCTGGGATCCCTGGGGCCCGTTTATTTACGTCTGATTCGTGATTTGTTAGGTCGTTGTCTCGCCAAGCAGGTAGCGTTTTTTTGGGTTCCGGAGCAACAGGCCCCGGACCGGGGTTACTTCAGATCGCGGGCAACCAGAAAGGTTTCAGAGGACTTCGCCCTCGACGCCTTCGGCTTGCGCTCGACCACCCGCTTGAAGTGCTGCTTGAAGCTTTCCACGATCTGCGAAAAACCGCTGCCGTGGAAGGCTTTGACAATCAGAGCACCGTCGGGCTTGAGGTGAGCGCGGGAAAACTCCATCGCCAAATCGCACACATGCTGGATGCGCGCGGCGTCGGCAATCCCCACGCCTGACAAGTTGGGGGCCATATCTGAAATAACAAGGTCCACGGCATGCGATCCGACCAAGTCTTCCAATTGTTTCAGAACTTCGTCGTCCCGGAAGTCGCCCTGGATGAATTCCACCCCTGCGATAGGCTCCATGGGAAGCATGTCCAGCCCGATGATGCGTCCGTCCACGACGCCGCCCGGCCCGGTCAGCCGCTCTCGCAGCACCTGGCACCAGCTGCCGGGCGACGCGCCCAGATCGACAACCAGGTCGCCCCGGCGCAGCAGCTTTTCAGTGTCCAGAAGCTCGATCAGCTTGAACGCGCCACGGGCCCGATAGCCCTTCTGTTGCGCCAGCTTCACATAGGGATCATTGATGTGCTGGTGAATCCAGTCTTTAGAGAATTTATTCTTGGCCATTACCGTACAATTCCACGCATGCCTATATTAGAACTTACCTCTCGTGAGCGCAGCGACCTTCGGTCCGCCGCCCACCCCCTGCGCCCCGTCGTCCTGATTGGCGACAACGGCCTGACCGAAGCCGTGCTCAAGGAAATCGACCTGGCACTGTCTTCGCACGGCCTTATCAAGGTACGCGCCGGTGGCGACGACCGCGAGGCCCGCGACACCATGTTGTCGACGATTTGCGACACTCTGTCTTGCGCCCCGGTGCATCACCTGGGCAAGACCCTGATTCTTTTCCGCCCGCTGGCCGGCAACGTCAAGCCCGCCGCGCTGGCCGCCATGGAGCCCGAAGCGCCTGCCAAGCGCCGTGCCTCGGAGCCCTACACGCCCAAGAAGCTGGCCGCCGAAGGCAAGACCTTGGGCAAGCGTCCGCGCCGCAGCGAGTCCGAAGAGCCCAAGCCGGCCAAAACCCGCTTCGTGCCGCAGGACCAGCTCAATAAGAACGGCAAGCCGATGCGTCCCAGCAACAAACGCGCTACCGTCAGCGGCCACGGCATTCCCCGTCGCGCCGGCAGCGCGCTCAGCCTTCGGGCCGGGGCACGCAGCGGCACGAGCCGCAAGACGACGAAAAGGTAAGGCTGGGCACAAAAACGGGCGCTTTACGCGCCCGGTCCACCATAGCGATCCGCGAATGTACCGCGGAATCAAGACGAACGCAGGGTTCGGACCATGGTGTTTTGACAGCTACCTGCTAGGGTTGATGCGTTAGATGTAACGCACGCCCAGAACTTCATACTCGCGAACGCCGGCCGGGGCCTTGACCTCGACCACATCGCCTTCGCTCTTGCCGATCAGCGCGCGCGCCACCGGGCTCGACACGGAAATCAGGTTCGACTTGATGTCGGCTTCAACGTCGCCGACGATTTGGTACGTCACGCGGTCGCCCGAATCCAGGTCTTCGATGTCGACGGTGGCGCCAAACACGGCGCGGCCTTCGGCTTCCAGCGAAGACGGATCGATCAGATGGGCATTGGAAAGTGTGCCTTCGAGTTCGGCAATCCGACCCTCGATGAAACCTTGGCGCTCGCGAGCGGCATCGTATTCGGCATTTTCCGACAGATCACCCTGCGCACGCGCCTCGGCGATCGCGTTAATCACGGCAGGACGTTCCACGGTTTTCAGCCGGTGGAGCTCTTCTTGCAAGCGCTCGGCCCCGCGCACGGTCAAAGGAATGGCAGACATGTCGTTTCCCAAACAAAAGTAGAAAAACGCCCCGAAGGAGCGTTCTCGGTGAAGGTCGTTACCCAAGCGCGCGCATGGGGTCTGCTGCCTTGTGGGCAGGACCTGCGGCGCGGACGACCAAAACAAAACCCCGGCTCGGGTCGGAACCGGGGCAATCAAAGTCATATTGTGGTCAAAGTCCACCGGAATTGCAAGCCGCGGCAGAAAACGTGCTTTTCGGCGCATTTCAGCGCCGTAACCCGCTAAAAACGGCGGTTTCCTCAAAAATCCTTTGGCGCACCTCCTTGCGTCGGCTGCACGCCGCCCCGAGGACGTTGCGTAAAAGATACTTGTCGATAGTTTTTTGTATTCGCGATATTGGGTTTACAAAAAAACCCGCCGGACTACACCGACAACGACGGTATAACTAACAAGTAGCAAGACTAATAACAATTAAATACAAAAAGCGGTAACCGGCGCTTCTCCTTATTCAAGTGTTGCGGGCTACGCGGCAGATGCTGCCGCGTTAACGATTGATTGTGCGTGCTTGCAAGTTTCAGGCGGACGCATCGCGGTCATCCGGCTCGACGTCCGCCCCTTCAGCCGCAGGGCCGGTGGGCAACCCCAGCCTGCGCGCTGAAGATCGCGTTCATGAAAGAGGAGCTCTCATGCTGGAAAAATTGAAAGTCCGTACGGGCATGCTGCTGGTGCTGGCGTGCTTTGTCATCGCGCTGGCGCTGGCCTGCGGGTTGAGCTGGATGAATGCGGACAATAGCGTCCGCGAGATCGAAGACCTGAATACCGTCGCGGTGCACCAGGTCGACCCGCTCTATGAAGCCAATGGAGCCCTGCTACGCACGCGGCTGGCGCTGGACGACGCGCTGGCAGGCATCCTGGCCGGCAATGCCGAACAGGCCGGCACGGCCGAACAGGAGGCAGGCCGCGAACTGGCGCAGGCCCGCGAGCGCTTCGCGCGATACATGGAAGTGCCCAAGAGTGAACGCGGCCAGGCGCTGGCGGTGATCCTGCAGGGGCGCTTCACGGAATACGCCTCGCTGCTGGACACACTAAGCGCGGCCATCAAGGAACGCGCGCCGGCCAAGTACCAGCAGGACGTCGGCAAGACCCGCCAGGCCGACGCGAATTTCGTCCGGGACATGAAAACCTTCCTCGCCCGCGTACAAGAGCGCAGCGACGGCGTGCTGGCCAGCTCGCAAGCCACCTATTCCAATGCCCGGATCTCGGCGATCGCCCTGTTGACGGCCGCGCTGCTGCTGACCGCCCTGTGCTGGACGTTCATCCGGCGCGGGGTGTTGCAGCCCCTGCAAGAAGCTGGCCGGCACTTCGACCGCATCGCCGGCGGCGACCTCACCACCCGGGTCGAGACCCGCTCCAACAATGAGATCGGCGCCTTGTTCGCCGCATTGAAGCGCATGCAGGAAGGCCTGACCCGCACGGTGGTGTCAGTGCGCCAGGGCGTCGAGGAGATCAACGTGGGGGCGGCCGAGATCGCCGCCGGCAACGCGAACCTGTCGACCCGCACCGAGGAGCAGGCTGCGGCCCTGGAAGAAACCGCCGCGACGATGGAAGAACTTGCCGCCACCGTCAAGCAGAACGCCGAAAACGCCGCGCAGGCGAACCAGCTGGCCGCGGTCAGCATGCAGGTCGCGCAGCGCGGCGGCGACAACGTGGGCCAGGTGGTCGCCACCATGCAGGGGATTTCGGAGAGCTCGCGCAAGATCTCCGACATCGTGTCGGTCATCGACGGCATCGCGTTCCAGACGAATATCCTGGCGTTGAACGCCGCCGTGGAAGCTGCCCGCGCGGGCGAGCAAGGCAAGGGATTCGCCGTGGTCGCGGGCGAGGTGCGCACGCTGGCGCAGCGCGCCGCCCAGGCGGCCAAGGAGATCAAGGCCCTGATCGAAGCGTCCGTGGACACCGTCAAGGCCGGCTCGGCCCAGGTGTCGGCCGCCGGCCAGACCATGCAGGAGATCGTGGCATCGGTGCAGCGCGTGACGGACATCATGGGCGAGATCTCGGCCGCGTCCGCCGAGCAGGCGGGCGGGATCGACCAGGTCACCATGGCCGTATCGCAAATGGACGAAGTGACGCAGCAGAACGCTGCGCTGGTGGAAGAGGCGTCGGCCGCCGCCTCCGCGATGGAGGAACAGGCGCGCCGCCTGTCGGAGGCCACCGCGGTGTTCAAGACGCAATCGGGTCAGGTGATCGAGGCGGTGCCGGCCCGGGTGTCCGGGGCAAAGCAGGCAGCGCGGCTGTCCAGGTCGTAACCCGCACGGCCGCCCTGCGCGGGGCCTGGCCCCAAGGTCAGGCGGCCGCCGGCTTCCTGCGGCGCAGCAGGGCGTACAGGATGATGGCGCCGAACGTGGCGGTGCCGATGCCGCCCAGCATGAAGTCGCCCAGCTTGATCGTGAAGTCGCCCGCGCCCAGCACCAGCGTGACGGCGGCCACGATCAGGTTGCGGTTGTCGCTGAAATCCACCTGGTTGACCACCCAGATGCGGGCGCCGGCGATGGCGATCAGGCCGAACACCACCACTGACATGCCGCCCAGGACGGGGCCCGGGATGGTCTGGATCAGCGCGCCGAACTTGGGCGAAAAGCCCAGCACGATGGCGATCAGGGCCGCCACCACGAACACCAGCGTGGAGTAGATCCGGGTCACTGCCATCACGCCGATGTTCTCGGCGTAGGTGGTGACACCGGTGCCGCCCACGGCGCCCGAGACCATCGTGGCCACGCCGTCGCCGACGAAGGCGCGGCCCAGGTAGCGGTCCAGGTCCTGGCCGGTCATGGCGCTGACCGCCTTCACGTGGCCGAGGTTTTCGGCCACCAGGATGATGGCCACCGGCACGATCAGGCCCATCGCCTCGGCTTTGAACACCGGCGCGGCGAAATGCGGCAGGCCGATCCAGGCCGCGGCGGCCACGCCCGAGAAGTCGATGGGTTTGCCCATGCCCATGCCGTTGGCCAACACCGCGTACACCACGCAAGCCAGGATCAGTCCGACCAGGATCAAGAGGCGTTGGACCATGCCCTTCGTGTAGACGGCGATGCCGCCCACGCAGACGATGGTGACCAGGGCCATGAAGGTGTCGAAGCCCGAGGCGCCCATGGCGCCCTTGGCCGCGATGGGCGCCAGATTCAGGCCGATCACGGCCACGACGGCGCCCGTCACGACAGGCGGCATCAACGTATCGATCCAATTGGCGCCGCCGCCGGCACGCGCATTGACGATCCAGACAATGACGCCGATCAGCGTATAAGCCAGGCCGCAGGCGATGATGGCGCCCAGCGCCACGCCGATATTGGCGTTGGCCCCGCCGCCGGCATACCCCGTGACCGCGATCACCCCCCCGATGAAGGCGAAGCTGGACCCCAGGTAGCTGGGCACGCGGCCGCCGACGAACAGGAAGAAGATCAGCGTGCCGATACCGGACATCAGGATGGCGACGTTGGGGTCGAAACCCATCAGCAGCGGCGCCAGCACGGTCGAGCCGAACATCGCCACCACGTGCTGCGCGCCCATGGCGACGTTCTTGGGCCAGGACAGCCGTTCGTCGGGCGCGATGATGACGCCCGGCTCGGCGTCGTCCGCCAGGCGCCAGCGCGGAAAATAGGAATTGGACATGGGTTTCCCAAAATAGGTGTTGGGTGTGAGCGGGCGCCAGTGTAAATGGGGCCGCGAAGGGGCGGCAACGTTTAAGTTTGCCGCCAGAATGCCGTATTAGTGGAAACCCCGAAATCCAACCTGGCAGCAGGAGCAACCATGGCGACTACCCCCATCAACGGCATCTCCCGGAACAATCCGCTGGCCGACCTGTGGGCCGAACGGATCCAGGCCAACAAGGAAGCCAAGTCGGCCACGGGCGGCGACGCGACCTCGCTCACCGCTGACGGCAAGGTGCGCGTCAATGCGCCGGGCGGGATGAACGTGGGCGCCACGAGCGCCAGCGAAGAAACCGACAATGACGATGAGTACACCCGCCAGATCAAGGAACTGCAGAAGCAGCTCAAGCGGGTCATGGACCAGATCGCCAAGGTCAAGGCCAGCGGGATGTCCGACGAAATGAAGGCGCAACAGCTGCTGGCGTTGAACGGCCAAGCGGTGCAGATCCAAGGCCAGATCGCGCAAGTGATGGCGCAACAGGCGCGCGCCGCAAAAGGCGGCGTCTCGACGACGGCCTGACACGCGACGGCAGGCGGCGGGTGCCGGCCCCCAGGCACCCGCACTGATGACGCGCATCAAAATTTCTGATTGGACGCATAGCAGGTCAGACATTACTGTCTCCGGACAAATCAAAAACTACGGAGACAAACCATGCATGCAATGCGCACCGCCCTTGCAGGAGCCCTGCTGGCCGCCTGCGCGGCACCGGCCCTGGCCGGCACCGTCACGGTCATCACGTCGTTTCCCAAAGACCTGACCCAGGCCTACAAGAGCGCCTTCGAAAAGGCCAATCCCGGCATCACGCTGGAAATCCTGAACAAGAATACGGTGTCGGGCATCGCCTATGTGCGCGAAACGCCCGCCGGCCAGCGTCCCGAAGTGTTCTGGGCCAGCGCGCCGGACGCCTTCGAAGTGCTGGGCCGCGACAAGCTGCTGGCCAAGTCGTCCGACGTGGCGAACAAGGACGTGCCGGACAAGATCGGCAACTACCCCATCAACGACCCCGGCGGCATGTACCTGGGGCAGGCGCTGGCGGGCTATGGCATCGTCTACAACACGCGCTATATCGCGGCGCACAAGATCCCCGCCCCGGTGGAATGGAAGGACCTGCTGTCGCCCCAGTGGTTCGGCCACGTCGGCATCACCTCGCCTTCGCGCTCGGGCACGATGCACCTGACGGTGGAGACCATCCTGCAGGGCGAAGGCTGGGACGAGGGCTGGAGCACCTTGCTGCGCATGTCGGGCAACAGCAGCGCCGTCACCGAGCGCTCGTTCGGCGTGCCGGACGGCGTGAACAACGGCCAGTTCGGCGCCGGCCCGGTCATCGACTTCTTCGGCCTGTCCAGCAAGTATTCGAAGTTCCCGGTCGAATTTGTCTACCCCTCCGAAACCGCCATCGTGCCGGCCAACATCGCGCTGATCGAAGGCGCGAAAAACACCGAGGAAGGCAAGAAGTTCATTGCCTTCACGCTCAGCCAGGCCGGCCAGGAACTGCTGCTTGAACCGAAGATCTCGCGGCTGCCGGTGCTGCCGTATTCGGCGCTGGCCGGCAAGGTGCCGGCGGGCTATCCCGACCCGGCCGAGATCGCCAAGCGAAGCAAGGTGCAATTCAACGCCGACCTGTCGCAGACGCGCTACTACGTCGTCCAATCGCTGTACGACCAGACCGTCACGTTCCGCCTGAAGGAACTGCAGGCCGCCACCAAGGCGATCTACGACGCCGAAGCCAAGCTGGGCGACAAGGCCAAGAGCGGCCGCGCCGCCGAGCTGCTGGCGCAGGCGCGCAAGCTGACCTGGGCACCGCTGGTCGACGGCAAGAAAGCCGCCGACCCGGCCTTCCTGGCGATCTTCGCCGGCAACAAGAAGGACGCCGCCGTGAACCAGCAGATCACCCAGCTGGAAGGCGAGTGGAACGGCAAGTCCAAGGCGAACTACGAAGAAGCCGTCAAGCTGGCCAAGCAGGCCGCGGCGCTCTAACCCGCATGACGCGCGCGGCGGCGCACGGGATCGCTCCCCTGCGCCCCGCCGCGGTCCCCTGGCAACGATTTCGGGAATCTCGATGAATTCTTCGGGCCACTCACGCCTGCCCGCCGGCCCCGTATTGACGGCGCTGCTGGTGTTCGGCTTTCTGCTGCTTTTCCTGGCCGTGCCGGTGGGCACGGTGTTCTACAGCGCCTTCGTGAACGCCGACGGCAGCCTCACGATGGGTCACTTCGGCGCGTTCTTCAACCAGCCGCTGATGAAGGAGGCCTTCTTCAACAGCCTGTACGTGGCGGGCTGGTCCGCGCTGCTGGCGTCATTGATCGCCGTCCCGCTGGCTTACTTCACCGTGCGCTTCGAGTTCCGCGGCGCGCTGATCATCCAGACGCTGGGCGTCCTGCCGCTGATCATGCCGCCCTTCGTGGGCGCGGTCGCGATGCAGCTGATCTTCGGCCGCTCGGGCAGCGTCAACCTGCTGCTCAACGACTGGTTCGGGTTCACGATCCCCTTCATGGAAGGATTGAACGGCGTCATCTTCGTCGAGGCCCTGCACTACTTCCCGTTCATCCTGATGAACCTGGTGGTGGCGCTGCGCAACATCGACGGCGCCATGGAGGAAGCCGCCTTCAACCTGGGCTCGCGCGGGTTCCGGCTGTTCCGCCGCGTGATCTTCCCGCTGGCGTTGCCGGGCTATGTGGCCGGCACGTCGCTGGTGTTCGTCAAGGTGTTCGACGACCTGGGCACGCCATTGGTGCTGGGCACGACCAACATGCTGGCCCCGCAGGCCTATCTGCGCATCACGCAGGTGGGGCTGGAAGACCCCCTGGGGTACGTGATCAGCGTGATCATGATCGCGTTCTCGATCCTGGCGCTGTGGCTGTCGGCACGCGTGCTCAAGGGCCGCGACTACTCCACCCTGCAAAAGGGCGGCAATTCCATCCAGAAGCGCACGCTGCGTCCGCTGGAATGCGTACTGGCCTACGGGTGGATCATCCTGGTGCTGATGCTGGTGCTGTCGCCGCACATGGGCGTGCTGCTGCTGTCGCTGGCCAGCGTGTGGAGCTTCGCGCCGCTGCCCGACGGGTATACGCTGGCCCATTACTCGGCGGTGTTCTCCGAGTCCCAGGGCATGATCGCCAACACCCTGCTCTATTGCGGGCTGGCCGCGGGCGTGGACGTGATCCTGGGCACCGCCATCGCCTACCTGATGCTGCGCACCCGCTTGCCGGCGCGTCAGTGGCTGGATTTCATGGCATCGGCGGCGCTGGCGATCCCCGGCATCGTGCTGGCCATCGGCTTCTTGCGCACGTTCCGCGGCATCGAGCTGCCCGGCACCGGCACCTTGCTGACCTCGTCGTGGATCATCATCATGATCGCGTACTCGGTCAGGCGGCTGCCCTACGCGCTGCGTTCCTGCGTGGCGTCGCTGCAGCAGATCAACGTCTCGCTGGAGGAAGCCGCGCAGTCGCTGGGCGCCACCCGCATGAGCACGATACGGCGCGTGGTGGTGCCGTTGATGGCCGGCGGCATGCTGGCGGGCTTTGTGACCAGTTTCGTGACGGCGGCGGTCGAGCTTTCGGCCACCATCATGCTGGTCACGAAAGACAGCCAGGCGCCCATGAGCTACGGCATTTATCTGTATATGCAAAGCGCGGCGGGCCGGGGCCCGGGCGCCGCGCTGGGCGTGCTGGCGGTGGCCGCGGTGGCCATTGGCACGTATGTATCGCACTTGCTGGTGGAGCGCGCGCAGTCGCGCCAGCGTCCGGCACGCAATGAAGGGGAATCCGCATGAAGAAAGTCAGCGTCGAATGCCGCAACATCCGCTTGTCCTACGGCAAGACGGAGGTGCTCAAGGATGTGAACATCAACATCGAGCCCGGCGAATTCTTCGCCTTGCTGGGCCCGTCGGGCTCGGGCAAGTCCACGCTGCTGCGGCTGATCGCCGGCTTCAACCGGCACAGCGCGGGACAGTTGCTGGTGGACGGCAAGGACATCAGCGGTACGCCGCCCTGGGACCGCAACATCGGCATGGTGTTCCAGAACTACGCGCTGTGGCCGCATATGACGGTGTGGGACAACGTGGCGTTCGGTCTGGTCGAGCGCAAGCTGCCCAAGGCGGAAATCCGCGCCAAGGTGGAAGCGGCGCTGGAGCTGGTGGGCCTGTCGCAATACGGCAAGCGCCGCCCCAACCAGTTGTCCGGCGGGCAGCAGCAGCGCGTGGCGCTGGCCCGCACCATCGTCATCGAGCCGCAGGTGCTGCTGCTGGACGAGCCCCTGTCCAACCTGGACAAGAAGCTGCGCGTGCAGATGCGCCAGGACTTGCTGAGCCTGCAGCGGCGCCTAGGCATCACCACCATCTTCGTCACGCACGACCAGGAAGAGGCGATGACTACCGCTGACCGGATGGCGGTGCTGGACCACGGCGTGGTCCAGCAGATCGGCGCGCCCAGCACATTGTTCGACTATCCGGTGAACCGCTTCGTGGCCAACTTCGTGGGCACGATGAACGTGCTGGAAGGCGATGTGCGCGAGCGCACCAGCGGCAGCGTGGTGCTGGCGGTGGAAGGCATTGGCGACCTGCACCTGCCGCTGACGGCCGAGGCGCCGGCGGCGTCCCGGCTGGCGGCCAGCTTCCGGCCCCACACGGTGCAGATCGAAATGGCGGACGGCCTGGGCGATGCGCGCTACGTCTGGCTGCCGGGCGTCGTCGAAAGCAGCGAATTCCTGGGCGAATTCACGCGCTATCAGGTGCTGATCGGCGAACAGCGGCTGACCGCCGACCAGTCGCACCTGGCCGGATTGTCGCCCTTCCCTGCCGGCGCGCCGGTTTCGATCGGATTGGAGCCTACCCAAGTCCGGCTGCTCGCGGCCTAAACTTGCGGCCATGGAAATCTATCAGATCCGTGCCTTCGTCACGGTCGCCCGGCTGGGCAACCTGACGAAGGCGGCCGAAGCGCTGTCGCTGACCCAGCCCGCGGTCACCGCGCAGATCAAGGCCCTGGAACAAAGCCTGGGCGTGGCGCTGTTCGACCGCAGCGGCGGCCGGCTGGCGTTGGCCAAGGCGGGCGAAGTGCTGTTGCCCACGGCGGAATCCCTGCTGGTGCTGGGCGCGCAACTCAAATCCGAAGCGCAGCAACTGCAAGGCAGCCTGCACGGGGTCGTGGAACTGGGCGTGCCCAGCGAAATGCCGGATTTCCTGCGCCTGGGCGAGTTGGCCTTTGCCGTGAACCAGCGGCTGCCGCTGGTGGAACTGAAGACCCAGACGCTGCCAGCCGCCACGCTGGCCGAACAGGTCAGCACGGGCCGCCTGCCTGCCGCGCTGACCATCGCCGCCAACCCGCCGCGCGGCGTGCTGTGGCTGCCGTTGCGCAGCGTGCGCTACCGCATCGCCATGCCGAAAGAACATGCCGCGGTGCTCAAGCGCGGCGGATGGCGGGAAGTGGCGCAACTGCCCTGGCTGGACGGGCCGTCCGGCTGCCACACCCATCTGCTGCTGCGCGACATGTTCGAACGCCACGGCCTGTCGCCGCGCATCGTCATGCAGCACGACGACCAGGCCAACCTGGATGCGCTGGTGCGCGCCGGCGCGGGCTGCGCGCTGTTGCGCGAGGAAACCGCCCTGGCCGGCGCCGCGTCCAACGATTTCATCGTGTGGGGCCAGGCCCGCGTGGACGCCATGCTAGGCTTCATCCTGCCCTATGAGCGCGCTAGCGAGCCCGCGCTGGTCGCGTTAAGCTCGATCATTCAAACCATCTGGAAGCCGCGCGCGGCGATCACGCCGGCCCAGCTCTAAGCCTTACTCCCGCATCACGATCCAATGACTGAAATCTGGTTCATCCGCCATGGCGAAACCGACTGGAACCGCCAGCGCCGCCTGCAAGGCTGGCAAGACATCCCCCTGAACGAATTCGGCGTCAACCAGGCCAGCCTGCTGGCCGCGCGCCTGCGCGAAGAAGCCCGCCACACGCCGATCCACGCCATCTACAGCAGCGATCTGCAGCGCGCCCACGCCACGGCCGTGCCCGTGTCAGAACAACTGGGCCTGCGCGTGCGCGTGGAGCCCGGCATCCGCGAGCGCGGCTTCGGCGTGCTGGAAGGCCTGGACCACGACCGCATCGACGTTCAGGCCCCCGAAGCCGCGGCCGCCTGGAAAAGCCGTGATCCGTTGCGCCCGCTGGATGGCGGCGAAACGCTGGGCCAGTTCCAGTCGTGCGTGATCTCGACGGTGGACGACATCGCCAGCCGCCACGACGGCGAGCGCATCCTGCTGTTCACCCACGGCGGCGTGCTGGACATCATCTGGCGCCACGCGTCGGGCGTGCCGCTGAACGCGCCGCGCGATGCCGCGTTGCTGAACGTCAGCATCAACCGCGTCGCGGTGCGCGGCCGCAAGTGGGAAGTGCTGGACTGGGGCGACGTGGGGCACGTGGCCGACGAAGTCGGCGACGACGTGGTGCCGTAAGCGGCAACCGCGCTGGGCGTAAAGCGGAACCTACTCCGCTTTACGCGGCTTGCGCGGCGCGTTGCACGCCAGCTTGTCATACACGGCGTTGGGCAACAGGCGCATCAGCTTGGCCACCACGCCCATCTGCCACGGAATCACCTTATACGACGTGCCGCGCTCGATCGCGGCATGCGCGCGCTGCGCAAAGGCGTCCGCTTCCATCAGGAAGGGCATCGAATACGGGTTCTTCGCCGTCATGGCGGTCTTGATGTAGCCGGGGGCGATCGTCACGACCCGGATGCCGTCAGCCGCCAGTTCCAGCCGCAGGCTTTCGCAGTAGGTCACCACCGCAGACTTGGACGCGCTGTATGCGCCCGCGCCCGGCAGGCCGCGCACGCCGGCCACGCTGGCGATGCCCACCAGCCGTCCGGCGCCCGCCGCGCGCATGGCGCCCACGAACGGCTCGAAGGTGGCGACAGTGGCCAGCAGGTTGGTATCGACGATGGCCTTGAACACGTCATAGTCTTCGCCGTGCTCGGTCAGCGTGCCCGCGCTGATGCCGGCGCTGGCGATGACCACGTCCACCCTGCCCTGGCAAAACGCGATGAAATCGGCTGCGGCCGCGTGCAAGGCCGCGCGGTCGCGCACGTCCACGGCATAGCAGCGGTGTTCGCCGGGCAGGCTGGCGGCCAGCTCGCGCAACGCGTCTTCGCGCCGGCCAAGCAGGCCCAGCGTGGCGCCGGATGCGGCGTACTGCTGCGCCAGGGCGCGGCCCAGGCCACTGCTGGCGCCGGTAATGAAGACTCGGTTCATGGATCGCGGTAAGCAGAGATGAAAAAGCAGGAATGAAAAAGGGGCGACCCTCTTTTACAAGGGCCGCCCCGGCATCCTACATCAAGCGCACGCAGCTGGCTTCAGCCGCGCACCCTCTTTCAGAGCTTCAGTTCTTCAACAGCGATGCGTGCAGATCCTGCAACGGATACACCTGCAGGCCCAGGCCCTGGCGCAGGTACTGCATGCCTTCGACCGCGGCGCGGGCGCCAGCGATGGTGGTAAAGAAGGTGACGCGGGCCGCCAGCGACTGCGTGCGGATGGTGCGCGAATCAACAATGGCGTTGCGACGCTCTTCGACGGTGTTGATGACCAGCGCGATTTCGCCGTTCTTCACCATGTCGACGATGTGCGGACGGCCTTCGGTGACCTTGTTGACCACTTGCACCGGAATGCCGGCCGCTTCGATCTCGGCTGCCGTGCCGCGAGTCGCGACCAGCTTGAAGCCCAGGGCGTGCAGGCCGCGCGCCACTTCCACGGCGCGGGGCTTGTCTTGGTTCTTCACGCTGATGAACACGGTGCCGGAATCCGGCAGGCGCACGCCAGCGGCCAGCTGCGACTTCACGAAGGCTTCGCCGAAGCTCATGCCCACGCCCATCACTTCGCCGGTCGACTTCATTTCCGGGCCGAGGATGGTGTCCACGCCCGGGAACTTCACGAACGGGAACACGGCTTCCTTGACCGAGAAGTAAGGCGGCACGACTTCCTTCGTGATGCCTTGCGCCGCCAGCGTCTGGCCGGCCATGGCGCGCGCGGCGATCTTGGCCAGTTGCAGGCCGGTGGCCTTGGACACGTAAGGCACCGTGCGCGAAGCGCGCGGGTTCACTTCCAGCACGTAGACGTCGCCGCCCTGGATGGCGAACTGCACGTTCATCAGGCCGCTGACGTTCAAGGCCTTGGCCATCATCGTGGTCTGGCGCTTGATTTCGGCGATGACTTCCGCCGACAGCGAGTAAGGCGGCAGGCTGCACGCCGAGTCACCCGAGTGCACGCCGGCCTGCTCGATGTGTTCCATGACGCCGCCGATGAAGACGGTTTCGCCGTCGGCCAGGCAGTCCACGTCCACTTCGGTGGCGTTGTTCAGGAAGCGGTCCAGCAGCACGGGCGAGTCATTGCTGACCTTCACGGCCTCGCGCATGTAGCGTTCGAGGTCTTGCTGCTCGTGCACGATTTCCATGGCGCGGCCGCCCAGCACGTAGCTGGGGCGAACGACCAGCGGGTAGCCGATTTCCGTGGCGTGGGCCAGGGCCTCGCCTTCGGTGCGCGCAGTGCGGTTGGGCGGTTGACGCAGGCCAAGCTTGTTCAGCAGCTTCTGGAAGCGTTCGCGGTCTTCGGCGACGTCGATGGATTCCGGGCTGGTGCCGATGATCGGCACGCCGTTGGCTTCCAGGGCGCGCGCCAGCTTCAACGGGGTCTGGCCGCCGTACTGGACGATCATGCCGACCGGGTTTTCCTTGTGGACGATTTCCAGCACGTCTTCCAAGGTCAGCGGTTCGAAGTACAGGCGATCCGACGTGTCGTAGTCGGTGGACACGGTTTCCGGGTTGCAGTTGACCATGATGGTCTCGTACCCGTCTTCGCGCAGCGCCAGCGCGGCATGCACGCAGCAGTAGTCGAACTCGATGCCCTGGCCGATGCGGTTCGGGCCACCGCCCAGGATCATGATCTTGTCGCGGTTGCTCGGCGCGGCCTCGCACTCGTCCTCGTAGGTCGAGTAAAGGTAGGCGGTACCGGTGGAGAACTCACCGGCACAGGAGTCCACGCGCTTGTAGACCGGGCGTACCTTGTGCGCACGACGCAGCGCGCGGATGGCGGCTTCGTTGGTACCGGTCAGCTGCGCCAGGCGCGCGTCGGAGAAGCCAGCGCGCTTCAGCTTGCGCAGGCGTGCAGCGTCCAGCGCATCGATGCCACCGGCAGTGACTTCAGCTTCCGCCGCGATGATTTCCTCGATCTGGTCCAGGAACCAGTGATCGATGAACGACAGTGCGTAGATCTCTTCCACGCTCATGCCGGCGCGGAACGCATCGGCGACGAAGAACAGGCGCTCCGGGCCCGGCGCCTTCAGCTCGCGGCGCAGGGTCTGCAGGTCTTCTTCGTTGGCCAGGTCCAGGCCGGTCGGGTCGAAGCCGACCTTGCCGGTTTCCAGGCCACGCAGGGCCTTCTGCACCGACTCCTGGAAAGTGCGGCCCATCGCCATCACCTCGCCCACCGACTTCATCTGGGTGGTCAGGCGGGCGTCGGCGGCCGGGAACTTCTCGAAGGCGAAACGCGGGATCTTGGTGACGACGTAGTCGATGGACGGCTCGAACGAGGCCGGGGTCAGGCCGCCGGTGATCTCGTTCTTCAGTTCGTCCAGGGTGTAGCCCACGGCCAGCTTCGCGGCGACCTTGGCGATCGGGAAGCCGGTGGCCTTGGAAGCCAGCGCCGAGGAACGCGACACACGCGGATTCATCTCGATGACGACCACACGGCCGGTCTTCGGGTTGATACCGAACTGCACGTTCGAGCCACCGGTATCGACGCCGATCTTGCGCAGCACGGCGATGGAGGCATCGCGCAGGCGCTGGTATTCCTTGTCGGTCAGGGTCTGCGCCGGCGCCACAGTGATCGAGTCACCGGTGTGCACGCCCATCGGGTCCAGGTTTTCGATCGAGCAGACGATGATGCAGTTATCCGCCTTGTCGCGGACCACTTCCATCTCGAATTCCTTCCAGCCCAGCAGCGACTCTTCGATCAGCAGTTCGCTGGTGGGCGACGCTTCCAGGCCGCGGCGGCAGATGGTTTCGAATTCTTCGGCGTTGTAGGCGATGCCGCCGCCCGAACCACCCATCGTGAAGCTGGGGCGGATGACGGCCGGGAAACCCGAGGTGCCGACTTCGGCCGCGATGCGGCGCTGCACTTCCCAGGCTTCGTCCATGCTGTGGGCGACGCCCGATTTGGCCGATTCCAGGCCGATGTCGGTCATGGCCTGCTTGAACTTCTGGCGGTCTTCGGCCTTTTCGATGGCGTGCTCGTTGGCGCCGATCAGTTCCACGTTGTGCTTTTTCAGCACGCCGTGGTGGGCCAGGTCCAGCGCGCAGTTCAGCGCGGTCTGGCCGCCCATGGTCGGCAGCAGCGCATCGGGCTTTTCACGCTCGATGATCTTTTCGACGGCTTGCCAGGTGATGGGCTCGATGTAGGTGACGTCGGCCGTTTCCGGGTCCGTCATGATCGTGGCCGGGTTGCTGTTCACCAGGATGGTGCGGTAACCCTCGGCCTTGAGCGCCTTGCACGCCTGTGCGCCGGAATAGTCGAATTCGCAAGCCTGCCCGATGATGATGGGGCCGGCGCCGATGATGAGTATGCTTTTTAGGTCTGTACGCTTGGGCATGATGCAATCTTTACTTTTGGCCGGACATCAGGGCGATGAACTTGTCGAACAGTTCAAGGATGTCGTGCGGACCCGGGCTGGCTTCGGGGTGACCCTGGAAGCAGAAGGCCGGGCGGTCGGTGAGCTCGAAGCCTTGCAGCGTGCCGTCGAACAGCGACACGTGCGTCACGCGCGCATTGGCCGGCAGGCTGGCGGCATCCACTGCGAAGCCGTGGTTCTGGCTCGTGATGAACACGCGCTTGGACTGCAAGTCCTGCACGGGATGGTTCGCGCCGTGGTGGCCGGTCTTCATCTTGAGCGTCTTGCCGCCCACGGCCAGGCCCATGATCTGATGGCCCAGGCAGATGCCGAACACCGGCAGCTTCTTGTCCAGGAACGTGCGCGTGGCGGCGATGGCGTAGTCGCAGGGCTCGGGGTCGCCGGGGCCGTTGGACAGGAACACGCCGTCGGGATTGAGCTTCAGCACGTCTTCGGCGCTGGTTTGCGCGGGCACCAAGGTCAGGCGGCAGCCACGGTCAGCCAGCAGGCGCAGGATATTGGTCTTGATGCCGAAGTCGTAGGCCACGACGTGGAACTTGGACTGGTCGGGCTTGGAGAAGCCTTCACCCAGTTGCCAGGTGCCTTCGGTCCATTCGCTGCTTGCCTTGGTGGAGACGACCTTGGCCAGATCCTGGCCGGCCATGCCGGCAAAGCCCTTGGCCAGTTCGACCGCGCGCTCGGCGTCGGTGCCAACAAAGATGCAGGCGCCTTGAGCGCCTTTTTCACGCAGGATGCGCGTGAGCTTGCGGGTGTCGATGCCGGAAATGGCGACGATGCCCTGCGCGGCCAGATAGTCGGGCAGGGATTGCGTGGAACGGAAGTTCGACACGCGGGCGGGACAGTCGCGGACCACCAGTCCGGCGGCATAGACGCGATTGGCTTCCACGTCTTCGGCATTGACGCCGGTGTTGCCAATATGCGGATACGTCAGCGTGACGATCTGGCCGCTATAGCTGGGATCGGTGAGAATTTCCTGGTACCCGGTCATCGCGGTGTTGAACACCACTTCGGCAACGGTATGGCCAGGCGCACCGATCGACACGCCTCGAAAAATGGTACCGTCCGCCAGAGCCAGAATTGCAGGAGGGAAGCGGTTGATCCCCTCGGGAAAAAGTTGCGGCAGCACAGTAAACCCCGGTTGTAGAATCGATAATCAAACCTTCGGATTATACTCCGACAGGCCGAAATTCCCGGCGAACCGCGCCAAATAAGGCCCGTAGCCGCGATTTGCCCTTTGCGGCGCGCGTGCCCGGCCTCGCGCAATTGGACGACGGCAGCCAACACCGGGCAGTGATACGCTAAGGCACCTTCAACCCTTGCCGTTGTGAGCCGTATCTGTCCATGTCCAGCCAACTTGACGCCCTGCGCAATCACACCACCGTTGTCGCCGACACGGGGGATTTCGAAGCGATGAAGGCGCTGCGTCCCACCGACGCCACCACCAATCCGTCCCTGATTCTTAAGGCTGTCCAGCAGGACGCGTACCGTCCGCTGCTGGAGAAAACGGCCCGCGACCATGGCGGCGCCTCGACGCCTGAGCTCGTGGACCGCCTGCTGGTGTCGTTTGGCCGCGCCATCCTGAACATCGTGCCGGGTCGCGTGTCGACCGAGGTGGATGCCCGCCTGTCCTTCGACACGCGCGCCACCATCGAGCGCGCCCGCGGGCTGATCGCGCTCTATGAAGCCGCCGGCGTGCCGCGCGAGCGCGTGCTGATCAAGATCGCCTCCACCTGGGAGGGCATCCAGGCCGCCCGCGCGCTGCAAGCCGAAGGCGTGCGCTGCAACCTGACGCTGCTGTTTTCCTTGCCCCAGGCCGTCGCCTGCGCCGATGCCAAGGTGCAATTGATTTCGCCCTTTGTCGGCCGCATCTACGACTGGTACAAGAAAAGCGCCGGCCCGTCCTGGGTGGAAGCCGACAACGCCGGCGCGCGGGACCCCGGCGTGCTGTCCGTGACGCGCATCTACCGCTACTACAAGCAGCACGGCATTCCCACCGAAATCATGGGCGCGAGCTTTCGCAATGCAGGGCAAATCGTGGCGCTGTCGGGCTGCGACCTGCTGACGATCAGCCCCGATCTGCTGAACCAGCTGGCCAGCGCGCCAGGCGACGTTCCCGCGCAATTGCGCGCCGACGACACGGGCGAACCCATCGCGCGCATCGGGTCGGACGAAATCACATTCCGCACCCTGCTCAACGAGGACGCCATGGCGACCGAGAAGCTCTCAGAGGGCATCCGCCTCTTCGTGGCGGACGCGATCAAGCTGGACGCGCTGATCGACGCGCAGCGCGGCTGAAGCGAATCCGGGGCAGCGGGCCTTGCCGGCACGCGCGCCCCTTCCCCGCCCCTAGCGGTGGTCGTGCGAATGCACTTGCAGCGCTTCCAGGAAGCGGGACACCATGTTGTACGCCGCGACCGTCGCGGTCAGCTCGACGATGAGCTTATCCGACCCCATTGCCGCCCGCGCCGCCTGGAACACCGGTTCCGGCACCTGTACCTGGCGGGTCATCGCATCGGTATAAGCCAGCACCGCCTTTTCGCGTTCGCCGAACAGGTCCGAGTCTTCCCAGGCGTCCAGCGCATCCAGCTGCGCTTGCGAAACGCCCTCTTTCAGCGCGATCGGCGCATGCTGGTCGGCCTCGTAAGGCGCGCCATTGATCGCCGCCACCCGCATGATCACCAATTCGCGCAGGTCGCCCGGCAGCGTGCTCAACTGGCGGATCGAGGTCAGATAGTTCAACCAGCCGCCCGCAACCGCCGGGCTGTGCAGCAGCATCTGGTACAGGTGCAGGACGCTGCCGCGTTCGGCGACGATGCGATCGACCAGGGGCCGTGCTTCGGGATGAGTCAGATCGGCGTAGGGAAGACGGGCCATGGAATCTCCATATAGGTGACGGGGCTGCAAATGCACACATTCATACAATATATTTGACATAATGACAGCACATTGCGCGTCCCCGGTATATACCCAGAATGAATGCGCCCACCCAATCCGTTCCACCCGTCACGCTCGCGAACTGCGATAGCGAACCGATACACGTACCGGGCGCCATCCAGCCGCTGGGCGCGCTGATTGCGTTCGACGCGGACGGCAACTTGCGGTTCGCCAGCGAAAACGCGCCCGACGTGCTGGGTGCGCCGCTGACCCTGGGCCAACCGTGCGCTCCCGGCGCGCTGCCTCCCGCCCTGGCCCACTACCTGGCCGTCTGGCTGGGCAATCCCGACCCTATCTTCGACCCGTTGACCATCGCGCTGAATCACGCGACGTTCGACGTGATCGGCCACCGCAACACCGACGGCCTGACGATCATCGAGCTGGAACTGCGGGTGGACGACACGGGCATCGCCGACCCGGCGCGCATCTACCGCAGCATCGAACGGGTGCGTGGCCAGCGCGACATCCAGGGCCTGCTGGAAAGCGCCGTGCGCGAGGTGCGCCGCGCCACCGGCTTCGACCGCGTCATGGCCTACCGCTTCCATCCTGACGACAGCGGCGAGATCGTGGCCGAGCAACGCCACGAATCGCTGGAGGACTGGGTGGGACGCCGGTATCCGGCCGGCGACATCCCGGCGCAGGCGCGCCGCCTGTACACCGTCAACACCTTGCGCCAGATCGCAGACGCCCGATATACGCCGATCCGCGTGCTGGGCGCGCCTGGCTCGGATCCACGGCCGCTGGACATGAGTTTTTCCGCGTTGCGCAGCGTGTCGCCGATCCATCTGGAATACATGGCGAACATGGGCGTGCAAGCGTCGATGAGCCTGTCGATCGTCATTGATGGCCGGCTGTGGGGCATGATCGCCTGCCACCATCATTCGCCGCGCCCGATCCCCTACCCGGCGCGCCAGGCCTGCGAAGCGCTGGCGCAAGTGCTGTCGGCCGCGCTGGCCAATTTCGAAGGCAGTGAGCGCGCCGCCCAGGCGCGCCGCAATGCGGCGCTGGTCAGCGAACTGACCGAACGCGTGTCCGCGTCGGAAAATCTGCATCTGGCGCTGTCCGCCGGCCCCACGACGCCCGCTTCGCTGATCCCGAACGACGCCGCGCTGTGCCTGTGGGGCAACAGCGTCACCGTGTTCGGCGGCATCGCGCCGCGCGGCGAGTTGGCGGGCATCCTGTGCGCGCTGGACCAAAGCGGCCAGCGCCTGGTGCACACCGACAACATCGCCCGCGACTATCCTGGACTGCAGACCGATCTGGTGCCTTACGCCGGACTGCTCGCGTGCAAATTCGACCCCATGAACAATGGCTGGCTGATCTGGTTGCGCAAAGAGCAGATCGAAACGCTGGTGTGGGGCGGAAAGCCGGAGAAACAATACACCGTCGGCAATCTGGGGCCGCGCCTGACGCCGCGCGGCTCGTTCGAAGCCTGGCGCGAAGTCGTGCGCAACACCTGCACGACCTGGCTGCCCGCCGAACTGGAAGCCGCCGACAACCTGCGCGACGAACTGTCCCACATCGCGACCAGCCGCGCCGCTGACGTGGACCGGGCGCGGACCGCGCTGCTGGCCATGCTGGGCCACGATCTGCGCGATCCGCTGCAGTCCATTTCCATGGCCGCCACGCTGTTGTCCAAGACGGATTCCGGGGCCCGCATGGGCGAACGCATCCGCTATTCCAGCGGCCGGATGCAGCGCCTGATCTCGCAGGTACTGGACCTGTCCCGCCTGCAGGGCGGCATGGGGTTGGGCATCGAGAAGCGGCTGTGCAACCTGAGCGATCTCGTCAACGGCCTGATCGACGAAAAGCGCCAGGCATATCCTGGATTGCGCATCGAGCCCGAGGTGACGCCCGGCCTGGAACTGATGGCCGATACCGATCGCATCGCTCAGGTGGTGACCAACCTGATGAGCAATGCACGCCAGCACGGCGCCCCGCGCCAGCCCATCCAAGTGCTGGCACGGCAGGTAGGCGACAATATCGAACTGCGCGTCGTGAACCACGGCGCGCCCATCGCGGAAGAGGTGCTGGCGCACCTGTTTTCGCCTTTCAAACCTGAGTCGATGGGCCATTCGCGTAACCGCAATGGCCTGGGGCTGGGCCTGTACATCGCCGATCAGGTCGTGCGCGACCATGATGGAGAGATCGCGGTCGAATGCCGCGACGGGCTGGTCATTTTCACGGTGACGCTGCCGCGCGACCTGCGCGACGCGCCCGCTCTTTGATTTCTGGAGGTACCCTTTTGAATGACGTGCGCGCGATTCGCGTCCTGCTGGTTGACGACAATGAAATGGGCTCGGAGCTGCTTGCCGAGTTCCTGGCGCTTTCCGGAGTGGAAACGCGGTGCGCCGCCACCGGTGAAGCCGCCCTGGAACTGGCCGACAGCTTTGCGCCCGAAGCGGTGCTGGTGGACATCCTGCTGCCCGACATGGACGGCTACGAATTGGCCACCCGGTTGCGCGCGCGCGCCAGGGACACCCGCATCTATGCCCTGAGCGGACTGGCCCGTCAGGAACGGCGCGACGACACGGAAGGCATGTTCAACGGCTGGATCGAAAAGCCCGCCGATCCCGACGCGCTGCTGGCCATCCTGCGCCAGGCGCACTGAGCGTGGCGCCCCCGATGCCGACATCTGATCTCCTGGAAGCCCTGGCAGCGCATGGGGTGCGCCTGAAGGTGCTGGCCCAGGTCTTTCCCGTGCTTCGCCACGAGGTGGTCGGCCCGCTGTCCAACGCCACATTGGCGGCCGCGATGCTGCGCCAGAGCCCTGAAGGCGCCAGCGCCGACGCCCTGCAGCAACGCTGCCACCGGTTGGCTGGCGACCTGACGGGCATGCTCGAAGACAGCGTCGCCATCGTGCGCGACCTGGATCAATGGCTGGTGGATCAAGGCGCGTGCGCATCGGCCGACGCATTGCTGCGGGAATGCCGCAAGCTCATGTTCTCGCACCTGCTGCTGTCCGGGCGCAGCGTCACCTGGTCCGAAGACATCGCCGAAGTCGAGCTGCCGCAATTCGCGTCGCGCTACCTGCTGCTGGCGTGGTTGCTGTGCCTGCTGCCGGCCCTTCCCGCCGGCGCGGCGCTGACGCTGGATTTTTCGCATGCCGATGCCTGGCACGCCCGTTTCTCCGCGGCCCCGGACTTCAGCGACGTCCAGCCCACCGGTTTCGATCCGCAGGAAGTCGACCTTCTTGCGGCCGCATCAGGCTGGCGCCTGGCGCGTCAAACGCATGGCTGGTCGCTCCACCTGCCTGCCCCCACCCTCGACAAGTGAGTGGCCGACATGATTTCCCCCGTTCATCAGGTGCTTCGAGAAGGCACGCGTGACAGGCACGAAACGCTGGACCAGGGCCTGGCCCTGACAAGCGGCGACGTGGACCGCGCCGATTATCTGAATTACCTGCGCGCCTTGCTGGGCTGGCTGGAACCGCTGGAGCAGCGGCTTTGGCAGTTGGACTGGCCGGACAGCCTGCAGGCGCATACGCGCGCTGGCAAGAGCGATTGGATCCGCGCAGACCTGGCCGATGCCGGAGATGCGGCGCCCGTGCCGCAATGCGCGGATGCGCCTCGGGTGCTTGCGGCAAACGCTTACGCCTTGGGCGTGGCCTACGTGGTTGAGGGATCGCAATTGGGAGGACGCTTCCTGGCCAAGCACCTGGCCGACGTCACTCCCGCCCTGCCGCTGCGCTATCTGCGCGGCTACGGCGAACAGGTGGGGCCGATGTGGAAAGCGTTCCTGCAGTATCTGGACAGCGAAGCCGGGGCCCGAGGCAGCGAGGCCCACGCCCTGCAAGGCGCCCGCGACGCGTTTGACAGCCTGACGGCCTGGCTGCACAGCCGGCAGGCGCTGCGAGCCTGAGCCGCCCGCGCGGCGGCTGATGCGCCGCCGCCGGACAGCTTGCCTACAGCTTTTCGGTTTCGCCCGATTTGGGCTGCCACTTCATCAGGCGCTTTTCACCGATGCCGACGATGTAGTCCAGCACCAGCGCGAATGCCGTCAGCACGACGATGCCCGCAAACACCGTGTTCACGTCGAACGTGCCTTCCGCTTGCAGGATCAGGTAGCCCACCCCGCTTGCCGAGCCCAGGTACTCTCCCACCACGGCGCCCACGAAGGCCAGGCCCACGGACGTATGCAGGCTGGAGAATACCCAGCTGGTGGCGGACGGCAGATAGACGTGGCGCAGCAACTGGCGCTTGCGCGCGCCCAGCATGCGGGCATTGTCCAGCAAGGTCGGGCTGACTTCGCGCACGCCCTGGTAGACGTTGAAGAACACGATGAAGAACACCAGCGTGACCGCCAGCGCCACCTTGGACCAGATTCCCAGCCCGAACCACATCCCGAAGATGGGCGCCAGAATGACGCGCGGCATCGAGTTCGCGGCCTTGATGTAGGGATCGAGGATGGCGCTTGCGCGCGGCGACAGCCCCAGCCACAGGCCGAAGCCCAAGCCGGCGATGGTGCCGATGAAGAACGCCAGCACGGTTTCGGTCAGGGTCACCCACAGGTGGGTGTAGATATCCGCGTTGGTGACGAACCAGGCCCAGATGCGGCCCCAGACTTTCAGCGGCTCGCCAAAGAAGAACGCCACCTTGGAGTCGCGCGAGGCGAAATGCCAGACGCCCAGGATGACGACCAGCAGCAGCAGTTGCCAGATGCGCAGGCTGGCGGAACCGGATTTGAATGACTTCGACATACCTCAGGCTCGCTTCTGTTGGGCATAGCCCTTGAGCACTTCTTCGCGCAGCACCGCCCAGATGGCGGTATGCAGCTCGACGAAACGCGGATGGGCGCGCACCTCGGCCACGTCGCGCGGACGCGGCAGGTCGATCGCGAATTCGCCGATCGGATGCGTGCCCGGCCCTGCCGACAGCACGATCACGCGGTCGCTCATCGCGATGGCTTCATCCAGATCGTGCGTGATGAACAGCACAGCCTTGCGTTTGGCCATCCACAGTTCCAGCACCTCGTTTTCCATCAGCTGGCGCGTCTGGATGTCCAGGGCGGAGAACGGTTCGTCCATCAGGATGATGTCCGGATCGCGGATCAGCGTCTGAGCCAGCATCGCGCGCTTGCGCATGCCGCCCGACATCTGGTGCGGATAACGTTGCTCGAATCCGCCCAGGCCAACCCGGCGCATCCACTCGCGGCCTCGCTCCAGCGCTTCCGGACGCGGCACGCCGGCGAAGTCCAGCCCCGCCACCACGTTGTCCAGCGCGCTGCGCCAGGGCAAGAGCGCCTCGCCCTGGAACATATAACCCGCGCGGGAATTGATGCCGGACAACGGTTGCCCGAATACCTTCACCTGGCCCGACGACGGCGCCAGCAAACCGGCCCCGACGTTGAGCAAGGTGGATTTTCCGCAACCGGTCGGCCCCACCACCGACACGAACTCCCCTGGCGCGATGGCCAGGGTCGTGTCGCTGACGGCGGTGTAGCGCTGTGACCGGTCGTCACGCGACACAAAGGTGCAACTGATATTTTCCAGCGACAGCGCGGCTTCAGCCATTGGCATACTTCTCGTTGGCGCGACGGGCGAAATCGTTGGTCCAGACCTTGGAAGGATCGATCTTCGCGCCGTCGAAGTCCGCCTGATAGGCCGCCAGGGCCTTCAACGCGGTCGCGGCGCCGTCTTCGGGGATCATGCCGTCGGGCGACAGGCCTTCCAGGCTCTTGGCGATGGCAGCCTTGTAGACGGCCGGATCGCCCAGCAGATAGGTCTCCGGCACGATCTTGGCGATCTCGTCGGGCCCTGCCTTCTGGATCCACTTGTCCGCGCGGACCAGCGCATTCGTCAGCGCCTGCGTCGTGTTCGGATTGGCGTCGATGAACGCCTGCGGCGCGTACAGGCAGCCGGCCGGCATGTTGCCGCCGAAGATGTCCTGGGTGTCTTTCAGGGTGCGCGTGTCGACGATGATCTGGATGTCGCCCGGCATTTCCAGCATCGACACCACAGGGTCGGTGTTGGAGATGGCGTCGATCTGGCCGCTGCGCAATGCCGTCACGGCTCCCGCGCCGGCGCCCACCCCGATGATGGAGACGTCGGATGCCTTCAGGCCGTGCTTGGCCAGGAAGAAGCTGACCACCATGTTGGTGGACGAGCCCGGCGCGGTCACACCGATCTTCTTGCCCTTCAAGTCGGCGGGGCCCTTGTAGTTGGGCAGGTTCTTCTTGGACACGCCCACGCCGATCATCGGCGCGCGGCCCTGCAGCACGAAGGCGCGGTAGGCCTGGCCCTTGGACTGCATCGCCAGCGTGTGCTCGAACGCGCCCGACACGACGTCGGCGCTGCCGCCCACCACTGCCTGCAACGCCTTGGAGCCGCCGGCAAAGTCGGCGATGCTTACATCCAGGCCTTCATCCTTGAAGTAGCCGCGGGCTTCTGCGATGGACAAGGGCAGGTAATAGATCAGGGGCTTGCCGCCCACGGCGATCTGGACCTTGGTCTTTTCAAGCTTCTGTGCGCGCACGATGGCGGGCGCCATGCCCATGACGCCGGCAGCGCCGGCCATCTTGAGCAAGTCACGGCGGGTAACTGACATGTGGTTGTCTCCTAATTGTCGGGTTTACCGATAGCGCCGGTCTTCGCCAGCTCATCAATAGCCGCTGAATCATACCCCAGCGATTTCAGGACTTCCTCCGTATGTTCCCCTAATGCCGGGCCCACCCAGCGCGTCTGGCCGGGGGTCTCCGACAGCTTGGGAACCACCGCCGGCAGCTTGACGGGACTGCCGTCGGCGAAGTGGTGCTGTTCGATCATCCGGCGCGCCAGGAACTGCGGATCGCTGAACATGTCGGCCACGCTGTAGATCTTGCCGACGGGCACGTCCGCGCCTTTGAGCACGCCCAGCGCCTCGTCGATGCCGCGGCCGCCGCACCATTGCTGGATGGCGCCGTCGATCTCTTCGACGCGGCGCGCGCGCCCGTCGTTACGCACCAGATCGGGATCCTCGGCCAGGTCGTCCCGGCCGATGGCGCGCATCAAGCGGTGGAAGATGGCGTCGCCGTTGCCCGCGATGACGACGTTCTGGCCGTCGCGGGTGGTGTAGGTATTGGACGGCACGATGCCCGGCAGCGCGCCGCCGGTGCGCTCGCGCACCACGCCGGCCACGTCGTATTCGGGGACCAGGCTTTCCATCATGTTGAAGACGGCCTCGTACAGGGCCACGTCCACCATCTGGCCTTGCCCGGCCTGGCAGGCCTCGCCCGTCTTGCCGTTCCAGCGGCCGCCCGTGGCGTCGCGGTGGCGCAGCGCCATCATGGCGCCGATCACGCCATGCAGCGCGGCAATCGAGTCGCCGATGGAAATGCCGACCCGCAGCGGCGGCCGGTCGGGATGACCGGACACGTAGCGCAGGCCGCCCATCGATTCGCCGATGGCGCCGAAACCGGGCTGGTCTTTCATGGGGCCGGTCTGGCCGTAGCCGGACAGCCGCACCATGATCAGCGCGGGATTGATGGCGCGCAGCTGCTCGAAGCCCAGGCCCCATTTCTCCAGCACGCCCGGCCGGTAGTTCTCGACCACGACATCGGCGTCCAGCGCCAGCTTGCGGGCGATCTCCTGGGCGCGCGGGTCTTTCAGGTTCAGGGCGATGGATTGCTTGTTGCGGGCCTGCACCGTCCACCAGAGCGAATTGCCCTCGTGCAGGTGGCGCCAACTGCGGATGGGGTCTCCCCCGCCCGTGCCGTCAGGGCCATGCGGCGTTTCCACCTTGATGACATCGGCGCCGAATTCGCCGAAGATGCGCGCGGCGAAGGGGCCGGCGATGAGCGTGCCGAGTTCCAGGACCTTGAGTCCGGTCAGCGCTGACATGGTTTGTCTTCCTCACGGTTGCCACGCCAGTACGTTGCCAGCGGGCTTTTGATATGGCGAGCCCTGCCTTATGTCGTCTTACGCTCCATCAGCGCCCAGGCGATGGTGCCGGCGTCCACGTATTCCAGTTCGCTGCCGGCCGGCACGCCGCGCGCCAGGCGCGTGACGCGCAAGCCGCGCTCCCCCAGGGCTTCGCCCAGGAAGTGGGCCGTGGTTTCGCCTTCGGCGGTGAAGTTGGTGGCCAGGATGACTTCCTGCACCACGCCATCGGTGGCGCGCTTGATGACGCGATCGAAATCCAGTTCGCGCGGGCCGATGCCCTCAAGCGGCGCCACCCGGCCCATCAGCACGTAGTACAGGCCACGATAGCCGTGGCTGGACTCGATCATGTTCTGGTCGGCCGGCGTTTCCACGATGCACAAGAGCGAAGGATCGCGCTTGGGATTGGCGCAGGTGCCGCAGACCTCTTCTTCCGAAAAGCTGTTGCACCGCGCGCAATGCTTCAGATCCCGCACGGCGCCGGCCAGCGCCTGCCCCAGCATGTCCGCGCCTTGCGGGTCATGCTGCAGCAGGTGGTACGCCATGCGTCTGGCCGATCGCACGCCCACGCCGGGCAGGCGCCGCAGCGCCTCGATCAGCGACACCAGTGGTTCGGGTTCAGGCAGTAAGGGATCCATTGCAGCCCAGAGCGGCGTCGATCAGAACGGCAGCTTCATGCCCGGGGGCAGCGGCATGCCGGCGGTAACGCCCGCCATCTTTTCCTGCGACGTGGTTTCAGCCTTGCGCAGCGCGTCGTTGAACGCGGCGGCGACCAGGTCTTCCAGCATGTCCTTGTCGTCGCCCAGCAGCGACGGATCGATCACGACGCGCTTGACGTCGTGGCGGCAGGTCATGGTGACCTTGACCAAGCCGCCGCCGGAGGCGCCTTCGACCAGGATCTCAGCCAGCGCGTCTTGCGCCTTCTTCATGTTTTCCTGCATTTGCTGCGCCTGGCGCATCAGGCCGGCCAGTTGTCCTTTCATCATGATGGATGTTCCTTGAACGAGGGGAATGAGAGATTGCCGCCGCCTCAGGCAGCGGCTGGGGGATCAACGTGGCGGATGGAGCCGGGTACGACCTGGCCCCCGAAATCGGCCAACAACGCTTGTACAAAAGGATCGACGGCCACGGCGTCTTCCGCCGCCTGCTGGCGCGCGGCGCGCTCGGCCTTCGCCACGGCATGCGCCGTGGCGTCGCCCGTGATGCCGACTTCCACATCCAGCCGGATGCCCTGACCGAAATGTTCGCACAGGACGGTTTGCAGGCGGACCCGGCTTTCGCTTTCGGCCAGCGTCTTGACGGCCACGCGCAGGACGATCGCATCGCCCTGCACGCCGGCCCATTCGCTCTGGCGCGCCAGTTCCGCCGCGAGTCCGGTGACGGGCAGGCGCGCGGCCAGTTCGGGCCAGCCGGCGGACGTCATGTCCGTCATGCGGGCGCGCGATTGGCCTGAGCCGCTGGCGCGCTTGCGCGCCGGCGCCGGGCCTTCGCGCCGGGCCGGCGCGGCCGTGACCGGTGCGGCGGACGGCGCGCTGGCCAGGGTTTCGAAGTCGTCGTCGTCCGGATCGGACGTAAAGCCGCCGTCCGGGACAAAGCCGCCTTCGGCTTCGAACGGGATTTCTTCGTCGACCCAGGAAGGCGGGCCGC
Source organism: uncultured Achromobacter sp. (assembly GCA_963530045.1). GTDB lineage: Bacteria > Pseudomonadota > Gammaproteobacteria > Burkholderiales > Burkholderiaceae_B > Achromobacter. Next base: position 47,850 of record CAUSDE010000006.1, read on the forward strand.
CGTCATCGGACTCGGGCGGCGCGCTGGCCAGCACGGCCGCCACCGCGGGAGTGACCGCCAGCGCCGCGGAACCGGCGGCCTTGGCGGCAGCAGCAGTATCGGGCGTTACGGACGCCTCGGCCGGCAGGTCTTCCCAAGGCGGCACGCTGTCGCTTGAGGCGCCTTGCGGGGCGGAAGAGGCGGATTCAGGGTCAGCTTGGGGGTCAGCTTGGGGGTCGGCTTCGGGAGCGGCCGGGGCCGATGCTGCGACTTCGACGGGCGCGGCAGGCGCGACCGGTTCCGGCGCCACGGCCGGTGCCACGGCAACGGCCGGCGCGGCGACGGGCGCGGCAACCGGGGCAACAGGCGCCACGACAGCCGGGGCCAAAGCGGGCGTGGGAACCGCAGCCGCTGCAGGCGCAGCCACGGCAACGGGTGCCGCAGCCGGCGCAGCGGTCACGACGGCCGGCTCCGCCGCTTGGCGGGCGGGCGCGGCGGGCGCTTCCAGCGCGGTTTGCGGGCCGGCGTCGCCGTTGAGCGCCAGCATGCGCAGGCAGGCCATGATGAAGCCCGCGTACTCGTCCGGGGCCAGCGTCAGTTCGCTGCGGCTGTGCACCGCCACCGAATAGAACAGTTGCACGGCGTCGGGATGCAGACCGAGCGCCAGACGGGCGATATCGGCCGCCAGCGGGTCTTCGGCCGGCGTCACGCCGGTCACGCGCTGCTCGATCGCCACGCGCGAGAGCAACACCGCCAGATCGGCCAGCGCGCCGGCGTAGGACAACCCACGGGTCGCCAGTTCGTCGGCAACCGCCAGCACGCCCTTGGCGTCGCCGGCGGACAAGGCGTCCAGCAGGCGCACCAGATGGCGTTGGTCGATGGTGCCGAGCATGCCGCGGACGGCGTCCTCGGTCATGTTGCCGGCGCTGTAGGCGATGGCCTGGTCGGTCAGGGACAGCGCGTCGCGCATGGAGCCCTGGGCAGCCTGCCCGATCAGCCGCAAGGCCGGCACTTCGAAAGCGACTTCTTCCTGGCCCAGCACGGCCTGCAAGTGCCCGACGATGGAGTCGGCCGGCATCTGCTTCAGGTTGAACTGGAGGCAGCGCGACAGCACCGTCACCGGGATCTTCTGCGGGTCGGTCGTGGCCAGGATGAATTTGACGTGCGGGGGCGGCTCTTCCAGCGTCTTCAACATGGCGTTGAAAGCGTGGCCCGTCAGCATGTGCACTTCGTCGATCATGTAGACCTTGAAGCGGCCCGCGCCCGGCGAGTACACGGCCTGCTCAAGCAACTGCGTCATTTCCTCGACGCCGCGGTTCGAGGCCGCGTCCAGCTCCAGGTAGTCGACAAAGCGCCCGGCGTCGATTTCCGTGCACGCGCGGCAGACGCCGCACGGCTTGGACGTGATGCCGGTTTCACAGTTGAGCGATTTGGCCAGGATCCGGGACAGGGTGGTCTTGCCCACGCCCCGGGTGCCGGTGAACAGCCAGGCATGGTGCAGGCGTTGGGTGTCGAGCGCATGAGTCAACGCGCGCACCACGTGATCCTGTCCCACGAGGGTATCGAACGATCGCGGCCGCCACTTGCGGGCCAGTACCAGATAAGTCATGGCTGGATTGTAGAGCCTGTTTCGCGTGCTGGCTGAAATGCAAAGGGGACGGGCTTATTCCCGTGGAACGAATCCCTGGAAAATAACCCCGTCCCCCTTGAAAGCAATCGAGCGGTGGGTTGAATCACTACCCGTTGCTTTGAAGAATCCGGTTGGCGAGCCTTACTCCGGCACTGACCCTAAACGACTATGGCTGCTTCGTTCCCGACCTGACCAGGTTCACCGTCGAACCATGCGGAGGGGCCCGCCAACCGGAATTCTAGCAGAGCTGCGCTTCGCTTGCTTGCAGCCTTCCGGTTGGCGGGCCCCTGGGGGGCGTTATGTTGCCCCCTCCCCGGCCCTCCCCCCGAGGGGGAGGGAGGGATGGCTTTGCTTCGCTTGCCATTTTTGGCTCGCTTCGCTTTGCCTTTTTGGCTTGCTGCGCTTTGCCTTTTTGGCTTGCTGCGCTTTGCCTTTTTGGCTTGCTGCGCTTTGCCTTTTTCGCTTGCTTCGCTCGCTTCTTTGCTGCCTTCGTTTGATTTCTTGTGGGGCGATCCTTCGCTCTGCTTCGCTGAACGGAGCTCCGATGACGCAGGTTGGGTGGAGCGCGAGATGTCGGTCGCAAGAAGCCCCACATCCAGCGCGCGCAACCTATCAGACAACCGTGAATGCTTGGCAGCTCCTGGCATGACGCCATCGATGCTTGCCGGGCTACGCACGTATTGACTCCTGGTCAAAACAACCGCCTCGCGAACTACTGCTGCAAATCGATCCAGGCCTTCGCTCTTGGGAAATAGAGGGCAGCTCTTGCTACGCGGCCGTCCAGGGCGGTGACTTGGGTGCAGTAGCGCAGCAGTTGTTCGCCGTGGCGTTGGCGCATGCGGGTGGCGAAGGCGGCGGGGGGTTCGCCGGGGTGGGGGCGGCCTGTCTTGTAGTCGACGATCAGCCAGCCGTCTTCGGTGCTCAGGGCCAGATCGATGACCGATACCTTGCCGGCGGCGTCGATCAGGGGCCATTCGCGGCGGGCGCCGGATTGGGACAGCAGCCACAAGCCGCGGTCGTCCGATAGCGTGGCCTGTAAGGTTTCCAGCACCGCTTCGGCGGCGGCGTCTGCCTGGCTGGCCGGGATGCCTGCGCGCGTCAGTTGGCGGCGCATGGCGGGCAGGCGGTCCGTCAGGGCATCCGCAGGCCAGGCGTGCACGCCGTCCTGGCCGATGCGGGCAAGCCATGCGTGGGCCAGCGTGCCGATGGCGGCGTCGTAACCGGCTTCCAGCTGCCAGGCGGGATGTTCGCTGCCGTCGCCCCAGACGCCGCGGGCAGCTGCGCCGAAGCCGGGGCTGATCGTGATGTCGGACAGGCGAGCCAGTTGCGCGAGGCCTTCGCTTGCCACCCGCCGCAACGGTTCGCCCTGCCATTCCGGACCGTCTGCGGCGTCGGGTTCGGCCTCGCCCTGCAATGACGGCGGCACCGGCATTTCCAGGCAGGGCCACAGGCGGCCCAGCAGGCTGGCCGAGGGCGGAGTCTTGATCTGGCCGGTGGCCTCGTCGAGCGACACGTGCCCCACCAGATGCAGGCGCTTGCGCGCCCGGGTGGCCGCCACGTACAGCAGCCGATCGATTTCGTAGGAGGCGCGGCGCGCTTCGCGTGCGCCCAGGTAGCGCGAGACCGGGTCGGCCTCGGTTTCGGCGCGCGGCTTGACCGGACCGAACAGCACGCGTCCGCCGCTTTGCTCGAAACGCACCAGCGGCGCCTGGTCGCCGCGCGGCGCGCGGTGCAGGCCGTACAGGATGACCGTTTCAAACTGCAGGCCCTTGGACTTGTGCATGGTCATGATCTCGACCGCCCCGTCGTCTTCGTCCGCCGCATCGGGGGCGGCGAACAGGCGCGAAATGCCCGCGTCCAACGCGGCGGGGTCGATGCCTCCGTGCGGCGCCAGTCGCTCGACCAGCTGGAACAGGCTTTCCGCGTCATTGGCCACCGATAGGCCGGCATACAGCGCGGGGCCGCCCAGGCGGCGCCACAGCGATTCCACCCACGCCGCGAACGGCATGGCGCCGGAATCGTTGCGCTTGTCCAGCAAAACGGCCGCCACCTGGCGCAAGCGCTCGAATTCGTCGGCGCCAAGCAGCGCCTGCGCCGACGGCGATTCGGGCGCGGCCGGGGCGGCGTCGAACAGGGAACCCTGCGGCGTCGCGTCTACGGCCGCTGGCAATGTCGGCCGCACGATGCGCAAGGCGCGCTCAAGCAGCACCGGCACCGGTGTGATGTGGTCGTCGCCGAACAGCCGCTGCAGGGACGTCAGCGTCAGGCCGCAATACGGCGCGCGCAGCACCGACAACCACGCCAGCCTGTCGCCGGGATGCGACAGCGCGCGCACCAGCTGCACCAGGTCCGCCACGACCGGACGCAAGGCCAGCGGCACCAGGTCCACGGCGCGGCAGCGGATTCCCTCCTGCGCGAGCCGGCGCGTCAGGTTGCCCAGATGGCTGCGGGCCCGCACCAGCACCGCGACCGGATGCTTGGCGCCCTTGTGGTCGGCCAACGCCTGGCGCACCAGTCCGACAGCGATGTCTTCAGCCTGCTCTTCGGCAGGCGCCGCGCCGGCGCGCGACCACGCGGGATGGAAGCGCACCGCCGGGTCCGGCAGCGCGTCGTGGAAAGCGGTGGACGGGCTGTAGGCGATCGCGCCTGCGGCGGCGTCGCTGCGCTTGGGCAGCAGCGACACGAACGACCGGTTCACCCAGTCGACGATGCCCGCCTGCGACCGGAAGTTGTCGGTCAGGTTCAGGAAATCGGGCTGCAACTCGCCCACGCCGATATCCGCCACCTCCAGGAACAGGCCCACTTCGGCCTTGCGGAAGCGGTAGATGGACTGCATGGGGTCGCCCACCAGGAACAGGCTGCGGCCATCGCCCGCCTGCCAGCCGGAGGTCAGCGTGCGCAGCAGGTCCAGCTGCGTCTGGCTGGTGTCCTGGAATTCGTCGATCAGCAGATGGCGGATCGACGCATCCAGCTTCAACAGCAATTCACCCGGATCATCGGCGCTGCCCAGCGCCGAGGCCGCGCGCTGCGCGATCTCGATAAAGTCCACTTCGCCCGTGTCCGCGAAGCGCAGCCGCAACTGGGCCACGGCCAGCGCCAGCGTCATCAACTGGGCGCCCAGCACTTCCCACTGCGCGTCGGTGAAGCGGGGCTCCGGAATGTCGCGCACGGCGTTCAGGCGGCGCACCCAGGCAGCCTGCCCGTCGGCCGCCTCCAACCACGCCACAAAGGGCTCCTTGTGCGCGCACTTGGCAGGAAAGCCCAAATTCTTGTTGACCGTCTTGCGCAGGCTGCCCGTGCCAGTCAGCAACAGATGCGCCACCGCGCGCCACTGGTCCAGCACCTCGGCATCCGGCGGCAGTTCTTCCGTCCAGTCCAGCAGCGCCAGCAGCTTGTTGTCGTCTTCGCCGTCCTGCAGATGGGTCGCGGCCAACCGGGCGGGCCCGCACAGCGCTTCGGCCCAGCCATACGGCATCGCTTCGCTCAGCGCATCCAGGTCTTCGCCGATGGCTTCGGCCAGCATGGCTTCCATGCCCGCGCGGTCGGAACCATGGCGCAGCAGCGGCAGCCATTGGTCGCGTTGGCCCAGCATGTCGGCGATGGCGTCCTTGGCCGCCTGCACATCCACGTCCAGATGCTGCAACAGCACGCGCACCGCGTCATACTCGTCAGCCAGGTCGAGCGTGGCGCGCGCGGCGGCCTCGTAGTTCGCGCGGGCGTCATCGGTGATCTCGGGCATGCCGCCCAGTTCCGACAGCCATGGCATGCTGCGCACCAGCCCCGCGCAGAAGGAATCGATGGTGCGGATGGCCAGGCGCGCCGGGTGATCCAGCAGATGCCAGCCCTGCGCTTCGTTGCGCGCCAGGGCGGCACGGGCCAATTCCCAGCTGCGGCGTTCATGCATGGCCTCGGGCGGCCCGTCCAGCCCGCGGCGCAGCTTGCTCAGCACGCGGGCGTGCATTTCGGACGCGGCCTTGCGCGTGAAGGTAATGGCGACGATCTCTTCCGGACGGTTCACCGTGGCCAACAGGGCAAGGATACGGTCGGTCAGCAGTTCGGTCTTGCCCGAGCCCGCCGGAGCCTGCACCAGGAACGAACGGGTCGGGTCCAGCGCGTCGGTGCGCGCGGCGTGGTCCTGCGGCAAGCGTTCTTGTTCAGCCATGCTCATGCATCCTCGTCGTCCAGATGCAAACGCAGGAACGGCAATGCATCGCAGTATTTCAAATCATCCCGCCGGTAGGCCACGTTGGTGGCCACCCCGGCGACATACTCGTCGGCCAGCGCTTCGATCGCCACGCGCCAGCGCTGCCGGATCTCGGGCCAGGACAGGCCATCGAAGAATTTGCTGTCTTCGGCCAGCGTGACGCCCGGCATGCCCAGGTCTTCGTCGGCCAGGCCTTGGGCGGCCACCTGCCGCGCATGGATCTGCGCCAGCACCAGGCCAGCCACCTCGCCGCCCGCGGCATCCGCCAGCACCGACGCATAGAACGGCAACTGCACGTTCACCGGCCGGCTTCTTGACCAGTCCGGCTCGGGCTTGGCAGCGGCCACGCCCGTCTTGTAGTCGACGATGACGTTGCGGCCATCGGCCAGGCTGTCGATGCGATCCAGCCGCAGCTTCAGGTTCAGCGCCCCGCGCTGCCACTGGTGGTTTTTTTCAACCTGGGCGACGGCGAACGGCAGGCGCTGCGCCTCCATGTCCAGCCACGAGGCCAGCACGGTCCGGGCGCGCTGGCATTCCAGCGCCTTGAGCGCGGGCGCGTAATCCTTGAGCTCGACGTCGGCCGCCTGCGCCACTGCCTGCTCCAGCAGGGCGGGCAGCCGGCCGGTGGCCAGGACCTCGTGCAAGGCTTCCTGGTCGGGCATCATGCCCCACACCAGTTCCAGCGCCTTGTGCAGGAACTGGCCGCGCACGTTCACGGTGGCGATGTCGGCATAGGGCGCCAGTTCGCGAGCGCCCAAGCGGTGGCGCACGAAGGCCCATAGCGGGTTGCGCGCCTGCGTGTCCAGGACGTCCAGCCCCCCGCCACCGCGGTTTCCGGGGGCCAGCGGCGGCCCCTGGTTGTCGTCCAGCGATTCCTGCGGCAGCGCCGCCACCAGATCGGCGGCGGCCGGCGCCCAGTCCGTCAACGCTGCGGCGGCGATCAGCGGCGAGGGACGCAATTCGCGCTCGCCATCCATGTGGGCATGGCTGACGATGATGGCGGGCGCGCAGCGGCACAGCGCGGCATACATGCCTTCAGCCCATTCGCGTTCCCGTTCGGGCGTGGCCCGCGGCGCCTTGGCCTGGCGCAGCACCGCCAAGGGCAACAGCGGGTTGGGCTTGGGCGATGCGGGCAGGACGTCATCGGTCAAGCCCAGCATCCAGACGCCATCCCAGTAGCCGCCTTCGGCCTCCAGCAGACCCAGCACATCCAGGCGTGCCAGCGGATCGCGCTGGGGCTGGAACGATGCGGACCGCGCCACGCTATGCAGCAGATTCACCGCCGCCACGCCGCCCAGCCGGCCGGCCGCCGGCGCCAGCGCCGAGAAGCTGCCCAAGGCGTCGCCCAGCGCGCCCATGACCTGATACCCCACGCTGTCCAGCACGGCTTCGCCGGGGAATCCCAACGCCGTCAGCGCGGCTTTCATGCGCAACATCCAGATGTCGCAGGTCGCCTGGCGACCGCCCTGCGTCCAGATCTCCATCGTCTGGTTCCAGGCTTGCGCCAGGGCGGGCATGTCGGCCAGCAACTTCTTCCAGTCCTGCGGGCCCACGTGCTGCACGGCCTGCCGGCGCCAGCGCGCGTCAATCGCGGCCAGTCGCGCGCGGTCGCGCACGTCGCCGGCGCAATAGCCGGCCAGCACGGCGGCGCCCAGCACATCCACGCCGCAGCCCTTGCCTGCAGCGCATTCGGCCAGCGCACGCAGCCACGCCAGCGCGGCGCGCGCCATCGGCCATTCATCAAGCGGCCGGCCCACCGCCACGTTGAACGCAAAAGCCGGCGCGCCATCACGGCCGGCCAAGGCCTGACTCAACACGCGTCGCGCGAACGGGGATTCGGCCTCCAGTTGCGGCGACACGATGGCGTAGCGCCCCAGCGGATTCGCCTTCAAGCGGCTGGCGGCCCACGCGGCGGCGGCGCGCCATTCCGCGCCCTGATCCGCGGCCTCGAACCGCCGCGCCACGGTTTCGACCCGCTGCGCATCGCGCCACTGCGCCACCACGGTGCCCTGCGCTTCAAACGCGCCGAGCAACCGGCGAAAGCGCGGCGACATATCGGTAAAACCCGCCAGCACCAGTTGGCCCGGGGTCGCCAGCCGGCCGTCTTCCAGAGCGCGCAGCACGCGCGCATACCCCTGGTTCGCGTCTTCGGCATCGATGCCTGCCAGCGTTTGGCGGTAGCGCGCGCGCCACCGGGCAAAGCCGCGATATTCGTCGGTGTCCGCGCCCGACGGCACGTGCAGGTCCCACTCGTCCATCAGCAGATCGGCATCCATGGACAAGCGCGCGGCCTGGCTGGCGTCCAGCAGCACCCGCTCCGCTTCCTCCGCGCGAATGGCTTCGGTCCATACCAACTGCGTGGCAAAGCTGTCCAGCCGGTAAGCAGGCACGTCATCATCGGCTTCGAAGGCCAGCTCGTTGGCGGACTCGGCCAACCAGGCAGACAACGGCAGGATGCGCGGCAATTCGCTGACCTGGCGCTCCTGGCGCAGCAGACCAGCCAGCTCCAGGGTCAAGCGGCGCGACAGCCGGTTGTTGACGGTCAGCACCAGCGTGTCGGCGGCGGGCATGGCGCCGATGTCCGGCAGCGAGAGATCGGAAAAGGAAAGCGATGCGTCCTGCATGGGCACCTACAAAGCGCTTGCCGAAACGGCAGGCGCGGGCGACAAAAAAACGACGGAGAAAAACTCCGTCGTAGGATACCGCGAGCCGAGCGGATGAAGGCGGCTAAAAGCCGCAGAGCGCGGCCAGGTTTTCCCAATGGATCTGCATCTCGGGCGTGGTGTAGCCCCAGAACGCCAGGCCCAGCACGGCCGCCAGCGCCAGCACGCCCAGGGCGCGCCAGCCCCGATGGCGGCGGACGGCGGGAGGATGGGCCGAGGTCATGGGCGGATCTCCGGATCGCAAGGTTCGGGCGCCGGCCTCATGCCGACGCGGGGCGGGGTTCGGCGGGCGTCACCGGCTGCTCCCGCACCGGCAGGCACAGCAGCGCCGCGATCACGGCCAGCGCCACGCCCAACCACCAGACCATATCGTAATTGCCCGTCTTGGCGTAGGCGTACCCCCCGAGCCAGACACCGATGAAGCTGCCCAGCTGGTGCCCCAGGAAGACGATGCCCGACAACGTGGCCGCATAACGCAGGCCGTAGATCTGCCCGATCAGCCCTTGTGTAAGCGGTACCGTCCCTAACCAGAACAGGCCCATCCAGGCCGCAAAGGCATACAGCACCCACGCCGACAAGGGCATGGCCAACAGCAGCAGAATGCCGAAGGCCCGCATGAAATACACGACCGCCAGCAAGCGCTTCTTGCTGTATTTGCCACCCAGCTTGCCCGCATAGAACGAGCCCAGCACGTTGAACAGCCCGATCAGCGCCACGGCGGTCGCGCCCTGCCCCGGCGTCAGGCCGCCGTCGGTCACATAGGCGGGCAGGTGCAGGGTGATGAAGGCAGTGTGAAACCCGCAGACGAAATAGCTCCAGAACAGGAAGTGGAACGAGGGATGCCGTACTGCCTGGCGCACGGCCGCGGCCAGGGACTGCTGCGGCCCCGATTGCGCTTGCGGACGCCCGCGCAGGAAATAGGCCAGCGGCGCGGCGCAAGCCACGAACAGCGACAGCACCCACAGCGCCCCCGGCCAGTCCATGCCGGTGATCAGCGCCTGCCCGGTAGGCACCACGGCGAACTGGCCCAGCGAACCGCCGGCGCTGGCGATGCCCATCGCCGTGCTGCGGTAGGCGGGCGGCACCGCACGCGCCACGACCGGCAGGATTACGGGGAACGTGGTGCCCGCCTGGCCCAACCCGACCAGCACGCCGGCGGTCAGGTACAGCGTGGTTTCGTCGGTCGCAAAGCGCGTGCCGATCATGCCCAGCATGTACAGCACCGCGCCCAGCGCGATGGTGCGCCCCGATCCGTAGCGGTCGGCCAGGATGCCCATGAAGATGCAGGCGACGCCCCACACCAGGTTCTGCAAGGCGAAGGCCATCGAAAACACGTCGCGGCCCCAGCCATGCGCCAGGCCCATCGGCTGCATGAACAGGCCAAAAGTGGCGCGCACGCCCATGGCAAGAAGCACCACAAGGGTACCCAGGATGAGGGTGCGCGTGGAAATCTTATCGGTTTGGATAGACATGAAACCCGTGTCTGGTTGTTGTATGGGTTTGCGTCCCCTCCTCGGGACGACCCGCACATCATATACAACTCCCCCGGGGCGAAGCGGCAATAGCCATGCTGCCGCATCGCACTTTCTCCGCCTGTCACTCGGGCCTTCCCCCTACGACTAAGGTCGCGTGTCCCTCGAATGATTGCGTCTCTATATTGAACGGCGGCTCGTCCGCCCAAAACAACAAGGAGACTCTTCCGATGACTTCGCCCAACGGCGTGGTTGCCGCTGTCATGCAGCATCCCAAATATCAGGAATTGCTGCATCGCCGCAACCGCACCAGCCTGCTGTTCTTCGCCATCACCGGCGTGATCTACGCGGGCTTCATCCTGACGCTGGCATTCGATCCCGCGTTCTTCGCCCGCCCGCTGCCAGGCATGACGATGAGCATCGGCGTCCTGAGCGGCGTCCTCGTCGCATGCAGCGCCGTCGTGCTGATTTCGGCCTACGTCCACATCTCCAACACGGTTTTCGACCCGCTGCTGGCCGCCATCATCAAGGACGTATCATGAAGCGCAAGACAGCAAGCGCCGTGCTGGTCTTCCTGCTGGGTTGCGCGCTGGCGGGCTCGGCCCGCGCCGCGGCGACCGGGCAGGCCAGCACCTCGGCCATCGTCATGTTCCTGACCTTCATCGCGGGAACAATGGGTATCACCTATTGGGCCGCCAAGCGCACCCGCACCACGTCGGACTTCTACACGGCCGGCGGCGGACTGACAGGCTTCCAGAACGGATTGGCCATCGCAGGCGATTACCTTTCCGCCGCCTCGTTCCTGGGCATCGCGGGCATGGTCTACGTCAGCGGTTTCGACGGCATGATCTACGCCATCGGCTTCCTGTTCGGCTGGCCGGTGGTCATGTTCCTGATCGCTGAACGGCTGCGCAACCTGGGCCGCTACAACTTTGCGGACGTGACCTCGTTCCGGTTGGCCCAAACCCCCATGCGAGTGCTGGCGGCCAGCGCGTCGCTGCTGATCATCGCGCTGTACCTGATCGCGCAGATGGTCGGCGCGGGCAAGCTGATCGTGCTGCTGTTCGGGCTGGACTACAACATCGCGGTGCTGATCGTCGGGTCGCTGATGATGATCTACGTCGCCTTCGGCGGCATGACCGCCACGACCTGGGTACAGATCATCAAGGCGGTCCTGATGCTCTTCGGCGCCACGCTGATGACGATCCTGGTGCTGGCGGCCTTTGATTACAGCCCCGATGCGCTGCTGGCAGAGGCTACCCGCGTGCACCCGTCCGGCCTGGAACTGCTGGCGCCGGGCGCGCAGGTCAGCAGCAATCCGCTGAACGCCTTGTCGCTGGGCATCGCGCTGGCTTTCGGCACCGCCGGCCTGCCCCACATCCTGATGCGCTTCTTCACAGTCTCCAACGCCAGGGAAGCCCGCAAGTCCGTGATCTACGCCAGCGCTTTCATCGGCTACTTCTATCTGCTCACGTTCATCATCGGCTTTGGCGCGGTTGCGCTGCTGGTTCGGCACCCCGAGTATTTCGCGACGGGCCCGGACGGCGGGTTCGACATGATGAAAAGCCTGATTGGCGGCACCAATATGGTCGCGGTCCACTTGGCCAACGCCGTGGGCGGCAATCTGCTGCTGGGTTTCCTGGCGGCCGTCACCTTCGCCACCATCGTGGCGGTGGTGGCCGGTCTGGCGCTGGCGGGCGCCGCAGCCATTTCGCATGACCTGTACGCCAACGTCATCGCGCGCGGCCGCGCCACGGAACACCAGCAGATGCGCATTTCGCGCCTGTCCACCATCGCGCTGGGCGTCATGGCCATCCTGCTGGGCATCGTGTTCGAGAACCAGAACGTGGCGTTCATGGTAGGTCTGGCCTTCGCGATCGCCGCCAGCGCCAACTTCCCCGTGCTGGTGCTGTCGATCTCCTGGCGCGGATGCACCACGCGCGGCGCGACCATCGGCGGCTTCCTGGGCCTGGCCAGCGCGACGGTCTGGGTGGTGCTCAGCCAGACCGTCTGGGTAGACGTCTTCGGCTTTGCCTCCCCCGTCACGCCCTTCCCCAACCCGGGCATCCTGTCCATCCCGCTCGCGTTCTTCTCAATCTGGCTGTTCTCGAAATTGGACCGCAGCCCCCGGGCCCGGCAGGAAGCCGCCGCTTTCGACGCCCTGACCGTCCGCAGCCAGACCGGTATCGGCGCCACCACCGCCGTCAGCCATTAACCGTTCAGAGGAGCCATCCATGGAACCCATCCGCGACACCTACCCCGTGCCCGAGGGCTTTGCCGGCCCGCAGACGATTACGCAGAAAGACTATGAAAACCTGTATGCGGCATCGCACCGCGATCCCGACGCCTTCTGGGCGCGCGCCGCGCAGCGCCTGCAATGGCTTCGCCCCCCGACGCAAATCCGGGACGTCAGCTTCGCCGCCGAAGACTTCCATATTCGCTGGTATGCCGACGGGGAGCTGAACGTCAGCGTCAACTGCCTGGACCGCCACCTTGAGACCCACGGCGAAAAGGCCGCGCTGATCTGGGAGCCGGACGACCCCGGCATGCCTTCGCGCCGCATCAGCTACCGCGAATTGCACGCCATGGTCTGCAAGATGGGCAATGCGCTGCGACGTATCGGCATCGGCCGCGGCGACCGCGTCACGATCTACATGCCGATGATCGTGGACACCGTGGCCGCCATGCTGGCCTGCGCGCGCATCGGCGCCGTGCACAACGTGGTGTTCGGCGGATTCGCGCCGGCCTCGATCGCCGACCGCGTGCGCGACTGCGGCGCTCGCGCCATCATCACCGCCGACGAAGGACGGCGGGCCGGCCGCAGCATTGCGCTGAAGGCCAATGTGGACGCCGCGATGAAGATGCCGGGCATGGAGGGCGTGCGCAATGTGCTGGTGGTCAGGAATACTGGCGCGCCCATCGAAATGACCGCCGAACGCGACTATTGGCTGGACCGACTGATGGACAGGGAAACCGAAGAATGCGTCCCGGAGCGCATGAACGCCGAAGACCCGCTTTTCATTCTCCATACCTCCGGCAGCACCGGCAAGCCCAAGGGCATGCTGCACACGACCGGTGGTTACCTCGTCTATGCCGCCTATACGCATGCCGCCATCTTCGACATCCGCGACAGCGATGTTTTCTGGTGCACGGCGGACGTGGGCTGGATCACGGGCCACAGCTACATCGTGTACGGCCCGCTGGCCAATGGCGCCACGACGGTCGTCTTTGAAGGCGTGCCCAGCTACCCGGACGCCTCCCGCTTCTGGCACGTCGTCGACAAGCACGAGGTCAGCATCTTCTACACCGCGCCCACCGCCATCCGCGCCCTGATGCGCGAGGGCCCCGAGCCCGTCCTGCGCACCTCCCGGAAGTCGCTGCGCCTGCTGGGCACGGTGGGCGAACCCATCAACCCCGAGGCCTGGCGCTGGTATCACGACGTCGTGGGCGGGGGTCGCTGCCCGATCGTGGACACCTGGTGGCAGACGGAAACAGGCGGCATCCTGATTGCGCCGTTGCCCGGCGCCAAGGCCTGCAAACCGGGCTCGGCCAGCATGCCCTTTTTTGGCATCCGGCCGGAGCTGGTCGATGTGCGGACGGGCGAACGGATAGAAGGCCCCGGCGAAGGGAACCTGTTCATCCGCGACTCGTGGCCCGGCCAGGCGCGCACCGTCTACGGCGACGACCGGCGCTACATAGAGAGTTGCTTCAAGGACTATCCCGGCATGTACTTCACGGGTGACAGTTGCCGCCGCGATGCCGACGGCGACTACTGGGTCACCGGTCGTGTGGACGACGTGCTGAACGTCAGCGGACATCGCATCGGCACCGCCGAACTGGAAAGCGCGCTGGTATCGCATCCCAAGGTGGCCGAAGCGGCGGCGGTGGGCTTTTCCCACGACATCAAGGGCCAAGGCATTTACGTGTACGTCACGCTGAAAGCGGGCCTGGAAACGTCCGATACCTTGCGCCAGGAACTGGTGGCCCACGTGCGCCGCGAAATCGGCCCCATCGCGACGCCCGACCACCTGCAATGGGCGCCCGCACTGCCCAAGACGCGCTCGGGAAAAATCATGCGCCGCATCCTGCGCAAGATTGCCGAGAACACCGTTGACGACCTGGGCGACATCACCACGCTGGCCGATCCCTCGGTCGTGCAGGCACTGGTACAGGAACGGCGTATGGCATGATCGGCCATGTCCTTGTTCCTGATCGCCGATGACCACCCGCTGTATATCGAAGCCCTGCGGGGGCTCATCGGCCGCTTATTCCCGAACGCCGTCATCCGGGACGCCGAACAGATCGGCGTGCTCTACGCCCTGGTCCAGGCCAAGCCGCACGCCGATCTGCTGTTGCTGGACCTGAACATGCCCGGCGCGACGGGCTTCGACGTCTTGACGCGCGTGCTCCGCATGCGGCCGCAATTGCCCGTCGTCATCGTGTCGGCGCATGACGATCCGCTGCTGATGCGCCGCGCGATCGATCATGGCGCGATGGGTTTCATTCCGAAGTCGGCCAACGCCGACACCATCGGCAGGGCCTTGCGCCACGTGCTGAACGGCGGCGCCTGGCTGCCCTTCGATGACGGCAAGGCCGGTCGCGCCTGCCCCGAAGACAGGCAACTTGCCGCAAGGCTGTGCGAGCTGACGCCGCAGCAATACCGGGTATTGCGGATGGTGGGCGCGGGGCTGCTCAACAAGCAGATCGCGCATGAGCTGAACGTGGCGGAAGCCACGGTCAAAACGCACATGACCGCCGTGATGCGCAAACTTTGCGTCTCCAATCGGACACAGGCGGTGCTGATCGCCAAGCGCTTGGGCTTGACCGACTGGGCTTGATCCCATGGGCCGGTTACCCGGTGCCAGGCCGCTTCCGGCCCCCCACCACGCGTCCCGATCCATTGCGGTCGAATATAGTTGATATTATCAACTAACTGATCGAAAATGGGCTTTTCCCCACGGCAGGTAGGCCATGATTCTGCAAACTCCGCTGACCCGATTGCTGGGCACGCGTTATCCCATCATCCAGGGCGGCATGAGCTGGGCATCGTCCAACGCGGCCCTTGCGCTGGCGGTGTCCCGTGCCGGCGGGCTGGGCGTCATCGCCGCCGGCCCGATGTACCCCGAGGCCCTGCTTGCCGCCGTGCGCGAGGTGCGGCGTGGCACCGACGCGCCCTTCGCCGTCAACATCCCGCTTTACAACAAGCGCGCCCAGGAACACATGGACATCGCCATCGCCGAAGGCGTGCCGGTCATCATCGCGTCCCAGGGCGGCCCGCAAAAACACATCGGCCGCGCACGCGAGGCGGGCATCAAATGGCTGCAGGTGGTGGCCAGCCCGCTGCATGCCGAGAAAGCCCAGGCGGCAGGCGTGGACGCCGTGATCGCCGTGGGGCTGGAAGCCGGCGGTCATCCAGGGCCCGACGAAATCGGCCTGCAGGTCTTGCTGCGCGCCACCGTGCGTCGCGTGTCCCTGCCGGTCGTGGCCGCGGGCGGCATTGCCGACGGCGCCGGCATTGCCGCTGCCCTGTGCCTGGGCGCGGCCGGCGCGCAATTGGGCACCCGTTTCCTGCTGACGCCCGAGGCCGGCGTGCATGCCGACTACAAGGCGGCCGTACTGGCTGCCGGCGTGGCCGACACGACGCTGGTGGGCCGTGGAAGGTCGCCGGTGCGGATGTTGCGCAATACGTTCGCCCGCCAGTATCTGGCGTCCGAGCGCGGCAGCGACGATGCCGCACTGGATGCGCTGTTCGCCGTCAGCTCACTGAAACAGGCCGCGCACGACGGCGACGTGGAAGGCGGCAAGGTCGAAGCCGGGCAAAGCGCCGGATTGATCGACAGCCTGCAACCCGCGGGCCTGCTGGTGCAGCAGTTGATGGACGAAACACGGGAAGCGCTTGCCCGCGCCGCGGCACTGGCGGGCTGAAAACCGGAAAGCCGCCCGAAGGCGGCTTCGCTTGCAGGGGCGCCGTCCTGGCGCCTACTTCTTCATCAGCCCGGCGGACTCCACCAGCTTCCTCATCGCAAGCTGGTCTTTCTCCACGAACGCCGTCGCTTCGGCCGGCGTCATGTTCCACAAGTCCACGCCCTGCGCCTGCATCAGCTTGCCGTATTCGGCGTCCGCATTCACGCGGCCCATGGCCTGGTTCAGGCGTTGCAGCACGTCGGCCGGCGTCCCTTTGGGCGCGGCCAGGCTGTACCACGACGCCGACTCCGCCCCCGTCACCCCCGACTCCGCCAACGTGGGCACATCCGGCAACAGCGGCGAACGCTTGCCGTTGGCGTAGGCCAGCGCCTTCAAGCGCCCGCTGCGGATGAACTGCAGGCTGGCGGCCAGGTTGAGCACGGCGATGTCCACCTGCCCGCCCACCAGGTCATTGATGGCCGGCGCGGCGCCGCTGTACGGAATGTGCACGATATCGACGCCGGCCCGTTCGCGGAACAGTTCCGCGCCCAGATGCGGGGAACTGCCCGGCCCGGCGGACGCGTAATTGATCTTGCCGGGCTCTTTGCGCGCCATCGTCACCAGGTCGGCGACGGTGGCGGCATTCAGCGTGGGGCGCGCGACAAGCATGTTCGGCTGATTGGCCACGATGGACACAAAGGCGAAATCCTTGATGCCGTCGTAAGGCGTGCGCTGCATCAGCGGCGTCACCACATGCGCGGCCGACGTGCCCAGCAGCAGGGTGTAGCCGTCGGGTTTGGCGCGCGCCACGAAGTTCGCGCCGATCGCTGCGCCGCCGCCCGCCTTGTTCTCGACAATCACGGGCTTGCCCAGCTGTTTCTCCAGTTCGCGCGCCAATGCGCGGCCCAGCACGTCGGCGGGGCCGCCGGCGGCATAGGGATTGACCAGCGTGATGGGCTGGGACGGATAAGGGTCGGCGGCGGCCGCGGTCGCGCAGAACGCGCCGGCGGCCAGGCCGCACAGCAGACGCCGATTGGTAAACAGGCGCTTTAAGGTCTTCATGGGTTGTCTCCTGCAGGGTTGTTTTTTTTGGTGTGACGTTGAAATGCCTAGATCGCGCCCTCCGCGCGCAACGCCTGAATCTCCGCATCCGACAAGCCCAGCGTCGCGCTCAGCACGCTGTCGGTGTGTTCGCCCAGCAGCGGGGGGCGGTCCAGGCGCGGATCTTCATAGCCCTTGAACTTGAAAGGGACGGGCACGGCGCCGAAGCGGCCGATGGCGGGATGCTCGTAGCTGGACACCATGCCGCGCGCCAGCACGTGTTCGTTGTGCAGGATTTCCTTTACATCCAGGATCGGGCCAGCGGGTACGCCCACGGCATCGCAGCGCCGGCATAGTTCGTCGCGCGTCAGCCGCCGCGCGGCAGCGGCCAGTCCGGCCATGACTTCATCACGCCGCGCCACCCGCACGGCATTGCGCGCCAACGCCGGGTCATCGGCCCATTGCGGCAGTTCCAGCGCGTCGCACAAGGGCTTCCAATGCTGGTCGCTGCCCGTGATCTGCACCCAGCGCCCATCGCCGCACTCGAACGCGGCCGACGGCACGCGCCCCGGATGCTCGGTGCCCAGCCGTTCTGGCACTTCGCCCAGCGCGAAGTAGCGCGCCGCCGCCAATGACAACAGGCCGACCTGCCCGTCCAGCATCGAGAAATCGATATGGCAGCCTTGTCCCGAGCGGGCCCGGCCGACCAACGCGGACAGGATGCCGATGGCCGCCCACAGGCCCGAGGTCAGGTCCGCCACCGGAAGGCCCGGCTTGACCGGACCGCCGCCCCGTTCGCCCGTCAGGCTCATGATGCCGCCCATCGCCTGGAACACCGTGTCGTAGCCCTTGCGGGGCGCGTACGGGCCGGTCATGCCGAAGCCCGTGCACGAAAAATAGACCAGCCCCGGGTTGCCCGGCGCGATCGTGTCGCGGTCCAGCCCGTACTTGGCCAGGGTGCCCACCGGAAAATTCTCCACCACCACGTCGCAGGTCTCGGCCAGCCGGCGGATCAGCGCCTGGCCAGCGGGCTTGCGGAAGTTCACGGTGATGGATTGCTTGCTGCGGTTGAAAGCCAGGTAATAAGCAGACTCCGTCCCCCCCTCTCCCTGCACCTGCGGTTCGAACCCCCGGGTTTCGTCGCCGGCACCGGGTTGCTCGACCTTGATCACGGTGGCGCCCAATTCCGCCAGGATCATGGAAGCGAACGGACAAGCCAGCACACGCGACAGATCCAGGATGGTCACGCCATCCAGCGGCCTCATCGCGCGGCTCCCTGGCGAAAGCCGCGCATGATCACATTGGCGTCGCGCCCGACGCCAAGCGCCTCGGCCAGGCCCAGGTCCGCGGCACGGTGGAAGGCACGCTTGGTCAGCCCCATCGCAGCGGGCTCCCAGCCTGCCAGACGCCCGGCCATCGCCAAGGCCGCGCCCAGCACGTCCGCGGCGGGCGCGACACGGTTGGCGATACCCAACTGCAACGCGCGTGCGCCATCGATGGGTTCCGCCATCGCCACCAATTCAAAGGCGTGCTTGCGCCCCACCTGGCGCACCAGATTCGCCATCACGACGGCAGCCACGATGCCATGGCGCAATTCGGGATAGCCAAAGCGCACGTCCTCGGCCATGACAGTCAGGTCGCATGCCAACGCCAGGCCAGCGCCGCCGCCCAGCGCATTGCCGTGCACCGCGCCCACCACGGGTTTGGTCATCCGCGAGAACACCAGATGCAGGTCGCTCGTCAGGTCGGCGCGGGCCAGGACCGCCTCGGGCTGCTCCATGGTCAGGCCCGAGAACTCCGTGGTGTCCGCGCCGGCGCAGAACGACTTGCCGTTGCCGGTCAGCACGACGGCACGCACCGTCGAGTCCCGCTCCGCTTGCGACAGGGCGTCCAGCAGCGCCGTGGTTAAAGCCGTATTCAGCGCATTGTGCTTTTCCGGGCGGTTCAGGCGCAGCAGACGCACGGCGTCCCGGTTCTCGACGATCAGTTCGGGCATGGCGCAAATCCTCTTGAATAGTGATCAGGCATTTGATTGATTTAATCAACAATATGGGTAAAAAAAGGCGCCCCGGCAGGCGCCACGCATTCACCGCGGCTGCACCCCGCGGCCTCGCCGGGCCGGCACCTCGGCCTTGAATTCGTTCAGCATTTCCAGCGCATGGGCCGTCAGCTTGTCCAGCATCCGTTCCATCTCGTCGCGCTCCGCAGGCGACAGGACGGAAAGCATGGCCTCATTGCGCTGCACGGCGGCGGGGAACATTTCTTCATACAACGCGCGCCCGGTCCGCGTCAGGTCCAGGCTGACGCCGCGACCGTCCTGGCTGTCCGCGCTGCGGCAAATCAGCCCGCGTTCAATCAGCTCGGACACCGTGCGGCTGGCCTGGCTCTTGTCGATGTTGGCCTCGCGCGCCACGGCATTGAGCGACATGTCGGGCGCCGCGCCCAGCAAGGCGATGATCCGCCACTCCCTGGGCCCGACGCCGTAACGGCTTTCGTTCAAACCGGCCGCAATGCGGCTGGACACATAGGCCAGGCGATTCAGCCGGTACGAGAACAGCTCCTTCAAGGCGGTCGGCTGGTCGCGCGCGGAGGAAGCGGACTTGTGTGCGTTCAGGGATGCCATGGCTGGGCTCTGCAAAGATGAGGAAAAAGCGTATGGGCGCGCCAGGCGCCCTCCTGGCCGCATGATATACAAATGCGGCTCGCCCCTGTCATGGTGCGCCCGGCGCTTGGCGTGCGCCCGGAATCAGCGGATTCATGCCGCTTGACGCCACCCGGCTATGCAGCGGCCGGCCCAGCGTTTGCTGGCAGAACTGCGAAGCCTCGTCCAGCGCATCCAGGTCCAGGCCCGTGCGCACACCCATGGATTCAAACAGGCTGACCAGGTCTTCCGTTGCCACGTTTCCCGTGTGGCCGCCGCCATACCGGACCTTGGCCGGATGCCCGCCGACACCGCCGAACGCGCAATCGAAATGCCGCACGCCGGCCTCCAGCGCGGACACGTAATTCACGAGCCCCGTTCCCCGCGTATCGTGGAAATGCGCAACCGGCGTCAACTGGGGAAACGCGCTCGCCATGCGGCGATACAGGTCGCGCACGGCGGCCGGCGTCGCCATGCCGGTGGTGTCGCCCAGCGTGACGATGCCCACGCCCAACTGCACGAACCGCCCTACGTCTTCCAGCACGGAGTCCGGGTCCACGGCGCCTTCGAACGGGCATCCGAAGGCGACGGAGATCGTGCCGATCATCCGCAAGCGGCCGCCGGCCAGCCCCGCCATTTCGGCGATGTTTTCCCATTGCGCGGCGCGCTCGCGCTTCAGGTTGCGCAGCGAGTGCGACGCGCTGGCCGACACCAGCAGGCTGATCTCGTTGGCGCCGATGCCCGCATCCTGATCCGCCAGCGCGCGCTGCACGGCGCGGGCATTGGCGCAGGTCGCCTTGTACCAGACGCCCGCGCGGCGCGGCAGCATGGCCAGCAACTCGCTGGCGTCGGCAAACTGCGGCACCACTTTTGGATTGGAATAGGACGTTGCTTCCACCCGCTCGAATCCCATGCGCGCAAAACGGTCGATCAGGTCCGACTTGACCGCCGTGCCGACGAATTCGGGCTCGTGCTGCAGGCCATCACGGGCGAAGCATTCGCACAGCACCACATCGCGCGCGCTCATGCCGTTTGCTCCAGGCCGAACAACGCGATCGCATGCGCGCGCAGCTTGTTCTTCTGCACTTTGGAACTGCCCGTCATGCCGATGTGCTCAAAGCTGTCGACCACCGCCACATGGCGCGGCACCTTGTAGTTGGCGCAGCGTTGCTTGCACCAGGCGGTCAATTCATCGGCGGTGCAATCCTGCCCGTCTTTCAGCAGCACGAAGGCCGCGGGCACTTCGCCCAACCGCGCATCGGGCACGCCGACCACTTGCGCCATGCGTACGGCGGGATGCGCATGCAGTACTTCTTCCACTTCAGCAGGCGCGACGTTTTCACCGCCGACGCGGAACATGTCTTTCAACCTGCCCACCATACGCAGGCGCCCCGCCGCATCCATTTCGCCCAGGTCGCCCGTGCTCAGCCACCCGTCTTCGCCCAGCGCGCGCGCGGTCGCCTCCGGCATGTTGTAGTAGCCCTTCATGACGCTCCAGCCACGCGCCTGGATTTCGCCCGCCTCGCCCACGGCCACCGGGGCACCGGTGCCCGGGTCCACTACCCGTACTTCCATGCCGGGATGCGGCGGCGCCCAGCCCGCGGCGCGCAGCGCAAACGGATCGTCGTGGGACGACAGCGTGATGTTGGGAGACGCCTCGGATTGGCCATAGGCGTTGCACATGCCCGGCACGCCCATGACGTCGCGGATCTTCTGCATCACCTGCGGCCCCGCGGCCGCCCAGCCGCCGCGCAAATGAATGCGCGAGCGGTCGAAATCAGGATGGCCCATCAGCATCAGGAAGATCGTATCGTTGCCCGACGTCAGCGTGCAGCGCTCGGCATCCAGCATCTGCAGCGCATCCGCCACCTCGAACTTGGGCAGCGTCAGCAAGCAGCATCCCGTCACCAGGCTGACCAGGATCGACAAGGTGGTGCCGGCCACGTGAAAGTACGGCCGGATGCTGAAATAGCGGTCGTCGGCGTTGACGCCGATGCGCTGCGCGGCCGCCCACGCGTTGGTCAGCATGTTGGCGTGCGTCAACATCACGCCCTTGGGAAACGAGGTCGTTCCAGAGGTGTACTGGATCAGCAGCACATCGTCAGGCGCCACCGCCTGCACGCAAGCCTGCAGCTGGGCATCGTCCACCGCATTGCCCGCAGCCAGGAAGTCATGCCAGCTTCGCGCGCCCGGCGGACACCGCTCTCCCAACACCACGACCTGGCGCAGGCAAGGCAGGCGCTCGCCGGGCAAGCCATTGGCGCGGTCCAGCGCGGGTTCCACCTGGGTCAGAAGCGCCAGGAAATCGATGCCCAGGAAGGTGTCCGCGGTAAGCAGCAGCTTGACGTCCGCCTGCTTCAGGCAGAACTCGAGCTCCTCGGTCTTGAAGCGCGTATTGACAGGCACCGTGACGGCGCCCAGCATCGCGCAGGCATAGAAGATCTGCACCCACACGCCGCTATTGCCCAGCAACACGCCGACATGGTCGCCATGCCGCACGCCCGCGGCGTGCAGGGCCCGCGCAATGTGCTGCGCCTGCTCGCGCATCGTGCGCCAATCGTGCCGTTCACCCGGCGCGACAAACGCCTGCGCCTGCGGGCGTTCAAGCGCCACCCTGTCCAAGGCCTGCGACAACGTGATCGGAGCGGCGATCATGCGCGGTCCCCTTTATCCGATGCGCCAAACCCGGCGATCGCCTGACGCCAGTCCGTGTCGCGCAGATTCTCTTCGATCGCCAGCAGTTCGATCGCCATCGCGCCTTCACGCGTGGTGGCCAGGCCTTGATCGATGCTGCGTTTGGTCAGCCTGACCGTCAAGGGCGAGGCGCCGGCGATCTTCTTGGCCATCTCAAGCGCTTCACGCGGCAAGGCGTCTGGCGCATGCACCTGGTTCACCAAGCCGATCTCGCTGGCTTCCGCCGCATCGAAACGGCGGCCGGTGAACAGCAGTTCCTTGGCCTTGCGCGCCCCTGCGATGCGCGGCAGCCGCTGCGTGGCGCCCACGGTGCCCCACCCCACTTCGGGATAGCAGAAAATCGCGTCAGACGAGGCCAGCACGAAATCACACGCGGCCGCGATCTCGCAGCCCGACCCGAATGCCGGTCCCTGCACGACGGCAATCACGGGCTGCGGCAGGCGCTCGATCGCGCCATACGCGGCAAACCCCTGCACGCGCCGGGCGGTCATCTCCGAGATGCTCATGGTCTTGCGCTCTTTCAAATCGGCGCCGGCGCAGAACGCCGCCCCGGCCGCCTGGATCAGCACCACATTGACATCGGCGTGCGCAGCCAGCACGCCCATGGCCTGCACCAATTCGGCGCACATCAGCGAGTTCAGCGCGTTTCGGGCATCGGGCCGGTTCAGCGTCACCGTGGCGACACGGTCCTGCACGTCCAGCAAGATCGTGTGAAAAATCGGGGTCATGCCTGCTCCTGAATGTTCTAGGTCTTGAAATCAACTTTACGGCATATAGTTGATTTAATCCACTATTTTTTCAGAAGCCGTTCGACGTCATCGGCTGCCCACAAGCGCCGCCCGACCGCAGCGTTTTTTCGCTTTGGACGCAAGCCCCGCCTCCTCTGCTAGACTTGCGCCCTGTCAACGGCCTGGATTTACCTTGATTAGTGCTACACTCCGCCCGGGTGTTTTCCTGCAATATCAAGGCACTAGAGAAGAAATTCGCCTCCACGCGACCGCTTCGACACCCAAGTTTTGACCGTCTCGCCGTAGTTAAATGGATATAACCGGCCCCTCCTAAGGGTCAATTGGTGGTTCGATTCCACCCGGCGAGGCCACCCTCCGGCTTCGATTCCGACGCCGCACCTTCCCCGAAATGCCGCACGTTCAGCCAGATGAGGGTTAATCCGGGCTACGCTCACGCGCGCCGCGCAGTTAGCTTCTCATGTCGCGTCTTGTGACGAATTGAATCCACGTCAATACGTCACCATTATTTTTTTCGGCGATGATAGCGAATCGTCTTGCGCGCAACTTGATGTACTGTTTAAATTCGACGCGTAAGCCCCTAATTCCTCTGGATTTTTTTGAACCGACGAAACGCCGGCTTAAGAAATATTTCCACACAGACTGACAAGCCTGCTCAAACCATGGCATTTTCCTGGAAACGTGCAATTGCGAACGCGGTAGCGCCGGCGGCGCTGGCGATGTGCGCGCTCCTCGTCCCCCCGGCCGCACTGGCCGCGAAGAATTCTGACCCCTGCAAGACGAACGCCAAGTCGGCGGCTTGCAAGGCGCAACAAGCCAAGAAGGCGCCCGCCGCGAAGTCCGGCTCGGGCAAGAGCGCGGCCGGCAAGCAGGCCGCCCCGGCGGCCAAGAAAGCCGCGCCGGCAGCCAAGAAGGGCTCGCCCCAATCCTCGTCCACCGCCAAGAAGGCCCCGCCCAAGGGCGGCAAGCAGGTGGCCGCCAAAGGCACGCCGCCCAAGAAGGGGGCTGCGGCCGGCAAGAACGGCACGCCGAACAAGGCCGGGCGCGGGCAGCGCACCGCAGCAGCGGTGTCCGCCGCCATGCCGCCGCCCGCCGTATCCGTGCGCGCCGAAGCCGCCGCGCTGCGTTCCAGCACCGCCTACGTGCAAGACCTGGAGACGTCGACCGTCCTGTTTGCCAAGAACGAAAACGTCGTGCGCCCGATCGCCTCCATCTCCAAGCTGATGACCGCGGTCGTCGTCGTGGACGCCAACTTGCCGATGGATGAAATGCTGGAGATCACCGACGAGGATGTCGACGGTCTCAAGCACACGACGTCGCGCCTGCGCGTCGGCACCAAGCTGTCGCGCGGCGACATGCTGCACCTGGCGCTGATGTCTTCCGAGAACCGCGCCGCCAACGCGCTGGGCCGCCACTATCCGGGCGGTTTGCCCGCCTTCGTGGCCGCCATGAACGCCAAGGCGCTGTCGCTGGGCATGAGCAGCACGCACTTCATCGAGCCGACCGGCCTGTCCAGCAACAACGTGTCTTCGCCGCATGATCTGGCCCGCCTGCTGCGCGCGGCCTCGCAGCGCCCGCTGATCCACCGCTACTCGACCGATACCGAGTACGACGTTGAGATCAACAACCGCACCCAGACCTTCCGCAACACCAATCTGCTGGTGCGCAAGCCCGACTGGGACATCAAGGTGTCCAAGACCGGCTACATCAACGAAGCGGGCGAGTGCCTGGTGATGCTGGCCCGCATCAATGGCCGCGACCTGGCCATCGTGCTGCTGGATTCGCAAGGCAAGCTGTCTCGCATCGGTGACGCCGTGCGCATCCGCCGCATCGTGCAAAGCGAAGTGGCACTGGCGTCGATCCAGCCGGGCGGTTGAACGCTTGAGCCTCTGCAATGAAAAAAGGCCCGATCCGATCGGGCCTTTTTCTTGGTGTCGCGGCCTGGCGCTATGCCGCGACCGGCCGCTTCGGGCGTAACGGCTTCGCGTCGTACAGCGACGCCGGCAGGCCTTCCAGCACCGCTTGCGGATTCAAGGACCGGATCGGCACCGCCGCATCCAGCGGAATCCGGCCTTCAGCCTGCAGCAGCTGATAGCGCAGGCAGCACACCCTCAGGAACGAGGTGAAGTTGGCGGCCTCGCCGCGATATTCGATCAGCTCGTCGTACAGGCGTTCGATCAGTTGCGTGACGCGCATGTTGTCGCGCCCGGCGATCTCTTCCAGCACCTGCCAGAACAACTGCTCCAGCCGCAAGCTGGTCGCCACGCCGTGCAGGCGCAGCGAACGGGTTTCGGGCGCGTAGGACTGCTCGCTCGCGCGGATGAAGATTTCACACATGGGAGCTCCGGTGCCAGGGGGCAAGGCGCCCGACAAGGCGGCACGCCAGGACCACTGTACGACGTTTGGCGCACCGCCGGCAAGGCGCCGGACGCCCTGGCGGCGCCCTACGCCACCCGGCTGAGCGCCTGCCATTCTGCAACCACACGTTTCCCGCCGATGGCGCATGCCGCCCGGGTTGATATAAATCATGGTCTGGAACGCGCGGGCGTTCGAGCATAGTGACACTGATCAGACTTCGGAGGTAGTAATGAACAAGACCATGAAGGCCGCAGTTGCACGCGCATTCGGCAAGCCCCTGGTAATCGAAGAAGTCGAGGTACCCCGGCCCGGGCCGGGCGAACTGCTGGTGAAGATCGAAGCGTGCGGTGTCTGCCACACCGATCTGCACGCCGTCGAAGGCGACTGGCCCGTCAAACCCAATCCCCCGTTCATCCCGGGCCATGAAGGCGTCGGCTTCGTCGTGGCCGTGGGCGCAGGCGTCACCCATGTGAAGGAAGGCGACCGCGTAGGCATACCGTGGCTGTACTCTGCCTGCGGCCATTGTGAACACTGTCTGGGCGGCTGGGAAACCCTGTGCGAACAGCAGCAGAATGCCGGCTACTCCGTGAACGGCGGCTTCGCCGAGTACGCGCTGGCCGCGGCCGATTACGTGGGGCTGTTGCCCAAGAACGTGGGATTCGTCGACATCGCCCCCGTGCTGTGCGCGGGCGTCACCGTCTACAAGGGCCTGAAGATGACCGATACGCGCCCGGGCAACTGGGTCGTGATTTCGGGCATCGGCGGGCTGGGCCACATGGCGGTGCAATACGCCAAGGCGATGGGCCTGAATGTCGCCGCGGTGGACATCGACGACGCCAAGCTGGACTTCGCGCGCCGCCTGGGCGCGGAAGTGACGGTCAACGCAAAGACCACTGATCCCGCCGCCTACCTGAAGCGTGAAATCGGCGGCGCGCATGGCGCCTTGATCACGGCCGTGTCGCCCAAGGCTTTCGAGCAGGCGCTGGGCATGGTGCGCCGCGGCGGCACCGTGGCGCTCAACGGCCTGCCGCCGGGCGATTTCCCGCTGTCGATCTTCGACATGGTGCTCAACGGCGTCACCGTGCGCGGCTCCATCGTGGGCTCGCGCCTGGACTTGCAGGAGTCCCTGCAGTTCGCCGAAGAAGGCAAGGTGCACGCCACTGTCGCCACGGAAAGCCTGGAGAACATCAACAGCGTGTTCGACCGCATGAAGCAGGGCCAGATCGAAGGCCGCATCGTGCTGGATTTCGCCTGACCTGATCGTCAGCCACCCATGACAAGGCGCCTGGGGCGGCATCCGCCCCAGGCGCCTTGCGCATTCATGCGGGCCTGAAGGCCTGCCGTCAGGGCGTGATCTTCGTGCCCAGCACGGCCAGGAACTGCGACAGCCACGCAGGATGCGCGGGCCATGCCGGCGCCGTCACCAGATTGCCGTCGGTATAGGCCTGGTCGATGCCGATCTCGGCATAGGTGCCGCCGGCCAGCCGGACTTCCGGCGCGCAAGCGGGGTATGCCGAGCAGGTGCGGCCTTTCAGGATGCCGGCCGCGGCCAGCAGCTGCGCGCCGTGGCACACCGCCGCGATCGGCTTGCCGGCCTGGTCGAAGCCGCGCACGATATCCAGCACCTTTTCATTCAGGCGCAGGTACTCCGGCGCGCGTCCGCCGGGGATCACCAGGCCGTCGTAAGACGACGGCTCGACGCGGTCGAAGTCGAAATTCAGCGCAAAATTGTGACCGCGCTTTTCGCTGTAGGTCTGTGCGCCTTCAAAATCGTGGATCGCGGTGGCGATGGTGTCGCCGGCTTTCTTGTCCGGGCAGACTGCATGCACCGTGTGCCCCACCGCCAACAGCGTCTGGAACGGCACCATGGTTTCGTAGTCTTCGGCGTAGTCGCCGACCAGCATCAACAGTCTCTTGCTCATGATTGTCTCCTAGGGGTGGGGGAGCCGGTTGCGCACCCGACTGGCCGGGCTCCGGTTCTTGATGTTCTGCCCCCATTGTGCCCCTGGCGGAAATCAGGCGGGTGGTATGGGAATACCGCGCCGACGGTCGGCCGCTATTCCAATGCGACGGACACGCCCTTGGCGCCCAGCAGCGTCACCAGGACCTGGGGATCGATGCCGATCAGGTAGCCGCGCCGTCCGCCGTTGATATAGACGACTGGGTATTCCAGCACCTCGGCTTCGACCCACACCGGCATCTTCTTGCGCGTGCCGAACGGCGACGTGCCGCCCACCTGGTAGCCGGAATGCCGCTGCGCGACTTCGGGCTTGCAGGGCTCGACCTTCTTCAAACCGGCCTGGCGCGCCAGGTTCTTGGTGGAGACCTCGCGGTCGCCATGCATGACCACGATCAGCGGCTTGGCGGATTCGTCTTCCATCACCAGCGTCTTCACCACCGCGTGCGGGTCCAGGCCCAATTGGCGTGCCGCCTCGCCGGCGCCGCCATGGTCCACGTAGTCATACGTGTGTTCCGTGTAGGCCACCTTGTTCTGCTTCAGGAACTGGGTGGCGGGCGTTTCAGAAACGTGGCGGGCTTTGCTCATGGGTAGTCGTCAATCGGGAAAACGAAAAGTGTAAGACAGCGGCAGGCCTCGCACCGCGCGGGCGTCTAACCCCGGGGGTGATGCGCCGCATGCAGCGCCTTCAGGCGTTCGCGCGCCACGTGGGTGTAGATCTGCGTGGTGGAGATATCCGCATGGCCCAGCAGCATCTGCACCACGCGCAAGTCAGCCCCGTGATTGAGCAGGTGGGTGGCGAACGCGTGGCGCAGCACATGCGGCGACAACGGCGCATGGATGTCGGCCAGCAGGGCGTATTTCTTCACCAGCTGCCAGAAGGCCTGGCGCGACATCGCTTCGGCGCGGCCGGTGATGAAGAGCGCGTCGCTTTGGCGCCCTGCCGCCAGCTCGGGCCGGGCGGTCTTCAGGTATTGGTCGATCCAATGCGCCGCTTCGGCGCCCAGCGGCACCAGCCGATCCTTGCCGCCCTTGCCCAGCACCACGCGCACCACGCCTTCGTTCAGGCTGACGTCCAGCGCGCGCACGCCCACCAGTTCCGACACGCGCAAACCGGTGGCGTACAGCGTTTCCAGCATGGCGCGGTCACGCAGGCCACGCGGCTGGCCCAGATCGGGCGCGCGCAACAAGGCGTCCACCTGCTGTTCGGACAGGGTCTTGGGCAGCCGTGGCGGCTGCTTGGCGGCAATCAGTGTCAGGCAGGGATCCCGTTCGGCGCGATGTTCACGCAAGGCCCAGGCGTAAAAGCGGCGCAACGCCGCCAACCGGCGATTGGCAGTGGTGGCGCGGGTTTCTTCGTGGCGGAATGCGAACCACGCTTCGATATCGGCCTTCTGCGCCTCGTTCAGGGGTTTGGCGGGGCCGGCGGGCAGCGCGTGGGCCTGGGCGGCGTCGCCGTAGCGGTCGGCCATCTCGCGGGCGTAGGCGTCCGGGTCTTCCAGCCAGCGGGCAAAGCCGGTCAGGTCGCGGCGATAGGCGGCCAGCGTATTGGCCGACAGGCCATCTTCCAGCCAGACGGCGTCGATGAAAGCGTCGATATCGGCCTGGGAGGCCAGCGGCGGGCGGGGTTCTGACATGCGGTTCACCTTTCGCCCACGCCGGCGGCGGCGGACTTCAACCAGCTCTCGAAGAGCTTGAGCGCGTCGGACCGTTCGCTGCGTTGCGGGTAGCCGAAATAATAGCCCTGGCTGACCGTCAGCGATTGCGGCACCGGCATCTTGAGCGTGCCCTGGTCCAGCGCCGGCTGCGCCAGGAAGCGCGGCATCAGCCCCACCCCCAGGCCGGCCTGCACGGCCGCCATCACCATGGTGAAGAGCTCATAGCGCGGGCCGCCCGCCGCCTGCGGGCCGTACAAATGGTTGTTGGCGCCGTACCACTGCCGCCAGGCGTCCGGCCGCGAGGCCAGATGCAGGTGGGTCATGCCGGCCAGCGCGCTGACGCCCGCCTCCGACACCTGGGCCACGCGAGCCGCCAGTTCCGGCGCGCACACCGGCACCAGTTCGCGCTCGGGAAACAGCAGCACGCCCTGGGTGCCCGGCCACAAGCCGTCGCCATGGTAGAGCGCGCCGTCGAAGGGCTGGTCCTTGAATTGGAAGGGCAAGGTGCGCACTGACAGGCTGACCGTGATGTCCCCATGTTCCCGCTGGAAATCCGCCAGGCGCGGAATCAGCCAGGTGGTGGCCAGAGTGGGCACCACCGCGATATGGATGCTGCGCCCCATGCCCGTGCGGCTGACCAGCCCGAAGGTGTCTTTTTCGATCTGGTCCAGATGGTGACGGATCCGGCCCGCGTATTCGGCCCCGTGGTCGGTCAGCACGATGCGCCGCCGCACCCGGGTGAACAACTGCACCCCCAGTCGCGATTCCAGGCTGGCCACTTGCCGGTAGACCGCGCTGTGCGTCAGGGACAGTTCCTCGGCCGCACGCGAAAAGCTGCCCAGCCGGGCCGATGCTTCGAACGCCTGCAGCGCGCTCAGATTGGGAATGCCGTTTCTCATGGGACGGGAACTGCCTGAAACCGGCCTGGACCGGGCGCACCGCTTGCGGCGGCGCAACAGGGCACTACGTGCCGGGGGATCAATAGATTGTGCAATTTTATCAATTGCGTTGTGCGATCAAGGAACATATGCTCGGGAGTCTTATCCTCGGCTCACCACGACATCCCACCATGCCCCAGCAAGATTCCCGCCTTGGCGGTCACATTCTGGTCGACCAACTGGTCGCCCAGGGCGTCAAACATGTTTTTTGCGTTCCCGGCGAGAGCTACCTGGCGGTGCTGGACGGCCTGCACGACGCTGACATCAAGGTCACCGTCTGCCGCCAGGAAGGCGGCGCGGCCATGATGGCGGATGCCCACGGCAAACTGACCGGCGAGCCCGGCATCTGCATGGTCACCCGTGGCCCGGGCGCGTCCAACGCGCTGGCCGGCGTGCACATCGCCAAGCAGGACTCCACGCCCCTGATCCTGTTCGTGGGCCAGATCGAGCGCGGCATGCGCGAACGCGAAGCCTTCCAGGAAATGGATTACCGCGCCGTGTTCGGCACGCAGGCCAAGTGGGTCACCGAGATCGACCAGGTCGAACGCATTCCCGAACTGATCTCTCGCGCTTTCCACATCGCCACCTCGGGCCGGCCCGGCCCGGTCGTGATCGCGCTGCCCGAAGACATGCTGGTGGAAGCCGCCAAGGTGGCCGACGCTCCGCGCTACGAATTGATCGAATCCGCCCCCACGGCCGGCCAGCTCGCCGACCTGGAAAAGCTGCTGGCCGACGCCAAGAACCCGGTCGCCATCCTGGGCGGCACGCGTTGGGATGCGCGCGCGGTGCAGCAGTTCGCCGATTTCGCGCAGCGCCATGCGCTGCCCACCGCGGTCTCGTTCCGCCGGCAGATGCTGTTCCCGGCCGACCACCCCTGCTTCATCGGCGACGTGGGCCTGGGCATCAACCCGGCGCTGCTCAAGCGCGTGGCCGACGCGGACCTGATCCTGCTGGTCGGTGGCCGCATGTCGGAAAACCCCAGCCAGGCCTACACGCTGCTGGACATCCCGGTGCCCAAGCAAAAGCTGGTGCACGTGCATCCCGACACCGCCGAACTGGGCCGCGTGTACCGCGCCAACCTCGCCATCAACACCTCGCCGGCCGCCTTCGCGGCATCGCTGGCGGGCCTGAAGGCGCCTGCCAAGCCCGTGTGGGCCGAAGGCACCCAGGCCATGCGCGAGTCGTACCTGAAGTGGAGCGACCCGGACACCATCACGACCCCGGGCGCGCTGCAAATGGGCCAGGTGATGGCCTATCTGGAAAAGACGCTGCCGGCCGACGCCATCATGACCAACGGCGCGGGCAACTACGCCACCTGGCTGCACCGCTTCCACCGCTTCACCCGTTTCGGCACGCAACTGGCGCCCACCTCGGGCTCGATGGGCTACGGCCTGCCGGCCGCCGTCGGCGCCAAGCGCGTCTGGCCCGACAAGACCGTCGTCTGCTTCGCGGGCGACGGCTGCTTCCTGATGCACGGCCAGGAATTCGCCACCGCCGTCCAGTACGACCTGCCCATCATCGTGGTGCTGGTCGACAACGGCATGTACGGCACCATCCGCATGCACCAGGAAAAGCACTACCCCGGCCGCATTTCCGCGACCGAACTCAAGAACCCGGACTTCGCCGACTACGCGCGCGCCTTCGGCGGCCATGGCGAACGCGTCGAGACCACCGACCAGTTCGGTCCGGCCTTCGAACGGGCGCTGGCCAGCGGCAAACCGGCGATCCTGCACTGCTTCATCGATCCGGAAACCATCACCCCGTCGACGACCTTGGAAAAGATCCGCGACGCGGCATTGAAGGCCCAGCACTGATACCAGATCGGGCGGCACGGCCGGCGGCAAGCCTCTGGCGCGCTGCCGTGCAAACCCCAACTTGCCGCCCGAATTATTTTAGGTTTAAACTTTCTAGATTCCGAATACGGAAATCCATAGCGGAGACCCAGCATGTCCTCGAATCCCTCTTTTGAATGGCAAGATCCCCTGTTGCTGGACCAGCAACTGACCGAAGAAGAACGCATGGTGCGCGACGCCGCCCACGCCTATTCGCAGGACAAGCTTGCCCCCCGCGTGCTGAACGCCTTCCGCAACGAGAAGACCGATCCGGAAATCTTCTCGGAAATGGGCGAACTCGGCCTGCTGGGCGCCACCATCCCTGAAGAATACGGCGGCGCTGGCCTGAACTACGTCAGCTACGGCCTGATCGCCCGCGAAGTCGAACGCATCGACTCCGGCTACCGCTCGATGATGAGCGTGCAGTCGTCGCTGGTCATGGTGCCGATCAACGAATTCGGCAGCGAAGCGCAAAAGCAGAAGTACCTGCCCAAGCTGGCTCGCGGCGAGTGGATCGGCTGCTTCGGCCTGACCGAACCCAACCACGGCTCCGACCCCGGCGGCATGGAAACCCGTGCCGTCAAGACGTCCGACGGCTACAAGGTTTCGGGCAACAAGATGTGGATCACCAACTCCCCCATCGCCGACGTGTTCGTGGTGTGGGCCAAGTGCGTCGGCGGCGAGTTCGACGGCAAGATCCGCGGCTTCATCCTGGAAAAGGGCATGAAGGGTCTGTCGGCCCCGGCCATTCACGGCAAGGTCGGCCTGCGCGCGTCGATCACCGGCGAAATCGTCATGGACGAAGTCGAAATCTCGGAAGACCAGATGATGCCCGGCGTGTCCGGCCTGAAGGGTCCGTTCACCTGCCTGAATTCCGCCCGCTACGGCATCGCCTGGGGCGCTGTCGGCGCCGCTGAAGCCTGCTGGCACACCGCCCGCCAGTACACGCTGGACCGCAAGCAGTTCGGCCGCCCCTTGGCCGCCAATCAGCTGATCCAGAAGAAGCTGGCCGACATGCAGACCGAAATCACGCTGGCGCTGCAAGGCTGCCTGCGCCTGGGCCGCATGAAGGATGAAGGCACCGCCGCCGTCGAGATCACCTCGATCATGAAGCGCAACTCTTGCGGCAAGGCGCTGGACATCGCCCGCCTGGCGCGCGACATGTTGGGCGGCAACGGCATCTCCGACGAGTTCGGCGTGGCCCGCCACCTGGTGAACCTGGAAGTGGTCAACACCTACGAAGGCACCCACGACGTGCACGCCCTGATCCTGGGCCGCGCGCAAACCGGCATCCAGGCGTTCTATTGATCGCTTGACCGGCCCTGTGCCACTGAAAGCCGCCTCTCGGGGCGGCTTTTTCGTTTCTGCGCGTCTTGGCCGGGCACGCGGTGCCTGGCTGCTGCGCATTGCCGTTAGCCCGTATTGGCGGCGGCTTGCACACGCCGTACGCTGTGTGGCACTTGCCCCGACCAGGAGTCGCGAATGCCTGTCCGCCCCCCCTTCCGCCTGCTGGCGGGTATCGCCCTGCTGTTCACCGCCCATGGCGCCTATGCCGTCACGACCCTGACCATGACGACCGAGTACCCGGCGACGTCCATGCCCGGGCAAGGCGTTTCCACGTTTGCGGAGCTGGTCCGCGCGAAGACGGCGGGCAATGTGGTGATCGATGCCACGTACGACGCGTCCAAGGGCATCAAGTCGGGCGACATGATCGACGCCGTCGAAACCCGCAAGGTGGATGCCGGCGATGCGTTCGCCGGCGCGCTGGCCGCCAAGTACCCCTTGTTCGGCGTGTCGTCGCTGCCGTTCCTGGCGGACTCGCTGCCCAAAGCTCGCAACCTGAACAAAGCCGCGCGGCCCGCCTATGAAAAGCTGCTGGCCGCCCACGGTCAAAAACTGCTCTACACCACGCCGTGGCCCGCTTCCGGCATCTGGTCCAAACAGAAGATCGACGGCGTCGCCGCGCTCAAGGGTCTGAGCATCCGCACCTATGACGCCACGTCCCAGGAGGTGATGCAGAAGGCCGGGGCCCGCGCAGAGAACATTTCATTTGCCGACGCCATGCCGCGCATCGTCGCGGGCGATGTGAACGCCGTGCTGTCGTCGGGCGACGGGGGCGCCGGACGGAAGCTTTGGGAACATCTGCCCCACTTCGCCGAGATCAACTACGCGATGCCGATTTCGGTCGCGACGATGAATTTGCAGGCGTATCAGGCGCTGGACGAGCGGTCGCGGCGCGCCATCGACCAGGCTGCGGCGCAGACGGAAACCGAACAATGGAAGCGGATCGACGGCCGCCTGCAACAGAACTACGCCAACATGCGCAAGAACGGCGTCGCGATCAATACGGCCGTGCCGTCCGCGGTGCGCCGCGCGCTGCGCAACGCAGCGGCGGATTCGGTGCAGGCCTGGAAAACGGCGGTCGGCCCCGATGCGGCCAGCATCCTGAAGCGGGGAGCCAACCGCTGACGGAGCAGCCGGGCTGCCCAGACGGCAAGACAAGATGCCGGGAAAGCCGCCGTGCCTAGTTCTCGCCCGACAGGTCGAACAGACTCGTCGCGTCCAGTTCCAGCACGCCTTCATCGTGCTGGTTGATCACCGTCCAGGACCACGTGATGATGCCCAGGTCCGGGCGCGAGGACGAGGTGCGGGCGCCCTGCACCCGCGCTTCCAGGCGCAGCGTGTCGCCGGGACGCACCGGCGTGCGCCAGCGCACTTCGCCCAGGCCGGGCGAACCGAAGGATTCGGAGTCATGCAGCGCGGCGTCCACCGCCATGCGCATGGCCAGCGCGCAGGTATGCCAGCCGCTGGCGATCAGGCCGCCCCAACGCCCTTCCGCCGCCCGTTGCGGGTCGGTGTGGAACCATTGGGGATCGAACTTGCGTGCGAACTCCAGGATCTCGGCCTCGGTAATGGTGACCGGACCCGCCTTGATCAACATGCCGTCTTTGAATTCGGCGAACTTCATCTTTGATTTTCCCCCTGACCAACGCGAACGGCGCGCCGTGGCGCGCCGTTTTTCACGTGAGTCACGCTCAAGTTTCTGGATTCAGTACGTCTCGAAATGCAGGCGCCCTTCGCGGCGCAGCACATCATGCAGGATAGACCAATCCTGCCCCGCTTGCACCGCCACGTCGCGCAACGCGTCCAGCACGCCGACTTCCATGCCCTTTAAGCCGCACACGTAGATGCAGGTGTTGCGATCGGTCAGCAAGTGCTGCACCTGGGCGGCCCGTTCCCGGATCAGGTCCTGCACGTAGCGCTTGGGTTGGCCCGCCTCGCGCGAGAGCGCCAGGTTGATGTCGATGAAGTCGCGGGGCAGCTTCATCAGCGGGCCGAAGTACGGCAGTTCGCGTTCGGTGCGCGCGCCGAAGAACAGCATCAGGCGGCCGTTTTCGCCGGTGTCGATGCGCCGGCGATAGCGTTCGGTCATGGCGCGCATCGGCGCCGAACCGGTGCCCGTGCAGATCATGATCAGATTGGCGCGCGGGTGGTTCGGCATCAGGAAGGTATGGCCGAACGGGCCGATCACCTGCACCGTGTCGTTCTTGGCCAGGTCGCACAGATAGTTCGAACACACGCCATGGGCGGCGACGCCGCCGTGGTCTTCGGTCACGCGTTTCACGGTCAGCGACAGGTTGTTGTAGCCGGCGCGTTCGCCGTCGCGCGGACTGGCCAGTGAATATTGCCGCGCGTGGTGCAGCCGCCCTTGGGCGTCGGTGCCCGGCGGCAGGATGCCGATGGACTGCCCTTCCAGCACCGGAAACGGCAGATCGCCGAAGTCCAGCACGATGTGGTGGATATCGCTTTCGGTGTCGGCGCCGGTCACGCGGTAGTTGCCCACCACCGTAGCCGTCATCGGCGCCTTGTGCGTGTAAAGATTGACGTAGGGATGCGCCGCCGACCAAGGCGGAACCGACGCCCCCGCCGGTGAGAACGATGCGGGCGCCGCAGTCGGCGGGGGCTCGGCCACGGCCGCCAGGGGTGCTTCACCGGCGCCGGCACCCGCCGCTTCCGGCAAGGCCTTTTCGCCGGGCAGTTCCTCCCAGCCCAACTGGTCCTGCACGGAATACGCATCGGCGCGCAGCACCAGCCGCCAGTTGTCGATCGACCCCGTGGGGCACGGCGGCACGCAAGCCATGCAGCCGTTGCAGATATCGGGATCCACCACGTAGTTGTTCGAATCGTGGGTGATCGCGTCGACCGGACAGGTTTCTTCGCAGGTGTTGCAGCGGATGCAGATCTCGGGGTCGATCAGATGCTGCTTGAGCACTTGTACGGGTAGGGGGGCGTTCATCGCAGTCTTCCCATGCGCTGGCGGGCGGCGCGCAAGCGCGCCGCCCTGTCGCCTTAGTTGAAACGGACGTAGTCGAAATTCACCGGCTGGCGGTTGATGCCCATGACGGGCGGCGCGATCCAGTTGGCGAATTTGCCGGGTTCGGTGACGCGTCCCATCAGCGACGCGACAAACGCGCGGTCTTCCGGCGTGGGCAGCCACTTGTGGCTGTTGGCCTGCCATTGGGATTCCGACAGGATCTCGCCTTCGGGAGACATGCGGATGCCGGCCAGCGTGCCGATCTGGCGGTTGAACGCCTTGTGCGGTACCTGCAGGCGTAACGGGATACCGCTCTTCTCGATGACCTTGTTCCAGCGCCCGATGCCCGCCACCGAATCGCGGATGAAGTCGTCGCGCAGCACTTCATTCAAGGCGTTCAGCATCGGCACTTCGACCTCGTTCAACTTGCCGTTGTTCACGGTCAGCACACGGTAGGTGTCGTTCTTCAACTGGTGGTCGTCGGTGCGCTTGGATTCCTCGTAGCGGCCCTTCAACCCCGAGCCGTAGAAGATGGCGGCGTTGGAGGACTGGTCCGCGCCGAACAGGTCGATGGTGACGCTGTAGTGGAAGTTCAGATAGCGCTGGATGGTCGGCAGGTCGATCACGCCGGCGGCGCGCACGCTTTCGGGGTCGTCGGTCTTCAGCTGGTTCATCACTTCGCAGGTGCGCTGGATCACGCGGGAAATACCCGATTCGCCCACGAACATGTGGTGCGCTTCTTCGGTCAGCATGAACTTGGTGGTGCGGGCCAGCGGGTCGAAGCTGGACTCGGCCAGCGCGCACAGCTGGAACTTGCCGTCGCGGTCGGTGAAGTACGTGAACATGTAGAAGGCCAGCCAGTCCGGCGTCTTCTCGTTGAAGGCGCCCAGGATGCGCGGGTTGTCGGAATCGCCCGAACTGCGCTGCAGCAGCGCGTCGGCCTCTTCACGCCCGTCACGGCCGAAGTAGCGGTGCAGCAAGTAGACCATCGCCCACAGATGGCGGCCTTCTTCGACGTTGATCTGGAACAGGTTGCGCAGGTCGTACTGCGACGGCGCGGTCAAGCCAAGATGGCGCTGCTGCTCGATGGAGGCCGGCTCGGTGTCGCCCTGCGTGACGATGATGCGGCGCAGGTTGGCGCGGTGTTCGCCGGGCACGTCCTGCCAGACGTCACGCCCCATGTTTTCGCCGAAGTGGATCTTGCGTTGGCCGTCCTGCGGCGCCAGAAAGATCCCCCAGCGGTAGTCGGGCATGCGGACGTGGTTGAAATTGGCCCAGCCGTCGGGCTCCACGCTGACCGCGGTGCGCAGGTAGACATCGAAACCGTGCGAACCGTCGGGCCCCATGTCCTGCCACCATTGCAGGTAGTTGGGCTGCCAATGCTCCAGCGCGCGTTGCAAGGTGCGGTCGCCGGACAGGTTGACGTTATTGG
This sequence comes from uncultured Achromobacter sp., assembly GCA_963530045.1. Taxonomy (GTDB): domain Bacteria; phylum Pseudomonadota; class Gammaproteobacteria; order Burkholderiales; family Burkholderiaceae_B; genus Achromobacter. The sequence goes on from CAUSDE010000006.1 coordinate 85,314, forward strand.
GGATCTTATCGGTGTAGTTGATTCCAGACATGTCTCGCTCCTTTTCTTGTTCAGACCCGGTTCCAGTCGAATGCGGCCTGTTCGCCCTTGCCGTACAGCTTCAGCGCGCCTTTGTCGCCGGCCGCATTGGGACGGTTGAAAATCCAGTTCTGCCAGGCGGTCAGCCGGCCGAAGATGCGTGTCTCCATCGTTTCCTGGCCGCCGAAGCGCAGGTTCGCCTCCAGCCCGGTCAGGGCATCCGGGGACAGCGCGCGGCGTTCTTCCAGCATCATTCGCACCTCGTCGTCCCAATCGATGCTGTCGGGCGCGAAGGTCACCAGGCCCAGGTCCAGCGCATCGGCGGCCGACAGGCGCTGCCCGGCGCGGGCCCGCACGGCTTCCAGCGGGGCCGCTTCCTCATAGAAGCGGCGCTGCAAGCGGCTTTGGCCGTTCACCAGCGGATAGGCGCCGAAGTTGCGTTCGCCCACCACGATCTGCGCGGGCGCGGATTCGTCCTCGTTGTCCAGCATGTAGCTGCGGTCCGCGGCCAGCGCCAGTTCCAGCAACGTGCCCACGAAGCACGAGCCCGGCTCGATCAGCGCGAACAGGCTGCGCGACGTCACGTCCAGGCGCGCCAGCGTGCGACGCAGCATGCCGGCGGTTTCGCGCACGAACCAATGGCCGGCGTGGCGCTGCAGCGCGGCATCGGCGGCCAGGACGGCGTCGGCGTCGCCTTCCGTCTTCAGGATCCAGGTGCCGATGTCCAGCTCGTTGGTGCGCATCGACAGGATGGCGTCGTCCAGTTCGCGCGCCATCTGCAAGGGCCACCAGGCGGCCCCCGCGGCGACGATGTCCGCCAGTTCGGATTCGACCGGGCCTTGCGGGGCGCGCACGGTCCAGGTGGCCTGGCGCTTCTCGCGGTCCAGCTCGATGTCGACGTAGCGGTACGAGAGCCTCTGCGCGCTTTCGGTGCGTTGCACCGGCGTCAGCGCGATGCCCTGCCCGCCTGGTTGCCGGTCGCTGCCTTCGGCCAGCGCCAGCGCGCGTTCGCGCACGGCGGCCTCGAAGCGCGCGGGCTTGACCACATCGTCGACCAGCCGCCAGTCCTTGGCGCGCTGCCCGCGCACGCCTTCGACCAGCGTGCAGAAGATGTCGGCGTGGTCGTGGCGCACGCGGCGCTTGTCGGTCACGCGGGTGAGGCCGCCCGTGCCGGGCAGCACGCCCAGCAGCGGCACCTCGGGCAGCGCCACGGACGACGAACGGTCATCGATCAGCAGGATCTCGTCGCAGGCGAGGGCCAGTTCGTAGCCGCCGCCGGCGCAGGCGCCATTCAGCGCGGCGATGAACTTCAGGCCGCTGTGGCGGCTGGAGTCTTCGATGCCGTTGCGCGTTTCATTGGTGAATTTGCAGAAGTTGACTTTCCAGGCATGGGAAGACAGCCCCAGCATGAAGATATTGGCGCCGGAACAGAAGATGCGGTCCTTCATGCTGGTCACGACCACGCTCTGCACTTCCGGATGTTCGAAGCGGATGCGCTGCAGGGCGTCGTGCAGTTCGATGTCCACGCCCAGGTCGTAGGAGTTCAGCTTCAATTTGTAGCCGGGGCGCAGGCCGCCGTCTTCCGCCACATCCATGGCCAGCGTGGCGACCGGGCCATCGAACGTCAGGCGCCAGTGGCGGTAGTGTTCGGGCTGCGTCCGGAAATCGACCCGGTTGATGGTGCTGCTCATAGTGTGTCTCCTCGTACGCCCTGCCTGGACAGGAAAAATACTGCATCACATGAATTATTGTGCAGATTAGTGCAGGAAAAAATACGCGTCAAGCAAGACATGCATAAAAGTGCAGATTGCCGCTCAGAACCGGCCAGGTCGCCGGACGCAAAAAGGCCGCCCGGTAAGGCGGCCTTTTGAATGGCTGCGGACAGCGCTGCGCGGTACCGGGTGCGCTATAGCGGCAGACCGCAGGCTTTGCGCACCTGGGTGCGCAGGCCGGCAAAACTCTCCTGCACCTCCAGATTGCTGGTGACCCAGGTCAGGTCGGCCTTGGCGTAGAACGCTTCGCGGCCCGCCAGGATGCGCTTCAGGTCGGCCATCGCTTCGTTATTGCCCGACATGGGGCGGAAGTCGCCCTGCGCCATCACCCGGCCCATGTGCTCTTCGGGGGTGGCGCGCAGCCAGACCGTGTAGCAATGCGCCAGCAGCAGATTCAGCGTGGCCGGCTCGGACACCAGCCCGCCGGGCGTGGCCAGCACCATTTCCGGATAGATCTGCACGGCTTCTTCCAGGGCGCGGCGCTCATAGCGGCGATAGGCGTTGGGGCCGTAAAGATTATGGATTTCGAGGATGCTGCAACCGGCCACCCTTTCGATTTCACGGTTCAGCTCGACAAAGGGGTAGCCCAAGTCGTCGGCCAGCATCTGGCCCAGCGTGGACTTGCCCGCGCCCCGCAGCCCGATCAGCGCCACACGCTGAGTGCGGTTGGGACGCTGTGCGCCCGCCCCCACGCCGAACAACTGGGTCAAGGCCTCGCGGGCACGCTGCAGGTCGGATTCCGTGCGGCCGCTGAGCAACTCGCGGATCAGCAGCCAATCCGGCGATTCCGTGGTGACGTCGCCGACCAGTTCGGCCAGCGCGCAATTGAAAGCGCGGGCGATCTGCAGCAGCACCAGGATCGAGGCGTTGCCCACCCCGTGCTCCAGATTGGCCAGATGCCGTTCGGACACACCGGTTACCTGCGACAAGCCCTTGCGCGTCATGCCGCGTATGGCTCGCAAGCGGCGCACCCGCTCGCCCAATGCCACCAGGAAAGCTTCCCGCCTGGGTTCGGATGGCGCCGCGTCTAGCGCTTGATTCATGTTTTGGCTGACTCCGCAAATACCCTGATACAACCTGTTTTATGCACTATAGTGCTTGACCCAATCCAGTGGAAGCACTATTTTTCCTCCAAGCAGTTCCAAGCCGCCAGGGTGTGCAAAAAAGCAGCACTTGATTTCATGCCGCATCTCAGGCGCCGACAGTGTAAAGGAGGAGTCCCGGTGAGCACGCCAGATCAATTCCATGCCCTGATGCGCGAGGCGACACGCCTGGTCTCGGGCCAGCCGCTGGACGACGGGCTGCAAGCGCGGCTGAACCAGGAGGCCGGCCCGCACAGCGCCCTTTATCGGGACATCTTCGCCGCCTGTAGGCAGGGCGTGGCCGACGGCTGGATGTGCAACCGGGAAGGCGGCGGCATCCGCTATGGCCGCGTCATCAAGCCCGCCGACGATCTGGCCGGCTGTTCGGTGGACGTCGTCGACATGGACGATCTGGCCGGCCCCCATCACGCCCATCCCAACGGCGAAATCGACCTGATCATGCCGCTGACCGACGGCGCCCGCTTCGACGGCCACGGCGCCGGCTGGCTGGTCTACGGACCCGGCAGCGCCCACAGCCCGACCGTCACGCAAGGACGCGCCCTGGTGCTGTATCTGCTGCCCGGCGGCGCCATCGAATTCACGCGGCCCGCCAGCTAGCCCCGCGCCCGCGGCCTGGCCACAAAAAAACACAGCCATGGCCCGCCCCCCACCAGGACATCAGGAGACAACCGTGAACACCTGCCCCGCCGAACTGAATTTCGCCAGTTACCTGGCCGCGCTGAATGCGCCACGCGCGGCCAAGCCCGCTTACATCGACGACACGCGCCAGCTGAGCTATGGCGAACTGGCGGAGCGGGTGGCCCGCATGGCGGGCGCCTTGCGCCAACTGGGGCTGCGCCGCGAAGAGCGCATCCTGCTGCTGATGCAGGACACGACCGACTGGCCCGTGGTGTTCCTGGGCGCGTTGCACGCCGGCGTGGTCCCCGTGGCGGTCAACACCCTGCTGACGGCGGACGACTACGCCTACATCCTGGCCCATAGCCGCGTGCGCGCCGTGTTCGTATCGGGCGCCCTGATGCCCACCTTGCAGGCCGCGCTGGCACAGGCGTCCGCCGACGCCGAACACCTGGTGGTGTCCCAACCCACGGCCCCCTTGCCCGGCGAGGCCCTGGAATTCGAGTCCCTGCTTGCCGCCGCGCCGATCGCGCCCGCCGTGCGCACGCTGTCTGACGAGATCGCCTTCTGGCTGTATTCGTCTGGCTCCACCGGCAAGCCCAAGGGCGTCGTCCACACCCACGGCAACCTGTGGCACACGGCTGAACTCTATGCCAAGCCCGTGCTGGGCATCCGCGAAGACGATGTGGTGTTCTCGGCAGCGAAACTGTTCTTCGCTTATGGACTGGGCAACGGCCTGACCTTTCCGCTATCCGTCGGCGCCACTGTGGTGCTGATGGGCGAACGCCCGACCCCGCAAGCCGTGTTCCAGCGCCTGACGCGGCATCGCCCAACGGTGTTCTACGGCGTGCCCACGCTGTATGCCAGCATGCTGGCATCACCCGACCTGCCGCCGCGCGAACAGGTGGCGATGCGGGTCTGCACCTCGGCCGGCGAGGCGCTGCCGCGCGACATCGGCGAGCGCTTCACGCGGCATTTCGGCTGTGAAATCCTGGACGGCATCGGGTCGACCGAAATGCTGCACATCTTCATTTCGAACCAGAGCGGGCAGTTGCGCTACGGCACCACCGGCAAGCCCGTGCCCGGCTACGAAGTCCAGCTGCGCGACGAGAACGGCGCGCCGGTCGAGGCGGGCGCCATCGGCGACCTCTACATCAAAGGCCCCAGCGCCGCGCTGATGTACTGGAACAACCGCGACAAGACGCGCCAGTGCTTCCTGGGCGACTGGCTGAAAAGCGGCGACAAGTACACGTGCGACGCCGACGGCTACTACACGTATGCGGGACGCAGCGACGACATGATCAAGGTCAGCGGCCAATACGTCTCGCCCGTGGAAGTGGAGAACATCCTGGTGCAGCACGAAGCCGTGCTGGAAGCCGCCGTGATCGGCGTGCCGGACCACGACGGCCTGGTCAAGACCAAGGCCTATGTCGTGCTGCGTCCAGGTTTCGAACCGGACGCCAGCACCGGCGCCGCCCTGCAAAGCTATGTGAAGCAACACTTGGCCCCCTTCAAGTACCCGCGGCAGATCAACTTCACCGAAGAACTGCCCAAGACCGCCACCGGCAAGATCCAGCGGTTCCGCCTGCGCCAGCTTGAAGAGGCCACGCTATGAACGGCGCTGCGGCCGCGGGCGCCCTGACGACCCGCCCCGTCTTCGCCGACATCGAAGCCGCCGGCCGCGCGCAGCGCCTGGAGTGCCTGTGGATCGCGCCCGAACGCGCCATGGCGCCGCTGCTGGTCTTCCTGCATGAAGGCCTGGGGTCGGTCGCCATGTGGAAGGACTGGCCGTTGCAGGTGTGCGAGGCCGCCGGATGCCGTGGCCTGGTCGTATCACGCTCGGGCTACGGGCAATCCACGCCGCGCCCGCCGCAGGAGCGATGGCCGGTGGACTTCATGCACCGCGAGGCGCGCGACGTGCTGCCCGCGCTCTTGACCGCGCTGGGCGTGGACGCGCGGCGCGACAGGCCGGTGCTGTTCGGCCACAGCGACGGCGGATCGATCGCGTTGCTGTATGCCGCGATGCACCCGGACGCCGTCGCCGGCATCGCGGTGGCCGCGCCGCATACGTTCGTCGAAGACGTCACCGTCGCAAACATCGCGCTGGCGCGCCAGGCGTATCTGGAAACGGACCTGCGCAGCCGCCTGGCCCGCTACCACGCAGACGTGGATTCGGCGTTCTGGGGCTGGAACGACATCTGGCTGAACCCTGATTTCCGCCGCTGGAACATTGAAGATCATCTGCCCCGCATCGCCTGCCCCGTGCTGGCGATCCAGGGCGTGGACGACGAGTACGGCTCGCTGGCGCAGATTCGCGGCATCCGCCGCCATGCGCCGCAGACCGTATTGCTGGAGATTCCCGACTGCCGCCATTCGCCGCACAAGGACCAGCCCGCCATTGTTATCCAGGCCGTCGCCGATTTCGTCGGCGCGTTGGACAAACCCGGCCGGCGGTGACGCCAGCCCATAACAAGCACGGAGACAAACCATGAACCACGCCCTGACCCGGGCCGCGATCGCTGCGGCCCTGACGTTCGCCGCCAGCGGCGCGCAGGCCGCCGACAAGATCAAAGTCGGTTTCATGCTGCCCTATAGCGGCACCTATGCCGCGCTCGGCACCGCCATCGAGAACGGCTTCAAGCTGTACGTCGCAGAGCAAGGCGGCAAGCTGGGCGGGCGCGAGATCGAATACTTCAAGGTGGACGACGAGTCCAACCCCGCCAAGGCCGCGGAGAACGCCAACCGCCTGATCAAGCGCGACCAGGTCGACGTGCTGATCGGCACCGTGCACTCCGGGGTGGCGATGGCACTGGCCAAAGCCGCCAAGGACAGCGACACCACCCTGATCGTGACGAACGCCGGCGCCAACGCCATCACCGGCCCGCTGTGCAGCCCCGGCATCTTCCGCACGTCCTTCACCAACTGGCAGCCGGCGTACGCGATGGGTCCCGTCGCCGTTGCCAAGGGACACAAGACGGCCGTCACCATCACCTGGAAGTACGCGGCGGGCGACGAGGCGATCGGCGGCTTCAAGGAAGGCTTCGAGAAGGCCGGCGGCAAGGTCGTCAAGGAACTGAGCCTGCCGTTCCCCAATGTGGAATTCCAGTCGCTCCTGACCGAGATCGCCGCGACCAAGCCCGACATGGTGTTCACGTTCTTCGCCGGCGGCGGCGCCGTGAAATTCGTGCAGGACTATCACGCTGCCGGCCTGGACAAGACGATTCCGCTGTATGGGTCGGGCTTCCTCACGGACGGCACCTTGCAGGCGCAAGGCGCGTCGGCGCAAGGCCTGTTGACCACGCTGCACTATGCCGACGGCCTGAACACGCCGCGCGACAACGCCTTCCGCGCCGACTACGCGAAGAACTACAACGCCCAGCCGGACGTGTACGCCGTGCAGGGCTATGACGCCGCGCAGCTGATGCAGTCGGGCCTGTCCGCCGTCAAGGGCGACTTCGCCAAGAAGGCCGACTTCCGCACCGCGATGCGCGGCGCGACGGTGGATAGCCCGCGCGGCCCCTTCACCTTGTCGGCCGCCGGCAACCCGGTGCAGGACATCTATCTGCGCCGCGTGGACGGCTTGGAAAACAAGGTCGTGGAAGTCGCCGCGCAGAAGCTGGCCGATCCGGCCCGCGGCTGCAAACTCTGACGCCACGTCCGCCACGGGAGGCCCCATGGACATCAGCATCCTGCTCATCCAAAGCCTGAACGCTTTCCAGTACGGCTTGCTGCTGTTCCTGGTGGCCAGCGGACTCACGCTGATCTTCGGCATCATGAGCATCATCAATCTTGCCCACGGCAGCTTCTACATGATCGGCGCCTATATGGCGTTTGCGCTGGGGCCGGTAATCGACCGCTGGCTGGGCGGCGGCTTCATCGCGACGCTTGTCGTGTGCGTGGCGCTGGCCGCGGTGCTGGGCTACTTCCTGGAAGCGGCGTTCTTCAGCTATCTGTACCACCGCAACCACCTGCAGCAGGTGCTGATGACCTATGGCCTGATCCTGGTGTTCGAGGAACTGCGCAGCATCCTGGTGGGCAACGACGTGCACGGCGTGCCGTTGCCCGCCTGGCTGCAAGGCAGCATCTCGCTGGGCGGCGTCATGACGTATCCGGTCTACCGGCTGTTCATCTCGGCGGTGGGCATCGCGGTGGCGCTGCTGCTGTACTGGGTGATCTCGCGCACGCGCCTGGGCATGATGCTGCGCGCCGGCGCCAGCAACCGCGAAATGACCGGATCGCTGGGCATCGACGTGAACAAGCTTTACCGGCTGGTGTTCGCGGCGGGCGTGGCGCTGGCCGCGCTGGCCGGCACCATCGCCGCGCCCGTGTCGTCGGTGTATCCCGGCATGGGCAACGGTGTGCTGATCATCTGCTTCGTCGTGGTGGTGATCGGCGGCATTGGATCGATCCGCGGCGCGTTCCTGGCCGCCATGCTGGTGGGGTTCGTCGAGACCTTCGGCCAGGTGCTGTTCCCGTCCGCGGCGGGGGTGCTCGTCTACCTGTTGATGGCGTTCATTCTTCTTTGCAAGCCCGAAGGGCTGTTCAAACAGGGCTAGCGACATGATGAAACTCCTACCCGTCGCAACGCTGCTGGCGTTGGCTGCCTTCGCCTGGAGCGGTAGCGACTACTACACCGGCCTGGCCATCAAGGTCATGATCTACGCCATCTTCGCGCTGAGCCTGCAACTGCTGGTCGGCGGCGCGGGACTGGTCAGCCTGGGACATGCGGCGTTTTTCGGCATCGGCGCCTATGCGGCGGCGCTGCTGTCGCCCGAATCGGGAGCCGCCAGCCTGTGGTGGCTGCTGCCCGCGGCCTTGCTGGCGGCAGCCGCCTACGCCGCCGTGACAGGCGCCTTGGCGCTGCGCACGCGCGGCGTCTACTTCATCATGGTCACGCTGGCGTTCGCGCAGATGGCGTACTACGTCTTCCACGACACCAAGGTCGGCGGCGGCAGCGACGGCATCTACCTGTACTTCAGGCCCGAGCTGTCGATTGCCGGCTGGATGCCCTTCGACCTGGGCGACGCCACGACGTTCTACTATTTCGTTCTGGCCTGCCTGGCGTTGACGTGGGGCTTTCTGGCCTTGCTGCGGCGTTCTCCATTCGGGGCGGCACTGGCCGGCATCCGCATCAATGAACAGCGCATGCGGGCCGCCGGCTATTCGACCTACCCCTACAAGCTGACCGCCTATGTGGTGGGCGCCACCCTGGCCAGCCTGGCCGGCTTCCTGTTCGCTCTGAAAGACGGGTTCGTCACGCCCGAACTGCTGGCCTGGGAACAATCCGGGCTGGTGTTGTTGATGGTGATCCTTGGGGGCATGGCCAGCCTGGGGGGCGCCGTCATCGGCACAGTGGCGCTGGTGCTGATGCAGGAGCTGTTCCAGTCGCAAGCGCTGTTCGGCGACTATGCCCGCCACTGGCACCTGCCCTTGGGGCTAGCCATCATCGCGCTCGTGGCGATGCTGCCCAACGGCATCGCCGGCCTGCCCGCGCAATGGCGGCAACGCCGCGAGGCGCGCGCGGCAGGCGCACGCGCCGCCGCGGCGGCGGCCAGTTCCGCCCGCACGCCGGTCCGCCTGCCTATCCAGGGAGAACCCCATGTCTGACCTCTTGCTTGCCGCCTCGGCCATCACGCGCCGCTTTGGCGGCCTGACCGCCGTCAACGGCGTCTCGCTCGGCCTGGCCCGCGGCCAGGTGCATGCCGTGATCGGCACCAACGGCGCCGGCAAGTCCACGCTGATCAACATCCTGTCGGGAGAACTGGCGCCCACGAGCGGCCAGGTCATGCTGGGCGGGCGCGACGTCACCGCCTGGCGGCAGCCCGAACGGGCGCGTGCCGGGCTGGGGCGCAGCTATCAGCGGTCTACGCTGTTTCCCGAACTGACCGTGTTCGAAAACTGCCGGCTGGCCGCGCAAGCGGGCCGCCAGCGCTTCTGGCATTGGTGGCGTCCCGCCGCGGATTGCCGGCACAGCGCGGACCTGGCGCGTCACGCGCTGGAACGCACCGGGCTGGCCGATGACGCCGCACGCGCTGCAGGCCTGTTGCCGCATGGCCGCAAGCGCCAACTGGAGATCGCCATGTGCCTGGCGGGAGAACCGCAGGTGTTGCTGCTGGACGAGCCCCTGGCGGGCATGGGCCCCGAAGAGACGGACCGCATCCTGGACTTGCTGCAAACCCTGAAGGCGGGACACGCGATCCTGCTGGTGGAGCACGACATGGACGCCGTCTTCCGCATTGCCGAAACCATCACGGTGATGGTCAACGGCACCGCCATCGCCAGCGGGACACCCACCCAGATCCGCGCCAACGCGCAAGTGCGCACGGCATACCTGGGCGAAGACACGCAGGACAACGCAAAGGAAACCGCGCCATGCACGCACTGATCGAAGCCGGCGGCCTGCACGTGTACTACGGCGCCAGCCACGTGCTGCGCGGCGTGGACATGCACATCGCGCCGGGCGAATCCGTCGGGCTGGTGGGCCGCAACGGCATGGGAAAGACCACGTTGATCCGCAGCCTGATGGGCCAGGTGAAAAGCGCGCAAGGCCAGGTACGGGTCAGCGGCCGCGACTGCACGCACGCCCAGCCCCACGCCATCGCGCGCCTGGGCGTGGCCTACGTGCCCGAAGGGCGCGGCATCTTCCCAAACCTGAACGTGCGTGAAAACCTGCAGGTCGCGGCGCGCCCCGGCGTGCGCGGTGGACAGGAATGGACGTACGCGCGCGTGCTGGACACGTTTCCGCGGCTGCAGGAACGGCTGGGGCACGGCGGGCAACAGCTATCGGGCGGCGAACAGCAGATGCTGGCGATCGGCCGCGCGTTGATGACCAACCCCGACCTGCTGATCCTGGACGAGGCCACCGAAGGGCTGGCCCCGCTGATCGTGGCGGAGATCTGGAAGATCATCCGCCAGATCCGCGCCACCGGCATGTCGGCCCTGATCGTGGATCGCAACTACCGGGCGGTGCTGGAACACACCGACCGCTGCCTGGTGATGGAAAAGGGCCTGATCGTGCAGGACGGCGACAGCGCGTCGCTCGCCCGGCAACCCGGGCAGCTGACGCGCTATCTGGGCGTCTAGGGCCTGTCGGCACGACAGCACGACAGGCCCCGGCGCGGGGCGCCTTTAGATGACCGCTTCGATCAGGAACGGGCCACGGCGCTTCAGGCCGTCGGCCAGCGCGCGGGCGAAACCTTCCACCGTATCGACGCTGACGGCCTCCACGCCCATGCCGCGGGCCAGGTGCGTCCAGCCCAGGTAGGGTTCTTCCAGGTCCAGCATGCGGCGCGCATTGCGGCCCGGTTCCTTCACGCCGACGTTCTTCATTTCGCCATGCAGCGTGGCGTAGGAGCGGTTGGCCAGGATCACCGTCAGGCAATCCAGGTTCTCGCGCGCCTGGGTCCACAGCGCCTGCAGCGTGTACATGCCGCTGCCGTCGGCCTGCAGGGTGATGACCTTGCGGTCCGGGCACGCCACGGCGGCGCCGGTCGCCATCGGCAGGCCGATGCCGATGGCCCCGCCCGTCAGCATCAGCCAGTCGTGCGGCGCGCTGCTGGCACTGTAGATCGGGAATTCACGGCCTTGCGTGATGGACTCGTCGCACACGATGGCCTGCTCGGGCAAAGTATGCGCGATCAGGATGTTCACGGCGGCACCCGTCAGCTTGCCTGATGCCGGCACCTCGTAAGCGGCGGCCGGCGTGGCCAGGCGCGGCGCGTCCGCGGCAATGCCCAACTCGTCCGCCAGCCATTCCAGCGCGTGCGCAAGATCCTGGTCGGCGGTCGCCAGCACGACCTGGTTGCTGTCCGGCGGCGCCAGAAGGCTGGGCTTGCCGGGGTACGCAAAAAAGCCCACCGGCGCCTTGGCGCCCGCCAGCACCAGATGCTTCACGTCTTTCAGCTTGGCGACCGCCATGTCGATCGGATACGGCAAACGGTCGACCGGCGTACGCGCCCCGCCGCGTTCGATGCGGCGGTTGGACGTCTCCGACATCAGGCGCACGCCGGTGGCGCGCGCAATGCGGCCGGCGGCGTTTAGCGCGCGCTCGCGCAGCGCCGCGCCGCCCAGCATCAGCACCGTCACCTCGCCAGAGCGGATCGCGGCGGCGGCGGCGCGCACGGCGTCGGCGGACGTCTGGGCCAGGGCCGCGTCCTTGACCAGTACCGGCGCCGGCGCGTTCTCCGGCAGGTCCGTCCAGGCCGCGTCGGCCGGCAGGATAAGGGTTGCGATATTGCCGGGCGCGCGGCGCGCCACGGCGATGGCTTCGGCGGCGTCCGGGGACACCGCGGTGGCGGTCATCGTGCGCTTGACCCAGTGCGACATCGGCCGCGCCACGCCTTCCACGTCACTGGTCAGCGGCGCGTCGTATTGCACGTGATAGGTCGCATGGTCGCCCACGATGTTGACCATGGGGGTGCGGGCGCGCTTGGCGTTGTGCAGGTTGGCCAGGCCGTTGCCCAGGCCGGGCCCCAGATGCAGCAGCGTGGCGGCCGGCTTGTCGGCCATGCGCGCGTAGCCGTCCGCCGCGCCCGTCACCACGCCTTCGAACAGGCCCAGCACGCAACGCATCTTGGGCTTGCGATCCAACGCCGCGACAAAGTGCATTTCCGACGTGCCGGGGTTGGCAAAACACACGTCCACATCGTTGGCCAGCAAGGTATCGCAAAGACTGTCAGCGCCGTTCATGATTTTCCCTAGTCGTTTTCAATGGCGATGCGGGCGCATGCGCGCCCGCCTGTTATGCATGATAGGTAGCGTATCAAAAACGCGGTAGAGCCATTTCAGGTTGCGGATATGGAACCATTCCCGAATCCGGCCCCAAGCGTTCCGCCAGCCGGAATTAGCATAACCGCCGCTAGCCTGTCAGCCCAGGATCTGCCCCAGGAACGCCTGCGCCCGTTCCGAACGCGGGGCATTGAAGAAATTATCCGGCGTGTCGGCCTCGACGATCGCGCCCTGGTCCATGAAGACGACCCGGTCGCCGACCTCCCGCGCAAAACCCATTTCATGCGTGACGCAGACCATGGTCATGCCGTCGCGGGCCAGGGCGACCATGGTGTCCAGCACTTCCTTGACCATTTCAGGGTCCAGGGCGGAGGTGGGCTCGTCGAACAGCATGATCTTGGGTTGCATGCACAGGGCGCGCGCGATCGCCACGCGCTGCTTCTGCCCGCCCGAGAGCTGGCCGGGATACTTGTCCGCGTGCTGCGGAATCCGTACCCGCTCCAGATAGCCCATCGCGCGCGAACGGGCCTCGTCCGCCGGCACGCCCTTGACCAGCAGCGGCGCCAGCGTGCAGTTCTCCAGCACCGTCAGATGCGGAAACAGGTTGAAGTGCTGGAACACCATGCCGACTTCCGCCCGGATGCGCTCGATGTTCTTCACGTCTTCGTTGAGTTCGATGCCGTCGACCACGATGCGGCCCTTCTGGTGTTCCTCCAGCCGGTTCAGCAAGCGGATCGTGGTGGATTTGCCGGAACCGGACGGACCGCAAAGGATCAGCTTTTCTCCGGGCGACACGTCCAGCGCCAGGTCGTCCAGCACCTGGAAGTCTCCATACCATTTGCTGACGCCTTGCATCGTGATGATCGGGGCTGCGGCATTCGTTGCGTTCATCGTTTCAGGCCTTGGAAATATCGTGGTTTTCGCCGGCGCCGCTCCAGTAGCCCGGCACGGTCAAGCGCTTCTCGGAACGCCGGAACAGGTACGACAGCACGCTGCACATGGCGAAATAGATGACGCCCACCATCGTGTAGACCGTCAGCGCCTGGAACGTCGCGCCGGCCAGCATTTCTCCCGCCCGCATCAGTTCGTACACGCTGATGACGGCGACGAGCGAGGTCTCCTTGATCAGCACCAGCGCGTAGTTCCCCAGCGCCGGGAATACCGTGCGCAGCGCTTGCGGCAGCACGATGCGGCGCAGCCGCTGCACCTTGCGCAAGCCCAGCGCGCGGGCTGCCTCGTACTGGCCGGTATCCACCGACTGGATGCCGCTTCTGAACAGTTCGGCCAGATAGGCGCCGAAGTTCAGCGTCAGGCCCAACACGCCCGCGACGAAGCCATTGATCACCACTCCCATCTCGGGCAAGCCGTAGTAGATGTAGAACAGCTGCAGCAGCAGCGGCGTGCCGCGTATCACTTCGATATAAAAGCGCGCGCCGCGGCTCAACAGCCGCGAGGGCGACAAGCGGCACAAGCAGACGACCAGGCCCAACGCCACCGCCAGAAAGGCCGAACAGAAAAACAGCGCCAGAGTCCAGACCGTGCCCTCGGCCAAAGGGGTCAGGTACATGCGCAGCGTAGCGAGATCCAAATCGTGCTCCTTATCCGTGCCGTTGCGGCGCTTACTTGCTGATCAGGTCCGACACGCCCCACTTCTTCCCGATGGCTGCCATTTCCCCGTTCGTGCGCATCTCGGCCAGCGCGTTGTTGACGGCTTCCAGCAGCGCGGCGTTGCCCTTCTGGACGGCCATGCCGACCTGCCACTTGCGTTGCGGCTGATAGCCGGTGTCCAGCTTCACGCCCGGGATGTTCTTGGTCTGGATCTGGTAGATGATGCTGGGCGGGTCCACGATGCCCAGGTCGATGCGGCCGGCACGCACATCCGCCAGCAAGGTGGAGTAGTCCTGGTAGGTCGTGACCTTGGTGCCCGGCATGTCCTTGATCATGTTGAACTGCACCGAATCCACCAGTACGCCCACGCGCTGGCCCTGCATGTCTTCGAACTTGGCGTACTTCTTGGCCGCCTTGTCGCTGACCACCACGCCCTCGCCCCACTCGTAGACCGGCGCCGAGAAATCGATGGCGCGCGCGCGCTCTTCGGTGATGAAGAGCGGCGCCGACATGACGTCGGCGCGCCCGGAGGTCAGCGTGGGGATCAGACCCGAGAACGGCACGTCGGACAGCTTGTCCGACACCTTCAGGTGCTTGGCCACGCCAGCGGCCACGTCCACCATGATGCCTTCCAACTGGTTCGACTTCGGATTCTTGAATCCGTGCGGCGGCGCGGATGCCGTGGTGACGATGGCCAGGCTCTTGTCGGCGCGCACTTCGTCCAGCGTGCGTGCCTGCGCGCCGGTTTGGATCAGCAGGCTGGCCGCTGCCACGCCCAGCAGGATGGATTTGAGTTTCATCGTTTTCCCCTTGGATGAATGAATGCCGCGGACGCGACGGCTCAGGCCGGACGCCCTTGCGGGTACTGCTGCACCGCTACCGCCGCCAACGCGCAGAATTCCTGCATCACGGTGGCGGCCAGGAAGGCCGTGGCCCCCTGCACGTCTTGCGGCGGCGACACGGTATTGACGTCGAACGCCACGAAGTTCAGGCCCGCAAGCTGGCGCAGCAGCGCCAGCCCTTCCTTGGCCGACAACCCGCCCCACTCCGGCGTGCACACACCGGGCGCGCAGGAAGGGTCGAAGATGTCCATGTCGAAGCACAGATAGACCGGGCGCTGGCCGATGCGCTGCTTGATGTCCGCCAGCGTGGCCTTCTGATCCCGGTCGAAGTCGTCGTAAGGCACGATCGTGTAGCCGACCTCGCGCCCGAATTCCAGCACCCCGGGCATGAAGGAACTGCCGCGGGTGCCCACGTGGAAGCTGGACGCCACGTCCAGCAGCCCTTCTTCGGCGGCGCGCGTGAAGGTCGTGGCCGTGTTGTAGCCGGGGATGGGATAGGTGTCGGTATGCGAATCGAAATGCAGCACGACGAAATCCGGATGGCGGCGCGCCACGGCGCGCAATTGCGGCAGCGTCACCGCGCCATCGCCCCCCATCGAGATCGGAATGGCGCCCGCGTCCAGGATGGCGCCGATGCCCGCTTCGATCAGCGGATAGGACGCATCCGGGTCGCCGGGATGGCAGACGACGTTGCCCACGTCGATCGCGCGCAGGAATTCAGGCGGATTGTCGATGCCGTTGCGGCGAAAGATGTCGACGGGGCGCAGCAGCCGGGACTGCTCGCGGATCGCGTCGGGACCCTGCCGCGACCCCACGCGAAACGGATGCGTGCCGCAATCGAACGGGATGCCCACCACGCAAGCGCGCGCCTTGCCCGCCCCCGCCTCGCGGGCAGACGGCAAACCCATGAATCCGGCGACGGGATTGAAACTGACTTCAGATGACTGCGGCACAGCGGCTCCTGGGCATGCCCCGTCCGGAAAATCTCGGACATGAACTTTATTTAGATTCGATCGAATCGCTGTGCGATACGTTCGTGTCATAAATAGATTAGCAAGCAAGAAGCCGATGCGCCAATTAGGGAGTTCCCCCTAGAGGCCTAAAAAAATAGTCGATCAATTTAGTATGGAATAGGCGCGAGCGCGCCCTGCTCCGGTGCATGCACTGCACCGGAATGCGGCAAGCAGGACGGGATCAGGCCTCGTCGTCGGGCGGCGGCATCGCCCCGCGCAGGGCGCCGCCCGGCGGCTCCATCTGATAGAAGGGATGCGAACGGCCGAGCGTGCGCGATGCACTGATGGCGTGCGCGGTTTCCACGACTTGCGGACCGAAGACGGCTTGCGCCTGTTCGAACGACCAACGGCTGGAGGGAACGGAGACGTTCACGGCGCCCAGCGGCGTGCCGCCGGCATCCAGAACCGCCGCGCTGACCGTGATGTCGCCCGGATAGAACTCGCCGTTGGACCGGGCATAGCCGTGGCGACGCGCGAACTCCAGTTCGGCCAGCAAGGCGTCCAGGGTGGTGAGCGTATTGGCCGTATAGGGCTTGCGGTCGCAGCGTTCCAGCAAGTCTTGCGCGACGCCCGGGTCCAGCTTGGCCAGCACGGCACGGCCAGCCGCCGTGCAGTACAAGGGCAAACGCATGCCCACCGGCATGTTCACGAACATTTCCTTATGGGTGGCGAAACGCGCCACGTAGACCATGTCCAGGCCATCGGGCTCGGCCAGGCTGCACGTTTCCTGGCTGTTGCGGTTCAGCGTGTGCAGGAATGGGTTGCCGCCCAGCACCAGCGGACTCGTCTGCACGTAGTTCATGCCCAGCTCCAGGGACCAGGGCGCCAGCGAGAACTTCTTGCTGACCGGGTCCTTGCGCAGGTAGCCCAGCGTCCACAGCGTATGGGTAAAGCGCTGGACCGCGCTCTTGCTCAACCCCGTGGCGTCGGCAAGCTCCGGCAGCGTCATGGCTGGCTGCCCTTCGCTGAATGCCCGCAGCACGGAAATGCCGCGCGCCAGCGCAGCGATGAACAGCGGGGAATCCTCGGGGTTTCGCGTCAGGGTCATGGCACGGGGCGTGCAAAGGGAAAGCGCATAGCGTACCGCATAACGGTTCGCTTATATCGCAGAGCGATTGCAAACAGATCCCTGCAGAGCCCTTGCTGCGACGCCCCGGCGACAAAAAAGCGGCCCGCGTTGCGGGCCGCCTGCCTAGCGCGCGCAGTCGATCAACGGATCGGCCACGGATACATGGCGCCGCCATTGCTCCACAACGCGTTCGTGCCGCGCTGCAGGCCCAGCTTGCTGTCCTTGCCGACGTTGCGCTCGAACACTTCGCTGTAGTTGCCCACGGCCTTGATGGCGTTGTAGGCCCACTTTTCGTCCACGCCCATGTTCTTGCCGGCGCCCGGCGTCACGCCCAGGATGCGCAACACGTTGGGGTTGCTGCTCTTCAACATTTCGTCGACGTTCTTCTGGGTGATGCCGTATTCCTCGGCTTCCAGCAGCGCGAACAAGGTCCAGCGCACGATGCCCAGCCAGTTCTCGTCACCCTGGCGCACCATGGGGCCCAGCGGTTCCTTGGAGAAGCGTTCCGGCAGGATCTCGTAGTCGTTGGGATTGGCGACTTGCGTGGCGCGCACGGCGGCCAGTTGCGAGGCGTCGTCGGTGAAGGCGTCGCAGCGGCCGGATTCGAAGGCGCGCACGACTTCGGTCACCTTGTCGATCACGACCGGCTTGAACTCGATCTTGTTCGCCCGGAACCAGTCGGCCAGGTTCAATTCCGTGGTGGTGCCGGGCTGCACGCAGACGGTGGCCCCGTTCAGTTCCTTGGCGCTCTTGACGCCCAGTTTCTTGTTCACCAGGATGCCCTGGCCGTCGTAGAAGCTGGCGGCGACCGCGGACAAGCCCAGCGAGGTGTCGCGCGTCTGGGTCAGCGTGACGGTGCGCAGCAGCACGTCGACTTCCCCCGATTGCAGCGCCGTGAAGCGTTGCTGGGTCGACAGCGCCGTACCCTTGAATTTGGTCGAATCGCCGAATACGGCCGCGGCGACCGCGCGGCAGATATCCACGTCCATGCCTTCCCATTCCCCCTTGCTGTTGGTGGCGGAAAAACCGGATACGCCGTCGGTCAGGCCGCACTGCACGAACCCTTTTTTCTTCACCGCATCCAGCGTGGGGCCGGCTACCGCCGCCTGGGACGCGCAAGCCAGGGCAAGCGCGCCGGCTGCAAACAAGATGGACCGCTTCATTATTGCCTCTCCTGAGATAGATGCCCGGGCAGGCTTGTAAGCCCTCCCGGCTGAAACCGAGCCCAGCGTTGTCGGGCCGGCCGCCAGATTACGACATGTCCACTGTGTGAACAACGCGATCGGGCCTAGAGGAAACCCGAGGCGATGCCCATCTGAGGCCCTATCAGATTTGTCCGGTGACCGAACTTTATCCGGCCCTGTCAAGCCATCCGGGCGAAGCACGCATGCCATACTTTTTTCGCGCCGGTGTCCGCTCAGCGGCACCGGCGCCGCAGCATAAAAGCCGATCGCGCCACAACAAAAATCCCGGGCGCGCATCGATACTCGGCCGATTCATGGAGGAGACGAATCCATGGCACAAGCAAGCAAGACGCAGCCTCGCCACGCAGCGCACCGCCGCATGGCCCTCAAGACCCTGTTGTTGTCCGCGCTGGCCGCGGCAGGCCTGGGCGCCGCCCCCGTCCACGCGGCGGATGACTGGCCCAGCAAGCCCATCAAGATCATCGTGCCCTACACGCCGGGCGGCTCCACCGACATCGTGACCCGCATCGTCATGGAAAAGCTGGGGCCGCGCCTGAAGCAGACGATCATCGTCGAGAACCGGCCGGGGGCCAACAGCAGCGTCGGCTCGGCCATCGCGGCCAAGTCGGACGCGGACGGCTACACCTTTTTGTCCATCCTGCCGGCCTACATCATCAATTTCCACCTGTACAAGCTGACCTACGCGCCAGCCGACCTGACGCCGGTGGTGCAGATGGCCGACCTCCCCCTGTTCCTGTTCGTGGCGCAGGACCTGCCGGTCAATACCGTGGCCGACCTGGTCGCCTACGGCCGCAAGAACCCCGACAAGCTCACCTACGCGTCCAGCGGCAACGGGTCCAGTGCGCACCTGACGGGGGCCGACTTCGCGCTCCAGAACAAGCTCACGATGACCCACGTCGCCTACAAGGGCAGCGCCCCCATCCTGACCGATTTGCTGGGCGGCCGCGTCTCGATGGTGTTCGATCCCATCCTGGTCCCGATGCAGTACGTGAAGCAGAACCGCCTGAAGGCCCTGGCCTTCACCGGCAAGGAACGCTGGCCCACCGAACCCGGCATCCCCACGATGGAAGAAGCCGGCATGCCCGGCTTCGTGACGGGTTCCTGGGCCGGACTGATGGCCCCGGCCGGCACGCCCAAGCCGATCATCGAACGCATGGCGCGCGAAATCGCCGACATCGTCAAGGAACCCGACGTGAAGCAGAAGTTCGTGGATGCGGGCTTCCTGCCCGCCAGCGGCACCACGGCGCAGTTCGCGGAACTGATGAAGACGGATTCGGCGCGCTATGCCGAAATCATCAAGCAGGCCGCCATCACCGTGAACTGAATGCGGACCGGGCGCGGCACCGCGCCTGGCCCGATCGGAGTTTCCCCCATGATCAACAAGTTCATCGACACCCCCGAGGCCGCGGTCTCGGACATCCACGACGGCGCCACGGTGCTGATCAGCGGCTTCGGCGGCGCAGGCATGCCCACCGAACTCATCCATGCGCTGATCGACCAGGGCGCGCGCGAGCTCACCGTCGTCAGCAACAACGCAGGCAACCACGAAACCGGCCTGGCGGCGCTGATCAAGGCCGGCCGCGTGCGCCGCGTGATCTGCTCGTTTCCCAAGGCCTCGCATTCCTGGGTCTTCGACGACCTGTACCGCCGCGGCGCCATCGAACTGGAATGCGTGCCGCAAGGCACCATTGCCGAACGGCTGCGCGCAGCCGGCGCCGGGCTGGGCGGCTTCTTCACGCCCACCGCCTACGGCACCGAACTGGCCCAGGGCAAGGAAACCCGCATCATCGACGGCCGCGGCCACGTCTTCGAAACACCGCTGCACGGCGACTTCGCCCTGGTCAAGGCCGACCAGGGCGACCGCTGGGGCAACCTGACCTACCACAAGAGCGCGCGCAACTTCGGGCCCATCATGTGCATGGCGGCCAAGACCGCCATCGTGCAGGTGCGCGCCAAGGTCGGGCTGGGCGAACTGTCGCCCGAAGCCGTCGTCACGCCCGGCATCTTCGTCGCGCGCGTCACCGAGGTGGCCAATGCCGCCTTTTCCAGCTGAAGGACTCCGCATGCAACCCCTGACCCGCGAGGCCATGGCGCGCCGCCTGGCCCTGGACATTCCCGACGGCAGCTACGTCAATCTGGGCATCGGCATGCCGGTGCTGGTGGCGGCCCATCTTCCCCCCGGCCGCGAGATCGTGCTGCATAGCGAAAACGGCATCCTGGGCATGGGCCCGCCCCCCGCTGAAGACGCCGTCAACCTGGATCTGATCAACGCCGGCAAGCAGCCGGTAACGCTGCTGGAAGGCGGCTCGTACTTCCACCACGCGGATTCGTTCGCGATGATGCGCGGCGGCCATCTGGACATCTGCGTCATGGGCGGCATGCAGGTCGCCGCCAATGGCGACCTGGCCAACTGGTCGCTGGCCAAGCCAGGCGAAGCGCCTGCCGTCGGCGGCGCGATGGACCTCGCGGTGGGCGCGCGCAGCGTGTTCATCATGATGGAGCACAACAGCAAGAACGGCGATCCGAAGATCGTCGAACGCTGCACGTATCCGCTGACGGGCGCAGGCGTGGTTGACCGCATCTACACGGACCTGGCGGTCATTGACGTCACGCCGGAGGGCCTGGTGGTTCGGGATATGATCGACGGCATGACTCTGAACGAACTGCAAGCGCGCACCGGCGCGCCGCTGCGCGCAGGCTGATGCTGCCCAATCTTCCCCCACCCGGCTACGCCGCCCCGCTTGCGGCGGAAGATCATCCCGACCAGTTGCGCGGCGATCCGGACTACATGCTGACGCTTGCGCGCGGCCTGCACGTGATCCGCGCGTTCGGCACGCGCCGCCATCCGCAGACGGCGGCGGAACTGAGCCGGCGCGCCGCGCTGCCGCGCGCGGTCGTGCAGCGTTGCCTGCATACGCTGATCCTGCTGGGCATCGCCGAACAGCACGGCCGGCTGTATGTGCTGACGCCGCGCATCCTGGGCCTGGGCTATGCGTACTTTTCGTCCACGCCTTTCGTGTCGCTGGCCCAGCCCGTGCTGGAAGAGCTGAGCGCCACCGTCAATGAAACCTGCGCGCTGGCCATCATGGAAGGCCACGAGATGCTGTACCTGGCGCGCTCGGAAGTGAACCGCCTGCTGGCCACGTCGATGGGGCTGGGCAGCCGCTTGCCGGCGTACTGCACGTCGATCGGACGCGTGCTGCTGGCGCAACTGCCCGAACCCGCGCTGGCACGCTACTTCGCCACGGTCGACCTGCAGCCCTACACGGAATTCACGCTGACCACCGAAGCGAAGCTGCGCGCGGAACTGGCGCGCATCCGCGAGCAAGGCTACGCGGTGGTGGACCAGGAACTGGAACTGAACGTGCGCGCGATCTCGGTGCCCGTGCGCTCGGCCAGCGGCAAGGCCTGCGGCGCCGTGAACGTCAGCGTGAAGGCGGCGCGGGTGCCGTTGATCCGGCTGACGGAAGAATTTCTGCCGCCGTTGCGGCAGGCTGTAGAAAGAATTGGCGAATTCCTGGTCGCGTAAAGACGATGTGGGCGGTGTCTGGAGCCGGCCTGAAGCCGGCGCCGCCGCTGACCTTACAGGTCCGTCGTATCCAGCGTGAACGCGGCAGCCGCGCGGCCGATGCGGTCGTTGACCGCGTGCCATTCATCGGTGGCCGGAGGGGCCTGCACGACGATGCGGGCGTAGCCCTGTTTGTCCAGGTCGCGCAGCAGGCCATAGAGGGCCTGCGCATAACGCGCCGGATCGGCGGGCACGGGATGCCATTGGAGGCGCGGGTCCAGCGCCAGGGGCGCATCGCCGTACGCCACCACCACGACCTTGCCTTCCGGCAGGTTGTGGCCTAGCGCCACGTCCTGCAGGCGCGCGTCAGAGGCCAGCTCCAACGGCGTGCGCGGCGCGTAGTGCGCTTTCAGCGTGCCCGAGGCACGCGGCGCGGCGGCATCCGGCGCGAACACCTGCACGCCCAGCACCGCTTCGATCTGCGCCGCGCTGATATGGCCGGGACGCAGCAGCACGGGGCCCGCGCCGCGGTCCAGGCGCGACAGATCCAGGATGGTGGACTCGATGCCCACTTCCGATGCGCCCCCCTCCAGCACGGGCATGCCGGCGGCGACTTCATCGGGGAATTCATGGCGCACGTGCTCGGCGCGCGTGGGCGATACCTGGCCGAACTTGTTGGCCGACGGCGCCGCCACGCCGCCCTGCCCATTCGGCTTGCCCGCGGCGAATGCCGCCAGCAACGCCTGCGCCACGGGATGCGACGGGCAGCGGATGCCGATGCTGTCCTGCCCGCCACTGACCGTGTCCACGATGTGCGGCGCACGCTTGAGGATCAGGGTCAACGGACCGGGCCAGAACGCGTCGATCAGCAGGCGCGCCTCGGGTGGCACCTCGGCCGCCCAGTACGACACGTCGCCTTGCGGCGCGATGTGCACGATGACGGGGTGGTTCGACGGCCGTCCCTTGGCCGCGTAGATCTTCGCTACCGCTTGCGGGCTTTCCGCGTCCGCGCCCAGGCCGTAGACGGTCTCGGTGGGGAAGGCAGCCAGTTCGCCGTCCAGCAAATGTTGCGCGGCAAGGGCGATCTCCGCGGCGCTGGCGGAATCATGCGGGGGCAAGGAAGGCATCGGATCGTCGCGACTTACTCGGGGGCTTCCATGCCCAGCGCGGCGGCCACGCGGGCGGCGTCGGCGCGGGCCTGGTCCAAGGTGGGCGCCACGATGGTGATGTGGCCCATCTTGCGGCCACGGCGCGCTTCGCGCTTGCCGTACAGGTGCAGCTTGGCCGTCGGCACCGCCAGCGCGGCGGCCCAATCGGGCTCGCGTTGCGTCGTCGCGGTCGAAGACGCATACCAGATGTCGCCCAGGATGTTCAGCATGACGGCGGGCGCCAGCAGCGCGGCGCTGCCCAGTGGCAGGCCGGCCATGGCGCGCGCCTGCTGCTCGAACTGGCTGGTGACGCAGGCGTTCATCGTGTAGTGGCCGCTGTTGTGCGGGCGCGGCGCGATCTCGTTGACGATCAGGCTGCCGTCCTTGAGCACGAAGAACTCCACGCACAGCACGCCGTGGTAACCCAGCCCTTGCGCGATGGCTTTCGCGGCGTCGGTGGCGCGGGCCTGCCGTTCGGCGTGGGCCGCGTCCAGCTGCACCGGTGCCGCGGTCGACACCGCCAGGATGCCGTCGCGGTGCACGTTGCGCGCCACGGGAAACACCACGGTGGCGCCATCGAAACCGCGCGCGATCACGACCGAAATCTCGTAGTCCAGCGGCATCAGCGCTTCCAGCACGCACGCCACGCCGCCGAACTCGGCGAACGCGGCCAGCGCTTCTTCGCGCGTGTTGATGCGGGCCTGGCCCTTGCCGTCGTAACCCAGGCGCGCGACTTTCAGGATGCCGGGGAACAGAGCGTCGGAGGCAGCGCGCAGGTCCGCTTCGGCGCGGATGGCGGCGTGCGGCGCGACGGGAATGCCTTGCGACGCGATGAACGTCTTTTCGGCGATGCGGTCCTGCACGATGGCCACGGCGTCGGCCGCGGGGCTCACGCGGCAGCGCGTGGCCAGCGTGCGCAGGCTGTCGGCGGGGACGTTTTCGAATTCGGTGGTGACGGCCTGACAGGTCTGGGCCAGCCGGGCCAGGCCGGCTTCGTCATCGTAGGCGGCCTGGATGTGCAGGTCGGCCACCATGCCCGCGGGGCATTCGTCGGCCGGGTCCAGCACCGCGACCTTGTAGCCCAGGCTTTGCGCCGCGTGGCAGAACATGCGGCCCAATTGGCCGCCGCCCAACAGGCCCAGCCAGCCGCCGGGGGCAATCATGAAAGGAGTCGATTGAGTCATACGGATCAGGCCTCGGGCGGAACCTTCATGTCGCGCGCGGCTTGCGTCTGGCGCGCGCGGAAGGCCACCAGCTTCTTGTGCAAACCGGCATCGGTGCCCGCCAACGTGGCGATCACGTGCAGGGCGGCATTGGCCGCGCCCGCTTCACCGATCGCGAAAGTGGCCACCGGCACGCCCTTGGGCATCTGCACGATGGACAGCAGCGAGTCTTCGCCGCGCAGGTACTTGGAGGGGACCGGCACGCCGAACACCGGCACTTCGGTCAGCGCCGCCATCATGCCCGGCAGGTGCGCCGCGCCGCCCGCGCCGGCGATGATGCCGCGCAGGCCGCGGCCGTGCGCCGCGGCGCCGTAGTCGGCCATGTCCTGCGGCATGCGGTGCGCGGAAATCACGCGCGCCTCGTAGGCCACGCCGAAGTCCTCCAGCATGGTGACTGCGTGCTTCATGACCTCCCAATCGCTGGAAGAACCCATAATCACGCCCACCACGGGGGTGGCCTCTGCCGCTGCGGAAGTCTTGGCTGTCATAACCGGTGTCAAAGAGGTAAGACCGCGAAACCTGCCCGCGGAATGTCAAAGGGCCGCGGATTCGATCCGCGAAACCCGGTATTTTACCCGGCGCGCGCGACCGCCTATGGCGCGGCCGAAGACGGCAGCCACAGATAGCTGTCGGGATTGTCCGGGCAAGGCCCGAAACCGCACTCCAGGGTGGTGCTGCCGACGTTGGCCAGCGTCGTGATGAAAAACAGGGCCATGACGACAACGCCCAGCGCCGAGACCGGCTTTTTCAGCATGCTGTCGCCCCATTTTCGGTCGGCGGACTGCATCAGGACGCAGAAGACGATGATGGCGGCAAAGGCGATGAATGCCCAGGTGTAGAAGTGCAGCCCCATGAACGGCGTGCCGTAGCCGGGATCGCCCGGCGCGATATGCAGCAGCACCTGCCGGCCCGAGGCGACCATGCCGCCCAGCGAGGCCGCGATGCTCATGCCGTAATGCATGGGCGACGGCCCCACCCGCATGTTCAGCAGGAATCCCACGCCGGCCAGGATGAACGCCACGCGCTGCAACAGGCACAGGGGGCACGGCAGTTCGTCATAAATCAACTGCCAGGCGAAAGCCATGCCCAGGATGCCGGTCACGCCCAGCAGCGCCAGGCCGTTGAGCACGCGCGAGCCGCGCGCGGGGTTGCGGGAGAAGATCATTGCCCCGCCCTTACAACGACAGCGCCAGCGGGCTGGTCATATGGTATTGGCACCAGACGCCGAAGATCACGAGCGTGAGCAGCCAGAAGGTCACGCAGGGGCGGCGTTTTCCCAGCACCCCGAACCACACCGCAACCAATGCGGTCAGAAAGGGCAACATCATGATCATGCGTAAGACTCCTGTCGGCGGACGTCCTGCTTAGGCAGCCGACGAGTATAACGTAACAATACGCAATAATTGTTATCGATTCCCCTAAGCCCGGGCCATAAAAAAACCCGCTCGATGAGCGGGCTTTCGCAAGCGGCAGGGGGATCAGGCGATCAGGCGATCCAGCGCTTCGCGGTACTTGGCGGCCGTCTTTTCCAGCACGTCCTGCGGCAGGCGCGGGGCCGGCGGGGTCTTGTCCCAGGTTTGGGTTTCGAGCCAGTCGCGCACGAACTGCTTGTCGAACGACGGGGGGCTGATGCCGACGCGGTAGCCGTCAGCCGGCCAGAAGCGCGAGGAGTCGGGCGTCAGCACTTCGTCCATCAAATGCAGCGTGCCGTTGTCGTCCAAGCCAAATTCGAACTTGGTGTCGGCAATGATGATGCCCTTGGTGGCGGCGAACTTGGCGGCTTCGGCGTACAGCTTGAGCGTGACGTCGCGGATGCGTTCGGCCAGTTCCTGGCCCACTTCCTTGACCACGTGCGCGAAATCGACGTTTTCGTCGTGCATGCCGAATTCGGCCTTGGCGGCGGGCGTGAAGATGGGCTCGGGCAACTGGCTGGCCTGCTGCAGGCCGGCGGGAAGCTTGATGCCGCAGATGGCGCCGGTGGACTGGTAGTCTTTCCAGCCGGAACCGATCAGATAGCCGCGGGCGACCGCTTCCACCAGGATCGGCTTCAAGCGCTTGACCACGACGGCGCGGCCGCGCACCTGGTCCACTTCATCGGGGGCCACCACGTCTTCGGGCTTCACGCCCGTGGAGTGGTTCGGCAGGATGTGGGCAAGCTTCTGCAACCAGAATTCGGTCAGCTCGGTCAGCACCTGTCCCTTGCCGGGAATGGGATCGTCAAGAATCACGTCGAAGGCGGAGATACGATCCGACGCGACGATCAGCAACTTGTCGTCGCCCACCGCGTACATATCGCGCACCTTACCGCGGCCCAGCAGCGGCAAGGACTTGATGCTGGATTGATGCAAAGCAGAAGTCACGGGAATGGCCTATGGCAAAAATGAAGATTCCCGCCTCGGGCAAGCGCCAGGGCGGGAAGTAGAACGAAATCGGAACCTGCACGGGGGACGGCGCATGACGCACGAAGCGCCGAAGCCCGAACCCTGCAAAGCGCATAGATTACTGCAAATATGTCTGCCTTGCCGGGCAGCGGGGGCCGGGTTAGGCTTGGATTCCCAACACACTATTCGCGCCGGCCGCCCCTGGGCGTCACGGCGCAGACCTTACGCCCGGAGACAAAGCCGTATGCAGGATGCTTCCCTCAAACGCCCGTCCGCCGCCGACGCGCAGGTACACCTGACTGGCGGGTGCCAGTGCGGCGCCGTCCGTTACGCCGTGACGGACGAGCCCATCACAGGCGCCACCTGTCATTGCCGGGACTGCCAGTATTCCAGCGGCGGCGCCCCGGCCCATGCCCTGATCTTCCCCGCCGGCTCGGTGACGATGCTGCGCGGCCAGGCCAAGGAACACCGCTACAAGAGCGATTCCGGCCATACCGTCATGCGCAGCTTCTGCGCCGCCTGTGGCACGCCGCTGTTCGGCGGCTCCGAAGGCATGGGATATGCAGTGGTGCGGGCCGGATCGCTGGACGATCCGGAGGCCTTCCACGCCAAGGCCAGCCTGTGGACGAGCTCGGCGCCGTCCTGGCACCACGTGGACCGCAGCATCCCGCATTTCCCGAAGAACGGGCCGGCCGGCTGACGCTTGCACCGAGCATGACGCAAAAAAAGGGGCGGGTCCATGTCGGACCCGCCCCTTTTCACTGCCGGACCGCCGCCCGAAGGCGGCGTAAGGCGATTTATTGCACCACTTGCGACAGCTTGCCCGAGGCGTATTGCGCGGCGATTTCGGTCAGCGGCAGCGCGCGGATCTTGCTGGCGTTGCCGGCCGTGCCGAATTCCGTGTAGCGAGCCACACAGATCGCCTTGGCGGCGGCGCGGGCCGGCTTCAGGTATTCGCGCGGGTCGAACTTTTCGGGATTCTCGGCAAAGAAGCGGCGGATCGCGCCGGTCATGGCCAGACGGATATCGGTATCGATATTGATCTTGCGCACGCCGTACTTGATGGCTTCCTGGATTTCCTCGACGGGCACGCCGTAGGTTTCCTTCATGTTGCCGCCGAATTCGCGGATCTCGGCCAGCA
Source organism: uncultured Achromobacter sp. (assembly GCA_963530045.1). GTDB lineage: Bacteria > Pseudomonadota > Gammaproteobacteria > Burkholderiales > Burkholderiaceae_B > Achromobacter. Next base: position 112,687 of record CAUSDE010000006.1, read on the forward strand.
GTTCCTGCGGCACGCTGGAGCTGCCGTGCATCACCAGGTGGGTGTTGGGCAGGCGGGCGTGGATTTCCTTGATGCGGGCGATCGACAGGATGTCGCCGGTGGGCTTGCGCGTGAACTTGTAGGCGCCGTGGCTGGTGCCGATGGCGATAGCCAGGGCGTCCAGTTGCGTGCGGCGCACGAAGTCGGCGGCTTGTTCCGGATCGGTCAGCAGCTGGTCCATGGTCAGCTTGCCGTCGGCGCCGTGGCCGTCTTCCTTGTCGCCTTCCATGGTTTCCAGCGAACCCAGGCAGCCGAGCTCGCCTTCAACGGTCACGCCCAGCTTGTGGGCGATGTCCACGACCTTCTTGGTGACGTCGACGTTGTAGTCGTAGTCGGCGATGGTCTTGCCGTCTTCCTTGAGCGAACCGTCCATCATCACGCTGGAGAAACCCAGGTCGATGGCGCCTTGGCAGACCTTGGGCGACTGGCCGTGATCCTGGTGCATCACGACGGGGATGTGCGGATAGGATTCCACCGCGGCCTGGATCAGGTGCTTCAGGAAGCCTTCGCCCGCGTATTTGCGCGCGCCGGCCGAGGCCTGCATGATCACCGGGCTGTCGGTCTCCGCAGCGGCTTCCATGATGGCCTGAACCTGTTCCAGGTTGTTGACGTTGAAAGCCGGAATGCCGTAGCCGTGCTCGGCGGCATGGTCGAGCAACTGGCGCATGGAGACTAGGGCCATGAGTGGTCCTCCTAAGTACTGTCTATTGAAAGATGGTTGAAGTCCTGCTGAATGGGGTGATTTTACGGGGGAATCGCTGAAAGGTCTTGCAACCGGCCGTATCCGGTCCATTCAGGCGATGGCAGGACGGCGCACGGCCTGGGAAAATCATCCAGATGAAGGAGAAAAACGGGGCGGCCAGGCCGCCCCGCTGCCCTGCCCCTAGACGGGCCGAGGAACGGCGATGCGACCGGCCCAGGGCTGGGCCATTTCCAATTGGGCCGACAAGGCAAGCACCACGTCTTCGCGGCCATAGCGGCCCGCCACCTGCACGCCGACGGGCAGCCCCCCGTTGGTCCAGACCAGTGGCAGGCTTGCCGCCGGCTGCCCCGACGCGTTGAAGGCCGCCGAGAACGTGCCGTAGGTGGCGACCTTGCGGCGGAAGTCCAGGAACGAGCCTTCGGCCGTGGACAGTTCGCCCAGCTTCAGCGGCAGTTGCGTGAGCGACGGCGACAGGATCGCGTCGTAGCCTTCCATGTAGTGGTCGAGTATCCGGCCAATGGCGTGGAAGCGGTTCACGCTGCCGATGTATTGCGCCGCCGGCAAGGTCTTGCCGTAGTCATAGCCCTGGCGCAGCACCGGCTCCAGGTCGCCGTCGCGCAACGGCTGGCCGGTCAGGCCCAGCCGCGTATCCACGGACAGCACGATATTGCCGGCCAACACGTTGGCGTGGGCCTGCACGAACGCGTCGTACTCGATGTCCGGCGGCGTGCCTTCCACGACCTCGTGCCCCAGTTCCCGGCACAGCGCCGCGGCGCGCTCGACAGCGGCGACGCATTCGGGCGCGACAGGCACGCCATTGAACGCGCTGCGCCACAGGACGATGCGCAGCTTGCGCGGCGGCTCGGCCAGCAACGCCAGGTAGGACGCCGGCGCCCTGGGTGCGGCGTAGGGCGCGCCGGGTTCCGGCGCGCTGATGGCGTCCAACGCGGCCGCGGTGTCGCGCACCGATCTCGACAGCACGCCGTCGGTCGCCAGGCCGCCCCAGCCTTCCCCGCGGAACGGCCCCATGGGCACGCGGCCGCGCGAAACCTTCAGGCCATACACGCCGCAGGCCGCGGCCGGGATGCGGATGGAACCGCCCCCGTCGCTGCCGTGCGCCAGCGGCACGATGCCCGCAGCCACCGCCGCCGCCGCGCCGCCGCTGGAGCCGCCCGACGAGCGGGTGGGATCCCACGGATTGCGGGTGGGGCCGCCGTTGCGCGCCGCCTCGGTGGTGGGCGCCATGCAGAATTCAGGCACGGTGGTGCGGGCGAACGGGATCAGGCCTGCGGCCTCGAAGCGGTCGGCCAAGGTGGCGTTGCGGGTGTAGGGCGTGTCGTTCAACAGGCGCGAGCCCAGGCTGGACGGAAAGCGCGTGTGCGCCAGCCCGGAATCCTTCAGCAGGAAAGGGATCGCGCCGAACGCGCCCCGGGGTTTCCACCCGCGCGCCACGTCCAGCGACTCCTCGTAGCGCTCATAGCACAGCGCATTCATCGCCGGCGCGCGTTCCTCCGCCAGCTTGATGGCGCAGGCCATCAGGTCTTGGGGGCTGACTTCGCGCCGCGCCAGCAGGTCGGCCAGCGCCAGCCCGTCCAGCGCCTGATACTCGGTGTCACGCATACTGCTTGCTCCTAGTTGAGGGGTCCGACAGCGCCTCCGGATCGGGTTTGTTCCAGGCCTTGCCCGGCACCGAATCGATCAGGCGGCGCGTGTATTCATGTTGGGGGTGGTAGAAAATCGTGGCCGCCCGGTCCAGTTCGACCAGTTGTCCTTGCCGCATCACGGCGATGCGGTCGCAGATCTGGGCCGCGACGCGTAAGTCATGGGTGATGAACAGCACCGACAGGTCGAACTGCCCGCTCACCGTCTTGAGCAGGTCCAGCACCTGGGCCTGGATCGACACGTCCAGCGCCGAGACGGCTTCGTCCGCCACCAGCAGCCGGGGCTTCAACGCCAGGGCGCGGGCGATGCCCACGCGTTGGCGCTGTCCGCCCGAGAACTGGTGCGGATAGCGGTCGCCGGCCTCGCCGCCCAGACCCACCAGTTCCAGCAGTTCGCGGGCGTCGCGCAGCGCGGTCTTGCGGCTTTCGCCGAATGCGATGGGGCCTTGCGCCACGGCCTCGACCACGCGATGGCGGGGGTTGAGCGACGCGTACGGGTCCTGGAACACCATCTGGATCTGGCGGCGGTAGGGCCGGAAATCGCGCGGCTTCAGACCCACGAGTTCGCGGCCTTCCATGCGGACGCTGCCGCTATCGGGCGAGATCAGTCCGATCAGCGTGCGGCCCAGCGTCGACTTGCCCGACCCGGACTCGCCCACCAGGCCAAGCGTTTCGCCTTGCCGGATTTCCAGCGAGATGTCGCGCAACGCGTCAACCCGGCGGCCGCCGGTGGCGAAGGTCTTGCAGAGCTTGTCGACCACCATCAGCGCCGGTGCCTGGGCGGCCTCTTCCTTGCCCTCGGGCTTGTGCGGCACCGCGGCGATCAGCTGGCGCGTGTAGGGATGCTGGGGCCGGTTCAGGATGTCTGCGGCGGCGCCCGCCTCCACCACGGCACCCTTGCGCATCACGACGATCCGGTCGGCGATGTCGGCCACCACCCCGAAATCGTGGGTGATGAAGATCACGCCGATGCCCATGCGCCGCTGGATGTCCTTGATCAGGCTCAGGATCTGCGCCTGGGTCGTGACGTCCAGCGCCGTCGTGGGTTCGTCGGCGATCAGCACGTCCGGTTCCAGCGCCAGCGCCATCGCGATCACGACGCGTTGCCGTTGGCCGCCCGAAAGCTGGAATGGGAAGGCGTCGTACATGGCCTGCGGATCCGGCAGCAGCACCTGGGCGAAAAGCGCCAGCACGCGTTGCTTGCGCGCCGCGGCATTCAGGCTGGTGTGGCGCTCCAGCACCTCGTCGACCTGCCGGCCCACCCGCATGATGGGGTTCAACGCGGTCATCGGCTCCTGGAACACCATGCCGAAGGACTTGCCGCGCAGGCCGTACCAGTCGGTGGCGGACAGCCCGACCAGGTCACGCCCGCCGTACAGGATCTGCCCTTGCGTGACGTGCAGTTGATCGGCCGGCAACAGCCCCATGATGGCGTGCGCCGTCACGGATTTTCCCGAGCCGGACTCGCCCACCACGCACAGGATCTCGTTGCGGTTGACGGTGTAGGACACGTCCTGCACCACGGTCGGTCCGCCGTGGGCGGCCGTCACGCTCAGGTCACGGATTTCCAGCAACGCGCTCATCACGTCGTCCTCCTGCGGGCCAGTTTGGGATTCAGGGCGTCATTGAGCGCCTCGCCGATCAGGTTCAGCGACAGCACCGTCAGCAGGATCGCCACGCCAGGGAACACGCTCATCCACCAGGCGTCGCGCAACACGCTGCGCGACGCGCCGATGATGTAGCCCCAGGTCATGGCGTTGGGGTCGCCCAGGCCCAGGAAGCTCAGCGCGGATTCCAGCAGGATCGAGCTTGCGATCATCAAGGAACCCGAGACGATCACGGGAGACAGGCTATTGGGCAGGATCTGCGTCAAGATGATGCGCAGGTTGGACTGGCCGGCGAGCATGGCCGCTTGCACGAACTCGCGGTTCTTCAGGCTCATGAACTCGGCCCGCACCAGCCGCGCCAGCGGCGGCCACGACACCACCGCGATGGCGAAGATCACGGTTGCCATGTTGGGCGTCAGGATGGCCACCAGCACCACTGCCAGGAAAAAGCTGGGGATGGTCTGAAACAGCTCGATGAAGCCCACGATGGCCTGGTCGACCCGCCCGCCGTAGAAGCCCGCCAGCGCACCGACCGTGACGCCCACGAGGATGGACACCGCCGTGGAAACGGCGGCCAGCACCAGCGTGATGCGAGACCCGTAGGCGATGCCGGTCGCGATGTCGCGGCCCAGCGTGTCGGTCCCGAGCAGGGCGCCTTCGGACAGCGGCGGCATGAAGGGGCCGTTGATGATGTCCCATGGACTGTCCGGGAAGATCCAGCTGGCGGTGACGGCCATCAGCGTCACCAGCCCCAAGACAAGCAGCCCCATGATGCCGCCCTTGTTGCGGCAGAACGATTGCATGAACGCTTTCATTTCAGTTCGATCCTGGGATCCGCCACCGTGTACAGGATGTCGGTGACGAGGTTGACCACGACCACGATCAGCGAGGCCACGAAGAACACGCCCAGCAGCACGCTGTAGTCGCGCTGGATCAACGCGTCGAACGCCAGCCGCCCGATGCCGGGCCAGGCGAATACCGTCTCCACCAGCAGCGAGCCGCCGATCAGGCCGCCTGCCTGGATGCCGGCATAGGTGATCACCGGCAGCAGCGCGTTGCGCAGCACGTGGCGCACGATCACGGTTCGTTCGGACAGCCCCTTGGCGCGCGCGGTCTTCACGAAATCCAGCTGGCTGATCTCAAGGATGGACGCCCGCGTCAGGCGCGCGTACACGGCCATGTAGAACATGCCCAGCGTCAGCGCCGGCAGCAGCAGGTGCCTGGCCACGTCGGCCAGGCGCGCTACCCCCGTCAGATTGGCGCCCACGCTTTCGTAGCCGAAGGCGGGCAGCCATTCCAGATTCACCGAAAACAGCAGCACCAGCATCAGGCCCACCCAGAACAGCGGGGTGGCGTAGGCCAGCATCGACAACGTGGTGATGACGGTGTCACCCCATTTCCCGACCCGCAGCGCCGCCTGCGTGCCCAGGCTCACGCCCGCCAGCAGCGCGAAGGCGAAGGCCGACAGCGTCAGCAGCAACGTGGCCGGCAGGTGCTGCAGGATCAGGCCGGCGACCGGCGCCTGCTGGCGGTAGGAATAGCCCAGATCGAACGTCGCGACGTTCTTCAGGTACTGCCCCAGTTGCACCGCGATCGGCTTGTCCAGCCCGAACTCCTGGCGCAGCTTCGCGATGAATTCGGCATCCACCGCGCCGGACTGGCCGGCCAGGATCTCTGCCGGGTCGCCTGGCGCCGCGCGCACCAGGAAAAAGTTGAAGAGCGCGATCATCAACAGAACCAGGACGCTCTTGACCACCCGGTTCGCCAGGAATTTGGCGATCTTCTTCATTCTTTGGACAACCAGGTGTCGCTTTGCGTATCCACCACGCCCAGCGCTGTCGTCACGGCGTCATGCACCCGCTTGTTCAGCAGCGTCGAATAGTTGGTGTCGGCCAGCCACAGCACGGGCACGTCCTCCACCAGGATGCGCTGCGCTTCGCTGTAGAGCTTCTGGCGCTCTTCGTCGGTGGCGGCAGTGGCGGCGGCGTTGAACAGTTCATCGACCTTGGGGTTGTTGTACTGAGAGGTGTTGCTGAACATCAGCCCCTTCTTGATGTTGCTGCCCAGGTACGTGCGCGACACGCCGATCGCCGGGTCGCCGTACTGGAAAACGCCATTGGCGCCCATGTCGAAATCCCAGTTGCCCACCCGGCTGGTCCAGCCGCCCACGTCCGTGCTTTCGATCGTGACGGCCACGCCGATCTTGGCCAGGTTCTGCTTGATGTATTCAGCGGTGCGACGCGGCATTTCGCCATAGGGCAGCGGGATCAGGCCGACCGTGGCGCGCACGCCTTGGGCGTCGGGCTTGAGGCCCATTTCATCCAGCAGCGCGATCGCCTGCTTGGGGTCGTAGGGATACTTCTTGACGTTGGCGTCATAGAAGCGCGTGTTGTGGTGGATGGGGCCGGTGGCCACGGTGCCCGATCCGAACATGATCTTGTCCGCGATGAACTGGCGGTTGATGCCGTACATCAGTGCCTGGCGGAAGCGCTTGTCCGAAAACGGCTGGCGGCCGCCATTCAATTCGATCCATTGCATGGTCGACCAGTACTCGTACCCTTTGTGGGTCTGGTTGATCGTGGGCAGCTTGGCCACGCGCGCCACGTCGACGGGCTCGATGTCCTGCAGCCAGGCCTGCAGCACGGTCCCCTGCTCCAGCGCCACGCGGCGCGAAGCGGAGTCGGGAATCACGCGGTAGGTGATGCCGTCCAGATAAGGGCGGCCTTCCTTCCAGTAATGCTCGTTCTTGACCAGCTCGATGTACGACCCGCGCTCCCAGCGCTTGAACTTGAAGGGGCCGGTGCCGATGGGCGCGTTGTTGTTCGGGTTCTGGCCGATGGGCGTGTCGACGTCGTACAAGTGCTTGGGCAGGATCGCGCCGCCGCCGATATCGAAGGCGTACAGGAAGGCCGAGTACGGCTGCTTCAGCTTGAACACGACCGTCTGCGGGTCCGGCGCCGACACGTCCTGCACATTGGCCATCAGCGTGCGGGTGCGCGGCGTATTCGCCAGCACCTTGGTGTAGGTGAACACCACGTCGTCCGACGAGAACGGCTTGCCGTCATGCCACTGCACCTTGGGTTGCAGATGGAAGGTGTAGGTCAGGCGGTCGGCCGACACGTCCCAGGACTTGGCCAGCCCCGGTTGCGGCTTGAGGTCGAAGGAGTACGTCAGCAGGCTTTCGAAGATCTTGCCGGCCACCAGCTGCGTGCCGGCCACTTGCTGGACCGCCACGTTCAGCGTGGGCGGTTCCGGGCTCAGGATGGCGGTGAGCACGCCGCCGTACTGGGGCGTTTCGGCCGCATGCGATGCAGGGGCGGACAAGGCCAGCACGCTGGCGGCGGCCAGGGTGCAGCGCGCCAGGGCGCGCCGGGCGATCAGGAATGTCATGGCAGGGATTCCGTAGAAAAAAGGGCAACTGATGGCGGAGGGTGCCGCGGCGCACGCCGCGGGCGGGCTCAGGCTTGCAGCGGTTCAACCCCGCACCAGTCGTGGATGAAGAGCGCCAGCGAGGTCGCCACGCGCACCATGCTGTCCACCGACACGCATTCATTGAAGCCGTGCACGTTCTGCACCTTGGGGCCGTAACACGTCACCGGCACATCCATCATCAGGCGGAAGTGGCGGCCGTCGGTCGTGGCCGTCAGCGCCGTGGGCTGCGGCAGTTCACCCGCGACGCGGCGGTGGGCATCGGCCAGCAATTGCATGGCCGGCACGTCCAGGTCGTATTCGCATCCCGGCGCATGGAAGCCTTCGTAGCGGATGTCGATGCGCACGTCGCTGTCGGTCAGCCCGGCCTGGACGGCGCGGATGCGCGCCTCGACCTGCTGCTTGGCCGCTTCGATCGTCATGTCCGGATAGCAGGCGATGCGCATGCCCAGCGTGCAGACGCTGGGCACGGACGAATTCCAGTCGCCCGCGTGGATCTGCCCCAGGTTGAAATTGATCGGATGCGCGTGTTCGCGATAGGCAGGATGCCGGTTTTCCGGCAAGTTCCATTCGTGTTCCAGCTGCTTCATGGCATCGACGATGCGCAGGCCGGTCTCGACGGGGTTCACCCCCGTCGTCATGTAGGCGGCATGCGCGGGACGACCCACGATATCCACATACATCCAGTACACGCCCAGTTGCGCGCTCATCATGCGTTCGTGCGTAGGCTCGGGGATCACCACCGCGTCGAACGCGCTGAGCTTGGCGGCGGCGATGGCGCTTTGCAGCGCCGACACCGTGGCCAGGGTGCCGTTGCCCGTGTTTTCCTCTTCCAGCACGCCGTTGAAACCGACGGCGCCGGCGGGTTGCATGCCCAGTTCCCGCAGCGCCTTGAAAGCCGCCAGTGCGCAGACGATGCCCGCTTTCATGTCGCCGGCGCCGCGGCCATACAGCCAGCCGTCGCGGAGTTCGCCGTCGAACGGCGCGGGGTCCCAGAGCTCATGCGGGCCAGTAGGCACCACGTCCAGGTGGCCATTGAACAATACCGCCCGGCCGCCCGCGCTGCGCGGCTCGTGGCGCGCCAGCACGTTGTAGCGGCCGCCGTCCGGGCAGCACGCCGGGGAATAGAGCGGCAGGTTCTTCAGTTCTTCCGTCCGCAGCGCAATGCGCTCGGAGGCAAGCCCCAGGTCCGCCAGCGCGTCTTCCATGAACGCGGCGGCGGACATTTCCTGCCCGGGCAGGCTGCGGCACTGGACGAAGCCGGTCAGCGTGTCGGTCATGTACTGGCGAAGCTTGCCGACGGCTTCGGAGATACGGGCCTGGTCCAGGCTGGCTGCTGCGGCGCTCATTGCATTCCCCTTGTCGAGTGTGAAATCGGCGATTTCATAAGTATCAATAGTTGATACTTAGATATCTATATTTGGCATGATAGAGTTCACACAAACGCGGGGCAAGACGGAAACCATGGGTGATTTCCCTAGCCCTAGCAGAAATCGATTGCCACTACAGTGCGTATCCGCGTGCGCTCGCCACGCGCCGATGCGACGCCGCACAGACAAAGAACTGGAGTAGAACAACATGGCCACAACCGAGACCCGGTTCAACCAATCGCTGGCGAAAGGCTTCGGCATCCTGGAGGCTTTCTCCAACAACCCCGGCCCGCTCAGCCTGAACGAACTCACCGAGCTGTCGGGCCTGGACCGCAGCTCGACCCAGCGCATGCTGCACACCCTGGTGGCGCTGGGCTATCTCGAGCGCGGCATCAACCAGCGCGGATATGTCCTGGGCAAGAAGATCCTGGACCGGACCTTCGATTTCCTGCGCGGCCATCCGCTGCTGGAACGCGCCACGCCCATCCTTGAGCAACTGCAACAGGAATGCGGTGAACGCGTCGATCTGAGCCTGTTCGACGACCTGACCATCGTCTATGCGCTGCGCCGCCAGACGAAGCGCCAGACGTTCTATGCCACGCTGGTCGGGCGCCGCATGCCCACGTTCTCGTCCTCGGGCGGCCGCGCCATCATGTCGCACCTGGCCGACGACGAAGTCGACGACATCCTGGCGCGCAGCGACATGCGCCCGCTGACGCCCAAGACCATCACCGACCCCGACCTGATCCGCCAGCGCGTGCGCGAAGCGCGCGTGCAGGGCTACGCGATCTGCCTGGAAGAGAGCATGGTGGGCGAAATCGTGTTGGCCAGCGCCGTCGTCGACCACAGCGGGCGACCTTTGGCGGCCATCCACATCTCCGGCCTGCTGGCCGAATGGACGCTGGAATCGTTTTCCCAGCGCTTCAGCTCGCTGGCCATCTCGGCCGCGCGCGCGCTCAGCGGCCGCCCCAACCGCAACTGAACACCCCGTCCCGGCCACCCTGCTCCCGGGAAATCCCTAGCGCCGGCCGCCTTGCGCGGCCGGGCAGGCTGCTGCACCATAACTTCCTTGGATTCTTAAGTATCACTATTTGATACTTAAGATTTAATGTTGCTGCGCCCGAGCCCGCCTCGGCCGCCAACCCAAGGAGGTTTGCCTTGAAGTGCAATATCGTCCGCCGCGCCCTGGCGCAGGGCCTGTTGGCCGCTGCCGCCCTCGCCGCCGCTCCTGCCGTCTTTGCCGCCCCGCCCTCGCCCGATGCCCAGCCGCAATACGGCGGCGTGCTGACCGCCATCCTGAACCCGGAACCGCCGAACCTGAATGTGGCCATGCAGCAGGTCGGCACCACGCAGATGGTGGCAGGCAAAGTCTATGAAAGCCTGCTGACCTACTCCTTCGACCTGAAGCCGCAGCCCAGCCTGGCCAAATCGTGGGACGTGTCAGACGACCAGCTGACCTACACCTTCCATTTGCAGCCCAATGCGCAATGGCACGACGGCAAACCCTTTACCTCGGCGGACGTGCTGTTTTCCTACAAGCAGGTGCTGGCCAATACGCCCCGCACCCGTTCGCTGATGCGCTACATCGAGGACATCACCGCGCCCGACGCGCACACCGTGGTGTTCAAGTTGAAGGAGCGCTACTCGGCATTTCTGTACGCCTTCGACATCGGCGGCGGCGTGATCCTGCCCAAGCACTTGTTCGACGTGGATACGCCCATGGCGCAGAACCCGCACAACAACGCGCCCATCGGCACCGGCCCCTTCAAGTTCAAGCGCTGGGAACGCGGGTCGTACATCGAACTGGTGAAGAACGAGCATTACTGGAAGGAAGGCCGCCCCTATCTGGACGGCATTACCTACCGCGTGATCCCGGATGCTGCCTCGCGCCGCCTGGCGCTCGAGCAGCGCACGGTGCAGCAAGCCTGGCTGCAGGACATCGAACCGTTCGACATGCCGCGCGTGTCGAAACTGGCACACATCAACGTCACGCAAAAGGGCAATGAATACTGGTCCACGCTGCACTGGATCGAAATGAACCAGGCGCGCAAGCCGATGGACGACAAGCGTTTCCGGCAAGCCGTCATGTACGCGATCGACCGCGAATTCATCGTCAAGCGCATCATGTTCGGCCTGGGCACCGTCTCGACCGGCCCGTTCCACCGCAACACGCGCTTCTTCGATCCCAATATCAAGCAGTATCCATATGACCCGAAGAAAGCCATCGCGCTGCTCGACGAGATGGGGCTGAAGCCGGATGCCAAGGGCGTGCGCGTGAAGCTGGGGCTGATTCCCAACCCCTACGGCGAGATGCAGCGCCGCATCGCGGAATACACCAAGCAGAGCCTGGGCAAGGTTGGCATCGCCATCGACATCGAAAGCACCGACGTCGGCGGCTGGACCTCGCGCATGGGCAACTGGGATTTCGACATGGCCTACAACGGCGTCTTCCAGTATGGCGACCCGGCGATCGGCGTATCGCGCACCTACGTCAGCAGCAACATCAAGAAAGGGCTGGCCTTCACCAACACTTCGCAATACCGCAACCCCAAAGTGGACGAATTGTTCGACCAGGCGGCCACCGCCGCGACGGACGAGGAACGCCAGCGCCTGTATACGGAAGTGCAGAAGATCTTGGCCGAGGACGTGCCACTGGCCTGGATCGACGACACCAACTACTCCACCTTCCTGGACTCGCGCGTGCATGGCGCCATTACCACCGGCCTGGGGGCCGTGGACACCTACGCCGACGCCTGGCTGGCGCCGAAATAGGCCGAAGGCCCGCGGCGCATCGGCGCCGCCGGCCTTCTTCGTGTCAGGGCCTGCCGGCGTGCGGCACGTCTACCCGCGTCATCAGGATCCGGCCTTCGGGTTTGGCGCGGCGGTTGGCTTCGATGAAGTCAGGCGCCGCCGCCATGAACAGCGTGCGGCCGTCGGGCCCGCCCAGCGCCGCGGCGAAGATGCCGAGTTCGCCCGTATCGATCTGCTCCAGGATCTTGCCGCCACGCGCGACCCGCACGATCCGCTTGCCGATGGCATCCGCCACCCAGACCGCCCCTTCCGCGTCCAGCGCGCCGCCGTCAGGACCGATGGCCGACGCCGCGATCAGCACCGACAGGTCATCGCTGTCGGGCAGCGCGCCGAAGTCCGCCCAGTCGCGCCGCGGCCCCAGCGCCCCGTTGGCCTGGATATCGAATTCGGAGATCCGGTTGCCGAAGGTCTCGTTGACGATCAGCGTTTTGCCGTCCGGGGTGATGAAAGAGCCGTTGGGAAAGCACAGCCCGTCGGCCACCACCTGCGCGACCCCGTCCGTGTCCACGCGCACCAGGGTCGTCGTGGCGACGGGTGCGCCTGCCATCAGGTCGAAACCGAAATTGCCCACGTAGGCGCGACCCTGGGCATCCACCACCATGTCGTTGATCGGGCCGCCCGTCAGCGCGGACAGGTCGGCATGCACCGCCAGCGTGCCCTCCGGCTCGCGGCGCAGCACTTTGCGGTCTTTCATGGATGAGATCAAGAGGCGTCCGTCCGGCAGCCAGCCCAGGCCGGACGGCTGCTGCGGCACGCGGCAGATCTGCTCGACCCGCCCCTGGAGGTCCACGGCAATCACCTGTTCCGTATAGAAGTCCGACGCCCACAGGCGGTCTTCGTGCCACCGCAAGCCTTCCAGGTAGGTGTACCCGGAAGCCAGCACGGACAATTCGCGTTTCGGCATTGCCTTGTCTCCTGTCTATCGCCCCGGTCGGGGCCGGTTCTTTTTTCGAGGCGCCGCAATGGCCTTGCGGGCCTTGGCGCCGGCCCATTCTGGCATGGCTGATCCGTCCCCGACCTGACAACTAACTGTCAGGTTTGCGGCGTTAACATCGCGCCCCAAGGGAAAACCCGCACGTTCGGGCATCCCTGGCATATCCGTCACCGGACCGTCGTGCCCCGCCCTATGCCGGCGGGCCCGCCCCTCCCAGGGCTCCGCGACAGGTCCCTGTTTCCGTTTTGATCATGAATACAAAGAAGCTGACGCGCTACATCGGCATCGCGATGGTGTTGGGCATCGTGGTGGGCTACCTCTGCAACCAGACGGCGCAGGACGCGAAAGACGCGGCGCAGATCGCGTCTTACTTCAGCCTGATCACGGATATCTTCCTGCGCATGATCAAGATGATCATCGCCCCGCTGGTGTTCGCCACGCTGGTGTCCGGTCTGGCCAGCATGAGCGACGCCAACGCCGTGGGCCGCATCGGCCTGCGCGCCATGGTCTGGTTCATCGCCGCCTCGGCGATTTCGCTGCTGCTGGGCCTGCTGCTGGTCAATATCTTCCAGCCCGGCGCGCACATGAACCTGGCGATACCCGATGCGGGCATCACGTCGGGACTGAAGACGGGCGACTTCACCCTCAAGGCCTTCATCGCGCACGTGTTCCCCAAGAGCATCGCGGAAGCCATGGCCAACAACGAGATCCTGCAGATCCTGGTGTTCTCGCTGTTCTTCGGCGCCGCGCTGTCCTTCATCCGCGGCAAAGGCCACAATACGATCTACAACATGATCGACGAGCTGGCCAAGATCATGTTCCGCGTGACGGATTACGTGATGCGTTTCGCGCCGCTGGGGGTGTTCGCCGCCATGGCCGCCGCCATCACCACCGAAGGCCTGGGCGTGCTGGTCAGCTACGGCAAGCTGATCGGCGAGTTCTACCTGGGCCTGGCGCTGTTGTGGGCCATCCTGTTCGGCGTGGGCTACCTGTTCCTGGGCAAGTCCACGCGCCGCCTGGGCGGCCTGATCAAGGAACCCACGCTGCTGGCCTTTTCCACTGCCAGCAGTGAATCGGCCTATCCGAAGACCATTGAAGCACTTGAGCGTTTCGGCGTGTCCAAGCGCATTTCGGGCTTCGTGCTGCCGCTGGGCTACTCGTTCAACCTGGATGGTTCGATGATGTACCAGTCCTTTGCGGTGCTGTTCATCGCGCAGGCCTACAACATCGAAATGAGCTTTGCGCAGCAATTGACGCTGCTGCTGGTGCTGATGGTGACCAGCAAGGGCATGGCCGGCGTGGCGCGCGCCTCGCTCGTCGTCGTGGCCGCGACCTTGCCGATGTTCCATCTGCCCGAAGCCGGCCTGCTGCTGATCATGGGCATCGACCAGTTCTTCGACATGGGCCGCACGGCCACCAACGTCGTCGGCAACAGCCTGGCCACCGCGGTGATCGCCAAGCTGGAAGACGACCGGGGCGACCAGCCTGCAGACGCATCGGCAGACGACGCGAATGCGGCAACGGGCAAGCCCGCCAGCCAGGATGCATGACAAAGGCGATAAAAAAGCGGGCCGTGGCCCGCTTTTTTATTAACACCTGATTGCTTGACCTGCCGGCATCGGCGGGAGCAACATAAGACTCCCTTGCCTGACTCCCCGCGCGGCGCCCCGGCGCCACGCGCGATACGCATGCCATGACACCCCTTCCCCTGCGCGGCATTCTGGCAGCCATTGCCATGACGGCCATCGTGCCTGCCGCCCACGCCTGGACACGCATTTCGTGCGACCTGTCCGGCACGGCTTCCACGCCCGCCGTACAGATGCGCCAATACCGTACCGATGGCACCGAACTCGCACAGACGACATTCCGGCTGAAGGTGAAATCGGCCGACATCCCCGATGGCGCGCGCGCCGATACGGATTGCACGGAATTCGTGGACCGCGACATCGACGTCACGCTTGAGAACACGGCGCCCGGCCAGATCCGCAAGGGCAAGCCGCTTAAATTGCGCTACCGCTACGACGAATCGCTGGGCCAGAGCCTGGCGACGAAGTTCGAACTGGTCCGCTAAGGAACCGCCCCATCCGTCTGCCAGGCATTCAGGCTTAGTCGTTGACCGAGCAGGATACCGGCGCGCCGTCTTCGAATTCGACGTCGTAGGTGTGGACGGGATCCCACGGCAGCGTGAACCACAGTTCATAGCCGTCGCCGTCTTCATCGAACAGCCACAGCGCGCGCAGCACGGCCTTTTCGGCCATGGCTTCCGCGGTTTCTTCCTTCAGCAGCTGGTCGTCTTCGATGCCGAGCTTCTTGCAGTGCTCGTAGGAATAGTTGTCCAGCAGGAACTCGGACGCTGCCAGGATGTGGTCGTCCAGATTGTCGATGATGGCCTTGACTACCTTGGACGCGCCGCTGTCAGGCTCTTCGCCGTCCGTCTGGATCATGACGTGGATGGGCGGACGGCCGTTGCCGGCGGGCACGTTCTCGGCTGCCCACAGATCGGGTTCTTCGGGGTCTTGGGTGAAATTGAATCGTGCCATCGCGCGCTCCGGAAAATTGGATGGCGAACCGTGAAAAGTACGGCTTCGCCTGAGCAAGCCGCAAGAACGCGGCTCCGCCTTAGGCCGTTACGCCCTTTCGCCATTTAACCAGATGCGGGGCACCCCGTCTGTGACCGGGAGCGATGTTTTTGCGCCTATACGCGTTCCAGCGGCCAATGCGGCAAGGGTGGCAGCTCCGTCCGGATGGCGTCGCCCGGGCTGACCGCCCCGCCCTCGAGCACGATCCCCATCACCCCGGCCCGGCGCAGCAGGCTGCCGTCCGGGTTGCGCCCCAGCACGGCGGCCGTCAGGCCCTTCTGGTACTTATCCAGCTGGGAGCAAGGGTTGCGTAGGCCGGTGATCTCGATGACCGCGTCGGCGCCGATGCGCAGGCGCGCCCCGCGTGGCAGGGCCAGAAGATCGATGCCGCGTGTCGTGATGTTTTCCCCCATCGTCCCTTCGGCCACGTTGAATCCGGCCAATTGCAGTTCATCGTGCAATTCGCCCTGGATCAGATGGACTTGCCGCAGATTGGGCTGCGTCGGATCGGCCCTGACCCGGGAGCGGTGCTGGACAGTGACCCCCAGGTGGCAATCGCCCTCGACCCCCAACCCCTTGCGCAGCACGATCATGGGCACGACCGGCTTGCTGAACGTGTGCGTGGCGCTCAGCGCCACGGCAATCACTATCGGATTCATCGCGGGGCTCCTGAAAAGGGCCTTCAGGCCGCCACGCGCTGGGCGTCGCGCAGGGCCGCCACCGGCTCGCGAGCCGGCAGATAGTGGGTCGAGAATACCAGCCGGCCGGCCGACCAGGTGTGACTGATCAACGGCATGCCGCCCACCTGCGCCACCGCCACCAGATCGGCCCGCTGGCCCACCGCGATACGGCCCCGGTCGGCCAGCCCGCAAGCGTCCGCGGGGTTCGCCGTGACCAGCGCGATGGCCTGCGGCCACGTCAGGTCGGTCTGCGCCGCCACCGCGAACGCCGCGGCGATCAGCGTGGACGGCTGGTAGTCGGAACACAGGCAACTGGCTACGCCGGCCCGGATGGCGTCGATGGCGCGCATCGATCCGCTCTGGCTCTGGCCCCGCAGCACGTTGGGCGCGCCCAGGATGGTCGGCAGGCCGCAAGACACCGCGGCGCGCGCGGTGTCCAGGGTGATCGGGAATTCGCTCATCGCCACGCCCAGATTGCGCATGGTGGCGATGCGGTGGATGGAATCGTCGTCATGGCTGGCCGTCGGGATGCCGAGCGACTGCGCGTGCGACAGCAACGCCTCCACCCGGCCCACCGCGCCATCCTTGGCCCGCGTCTTGGCGTGCGCGGCCTCTTCCGCCTGCTCGCGGCTCATCGCATGATTGCCCATCATGTACTGCAGATAGGATTCCAGCGTCTTGAACTGCCCCTGCCCGGGCGAATGGTCCATCACCGACAGCAAGTCCACCGCGCCCTCGTCCATCAATGCGCGCAGCACGTCCACCGAGGTCTCGTCGGTGACTTCGTAGCGGCAGTGCACGCGATTGTCGACCAGGCTGTGCTGACGAAAGGCGCGTACCGTGCGCACCACTTGCGCCGCTGTCTGGTTGTTGCGCACGCCCCATTCATTGTTGGCGAACGACAGCGCGTGGTACGGCGTCGTGATGCCCGCCGCGGCGTTGCGGCGGTCCACCTGGGCCACCGCGAAGTCCAGCGGGAACAGCACGCGCGAACGCGGCTCGGCTTCCTTTTCGATGGCGTCGCAATGCAAGTCGATCAACCCGGGCATGAGCGTCTGGCCTTGCAGGTCGATCTCCCGGTCAGCCTTTGCGCCATCAGGATCGATGGCGACGATGCGGCCGTCGTCGATCAGCACGGCGCTGTTTTCCAGGACGCGGTCGGGCATGACCACGCGGGCATGGGTCAGGTAGGTGCTCGGCATGTCTACTCCAGTTCCGCCGTGGCGGGTTGGGCCGGACGCAAGGCCAGGGTCTGCGTCGCGACGGCATCGCGTACTTCGGCGTCGTGGAAAATGCCCAGCAGGCAACGGCCCGCGGACAGGGCTTCGTGGATCAGCTCGATCACGACGCGGCGATTGTCGGCGTCCAGCGACGCGGTGGGCTCGTCCAGCAACAGGATGGGATGGCGGGCGATGAAGCCGCGCGCGATATTCACGCGCTGCTGCTCGCCGCCCGAAAACGTGGCCGGCGCCAAGCCCCATAGGCGCGGCGGCACATTCAGGCGCTGCAACAGCGCGCCGGCCTGGCGGCGGGCGTCTTCCGTATCCACGCCCGCCATGCGCAGCGGCTCGGCCACCACGTCCAGCGCCGACACGCGCGGGATCACCCGCAGGAACTGGCTGACGTAGCCGATGACGTCGCGGCGCAGCGCCAGGATGCGCTGCTCCGGCGCGCCCACCAGCTCCACCCATTCGCCGTGGGCCCGCACGCGGATGCTGCCTTCGGTGGCCAGATAGTTGCCATACAGGCAGCGCAGCAAGGTGCTCTTGCCGGTGCCCGACGGGCCGGCCAGCACCAGGCAATCGCCGGCGGCCGCGTCGAAATCCACGGCGTCCAGCACGGGCAGCCGGATGCCGCCCTGGTTGTGCAGGGTGAACATCTTTCCGAGGCCCCGCACCTCGATCATGGGAGTGGTTTCGCGCATGTTCAGCTCTGCAGAATGGAAGACACCAGCAATTGGGTGTAGGGGTGTTGGGGATCGTCGAGGATCTGGTCGGTCAGCCCGCTTTCCACCACGACGCCGCCGCGCATCACCAGCGTGCGGTGCGCCAGCAGCCGCGCCACGGCCAGATCGTGGGTGACCACAATAGCGGCCAGCCCCAGGTCCGCCACCAGTTGGCGCAACAGGTCCAACAGGCGCGCCTGCACCGACACGTCCAGCGACGCGGTGGGCTCGTCCATGAACACCAGGCGCGGATGCGTCACCAGGTTGCGGGCGATCTGCAGGCGCTGCTGCATGCCGCCGGAGAACGACACCGGCGTGTCGTCCAGCCGGCCCGCGTCGATCTCCATTTTCTGCAGCCAGTTGCCCGCTACTTCGCGCAGCTCGCCGTAGTGCCGGTCACCGACCGCCATCAGGCGTTCCGCGATGTTCGCCCCGGCGCTGACCTGCATGCGCAGGCCGTCGCGGGCGTTCTGGCGCACGAAGCCCCAATCGGTGCGCGACAGCAGCCGCAACCGCGCGCCTTGCAGCGCCGCCAGGTCGATGAAGCCCTGGTCGCGCGTGTCGTACCAGACGCTGCCGGCATCCGGCTGGGTCTGGTACGACACGGCCGACAACAACGTGCTTTTGCCCGAGCCGGACTCGCCGACCACGCACAGCACCTCGCCGGGATACAGGTCGAAGCTGACGTCGCGGCAGCCATGCACGCCGTCCCACGTGCGCGTCATGTTGCGCACGGAAAGCAAAGGTTGGGGAGTCATGCGGCGGCCTCGTTGTCGCGTTGCTGCGTCTGGCGGTGGTTGCAGTATTCGGTGTCCGAGCAGACGAAGCGGCGCGTGCCGGCGTCGTCCAGGATGATTTCATCCAGGAAGCTGTCGCGCGACCCGCACAGGTCGCAGCACTCGCTCCACTTTTCCACCGTGAACGGATGGTCTTCGAAGTCCAGGCTCTTGACCCGGGTGTAGGGCGGCACGGCGTACACCCGCTTTTCCCGGCCCGCGCCGAACAGCATCAGCGCCGGGTTGCCGTCCAGCTTGGGGTTGTCGAACTTGGGGATCGGCGACGGCCGCATCATGTAGCGGTCGTTCACGATGACCGGGTAGTCGTAGGTGGTGGCGATGTGGCCATGCTGCGCGATGTCTTCGTACAGCTTGACGTGCATGCCGCCGTACTCGGCCAGCGCGTGCATCGTGCGGGTCTCGGTTTCGCTCGGTTCCAGCCAGCGCAGCGGTTCCGGGATCGGCACCTGGAACACCATCACCTGCCCTTCGGCCAGCGGCGTTTCGGGGATGCGGTGGCGCGTCTGCACGATGGTGGCGTCCGGCGTGGATTCGGTGGTCGCCACGCCCGTGACCCGGCCGAAGAAGCGGCGGATGTTGATGGCGTTCGTGGTGTCGTCCGAGCCCTGGTCGATGACCTTCAACACGTCGTCCTTGCCGATGATGGACGCCGTGACCTGGATGCCGCCCGTGCCCCAGCCATAGGGCAGCGGCATTTCACGGCTGCCGAAGGGCACCTGGTAGCCCGGGATCGCCACGGCCTTGAGCAGCGCGCGGCGCAGCATGCGCTTGGTGGACTCGTCCAGGTAGGCGAAGTTGTAGTGGTCGTCGCGTTCGACCGTTGCGTGTTGTGCGCTCATGGGGAAACCGCCTCGTCCATCTGATCGTTGGTGGCCGGCTGCGGCGCGCCGCGTTCGGCGCGCATGCGGCGCAACAGTTCCAGGTTGGCCTGGAAGTCCACGTAATGCGGCAGCTTCAAGTGCTGCACGAAGCCGGAGGCCTCGACGTTATCGCTGTGGTACAGCACGAACTCGTGGTCGTTGGCCGGGGAATCGGCGCGTTCGCCCAAGTCCTTTGCCTTCAGCGCACGGTCCACCAGCGCCATCGACATGGCCTTGCGTTCGCCGTAGCCGAACGTCAGCCCGTAGCCCCGGGTGAACTTCGGCCCTTCTTCCGCGTTGCCCGCGAACTGGCTGACCATCTGGCATTCGGTGATCTCGATTTCGCCGACGGTCACGGCGAACCCCAGCTCTTCGATGTGCATCTCGACTTCCAGCGTGCCATAGCGGATCTCGGCGGCAAACGGATGGGTGTTGCCATAGCCGCGCTGCGTCGAATACCCCATCGACAGCAGGAAGCCTTCGTCGGCGCGCGCCAGGTTCTGCAGACGGGCGGCGCGCGAGGCCGGAAAATCCAGCGGCTGGCGCGTCAGGTCGAAGGGCTCGGGGTCGCCTTCCGGCACGGCTTCGGCGTCGATCAGGTCGTCATGCGCCAGCAGGTCGGTCACCCGCGGCATGTCGCTGTCCAGCGCCTGGTCGCCGGGCGGGAGCGCATCGGCTTCACGCTGCGCCTCCAGCGAAAAGTCCAGCAGGCGCTGGGTGTAGTCGTAGGTCGGGCCCAGGATCTGGCCGCCGGGCACGTCCTTGAACGTCGACGAGATCCGGCGCTGCAGGCGCATCGCGCCCGTATCGATCGGCTGCGTGTAGCCATAGCGCGACAGCGTCGTGCGGTAGGCGCGCAACAGGAACACCGCCTCGATCACATCGCCGGCGGCCTGCTTGAGCGCCAGCGACGCCAGTTGCGAATCGTAGAGCGACCCTTCAGCCATCACGCGCGACACCGCCAGCGGCATCTGTTCGCGGATCTGGTCCAGGCTCAGCTCGGGGATCTCGCGATCGCCCCGCCGGTAGTCGTCCAGCATGCGGTAGGAATTCAGGATGGCGCGTTCGCCCCCTTTCACGGCGACATACATGTCAGTTCTCCACGCGCGTCGTGCGCGGCAATCCACACATCCGCCGGCCGTGCGTCAGGAACACGTCCACACCCAGCGGAAACCGTTGATGATTCAAGCGCCACTCGCGCCAGAAGCCGTCGGCAAGCCCGTCGACGGACAGGACCTGCCGCGTCTGGATGCCCGGGCCGGACAGCGTGACCGCCTCGCCCCCGGACAGGGAGGCGACCTCCATCAGCAGCGTGGTGGACAAATCGGGATAAGCCGGGTCGCCCTGGTCGCAGGCGGACAGCGTCGGGGCGTCAAAGCCGGCCGGCACCGCGGCAAAGCGCGCCAGCGCGGGCGACGGCACGATGGGGCAGGCGCAATGAAAGCGCAGGAACGCCAGCACGTCGGCGCCCACCTCGCGGGGCAGCCACAGCGGGGTGTCCACGTCCACCAAGGTCAGCAGCATCGCCGTCATCGCCGGCGACAGCCCCGCCGGCACGCCGCATTCGGCGACGATTTCATGGACACGTCCGGGATGGGCCAGGGCTTGCAAGGCCGTGCGGAAAGTGGATTGCGCGTCGTTGACCGGGTCGGCAAAACCGGGCAGCAGGCCGCGGCTGGCGGCCGGCGCGTTCAATATCTGTGCTTGCATGTCAGTCCTCGCCTCGCACCATCGTGAAGAACTCCACCTTGGTCTGCTCCGCCACCTGCGCCTGGCGCTCGGCCCGCTCGGCATGCTGGCGGGCCAACGGCTGGATCAGGTGCGCCTGCACGGTGTCGTGCCAATCGGGCAATTGGAGCAGCGCGTCGGCCACGGCGGCCTGCTCGGCGTGCCGCAACGATCGGCCCTGCACGTAGGCCACACCGACCACGCCATCGCCCAGCGTGACGGCGCAACGTGTCACCGTCATTTCCCCCAGGTTGAAGCGCGCCCCGGTGCCGCCGCTGCGCGCCCGCACCATGGCCATGCCCGTCTGCGCCGGACGCAGCATCTGATGCGCTGGCACACTGCCCAGAGCACTGAACGCCCCTTCCAGCGCGGCCGGACTGGCCAGCGACAGCACGCGCATCCAGGCGGCGCGCTGGGCGTTGGCCGCATCCTGTCCTGCTAGTGAGTGATCCATTATTTCCTCTAAACGTCTAGACGACTGGATGAAGTATGATCGCTCCGAATTCCAAGTTCAACAGCCTGGCGTGAATTTTTGATGACAGTGGCGGCATCTGTGCACCGCCTATCCGGCGGCCGCCGCATCAGGCACAATCACAGCCATTCTTCATGAAGCTGATGTGACAGCACGAGCGCACCCTATGGTTGAAAGAGGTTCCGGCATCGCCGTCTGGCGGCAAATCGGCGAGTCCCTGGCGGACGACATCCGCAACAAGCTCTATATGGCGGGCGAACAGCTGCCGTCCGAGCCGGAACTGGCCGCCAAGTTCTCCGTCAACCGCCACACCATCCGGCGCGCCATGGGCGAGCTGGAACAAAGCGGCCTGGTCCGGATCGAACAGGGGCGCGGCACCTTCGTGCAGGAACACGCCATCGATTACGCCATCGGCAAGCGCACGCGATTTTCCGAGAACCTGCGCAGCCAGGGCGTGCTCGGCCACCTGGAAGCCCTGGGCAGCCAGACCCTGCGCGCGGCCGATATCGCCAAGCATCTGGGGCTGGCCCGCACGGCGCCGCTGTTGCGCGTGCAGATGGTCGGCAAGGCTGAAAACCGCCCGATCAGCGCATCCGAACACTTCTTTGACGAAAAGCGCTTCCCGGACTTCGCTGACCGCCTGACCGCGCTGCGCTCGGTGTCCAAGGTCTATGCGCACTATGGCATCGGCGATTACACGCGCAAATGGTCGCGCATCACCGCCGCGCTGCCCACGCCCGAAGTCGCGCGCCTGCTAGGCCAGCCCAAGACGCGGCCGATCCTTCAGGTGGAAGCGCTGAACGTGGACCAGGAAGGCGCCCCGCTGCAATACAGCATCACCCGCTTCGTGGGCGACCTCGTGCAGTTGATGGTTGCGGACGAAAGCTAGACGGCAAGGCCATCGCCGCCGGACAACAACCGCGCGGCGATGGGTAAGGCAAGGCTTGAAAGCAACAACACACATCTAGACATCTGGTTGTCATGCAGAATCGATAACGTCACACCATGAACTCACACGCCCCCTCGCCCCTGGCCGGTGTTACAGGCCAACGCATCCTGACGCCGCGCGGCGTCGAACAAGCCAGCCTGCGCTTTCATGGCGGGCTGATCGATGACAGCGGCGCCACGCCCGCCCGCGGCGCCCCGTGGTTCGACGCCGGCGACCTGCTGGTGCTGCCCGGCATCGTCGACCTGCATGGCGACGCCTTCGAACGCGCCATCATGCCCCGGCCCAGTGTCACCTTCCCGTATGACAGCGCGCTGTTCGACGTCGACCGCCAACTGCTGGCCAATGGCATCACCACGGAGTTCCATGGCGTGACGCTGTCCTGGGAAGGCGGCTTGCGCGGCGAGGCCTATGCCGAACGCATGTTCGACGCGCTGGAACGCATGCAGCACCTGATGGGCGCGCGGCACTACGTGCACCTGCGTTTCGAAACCCACCACGTGGGCGGCGTCGATCTGGCCCAGCAATGGATCCGCGACGGCCGCGTGCGCTTCCTAGCGCTGAACGACCACCTGCCCAGCATGGCGCGCCGCCTGGGCGATGACCGCAAGCTGATGCAATACGCCAGCCGCGCCGAATGCGACCTGGACACCTTCCAGGAACGCATCCGCGCCGCGATGTCGGCGGCCGACTCCGTGGCCGACGCCATGCGCGAGCTGACCGCCTGCGCGCAGGCAGCCGGCTTGAAGGTCGCCTCGCACGACGACCCCGACGCCGCCACGCGCCGCTACTATCACCAGCTGGGCTGCGGCGTCGCGGAGTTTCCGTTGACCCGCGACGCCGCCGGCGTTGCCCGCGACCTGGGCAACTCCGTCGTCTTCGGAGCGCCCAACGTGGTGCGCGGCGGCAGCCACACCGGCGCGCCGAGTGCCACCGAGATGGTGCGCGACGGCCTGTGCGATATCCTGACGTCCGACTACTACTATCCAGCCCCGCTGGCCGCCGTCATGCGACTGGTGCAGGACGGCGTGCTGCCGCTGGCGCAGGCCTGGAACCTGGTGTCGATGAATCCCGCGCGCGCCGCCGGCCTGAAAGACCGCGGCGCGTTGACGCCAGGCCTGATCGCCGACGCCATCGTGGTGGACGACCAGGTGGCCGGACTGCCGCGGGTGGTCGCCGCCATTGTCGGCGGCGAACTGCGCTACGCCACCCGCGTGTTCGGCCACGACAACAGCCTGCGCATGGCGGCCTGACCATGCCGCTTGCCCATCGCTATGCGTTGTACCTGGCGCCCACCGGCCCGTGGCTGGAATACGGAAGCCGCTGGCTGGGCCGCTGCGCCGACACCGGCGCGGCGCTGCCGCCCCCGCCCGGCCTGCCCGAACCCTCGCGCGACTGGACGGAGGCGCCGCGCCATTACGGCCTGCACGCCACCTTGAAGCCGCCTTTCCGGCTGCGCGCCGGCGCCACGCCGCAAGCCGTGGACGCCGCCGCCCGGGAACTGGCCCGCGGCGTCCTCCCCTTCGAGGTGGAGCTGGAATGCGAAACACTGCGCGGATTCCTGGCCTGGCGCATCGCCGGATCCGATACGCAGGGGCAGGCCCGCATCCAGGCCCTGGCCAATGCCGCCGTGCGCGGGCTGGACGACTTGCGCGCCCCGCCCACGCCGGAGGAAACCGCGCGCCGCCAGCCGCAATCGCTGCCGCCCGAACAGCAAGCCATGCTGGCGCACTGGGGCTACCCGTATGTGTTCGACACCTATACGTTCCACATCACGCTGACGGGGAAACTGGCGGGCGACGCGCTGGAGCAGGCGCAACGCCGCATCGCCGCCTTTGCCGACCCGTTGCGCGGGCAGACCATGGCGGTGCCCGCCATCAGCGTCTTCGTCCAGCCCGAACCCGGCGCCGATTTCATCGCCGCGCGCCACTATGGCTTCGACGGCACGCACACCGACGCCATCGGCGCGGACTACCTGCAAGGGCCCCCCGCGCCATGACCCCTCCGGCTCCGGCCTCGCCCGCGGACGGCGCGCGGCTGATCTACCTGATGGGCGCCTCGGGCAGCGGCAAGGACACCTTGCTGCGGCTGCTGCGCGCCCATCTGCAGGACAACGAGCCCGTGCTGGTCGCGCACCGCTACATCACGCGCGACAGCGGCGACACCGAAGACGCGCTGCGCCTGACCCCCGAAGAATTCGCCCGCCGCGCGGCGCTGGGCTGCTTCGCGCTGCGCTGGGCCAGCCATGGGCTGCACTATGGCATCGGCATCGAAATCGATACCTGGCTGGCTTGTGGCGCGGCCGTCATCGTCAACGGGTCGCGCGCGCACCTTCCAGCGGCGCATGCCCGCTATCCCGCATTGACGGCCGTGGAAATCACGGTCGACCCCGCCTTGCTTGCGCGCCGCCTTGCGGGCCGCGGGCGCGAAAGCGCCGAGCAGATCGCGCAACGGCTATCACGCGCCACGCAGGCCTTTGCGGTGCCGCAAGCGTGCCGGCTGGCGCAAGTCAGCAACAACGGCGCGCCCGAATCGGCCGCTGCGGCCCTGTTGACGATCGCGCGGGAACAACTGGCCCGCTAGCAAGGCTCAGGCCTTGGGCGGGCTGCCGCAGAGTTCCAGCAGGATGTCCGAAAAGCGCTCTTCGGCCGCCAGCGGCTGCTCGCGCTTGCGCCGGATCAGGTTGATGGGCGGCAGTTCCCAACCGAAGTCCCAGGGCACCATGCCCAGCTTGCCCCGTTGGCACAGTTCCCGCGCGATGTCTTCGGGCACGACCGAGATCAGCGCCTCGTTCATCGTCAGCATGCCTTCGATCACGTCGGTGGAGTACGCCTCCAGCACCGGCGAGGGCGCGCGCAGTCCGGCGCGGATGAAGTGCTCCATGATCAGTTGCCGCGTGGGCGTGTTGGCCGCCGGCAATACCCAATCCATGGACGCCACGGCGGCCCAGTCCGGCGCGCGCCGGGCCAGGCGCTGCGCCAGGCGGCTGTGCGCGATCAGGCGCGGGCGCTGGTGGTACAGCACCCGGTGCATCAGGTCGTCCAGCGCCACCGTCGACGTTGCGCGGCTGATGATGCAATCCAGCTCGTGCCGGCGCAGCATCGGCACCAGATGATCCGTGGTGGCGCGGTGCAAGGTCAGCGTGACCCCGTGGCCCTGGTGCAGCTGGCTGATGGCAGCCGTCAGCAAGGCGCTGGACACGTACGGCACCACGCCCACGTTCAAGTGTGCGGAACGGCCCGCGTGCAGGGCCTCGACTTCGCGCGCCCACAGGTCCAGATCGCTCTGCATGTGGCGCGCCCGCAGCAGGGCCAGCTCCCCCAGCGGCGTAGCCTGCAAGCCGCGTCCGCTGCGCAGGAAGAGCGGTGCGCCGAAAATGTCCTCCAGTTCGGCCAGGGCCTTGGTGACGGCGGGCTGACTGATGCCGGTGGCGGCCGCCACCCGGGTCAACGAGCCATGCTTGGCAATGTTGGTCAGCAGCGCCAGGTGGCGGTGCTTCAGGCGATTGGCCAGACGGGCGGCATCCCAGCTCATGGATATCTCTATAACCAAATGGTTATTCAATTATGCCAACAAAGCTGAATCAAGTTATTTCTCGATCCTATACTTCCATCCACTTTCCCTCCCCGCCTGTCTCCGTCAAATGAGCGACGCCTTCACCACCCGTCCAGAAATCCGCGGCACCTTCGGTGTCGTGTCGTCCACGCACTGGCTGGCCTCGCAAGTCGCGATGGGCGTGCTGGAGCGCGGCGGCAACGCCTATGACGCCGCCGTGGCCGGCGGCTTCACCCTGCAGATCGTGGAACCGCACCTGAACGGGCCTGGCGGCGAAGTGCCCATCCTGTTCTGGAACGAACGCGAACAGCGCATGCGCGCGCTCTGCGGCCAAGGGCCCGCGCCCGCGCTGGCCACGCCCGCCTACTTCCGCGGCCTGGGCGTGGAACAGGTGCCCGGCATCGGGCTGCTGCCGGCCACCGTGCCCGGCGCGTTCGGCGCCTGGCTGACCCTGCTGCGCGATTACGGCACGTGGGAACTGGCCGACGTGCTGCAACCGGCCATCGACTATGCGCGCAACGGCTTTCCGCTGGTGCCCCGCGTGACGCAGGCCATCCTGGCCGTGCAGGCATTGTTCCGAGACGAATGGACCACTTCCCGGGATGTCTGGCTGCCCGATGGCCGCGTGCCCGCGCCCGACGCCCTGTTCCGCACGCCCGCCATCGCCGCCACCTACACCCGCATCCTGGACGAGGCGCATGCCGCCAGCAGCGACCGCCGCGGCCGCATCGATGCCGCGCTGAATGGCTGGTACCGCGGCTTCGTCGCCGACGCGATCGACGCCTACTACACCCATGAGGCGGTGCGCGACACCACCGGCCAGCGCAACCGCGGGCTGCTGCGCAAAGCCGACATGGCCGACTGGCGCGCCACCTACGACGAACCCGCCACCACGCAGTACGGCCGCTATACCGTCGCCAAATGCGGCGTCTGGTCGCAAGGGCCGGTGCATCTGCAGCAGTTGGCGATGCTGCGGCACCTGGGCGTGGACGGTCTGGATCCGACATCGCCGCAGTTCGTGCACCGCATCGCCGAAGTCGCCAAACTCGCCTTCGCCGATCGCGCGGCCTGGTATGGCGACCCTGATTTCGTGCCGGTGCCGCTTGCCGCGCTGCTCAGCGACGCGTATGCGCAGCAACGCGCCGCCGGCATCGGCGCACGGGCGTCCACGACGCTGCAACCGGGCAGCCCCGCCGGCAAGGCGCCGCGCCTGCCCGATCTGGCCGCGGCCGATCGCACCCTGGCCGCCTCCGACATCCGCTTCGGCGTGGGCGAACCCACCTTTGCGGCCTTGCCGCCTGTCGCGGAATGGGCTACTCGCGAAATCTTCGTGGGCGATACCTGCCAGATCGACGTCATCGACCGCGACGGCAACATGGTGGCCGCCACGCCTTCCGGCGGCTGGCTGTCGTCCAGCCCGGTCGTGCCGGGGCTGGGCTTCCCGTTGACGACGCGCCTGCAGATGACCTGGCTGGACGACGGCGTCGCAGGCCAGTTGCAGCCGGGCAAGCGCCCTTGCACCACCTTGTCGCCCGGCCTGGTGCTGCGCGACGGGCAACCCTACATGGCGTTCGGCACGCCCGGCGGCGACCAGCAGGACCAATGGACGGTGGCGTTCTTCCTGCGCCATGCGATGGGCATGAACCTGCAGGAAGCCATCGACGCGCCTTCCTGGCACATCGACCACTTTCCCGGTTCGTTCTGGCCGCGCACGCAGACGCTGAACCGCCTGACGGTGGAGTCCCGCCTGCCCGAGGCCACGGTCCAGGCGCTGCGCGATGCCGGCCACGAGGTCAAGGTCGGCCCGGCGTGGTCTGAAGGCCGCATCAGCGCCTGCACGCGCGAACCCGCGACGGGCGGCGCATTGCTGCTGCGCGCCGGCGCCAATCCGCGCGGCATGCAGGGCTATGCCGTCGGCCGATGATCCTGATCAACCAGTTCCATTCCAGCCGGCGTCCAGACCGGCACTTGCACAAGGGGTAATCACCATGACACTGCGATTCAAACGACTGTTGCGCGCATGCGCGTTCGGCCTGGCGCTGGCCGCGCCCGCGCTGTCCCAGGCGGCCTGGCCGGAAAAGCCCATCACGCTGATCGTGCCGTGGGCCGCCGGCGGTTCCACCGACATCCTGGCGCGCGTGCTGTCCGAGGGGCTCACCCAGTCGCTGGGCCAGTCCGTCATCGTCGAGAACCGCTCCGGCGCCTCGGGCAACATCGGCACGACCTTCGTGGCCCGCGCCAAGCCCGACGGCTACACGCTGCTGGTAGGCTCGATGAGCACTCACACCATGAACCAGGCCCTGTACTCCAACATGCCCTTCGACGGCGTGAAGGACTTCACGCCCATCGCCGAACTGGCCCTGGTGACCAACACGATGGTGGTCCACCCGTCGGTGCCCGCCGCCAACCTGAAGGAATTCATCGCCTACGTGAAAGAGCGCCCGGACACGGTCGCCTACGCGTCGGCGGGCCAAGGCTCGACCAACCACCTGAGCGCCGCGCTGTTCGAGAAAGCCGCCGGCGTGAAGATGATGCACATCCCCTACCGCGGTGGCGCGCCTGCCGTCCTGGATACGGTGGCCGGCCGCACGCAGGTGCTGTTCAGCGCCGGCACGCAGACGCTGCCGCACGTGCAGACCGGCAAGCTGAAACTGCTGGCCGTCACCGAGGAAAAGCGCTCGCCCCTCTTGCCCGAGGTGCCGACCGTCGCCGAAACGCTGCCCGGCTATGAGCTGTCGGTCTGGTACGGCGCATTCGGCCCGGCGGGCATGCCGCCCGAACTGACCGCGCGCCTGAACCGCGAGATCAACCAGATCTTGAAGCGCCCCGACGTCATCAAGAAAATGGGCGACATGGGCGTGCTGCTGACCGAGACCACGCCAGAGCAATTCGGCCAGATCCTGGCGCGCGACGCCGACAAGTACGGCAAGCTGATCAAGGAACTGGGGATCACCGCGGAATGACCGGCCACGCTATCCCGCAACATCCCGCGCCGTCCGGCGTGCAGGCCGTCGCGCGGGCTTACGCCTCGGCCGACGCGGCGGCTGCGCTGCAAGCCATCGACGCCTACGCCCACGCCGCCCTGGGCCACGCCTTGTGCACCGTCAACCGCTACGACGCGGACGCCATGCGCGTGGTGCGCCTGTACAGCTCGAACCCCCAGGCCTATCCCCCGGGCGGCAGCAAGGACAAGCGCGGCACGCCCTGGGGCCGCCACGTCCTGCTTGAGCAACAGGTATTTGTGGGCGAAGGCGAAGCCGCGATCCGCGAATTCTTCAACGACCACGACGCGATCCGCGACCTGGGCCTGCAATCGGTGATCAACATCCCGGTCGTCTACGCCGGCGCATGCCTGGGCACCGTGAACTTCCTGATGCCGCGCGCAAAGGTCTCGGAAGCCGACATCGACAACGCCCGCCTGGCGGGCTTGCTGGCGCTGCCGGCGTTCCTGGCGCTACGGCAAGCGGGCTGAGAACATCCCGCATTTGCACAGCATCGCAGTTCGCCGGCGTTAGAATGGGGTCGTTCAGGCCACTGGAATCGCCAGACCATGAAGACCGTTCCCATCGAAACATTGGGCCAGATTTCGGCAGCGCAGGAAGCGAAGCTGCTGGGCACCCTTGACGCCGCACTGTCGGCCGATGAAGGCAGGGCCGCGCGTCAGCATCTTGCGGCGGGAAGATCCATCTATTTCCGTGAAGCGCTGATGCCGCCCGGCCATGTCATCCGCAAGCAGCCTGATGGTACGTGCCAGCTCGTCAGATTCACGGCCGACGGCTCCGAGGAGCTGGTATCCGAACCCGCCTCGGCGTGACGATTCCTCAACTCTGGGTTGTTGCCGGACCCAATGGCGCGGGAAAATCGACCCTCATCAGCGACCGGCTGCACGGCCGGCTGCCTTTCGTGAATCCCGACGACATTGCCCGCCGAATCTCGCCAACCGATTTCGACAACCCGCGGAACATCATCCAGGCCGGCAGGCAGGCCTTGAAGGAAAGGCGTGCCCACCTGGCTGCCCTTGATTCATTTGCTATCGAAACAACGCTTACCGGCAACAGCGCGTTGGATCTGATAGGTGTCGCCAAAGCACGCGACTATAAGATCAACCTGATTTTTGTAGGGCTTGATGACGTTGCTTTGTCGATGGCTCGCGTCGCATTGCGCGTCCGCGCTGGCGGCCATCGTGTCCCGGCCAAAGATCTGCTGCGCAGGTTTTCGCGCAGCATGGAAAATCTGACGCACGCATCAAGGCTGGCAGACCGTCTCTGGCTCCTGGACAACTCTGGTTTGCGCCGGCGTCTGCTGTTGTCCAGTGTTCAGCACCAACCCAGGTTCTTATCTTCGAAAATCCCCGAATGGGTGCCGACCGAAATTTTGGACAGCTTTCGGAAAAATCTCTAGATCAACGCCCGGCGTATCCTTGACGACAGCATGTCGATCACGACCACGAACGCCACGATGATGATCATCACTGCGCACGTTTCCGCGTAGCGGAAGCTGCGGATGATTTCCCACAGCACCGTGCCGATGCCGCCCGCCCCCACGATGCCGACCACCGAGGCCGAACGCACGTTCGATTCGAAGCGGTACAGCGAATACGAGATCCACAGCGGCAGCACTTGCGGGATCACGCCGTAGACGATTTCTTCCAGCGCGTTGGCGCCCGTGGCCCGCACTCCTTCGACAGGACGCGGGTCGATGGCTTCGACGGCTTCCGAGAACAGCTTGGCCAGCACGCCCGTCGTGTGCACCCACAGGGCCAGCACGCCTGCGAACGGGCCCAGGCCCACGGCCACGATGAACAGCATGGCGAACACCATCTCGTTGATGGCGCGGCAGGCGTCCATCAGGCGGCGCATGGGCTGGTAGACCCACGCCGGCACCATGTTCGACGAGCACAGCAGGCCCAGCGGCACGGCCACCACGATGGCGAGGAATGTGCCCCACACGGCGATCTGCACCGTCACGATCATCTCGTCCAGGTACATGCGCCAGTCGCGGAAGTTAGGCGGGAAGAAGTCCGCGGCGAACTGGGCCATGTTGCCCGAGTCGCGCAGCAGGTCCAGGGGTCGCATGTCCGCGCCCCGCCACGACATGACAAGCAGCGCAAGCACGACGGCCCAGACAAGAAGGACCGACAGCGACGAGCGCGGCGCGGCAGGCAGGCGGGAGGGATGGGTGGCTAGGTTCATGGAGAAAGGCGATCCGCGGGAAGGCATTCGGAGGTCAGGCGCCGGCGCGTCAGGCGACGCGCCAGCGTGTTGCGGCAGGGCTTATTGCTTGGCGGAGGCGGGCTGGCCCAGGCTGGCCAGCTTCCCGTCCAGTTCGGCGAGTTGCTTCTGCTTTTCCGCCTGGCCCAGCGTGCTGTCGGCTTCGACCTTGGCCTTTTCACGCGCCAGTTCGATCTGGCGGATCGGCACGAGCTGCTGGTTGTCGGAGGCGCGGAAGCCCTGATACGTCAGCGCCTTCAGGTTGGCCATTTCGCGCTCGGCGTCCTTGCCCTTGCCGTAGTTGACGAAGAAGTCGCGGATGCGGCCTTTCAGGTCGGCAGGCAGGTCCGTGCGCATCACCAGCGGGTCCGCCGGGATCAGCGGCGACTTCCACAGCACGCGCACGCTGTCATTGGCGTCCTTGCCGGTGTTCAGGCGATAGCGTTCCAGCGCCTCGGTGTTGTTGACCGCGACATCCACCTGCTTGTTGATGACCGACAGCAGATTGGCTTCGTGGTTGCTGGCGCGCACCGTCTTGAAGAAGGTCTTGGGCTCGATCTTGTTGGCGGCCCACAGGTAGTAGCCGGGCACCGCGGTGCCGGACGTGGAGTTGGGGTCGCCCGCGCCGTAGCTCAGCTTGCCGCCGTTCTTCAGCACGTCGTCCAGCGTCTTCAGGTTGCTGTCCTTGTTGACGATCAGGAGCGACCAGTAGCCGGGGTTGCCGTCCTTGTCGATGACCGAGGCGAACACTTCGCCCTTGGCGCGGTCCACGGCTTCGATGGCCGACTTGTTGCCGAACCAGCCCAACTGCACCTTGTTGAAGCGCATGCCTTCGATGATGCCGGCGTAGTCCGACGCGAAGAAGGGCTTGACCGGCACGCCGATGGCGCGGCTCAGGTCGTCGATGACGGGCTGCCAGACGGACTTCAGGTTGGTCGACGATTCGGTCGAGATGATGCCGAAGTTCAACGTCTTGGCGTCTTGCGCGTAGGCCTGCGTGGACAACGCGGCGGCAGCGATCAGGGTGACGAAGGTTCTGCGTAGCATGGATGACTCCGGGGGGTTGTAGGGGCAGAGAGGTCGGAACAATGGCGGCGCAGGCGGGCTCAGGCCGCTTGCGCCAGTTGGGACAGCGGCGCCAGGCCTGGCATGGACGGCGCGTGGGTCGAATATTCGGGAAGCAGTTCGCTCAGCTCGGAGCCGTACAGGTCGCGCAGCATTTCCGGCGTCAGGTCGGCGGCGCGGCCGTCATAGACCACCTTGCCGTGGCGCAGCGCGACCACGCGAGGGCAATAGCGCAGCGCCACGTCGACCTGGTGCAGCGACACCACCACGGCGACCTTGCGGCTGCGGTTGATCTGGGCCAGCGTGTCCATCACGCGGCGCGACGACTCGGGGTCCAGCGACGCGATGGGTTCGTCGGCCAGGATCACGCGGGCGTTCTGCACGAGCGTGCGGGCGATCGCCGCACGCTGCTGCTGGCCGCCCGAGAGCGTGGACGCGCGCTGAAATGCATAGTCGTCTATACCAACCTGGGCAAGCGCTTCCAGGCCCTGGCGCACTTCGCCGCGCAGGAACCAGCGGGTCAGGCTGCGCCACAGCGGCACGCGCGGCAGCATGCCGGTCAGGACATTGGTGATGACCGGCAGGCGGCCCACCAGATTGAATTGCTGGAACACGAAACCGATGCTGGCGCGCGCGGCGCGCACATTGCGGCTCAAGCGGCCGTTCTGCTGGATCTGCTGGCCATTGACCTTGACGCTGCCTTGACCCGGGTCTCCGGCGACAAAGCCCGCCAAGTGGCGCAGCAGCGTGGATTTGCCCGAGCCGGATGCGCCCAGCAGTGCCACCATTTCCCCGTCGGCCACTTGCAGGCTGACGTTGTCCAGCGCCTTGGCGCCGGCATGGAACGTCTTGCTCAAGTTCTGCACTTCGATGGCGTACGTCATCGTCTGATCCCCTTGTCTTTGGTCATTGCGGCATTCTGTTTTCGCCGCATGACAGCGCGATGACCTGAGGATCGAATCATTTGCCGGAAAATAAGGGGTCAGCAACAGACTGAAAGACCTGCGTCATAAATGGCCCGGCCGGCGCGTTGCGCGGCCTTGCGGCGCGGGTATATTCGAAGAGTTCTCCCCACTTGCCTGGCGCTCATCATGATCAAAGGTTCCTGCCTGTGCGGCCGCGTTGCTTACGAGATCAACGGCCCTCTCACCGACGCCCTGAATTGCCACTGCGTCATGTGCCGCAAGTCCCACGGCGCAGCGTTCCGCAGCCGAGCGTCGGTTCAAGCCTCCGATTTCCGATGGACGAAGGGCGAGAACCACGTCACCTGGTATGCGTCGTCGCCGGGCAACTACCGCGGCTTCTGCGAAGCCTGCGGCACGCCGCTGCTCAGCCGCTTCGACCAGACGCCGGATACCTACGGCCTGCCTCTGGGCGCACTGGATGACGATCCTGGCATCAAGCCCTCTGCGCATTGCCACGTGGCCGACAAGGCCCCCTGGTTCGACATCACGGACGCCTTGCCGCAGCACCCGCATGAATTCCAGGGCGCAGGCGAGACCCGCAAAGAGGCCGTTACCTAAAAATTCAACCAAGCGGTTGAATTTGGTTGGGCGCTGATATATATTCAACCTTATGGTTGAACTTATCCCCGCTCCCGCTCTGGATGCCGTCTTTCGCGCGCTGGCCGACCCCACGCGCCGGGACATGCTGCGCAGTCTGGCGCAAGGGGATCAGACCATCGGAGAGCTGGCGGCGCCCCTGCGCATGAGTTTTGCCGGCGCCTCCAAGCATGTGCAGACCCTGGAACGCGCCGGCCTGATCCGGCGCACCATCCACGGCCGCACCCATGTGTGCAGCCTGAATCCGGAACCCATGGCCGAGGCGATGGAATGGCTGCGTTTCTATGAACAGTTCTGGGCGGGCCGACTGGATGCGCTGGCATGCGCACTGGCCTCCCATCCCGCCCCGCCCCTAGGAGAGCAACATGAGTGATCACGGCGTCGTCCTGGATCCCACGACCCTGCGCTTTACCCGCCAGCTTCCCGCCAGCGTGGAAACCGTATGGGCGTTCCTGACCGAATCCGAAAAACGGGGCCGCTGGCTGGCCACCGGCGACATGGAACTGCGCGAAGGCGGCGGCGTGACCCTGCGTTTCGTGCACGCCGATCTGTCGTCCGTCGCCGAACCCACGCCGGACCCGTACAAGGCCTACGAGAACGGCGTCACGACCCATGGCGTGATCACCCGCTGCGAGCCGCCCCGGCTGCTGGCGTTCACCTGGGGCGGATCCAAGGGGGAACCGTCCGAAGTGACATTCGAGCTGTCGGCCCAAGGCGAAGGCACGCTGCTGGTGCTGACGCACCGCAAGCTGAACTCCCGCGACGACATGGTCGACGTGGCGGGCGGCTGGCACACCCATCTGGGCGTGCTGTCGGCCAAGCTGGAGGGGCGCGAACCCGGCCCGTTCTGGTCGGCGCACCACCGCTGGGAAGCCGACTACCAGGCGCGCATCCCCGGGGCGTAGAGTCGTTCAGTAGCAACTATCACGGCGCAGCGGCAGATAAATACTGGCTAATCGCTGCGCTTTGCAGTAACATAAGTCCGTGATTTTTCCGCAAAAAACCGGGCTTCGGTCACTCTGCGTGCCAACCTGTATCCCTTCGGGTCACCCCCAAGATACTCAGGCTGCCCCCGGTTTGGTTGAGATTATTACGAACGGCGCCGCAGCATTATTGTGCCGCCCGGCGTTGCAACAATCGCCCCCACCCGCTTTCTCCGGCGCTGTGCGCTTGCACGGCGCCGCGACCAAGCCGCGCATCGCGCGCATATTGCCCACGCTGCGCGAGTATCCGTCATTTCAGACATCCACTAGGGATGCCGTGGCCCTTACCCGCGCTTGCCCGAACGTTTTACGTTCAAACCGCTGGACCTGGTTATTTGAGTCCAACGCGCTTGCCGCCTCGCGCGGCGCGTCATGCCGCCGGCCTGGCTGCGCGTATTGATCAAGGAGTAGTGAATGGCTAAAGAAGAACTCATCGAATTGGATGGCATCGTTGACGAAGTGCTGCCCGATAGCCGCTACCGCGTCAAACTGGACAACGGCATCGAAGTCGGCGCCTACGCCTCCGGCCGCATCCGCAAGCACCGTATCCGCATCCTGGCAGGCGATCGCGTCACCCTGGAAATGTCGCCCTACGACCTGACCAAGGGCCGCATCAACTTCCGCCACAAGGACGAGCGCGCTCCCGCTCCGCATCGTCCCCAGCAGTACCGCCGTTAAGCCAGGGCTCCAGGGCCGGCCCGAGGCCGGCTCCCTGCCCCGATTTCGCGCGGGCTGCTTAAGCCCGAACCGCGACATGCCGTAATGCGTGGAACGTCCGTTCGTGAAAGAATGGCGCGCTTGCCAGGCGCAATGTCTGGCGGGATACGCATGAAGCAAGATGGATCTTAAAGAAGAGTTGCAAGCCGCCGCCGACCAGCTTTCCCTGGCACGAAGAAAATTCGTGAAAGGGGAGGAAGGCCTGCGCCTGCTCAACCAGTCGCGCGAAGCGTTCATCAACAGCCTTCGCAATACCGGCCTGACCTACGCCGAAGCCAAGATCAAGTACGACAACTGCCTGGATGAGCAGGAAGCCCAGCAACACCATGTGCGCCAGCAGATGGAATATGCCGAGCGGATGCACCAGTTCGTGCTGAACAAGATCGCGCAGCAGACCGCAACGGCCTGACGATCAGGGCTTGAACGCCCCGATGAAGATGGCGGGATCGACCCGCGCATCGTTCAGGCTAACGTTCCAGTGCAGGTGCGGCCCGGTCGCCCGGCCCGTCGCCCCCACCTTGCCCACCACCCCGCCTCGCGGCACCTCGTCGCCCACTTTCACGTCGATGGCCGACATGTGGCAGAACATGCTGACAAAGCCCTGCCCGTGGTCGACGAATACCGTCTTGCCATTGAAGAAGTAATCCCCCACCAGCACGACCACGCCCGCCGCCGGCGCCTTGATCGGCGTGCCCGCCGGCACGGCGAAGTCCAGGCCCGAATGCGGATTGCGTTCCTGCCCGTTGAAAAAACGGCGCAAGCCGAACGGGCTGGACAGGCGGCCGCCGTTGACCGGGCGGTCCAGCAGCAGGTTGCTGGGCGTGACGCCGGCCCGGTACGTCCGGTTGGCCGCGCTTTGCTCGGCCATCTCGCGTTCGATGCGCTTCATGTCGTCCGGATTGGGGTCGACCTGGCGCGGGTTCTTCAAGGTGATGTGCTGCGCCACGTATTCCTTGGCGCCCACCTTGAATGGCAACTTGCGCTGGCCCTTTGCGTCGCTGACCACCACCTGCTGTTCGCCGGGCTTCACGCTGAGCGGAATGCCGACCACGGCGATCCACTGCTTGCCCTCTTCCCGCACGACCAGCACGCGCCGGTCCAGGAAGCTCACCTCGGGTGCGCGGTCGGCATCCCCCAGGGCCAGGACGGCCACACCGCCGGGCACGGGCGCATTCAGTTTGCGCGAAATGAAGCCTTGCTGCGCTTGCGCGCGCGCGGGCAACCCGAAGCTGACGGCGGCAGCGGCCAGACCCGCCCGCAAGACCGCGCGGCGATTGAACATGGCGCTTACAGGCACAGGTTCGCCGGTTCGATGATGCTTTGGTCGCGGCGGGCGATGCGCGTGGACAGGCGGGTTTCGGTCTTGCCCTTCCAGGTCGTGGTCGTCAGCACGGCTTCAACGCCCAGGCTATCTTCCTGGACCAGCTCGAATCCGTTGCGCACGGCGTTCTGCTTGAAGTTGACGCCCTGGTTCTTCCAGGCGTTGGCCACACACGTGGTGTAGTCCTCTGCCGTGCGCTGGGTCGAGCCGTAGAAGACGGGGTCGCGCTGGCGCACGTCTTTGACATTGGCGCAGGCCGTCAACGCGGCCAGGACGGTAAGGGACAGGGCGAAACGAACCTTCATGACGGTAAGACTCTCAAGCAGGAGGGGTGGACAGGGGCGGCCAAAACTATAACGCAGCAGCCGTTCAGGACTGCGGTGCGCGGCGGGCCGATTTGGGGCGGAACGCGTCGATGACGCTGGGCTGCGTCTCGGCGTAGGGGCCACCGATCAGGTCGATGCAATAGGGGATGGCGGCGAAGATGCCTGGCACCAGCACGGCCCCGTCTTCGCCCTTCAGCCCTTCCAGCGTCTCGCGTATGGACTTCGGCTGGCCGGGAAGGTTCACGATCAGGGCGGCGTGGGACGGGGTTTCGCGGATGACGGCGACTTGCCGCGACAGGATGGCGGTGGGCACGAAGCGCTGGCTGATCTGGCGCATCTGTTCACCGAAACCGGGCATTTCCTTGGTGGCGACGGCCAGCGTGGCCTCGGGCGTGACGTCGCGCCTGGCCGGGCCGGTGCCGCCGGTCGTCAGCACCAGGTCGCAGCCGCAAATGTCCACCAGTTCGATCAGCGTCTCGGAAATTCGGGCCGGCTCGTCCGGAATCAGCCGGTCCACCGCCTGCCAAGGCGAGGCCAGCGCGGACCCCAGCCATTCCCGCAGGGCTGGCAGGCCTTGGTCCTGATAGGTGCCGGAGGAGGCGCGGTCAGACACGGACACCAGGCCGATGATCAGGTCGTCGGGATGGCGGCGGGCGATTCGGGTCGTGGCGGTCATGGGCGGTTGCGTCTTGGAAGGGGAGAAAAGGCGTATTCGACGCCGGAGGACGGCGCACGGCGCGGTCAATCATGGAAATCCAGAAGAACCGCGCGATGTCGATGCTATCGCATTCTTTCCCAGGAGGAAGCGCGCCTGCTGCCGGGCCAGGCCGCTCGGGGCTGTCGCAAAAATGCGAATTGGCCCCGCCCCCGGTTTCTCGCGCTTGTTTCGGTCATACGCGCTGGATAACATTCGCTAACAATCTAATCCGATATCGCGCCCGGCCTCCCCGCCCCATCCATGTTCAAACGCACTCTACGGCAGCACGCGCTGGCCGCGGCGCTGGCCCTGTCTGCGGCCGCCGCTTGCGGCTGGTGGGCCTGGCATTCGCTGGCGCTGAAAACCGAACCCGTGCCCGCGGCGGCCCCGGGGATCTATATCCCGAACCTGGGCAACACCCTGCAGGAACAGACGCGCAATCTCTCGCGCATGAGCCAGGCGCTGCGCACGGGCGACCGGCTGGTGATCCTGGGGTCGTCCGAACTCACCAGCAACGACCTGCGCTTCGTGCCGTACCGTTATCTGGCCGACGAGTTGCAGATGCCCGTGCTGGCTTACGGCCATTCGGGCTTCCAGTCCCTGGGCATGCAATTGGTGCTGGCCGCGCTGGCCGATGACCTGTCTCCGGCATCCCGCGTCGTCGTGATGCTGTCGCCCGGGTGGTTCGATGGCGATGGCGGATTGGGCGCGGACGAACTCAAGGAGCACGCCAACCCGCTGCTGCCGCGCCTGGTGAAGCAGCCCGAAGGCCGGGCGGCGCTTGCGCGCTGGATGCGCGACAAGGGCGATGCCGCCGTGGCCTGGTCCATGGTGGCCGAGCAGGCCTATGTGTTCCGCCAGCGCCTGGTGGACCTGTGGACACCCGCCTATGCGGCGCCGGCGCCCGAACGCGAACGCGAGGGGCCGGCCGCCGCCGCTCGCGTGGTGGACTGGGATCTGCTGGCCAGCCAGGCCCAGGAGGCCGAACAGAGCCAAATGGGCGGCAACCGCTACGCGGTCCGCGACGAATTCTTCAATAAATACCTGCGCGCGATTCCCGAGGGCGGCAAGACCGCCTACCAGCCCCAGCCGCTGACCGGTCGCGACGAACTGCGGGAATTGACGGCTCTGATGGCGCTGCTGCGCCAGCACGACGTGAATGCGCTGTTCGTGATGCAGCCGCTGCACCCGATGGTCTTCAAGGACCTGGCCCGCTTCGAACCCATCCAGCGCGACGTGGCTGCGCTGTGCCAGCGCTACGCGATGACGTGCATGGACATGTACAGCGCCCCCTTCGAAGTCGGCATGCTGCGCGACGTGCAGCACCTGGGCGAACTGGGTTGGCTGCGGGTCAATCAGAAGATCGCCCAGGTATTCCGGCCATGAGAGGCGCCTGCAAATGGAACGAACCCAAATGAAACGAACCCTTTGGCTGTGCCTGCTGTATCTGGGCGTCCTGGCGGTGATGCTGATCCAGGCCGATACCTCGGCCAATCTGGGCAAGCCCATGGAAATCGAGTTCCAGTACTCGAAGTTCTGAATCCGGCGGTTCCTGCGGGGCGGCAGTGGTTTTCCGACGCAACCAGGGTCAGGTCACAAATCTGCAATAATCGGCTCCTCTCGCCGGAACCTCGCCCCCCCGCCTCCATGTTCGACCTCTTCCATGGCCTAGATCTCTGGGTCGGCCTCAGTCTTGTGCTGGCCCTGACATTCGTCCTGGCCTTCGAATTCATCAACGGCTTCCACGACACGGCAAACGCCGTGGCCACGGTCATCTATACCAAGGCCATGCCGCCCCATCTGGCGGTGGTGCTGTCGGGCATCTTCAACTTCCTGGGCGTGCTGCTGGGCGGCGTGGGCGTGGCATACGCCATCGTCCACCTGCTGCCGGTGGAACTGCTGATCAATGTGGATACCGGCCGCGGGCTGGCCATGGTGTTCGCCATGCTGGCCGCCGCCATCGCCTGGAATCTGGGCACCTGGTATTTCGGCATCCCCGCTTCCAGCTCGCACACCCTGATCGGCTCGATCCTGGGCGTGGGCCTGGCCAATGCGCTGATCACCGACCTGCCGCTGGCCGATGGCGTCAACTGGGGCAAGGCCGTCGATATCGGGCTGTCGCTGGTGGCCTCGCCGATCGCCGGATTCCTGGTGGCGGGCGGCTTGCTGCTGCTGCTCAAGCGCTGGCTGCCACTGTCCAAGATGCACAAGACGCCGGATCAGCGCCGCGCGATCGACAACAAGAAGCACCCCCCGTTCTGGAACCGCCTGGTGCTGGTGCTGTCGGCCATGGGCGTGAGCTTCGTGCATGGCTCCAATGACGGCCAGAAGGGCATCGGCCTGATCATGCTGGTGCTGATCGGCATCGTGCCGGCCAATTTCGTGCTGGACACGACCAGCACCACCTACCAGATCGAACGCACCCGCGACGCGGCGAACCATCTGAGCGTGTTCTACCAGCGCAACGAAGCCATGCTGGGCGACTTCCTGGCGCTCAAGCGCTCGGACGCCACCACCGAACTGCCGCGCAATTTCCGCTGCGACCCGGAATTGACCACGCCGACCATCGCCGCGCTGCAGGCCGACCTGGCCGGCGTCAGCAACTACGCCGACCTGTCCGCCGAAAAGCGCATCGACGTGCGCCGCTACCTGCTGTGCCTGGACGATACGGCCAAGAAGGTCTCGCGCATCGAAGGGCTGCCCGCCCGCGAACGCGCCGACCTGCAACGCCTGCGCGCCGACCTGACCGCCACCACCGAATACGCGCCCTTCTGGGTGATCGTGGCCGTGGCCCTGGCGCTGGGGGCGGGCACTATGGTCGGCTGGCGCCGCGTGGTGCTGACGGTGGGCGAAAAAATCGGCAAGCAGGGCATGACGTACGCCCAGGGCATGTCGGCGCAGGTAACGGCGGTGGCCGCCATCGGCCTGGCCAACGTGTTCAGCCTGCCGGTATCCACCACCCACGTGCTGTCCTCCGGCGTGGCGGGCACGATGATCGCCAACAAGACCGGGCTGCAGGGCAATACGGTACGCAACATCCTGCTGGCCTGGGTGCTGACCCTGCCCGCGTCGATGGGGCTGGCGGCCGGCCTGTTCTGGATCGGCGTGCAGATCACCGGCTGATCCCCCCGGGCCGTGCCGGCTATCTGCACGGCCCGCGCAACACTCTGGCTACCGCGCCAGGCTGTTTCCCGCCCCGGCCCGCGTCTACCATGACGCCATGGCGACTCAGACCCCCACCCTGCATTACATTTTCGACCCGCTTTGCGGCTGGTGCTATGGCGCTGCGCCGCTGGTGGACGCCGCCCGCGGCATCACGGGGCTGGCGGTTGCCGCCCATGGCGGCGGCATGATGACCGGCAGCAACCGCCAGCCCGTCACCGACGCGCTGCGCCGCTACGTGATGCCCCACGACGAACGCATCGCCGGCCTCACCGGCCAGGTCTTCGGCAAGGATTACTTCGACGGCCTGCTGCGCGACGCGGGCGCCGTCTTCGATTCCGAACCGCCCACCACCGCCGTCCTGGCCGCCGACACCCTGGCCGGCCGCGGGCTGGACCTGCTCAAACGCCTGCAACAGGCGCACTACGTGCAGGGCCTGCGCATCGCCGACCCCGGCGTGATCACGGCCCTGGCCCGCGACATCGGCCTGGACGGGGACGCTTTCGACGCCGCCTACGCGGCCGCCCAGGGCGCCGCCACCGCCGCGTACATCGCCGATAGCCGCAAGCTGCTGGCCCGCGTCGGGGGCACGGGCTTTCCGACCCTGGCGCTGGAGCAACAGGGCGCTTATGCGCTGCTGGAGCCCAGCCGCTACCTGGGCCGACCGGCCCAGTGGCAGGCGCACCTGCGCGAGCGCATCCAGGGCCGGGCCTGAGCCCTGGGCGCCGGCGGTCAGCCCTCTTCGATGTCGCCGTCCCGCTGCAAGGCCCGGTGCATCGCCGGGCGATTGCCCAGCCGCTCGACATAGGCGCCGAACACGGGCGATTCCGGAATCACCTTCACCTGCATCATGTATTGCAGGGAACCGCCCAGCACGATGTCGACCGCTGAAAAGTGGCTGCCCAGAAAATAAGGGCGCGCTTGCAGGACCCGGGTCAGCACCTGTTCGACCTCGTCGGCCGAACCCCAGCCGGGCGCGCCCCCTTCATGCGGCCGCTTGAACGCGCGCTCGACCATGGCCGGTTCAAATACGCCGGTGGAATAGGACAGCCAGGTCAGATAGGGGCCGCGATCCGCATCGCCCACCAGCGGCCCCAGTCCCTTTTCCGGGAACAGGTCCGTCAGGTACAGCGCGATGGCCGGGGTTTCAAACACCGGCACCCCGTCGTGCACCAGAGCCGGCACCTTGCGGTGCGGATGGATGTCGATGTAGTCCGCGGGCATGTGGCCCGCGCTGTCGGTGCCGCGGATGGACACCATTTCGGTGTCGTACGGCACCCCAAGTTCCTCAAGCAACCACAGGACCCTGAACGACCGCGAGCGCGGCGCATGGTAGAGCGTAAGCATGATCGGCCTCCTTGGGAGTCCGATCATTTTGCCTGGGCGGCCTCAGCCCGCCAAGGCCAGCAACACCCCGTATCCGCCCATGCCCAGCAACACGGCAACGCCCGTGTTGCTGACCAGGCGCGCAGCCACGCCCGTAACGACCAGCCCCCCCACGTAGGGGGCGATGCGGGCGGCTTGCGTGCCCGCGTCCAGCAAGTCCGGCACGATGACGGCCGCCGCGATGCCTGCCAGCAGGCTGGGACCCAGCGCGGCCAGGGCCGAGCCCTCGCGCGACAGGTGCCGCAGCAGGCGGCTGCGTTCGGACAGCATGAAGGGCAGCGCCCGCGTCAGGTAGGTGATCACAGCCATCGCGATCACCGCGCCCCAGAAACCCAAGCCGTCGGCGTTCATGCGGACCTCTTCAGGCGATAGGCGGCGCAGCCGATGACCGCGCCGATCAGGATGGCCAGGCTGGTGTGACCCATCGCGGCCACCACGCCGGCGCCCGCCACCGCGGCGATGACGGGCAGGCCCATGCCGCGCTTGGCGCTTTGGCACACCAGCGCCATGAACAGCGCCGGCAGGGCGAACCGCATCACCTGGGACAGCATGGGGTAATGGCGTTCCAGCCCGTCGCCGGCATAGACGCCGACGGCGGTACCGGCGATCCAGGTCAGCCAGGCGCCCAGGCCCAGCGCGATCATCCAGCCCTGGCGATGCCCGGCAGGCACGTTTTGCAGGCGGTTGAACGCGGTGGCGAAGACTTCATCGGTCAAGAGAAAGGCGACCTTCAGGCGGTCGCGCAGCGCCGCCGGCAGAAAGCGCGACAGCAAGGGGCCGTACAGCAGATGGCGCGCGTTCAAGAGTGAACACAGCGCCACCACCCACAGCCAGGGCGTGCCGGCCTTGATCGACGCCAGCAGCAGGAACTGGCTGGCGCCGGCGTACACGAATACGGAAATCAGGATCACTTGCAGTGGGGTCAAGCCTGCCGCGACGCCGGCGATGCCGAACGTCACCGCCACCGGAAAGTAGCCGATCATGACCGGCAGGCAGGATTTGAGCCCATCGATGCGCGCGCTGCCCGCCAGGGCATGCGCGGGGGAGGAAGACGTCTCCAAGGTGCTTTTCGCTTGTTTGTTGTGGCAAGGCAAGCGCGTAGTTTACCCACCCTGTTTCCCCTGGGCCGGGGCCCTGTCAGGGTTCCGGCGCGCCCAGCGCCCGCAAGTGCGCTTTCAGGCGCCGCACCTCCTGGCTCAGGTCCAGGATCAGCGCCACGGCGTCCAGGCTGGCGCCGAAATCGTGCTCCAGCCGGCGCGCGTGCAACGCGCGCTGCAGGTCGACGCTGTAGAAGCACCACTGCTCGGGCTGCGGGCCGCTGGCGTTGACGATGCCCACTTCGACCAACTGGGCGACCCATTCCACTTCCGCGCCGCAGGCGCGGGCCAGGTCGTCCGCGCTGAGCGGCTGCGATTTGCCCACGACGGTGGCGCTGGTGATGACAAGCTTCTTCATGGTCAGACCCCCAAGTGGCGCCGCGGGTTGAAAGGCACATCCTGCTGCAGCTTGCGGTAGGCCGCGCGCGCGGCCTCGCTATCGGCCGGCGGCAACACAAGATCCAGCACCAGGTACAGGTCCCCCGGCGGGTCGCCGGGTATGCCGCGGCCGCGCAACCGCAGCTTGCGTCCGTTGCCGGAACCGGCCGGGATCGACACCTCGACCGTGCCGCCGGGCGTGGGCGTATCCACCTGCGCGCCCAGCGCGGCTTCCCACGGGGCGACGGGCAGCGTCATGTAGAGGTCGCGCCCTTCGGCCCGGTAACGCGGGTGTGGCTTGAAGCGCACTTCCAGGTACAGGTCGCCGTTTTCCCCGCCGCCATAGCCGGGCATGCCCTGCCCGGCCAGGCGGATGTACTGGCCTTCGCGCACGCCCGGAGGAATGCGCACACTGAGGGTGCGGGTCTTCATGTGGGGATGGCCCTGGTCGTCCATCTCCATCGATCTCAGGCTAATGTCGCGCGTGGCGCCCTTGAGCGCATCTTCCAGGTCCACTTCGATGGCGGCGTGGTGATCGTCGCCGCGCGCGCGGAAGTCTTGCTGACGCGCCCCGCCCCGCTGGCCACGGCCACCGAACAGCGAGGAAAAGAACTCGCTGAACTGAGCCTCGTCGCCAGGCGCGGCGCCGCGGTGGAACTCGAAGCCTTCGTCCCAGCCGGGCGGCGGCTGGAAGCCGCCATCGGACGACACGCCGGCCGCCAGATTGTCGTAGGCCTGGCGCTTTTCCTGATCGCGCAAGACGTCGTAGGCTTCGTTGACGTCGCGCATGCGGGCCTCGGCGTCGCTTTCCTTGCTGACGTCGGGATGATATTTACGGGCGAGCTTTCGGTAAGCGCGCCGGATCTCGTCTTCGGT
Source organism: uncultured Achromobacter sp. (assembly GCA_963530045.1). Classification (GTDB taxonomy): domain Bacteria; phylum Pseudomonadota; class Gammaproteobacteria; order Burkholderiales; family Burkholderiaceae_B; genus Achromobacter. Next base: position 157,583 of record CAUSDE010000006.1, read on the forward strand.
GGCGCCGCGTTCCACCCCGAGAGTGCTGTAGTAGTCCTTGAACTCCATGTTCCAGCTCACCTTAAAGGTTTCGGCCGCGTCGGGCGGTGCCGCATCCGGCCTTGAATATCAAGAAGATAGGGGTTACGGACCGATTTTTCAATGCGCAAAATCAGGCGGCGGCAAGCGTGCATAATGTTCGGTTGCCCCGTCATCCGGGGGCATGGCCGGCAACTCGCGCTGGCCAGGATCAGCTACAGGAACCGATCGTGCTGGAAATCATCGACGTCGACTTCTCCAATCCGGAACATGGCCGCCAGGTGCTGGCCATGCTGAACGAATACGCCAGCGGCCCCATGGGCGGCAATTCCCCCCTGCCCGCCTACGCGCAGCAGAACCTGATCGCGGAACTGGCCCGCCGCCCGACCGCGCACGCCCTCTTGGCCCGCGTCGACGGGCAGCCCGCCGGCGTGGCGATCTATCTGGAAGGCTTCTCCACCTTTGCCTGCCGGCCGCTGGTCAACCTGCACGACCTGGGCGTATCGCCCCGCTTTCAGGGGCTGGGGGTGGGCAAGCAGTTGCTGGGCGCGCTGGAAGAACGGGCCCGCCAGATGGGCTGCTGCAAGATCACGCTGGAAGTGCTGGAAGGCAACGCCGTCGCCCAAGGGCTGTACCGAAAACTGGGCTTCGAGGGCTACGCGTTGGACGACACCACCGGCCGCGCGATGTTCTGGCAAAAGAAACTTGTAGCCTGAGTGGCGTAGTATCCAAGTTTTACCGGTCGGTTTTCCCTCACCCCTCCGTCCGGACCTTACCGCAGGATTCACGATGAAGATGAGCAACATCCCCTTCGGCACCACGGACTGGTCCGAGGTGGAACGCACCGAACACGCCGGCGATACCGGCATGGCCTACTGGCGCACCCGCCAATTCGGCGACCTGCGGGTCCGCATGGTGGAATACACCGCGGGCTACCTGGCCGACCATTGGTGCAGCAAGGGCCACATCCTGTTCTGTCTGGAGGGCGAACTGCATACCGAGCTGGAAGACGGCCGGCAGTTCGTCCTGACCCCCGGCATGAGCTATCAGGTGGCGGACCAGGCCGAGCCCCACCGCTCGTCCACCGCCACGGGCGCCAAGCTCTTCATCGTCGACTGACGCGTCGGCGCGACACGCGAAATTGCAATTGCGTTACGCTTTGCAATTCATGCGGCGCGCCGCCAGCCGTCGGATCCGCACCACCCACCACGACCCCGCCAGACCGGAGACAAGATTTGGGCGCCCCGATTACGCTTTACGTCGATTCCCTGTTTCTCAGCCCTTACGCCATGTCGGCCTATGTGGCGCTGACTGAAAAGAAATTGCCCTTCGAAGTGCGCCCGATCGATCTGGAAGCGGGCGAACAGCGGATGCAGCCGTACCAGTGCCGTGCGCTGACGGCGCGCGTGCCCGCGTTGACGCACGAAGGGTTCAACCTGACTGAGTCCAGCGTCATCGCCGAATATCTGGAAGACACGTTTCCCGCGCCCGGGCATGCCGCGCTGTACCCCCAGGCCACGCGCGAGCGCGCTCGCGCCCGCCAATTGCAGGCCTGGCTGCGCAGCGACCTGGCTGCGCTGCGCCAGGAGCGCCCTACCGAGACGGTGTTCTACGGGGCTGCCGGCCAGCCGCTGTCCGACGCGGCCCACGCCGCCTCGGCCAAACTGATCCAGGTGGCCAGCTACCTGATCGGAGTGGGCCAGACATCCTTGTTCGACGAATGGTGCATCGCCGACACGGATCTGGCCGTCATGCTCAAGCGCCTGGCGCTGGATGATCTGCCCGACTCGTTGCGCGCCTATGCCGATGTCCAATGGCAACGGCCCTCCGTCCAGCAATGGCTGGAGCACAACGCCGCGGCGCGCGCCTGACGCCCCACGGAGCCGCGATGCAATTGCTGGATCACGTCTCCATCGCGGTTTCCCGCCTGCCCGACGCGCGGCCGTTCTATGACGCCATCATGCAGGCGCTGGGCGCGGCCAAGGTCTATGACGAGGCCGACGCCATCGGCTATGGCGAACGCTGCGGCCCCGGCGACAGCGGGCACACCTACCTGTCCATCCTGGCGACGCCAAGCCTGGCGCCGGACGCCGGCGCCAGGCGCCATTGGTGTTTCAAGGCACCCGACCGCGCCGCCGTCGACGCCTTCCACGCGGCGGGCCTGGCCCACGGCGGCCGCGACGGCGGCGCCCCCGGATTGCGCGAGCGCTACCATGCCCAGTACTACGCCGCCTTCCTGCTGGACCCCGACGGCAACCGCGTGGAAGCCGTCTGGCACGGCACGCGTTGACGCTCCGTGTCCCGCAACGATTTAGCAAGATTCGCAAGAAAGCTGAAAGAAGGGACAGTTAGCGCCCGAATTTGACCGGCATCAAACCTTTCCATGTTGCGACGCAGCATTCGATGCGGTGTAATGGGGAGGTCAACTCGGCCGGTTCCACTCGGGATCGGCCCGGCGGCCTTCCGCCGTCGGGAGCAACTTACAGGAGATCGCCATGGCCGAATCCGGCAACGATCGCGTCCCCACCCCGTCCTTCAATCCCTGGACGGCCGCCTACGAATATGCCGTGGATGCCTGGCAGCGGGGCGTGCTCTACGCAGACGTGCTGCGCCAGCGCGGCAACCAGTACCACGAACACATGGCCAAGCGCGCCCCGAACGTGCTCAGCATGGAATTCGAGCTGGTCCTGGATGGCCGCGAATTGCCGCGCCCCGTCAATTACGGGCTGTTGCGCATCAAGCCGCCGGCAGACGTGGAAACCGATCCGATCAAGCGCCCCTTCCTGGTGGTCGACCCGCGCGCGGGCCATGGCCCGGGCATCGGCGGCTTCAAGCCCGAAAGCGAAATCGGCGTGGCGGTGCGCGCCGGCCATCCCTGCTACTTCGCGACCTTCCTGCCCCAGCCCATGCCCGAGCAGACCGTCGAAGACGTGATGATGGCCGAAGCGCGTTTCCTGGAAGAGATCATCGCGCGGCACCCCGACGCGGAGGGCAAACCGGTCGTGGTGGCCAACTGCCAGGCAGGCTGGCAGATCATGATGACGGCCGCCATCCGCCCTGAGTTGTTCGGCCCCATCATCGTGGCCGGCGCCCCGCTGTCCTATTGGGCAGGCTGGCGCGGCATGAATCCGATGCGCTACGCCGGCGGCCTGCTGGGCGGCAGCTGGCTCACGGCGATGACCAGCGACCTGGGCAACGGCAAGTTCGACGGCGCCTGGCTGGTGCAGAACTTCGAAAACCTGAATCCGGCCAACACCTTGTGGTCCAAGCAGTACAACCTGTACTCCAAGGTGGACACGGAAGCCGACCGCTACCTGAGCTTCGAGAAATGGTGGGGCGGCCACGTCTTTCTGAACGGTCCGGAAATCCAGTACATCGTGGACAACCTGTTCGTGGGCAACCGGCTGTCCACGGCAGGGCTCGTGACCTCCGACGGCATCCGCATCGACCTTCGCAACATCCGGTCGCCGATCGTGGTGTTCTGCTCGAAGGGCGACAACATCACCCCGCCGCCGCAAGCGCTGGGCTGGATCCCCGACCTCTACCAGAACGAGGCCGAAGTGCTGGCGCACGGCCAGACCATCGTCTACGCCGTGCATGAAAGCATCGGCCACCTGGGCATTTTCGTGTCCGGCAGCGTGGCCCGCAAAGAGCACCAGGAATTCACGTCGAACATCGACATGATCGACGTGCTGCCCCCGGGCATCTACCAAGCCGAGATCGCCGACAAGACGCCGGACACCGCCAACGCGGACCTGGCTTTCGGCAACTACGTGCTGTCGTTCGAACAGCGCAAGCTGGACGACGTGCGCGCCATCGTCGACCGCAAGGAAGAGGACGACCGCCGCTTCGCCGCCGTGGCCCGCATCTCGGACATCAACCTGGGCATGTACCGCAGCTTCATGCAGCCGTGGTTGCGCGCGCTGGTCACGCCGCAGTCCGCGGAATGGAGCCAGCGCCTGCATCCGCTGCGCCTGCCCTATGAACTGATCTCGGACCGCAACCCGGTCATCGCCCCCATCGCCAAGATCGCCGAGCAGGTGCGCGAACAGCGCCAGCCGGTCTCGCCTTCCAATCCTTTCCTGATGGCGCAGGAAATGTTCTCGAACTGGGTCGAGACCAGCCTGAACATCTGGCAGGAACTGCGCGACTCCGCCGACGAACGCACCTTCATGGGGGTCTACGGTTCCCCGCTAGTGCAAGACTTGGCCGGCCTGGGCGCGCAATCCGGCCCTCCGCGCAAGCATCCGGGCGTGTCGCCCGAACACCGCCGCTTCATGGAAGAACGCGCCGCCGAATTGCGTTCGATGGTGCAGGAAGGCGGCCTGCGCGTGGCGGCGATCCGCATGCTGCTGTACGTGTCCGGCGCCGAAGGCGGCCTGGATGAACGCAGTTTTGCACTCATCCGCAAGATGCGGGCCGAATCCGACAACGCGTTGACCTTGCAGGAATTCAAGGACCTGACGCGCGACCAGGCATTGATCCTGACGCTGGATTCGGATGCCGCCCTGCTTGCCATGCCGCACCTGCTGGAAGACTCGCCGGCCCCGGCGATCCGCGACGCGTTGGAAACGATGAAGCGCGTGCTGGAAGCGGCCGAGCCGCTCAGCCCGGCCGCCCGCGAAAGCCTGGACGAGATGGAGCGCATTTTCGTGGCGGCGGAGCGCCGTGCGCAAAAGCGCGATCACGCATCGGCGCCGACCAGACTGCCGGCACCGGCCGTGGCACCGGCGCCTTCCGTGCCTGCCCTGAAACTGGTCCAGGCTGCCGCCGACGTGCCCGCCAAGAAGGCGCAACCGCACCACGCGGCGGCCGAATCGGCGGCAGCCGAGGTCGCGAAAGGCGTCACGACCAAGACCCCGGCAAAACGGACGGCCAGACCGGCACGCAAGCCGGCGACGACGGCCGCCGCGAAAACCGCCGCTAAAGCCGCCAGCAGCGCCACGGCTGAAGCCGCCACGAAGACGGCATCTGCGGCGGCGACCAAGACGGCCGCTAAGCCGGCAACCAAGACCCCCAGCAAGAACGCGGCCAAGGCCGCCACTTCGTCCCCTGCGAAACGCGCCACCAAGACCGCAGCCCGTCAATCCGCCAAGGCCAAGACCGCATGACCCTGCCCACCTCGACGCATTACGACAAGCTCATCGCGCGCGCCCAGACGCTGGAGCCGGCCTTCTGCGCCATCGCCCACCCGTGCGACGAGCCCTCGCTGTCGGCCGCGCTGGAAGCCCGCGACCTGGGGCTGCTGCATCCCATCCTGGTGGGCCCGGAAAAGAAGATCCGCGACACGGCCGCCCAGTTCAAGCTGAACCTGGGCGATGCCCGCATCGTGGACGTGCCGCATAGCCATGCCGCCGCCGAGACCGCCGTGGCACTGGTGCGCAACGGCGAGGCCACCCTGCTGATGAAGGGCAGCCTGCACACCGATGAACTGATGCACGAAGTGGTCGCGCGCACGACGGGCCTGCGCAGCGGCCGCCGCATCAGCCACGTGTTCATCATGGAGGTGCCCACCTACGCGGAGCCGCTGTTCATCACGGATGCCGCCATCAACATCTTCCCCGACCTGGAAACCAAGGCCGACATCATCCGCAACGTGATCGACCTGCACCACGGCCTGGGCCTGGGTGAACCGCGCGTGGCGATCCTGTCGGCCGTCGAGCAGGTCACGCCCAACATCCCCAGCACCATCGAAGCCGCCGCGCTGTGCAAGATGGCCGACCGCGGCCAGATCGCCGGCGGCCTGCTGGACGGCCCGCTGGCGCTGGACAACGCGATCAGCCCGGACGCCGCCCGCATCAAGGGCATCCGGTCGCCGGTGGCGGGCGTGGCCCAGGTGCTGGTGGTGCCCGACCTGGAGGCCGGCAACATGCTGGCCAAGAACCTGACGTTCCTGGCCAACGCAGAAGCGGCGGGCATCGTGCTGGGCGCGCGCGTGCCCATCATCCTGACCAGCCGCGCCGACAGTCCGCGCTCGCGCCTGGCTTCCTGCGCGGTGGCGGCGATCTATGCCCACCACCTGAGCCAGCAAGCCGCCCGCCCGCTGGCTTGACGCCCGCCCCCACGCTACCGGATCCCAGAGCCATGAGCGACACCATCCTCGTCATCAACGCCGGCAGTTCCAGCATCAAGTTCTACCTGTACGACATCGACGACAAGCATGAGCTGGCGCCGCGCCTGGGCGGCCAGCTGGAAGGCATCGGCACCTCGCATCCGAAACTGCGGGTGCGCGACGCCGCGGGCAAAACCCTGGTGGAACGCGACATCGCGCCCAGCCACGCGCCCGACGTGCCCAACGGGCAGGAAGTCGTCGGAACCTGGCTGAGCGGCCACCTGGGCGGCGCGCCGCTGGCGGTGGGACACCGCGTCGTGCATGGCGGCCCCGACCTGTCCGAGCCCGTCCTGATCGACGACGCCATCCTGGCCAAGCTGGACACGTTCACGCCGCTGGCGCCGCTGCACCAACCCAACAACCTGGCGCCCATCCGCGTGATCCGTGAGAGGCGGCCCTGGATTCCGCAGGTGGCCTGCTTCGACACGGCGTTTCACCGCAGCCACTCCGACGTGGCCGACCGCTACGCGCTGCCCGAATCGCTGTACCAGGAAGGCGTGCGCCGCTATGGTTTTCACGGCCTGTCCTACGAATACATCGCGCAGCGCCTGCGCCAGGCCCTGCCCGAACTCGCGATGGGCAAGATCATCGCCGCGCACCTGGGTTCGGGCGTGTCCGCCTGCGCCATGCATGAAGGCAAGAGCGTCGACAGCACGATGGGATTCACCGCGCTGGAAGGCCTGCCGATGGGCACGCGGCCCGGCCGGCTGGATCCCGGCGTGGTGCTGTGGATGATGGAACGCGGCATGGACCACGACCAGATCGAGCACCTGCTCTATCACGACTGCGGCATGAAAGGCCTGTCCGGCATCAGCAACGACATGCGCGAACTGCTGGCCAGCGACGCGCCATCGGCCCAGTTGGCGTTGAAGTATTTCGCCTGGCGCGTGGCCGAAGGCATGATCGGCCTGGGCTGCGCCATGAACGGCATCGACGGCATCGTTTTCACCGCCGGCGTCGGCGAGAATTCCGCCGACATCCGCCAGGCGGTCGCCGACCATTGGGGCTGGCTGGGCATCAAGCTGGACCCCGAACGCAACGCCCATCACGGGCCGCGCATCTCCAGCGACGACAGCCGCATCGGCGTGTACGTGATCCGCACGAACGAAGAGCTGATCATCGCCCAGCACACGCTGGCGCTGGTGCGTCAACGATGAGCGCGCACCTTCCGCTGGCCGGCAAGCGCGGGCTCGTCACCGGCATCGCCAACACGGATTCCATCGCCTGGGGATGCGCCAAGGCCTTTCGCGCCCTGGGCGCCGAACTGGCCGTGACCTACCTGAACGACAAGGCCCTGCCGCATGTGGAGCCCCTGGCGCGACAGGTGGACGCATCGCTGCTGATGCCCTTGAACCTCCTGAACGAAGGCGAACTTGAAGCCGTGTTCGACCGCGTCACGGACCTTTGGGGCGGGCTGGACTTCGTGCTGCACTCGATTGCCTTTGCCCCCCGCGACGACCTGCATGGCCGCGTGACGGACTGCTCGCGCGCAGGCTTTCTGCAAGCGATGGACGTGTCCTGCTGGTCGTTCATCCGCATGGCCAAACTGGCCGAGCCGCTGATGCCCGATGGCGGCGCCCTCTTCTGCATGAGCTATTACGGCTCGCAGATGGTGGTGGAGCACTACAACATGATGGGGCCGGTCAAGGCCGCCCTGGAATCCGCCACCCGCTATCTGGCTGCGGAACTGGGCCCGCAAGGCATCCGCGTGCATGCCATATCGCCGGGGCCGCTGAAAACGCGCGCGGCCTCCGGCATCGCCGAGTTCGACGCGTTGCTGGATCGCGCCCAATCCAAAGCCCCGGCGCGCAGCCTGGTGTCGATCGACGACGTGGGTGAGGCCACAGCCTGGCTGGCCACCGACGCCGCCCGGCTCATGACCGGGCAGACGTTATACATCGACGGCGGTTATCACATCATCGACTAAGGGCGGATCAACGCGCCCTAGGCCAGCGTGGCCGGCGCGCCCTGGCGCCAGCGCTCGATGGCTTCCACCGCCTGCTCGGGACTGCCGAAGATCTTGTCGCGGCCGATCTTCTTGACCAGCCCCGAACGTTCCAGCGCCATGCGGAACTGGCCGTGGCCGCCCGCGACCAGCAGCGTGATGCCGCGATCGTCCAATTCGCGCTTGAGCTCGTACAGCGCTTCGACCGCATCGGCATCGGCCTGCGTCATCGCTTCGGCGTCCAGCACGAACCACTGCACGTCCCTCGCCTGATCCATGACCTCGCGCGCGCGGCGGCGAAAGGCGTCCGCATTGAAGAACCAGACCGACGATTCGAACAGCCAGACGACGGTGCCCGGCACCGGTTGCGCATCGGGATTCAAGTGCAGCTTGCCCAGCACCGATTCCCCAGGCAGCCGGCCCAGCAGCGCATCACGGGGGTTGCCCGACACGTACATGGCGTACAGCAGCGTCGCGCCCACGGAGACAGCCACGCCCTGCAGCACGCCGAAGCCCACCACCCCCACCGCGGCCAGGATGCCGAAAGCCAGCTCGATCCGTGAAATGCGGGCCAGGCGCATGAAGGCCTTGGCGTCGAAGAGGCTGGCGGCCGCCAGCAGCAGGATGGCGGACAGCACCGCCTGCGGCAACCAATACAGGGGTGCGCTCAGCAGACCCACGACGACCGCCAGGGCGACCGCTGCGCTGACGCTGACCAGCGGCGATGAACCGCCTGCGACCAGCCCCACCGCAGTCCGCGAATCCGCCCCCGTCACGACAAAGCCCTGGAACAGGCCCGCCGCCACATTGGCCGCGCCGAAACCGACGAGTTCGCGGTTGGGGTCGACGTGTTCGCCCGTGCGCGCGGCGAAGCTGCGCGCGGTCACGATGCCGCTGGAAAAACTGACCACCAGCACGCCCGCCGCGCCCAGCAGGATGCTGTCCACCCCTTCGAGCCGCACGGGCAGGCTGAGCCCCGGCAGGCCGGCGGGCACCTCGCCCACGACGGCGATGCCCAGGTTGGGAAAATCGAAGATCCACGACAGCAGGCAACCGCCGACCACCAGCAGGATGGGGCCGGGCCAGGTCGGCCGCCAGCGCTTCACGGCCACCAGCAGCAAGCAGGACGCGAGCCCCAGGCACAGGGTCGGGATCTGGATTTCCGGAAGACGTCGGCCGAGTTCCAGGAAGGGATGGATCAGGCCGCTGTTGCGCAGCCCCACCCCCGTCAACCCACTAAGCTGGGACAGCGCCAGCGTGATCGCCACGCCCGCCATGTAGCCGATCAGCACGGGGCGCGACAGCAGATTGGCCAATACGCCCAACCGCAGCACCCGAGCAACCAGGCAACCCACGCCCACGGTCAGCGCAATGCCCGTCGCAGCCACCAGCCGGTCTTCGGGCGAGGTCAGCGCCATGCCGGTCAGGGTGGCGGCGATCAGCGTGCAGGTCGCCGTATCCGGCCCCACGATCAGCGTGCGCGACGAGCCGAACAGCGCGTAGCCCAGCATGCCGGCAATGGCGGCCCACAGGCCGGCGACGGGCGGCACGCCCATCATCGCCGCGTAGGCCAGGCCCACCGGCAGGGCGACCGCCGCCACGCTCAGGCCGGCCATGACGTCGCGCCGCGCCGACTCCCGAGTGATGCCGCGGAAATTATTCAGGCCAGGGAAAAAACGTGGAATCATGGTGCTGCAAGCCGACCTGATAGAAGGATTTCCGCAATGCGCGGGATATCCGCCAAGCCTACACCAAGGCGGGGCGCGCAAAACCGTCCTGAATCAAACGTACGCCGCTTTTTATTCCTTTTTGGAATGAAGATTGGTGATTATTTATCCCTTTTTTAGGGCCGGCAGTTTGCGTAGAGTCGCCCACATAAGAAAAGCGGCCACACGCCGCGCCTGTACACCGACACGGCCCGCCGCCGCGCCCCCTGCGACGCGCGGCATCAAGGGCCGGCACTTCTGGAGACTCCATGTCCTTCGCCTTCCTGCGGCGCGCCAGCCGCGTGTTCGTGCTGGCCGCGCTTGCCGCCGGCATCGCCCCTGCCGTCCACGCGCAAACCTATCCCGAGCGCCCCATCAAACTGGTCGTGCCCTGGCCGCCTGGCGGCGCGACGGACGCCTTGGGCCGCCTGCTGGCGCAGCGCCTGACCGAACGCCTGGGCCAGACCGTGATCGTCGACAACAAGGCCGGCGCCGGCGGCAACATCGGCACGGCAGCCTTCGTGCGGGAAAAGGCTGACGGCTACACCCTGCTGATGGCCACCAGCTCCACCAACGCCGCCAACCCGCACCTGTATTCGCGCCTGGGCTTCGACGCCGCGAAGGATTTCGCGCCGGTCGCGTTCGTGGCCGAGATACCGAACATCCTGGAAGTCCCCAAGCAATCGAAGTTCCAGTCGGTCGCGGACCTGGTGGCGGCAGCCCGCGCCGAGCCGGGCAAACTGAACTACGGATCGGGCGGCGTGGGCTCGTCGCAGCATTTGGCGGGCGCGATGTTCAAGCACCTGACGGGCGCGGATGTGCTGCACATCCCGTACAAGGGCAGCGGCCCCGCGGTGTCCGATCTGTTGGCGGGCCAGGTGGACATGATGCTGGACACCGGGTCGCTCGCCCAGGTCCAGGCCGGCGCCCTGCGCGCGTTGGCCGTGGCCTCGCGCCAGCGTTTGCCGGCGCTGCCGGACGTGCCCACGTTCGACGAAGCGGGCGTCCCCAAGATGTACGCGTCGGCCTGGTACGGCATCGTCGCCCCCGCCGGCACCCCGGCGGACGTGGTGCAGCGCCTGAACAAGGAAGTCAACGCGGTCACGGCCACCCCGGAAGTGAAGCAGCGGATGGAAGCCATGGGCGCGCTGGTGCCGGCCGGGCAAACGCCGGAGGAATTCAGCGCGTTCATTCAGTCTGAAATTGCGCGGTATGCAGAGATCGTGAAGATCTCGGGCGCCAAGATGGAATAAGGAAACCGCAAACAGCGGCCGTCGCAGGATGGGTGCAGCGCGACACCCATCCTACCGGGTGTCGCGCGGGCGGCGCATCAGGAGACTCGGGCTTCCAGCACGGCCACGGCCGGCAGGGTCTTGCCTTCCAGGAACTCCAGGAACGCGCCGCCGCCGGTCGAGATGTAGCCGACCTGTTCACCGATGCCGTATTTGGCGATGGCGGCCAAGGTGTCGCCGCCGCCCGCGATCGAGAAGCCGTCGGATTCCGCGATGGCGCGCGCCACCACTTCGGTGCCGTTGGCGAACTGGTCGAACTCGAACACGCCCACGGGGCCGTTCCAGACGATGGTGCCCGCCTTCTTCAGGATCTCGGCCAGCTGCGCCGCGGTCTGCGGGCCGATGTCCAGGATCATGTCGTCGTCGGCCACGTCGGTTGCCGCCTTGACGGTGGCTTCGGCATCCGCGCCGAACGACTTGGCGCACACCACGTCAACCGGAATCGGCACGGCGGCGCCGCGTTGCTTCATGATGTCGATGACAGCGCGCGCCTGCTCGACCTGGTCAGGCTCGGCCAGCGACTTGCCGATCGGCAGGCCGGCAGCCAGCAGGAAGGTATTGGCGATGCCGCCGCCCACCACCAGCTGATCGACCTTGTCGGCCAGCGATTGCAGGATGGACAGCTTGGTCGACACCTTGGAGCCGCCGACGATGGCGACCAGCGGGCGCTTGGGTTCGTGCAGCGCACGGCCCAGGGCATCCAGTTCGGCTTCCAGCAAGGGGCCGGCGCAGGCCACGGGCGCGAAGCGCGCGATGCCGTGCGTGGTGGCTTCCGCGCGGTGGGCAGTGCCGAACGCGTCGTTGACGTAGACGTCGCACAGGGCGGCCATCTTCTTGGCCAACGCTTCGTCGTCCTTCTTTTCGCCGACGTTCACGCGGCAGTTTTCCAGCAGCACGACCTGGCCGTGATCGACCTGGACGCCATCGACCCAGTCGCGCACCAGCTGAACGGGCATGCCCAGCAGTTCGGACAGGCGCTGGCCGACCTTCGCCAGCGAATCGGCCTCGGTCAGCACGCCCTCTTTCGGGCGGCCCAGGTGGGACGTGACCATCACGGCGGCGCCGGCGTCCAGCGCCAGGCGGATGCCGGGCACCGACGCGCGGATGCGCGTGTCTTCGGAGATGCGTCCGGCGTCGTCGAACGGCACGTTCAAGTCGGCGCGGATGAACACGCGCTTGCCGGACAGGGCGCCGGACTTGGCCAGCGCGGACAGGGTATTGACCTTGGACATAGTTGAATTCCTACGATGGGCGAACAAAGGGGACGAACCCATTTTCCGCCTTCGCGGAAAACAAATCCGTCCCCTCTGGACTGACCGTGTTGCTTACTTGGCCGACATCAGCGCGACGGTGGTGTCGAGCATGCGGTTCGAGAAGCCCCACTCGTTGTCGTACCAGGACGAGACCTTGACCAGACGGCCCGAGACCTTGGTCAGCGACGCGTCAACGGTGCTGGAGGCCGGGTTGTGGTTGTAGTCCACCGAGACGAGGGGTTCGGTGTTGTAGTCCAGGATGCCCTTCAGTTCGCCTTCCGAGGCGGCCTTCAGGATGCTGTTCACTTCTTCGGCGGTCGTGTCGCGGCTGGCCACGAACGACAGGTCGACCAGCGACACGTTGATGGTCGGGACGCGGATGGCGTAGCCGTCCAGCTTGCCGTTCAGTTCCGGCAGCACCAGGCCCACGGCGGCGGCAGCGCCGGTCTTCGTGGGGATCATGCTCATCGTGGCCGAACGCGCGCGGCGCAGGTCTTCGTGATAGACGTCGGTCAGGACCTGGTCATTGGTGTAGGCGTGAACGGTCGTCATCAGGCCGTTTTCCAGACCCAGCTTGTCGTTCAGCGGCTTGACCAGCGGGGCCAGGCAGTTGGTGGTGCACGAAGCGTTCGAGATGACCGTGTCGGTCGACTTCAGCACGCCGTGGTTCACGCCGAACACGATGGTGGCGTCCACATCCTTGCCGCCCGGGGCCGAGATGATGACTTTCTTGGCGCCGCCCTTGATGTGCGCGCCGGCCTTTTCCTTGGTCGTGAAAAAGCCCGTGCATTCCAGCACGACGTCGACCTTCAGCTCGCCCCAGGGCAGTTCAGCCGGGTTGCGGTTGGCCAGCACGCGGATCTTGTCGCCGTTGACGACCATGAAGTCGCCGTCGACTTCGACGGTGCCCGGGAACTTGCCATGGGCCGTGTCGTAGCGCGTCAGGTGCGCGTTCGTCTTGGGATCGCCCAAGTCGTTGATGGCGACGATTTCGATATCGTGCTTCTTGCCACCTTCATAGTGGGCACGCAGGATGTTGCGGCCGATGCGACCGTAACCGTTGATGGCGACGCGAATGGTCATGACTAAGCTCCTTTTTTACAAAACCTGTTTGACGGTCTCGGCCACCTTGTCGGCGGTCAGCCCGAAGAACTTGAACAGCGCGCCGGCCGGAGCGGACTCGCCGTAGCGGTCGATGCCGACCACGGCGCCTTCCAGGCCCACGTACTTGTGCCAGAAGGCGGTAACGCCGGCTTCCACCGCCACGCGCGGCAGGCCCTTGGGCAACACGGATTGCTTCCAGGCGGCGTCCTGGCGATCGAACACGTCGGTGCTGGGCATGGAGACCACGCGCACGGCGACGCCTTCCTTGGCCAGTTGCGCCTGCGCATCCAGCGCGATGGCGACTTCCGAGCCGGTGGCGATGATGACGGCGCGGGCGCCTTCGGCGTCGCGCAGCACATAGCCGCCGCGGGCGATGGCGTCCACGGTGGCGGCGTCACGCGGCACGAACGGCAGGTTCTGGCGCGACAGCAACAGGGCCGTCGGGCCGCCGTCGTGCACGTCCATGCCGATGCTGGTCGGGCGGGTCACGGCGGCGTTCCAGGCCACGGCGGTTTCGGCCGTGTCGCAAGGACGCCAGAGCGACAGGTTGGGGATCAGGCGCAGGCTGGCGGCGTGTTCGATGGACTGGTGGGTCGGGCCGTCTTCGCCCAGGCCGATCGAATCGTGCGTGAACACGTGCACGACGCGCTGCTTCATCAGCGCGGCCATGCGGATGGCGTTGCGCGAGTAGTCCGAGAACGTCAGGAACGTGCCGCCAAACGGCAGGTAACCGCCGTGCAGGGCCACGCCGTTCATGATGGCGGCCATGCCGAATTCGCGCACGCCGTAGTTGATGTGGCGGCC
>CAUSDE010000007.1:0-153802 GCA_963530045.1 uncultured Achromobacter sp.
TGCCTGATTTGCTGCAATCCTTGCAATAACCGCTTGGCGCTCATTTCTGAACCCTCCGCGGCAGGCTTGGCTGGGTTGCCCCGGTTTTGCCTGTTGTGCTTGCTTGGTTTCGCGGTTCAAAAACTGTCTGAACTGCGAAGGAGCGAGACTATAGCACAGAATTTTCTCGATGCTGGGCAACATGACGCCTGTTTTGCAGAAAGATGAATTTTTTGGGGACGCACTCTCTGCAAGCGTGTGGCGGCTCTCTATATAGAGAGGCTGTTGCCCTCTATATGGCTGGGATCCTTCGGTTGGCACCCCTCTCTATTCGGTTGGTACTCCTCTTTATATAGAGGAGCTCCCTTCCCTCACTACCAGGACGAACGACCCAGACCTACTCCTTCCGGCCCACCCTCCCCTATATATATAGAGAGAGAGGCAGCATCAGATCCGCAGCTCCGTCGTTTCCTTGATCTGCTGAAGGGCGAAGAAGGAGCGCATGTCGATCACCGCCGGGTGACGCATCAGCGTGTCCATCGCAAAGCGCGAGAAGTGAGCCAGGTCCGCCACCTGGATCCGCAGTAGATAGTCCATGTCGCCGGACATGGCGTAGCACTCGACCACTTCCGGCCAGAGCTGCACGTCACGGGCGAAGTCGCTCATGGGAGCGTGACTGGATCCACTGTGCTTGTTCAAGCGGATATTCACGTACGCCAGCAGCCCGAGGCCGACCTTTTCGGCATCGATCAGGGCAACGTACTTTTTGATGAAGCCCTTTTCTTCGAGGCGGCGGACCCGGCGCAGGCAGGGGCTGGGCGACAGGGAGACGCGGTCGGCCAATTCCTGGTTGCTGAGGCGCCCATCCCGCTGCAGCTCAGCAAGAATCCTTAGATCTGTCCTATCAAGCTCTATCTCAGACATTTTTTGCCCTTATATTTTTAAGTACGGCAATATTATTGCTCACAAGCCCGGCTTTCGCGACATGTTTGCAATTGTCTGCCCGGCGTTCCTTCCTACAATCTCCGTCTAGACTTGAACAACAAGTCGTCCTGAAAAATGATGCAAGGGAGCAGACACATGAGCAGCGCTTTCCAACCCTGGGACAACCCGATGGGCACCGCCGGGTTCGAGTTCATCGAGTACGCCGCGCCGGACCCCGCCGCGCTGCGCAAGGTTTTCGAGCTGCTGGGCTTCAAGGCCATTGCGAAACACCGCCACAAGGACGTGACCCTGTACCGCCAAGGCGGCGTCAACTTCCTGATCAACGCCGAACCCGATTCCTTCGCCCAACGTTTCGCGCGCCTGCACGGCCCGTCGATCTGTGCGATCGGCTTCCGCGTGCAAGACGCCAATGCCGCTTACAAGCGCGCACTGGAATTGGGCGCCTGGGGCTTTGATTCGCACAGCGGCCCAATGGAATTGAACATCCCGGCCATCAAGGGCATCGGCGATTCGCTGATCTACCTGGTTGACCGCTGGACGGGCAAGGAAGGTCACGGCGGCATCGGCGACATCAGCATCTATGACGTGGACTTCGTGCCGGTCGACCCCGACAACGCGCAAGCCGACCTGAATCACCGCGGCGCCGGCCTCACGCTGGTGGATCACCTGACGCACAACGTGCACAAGGGCCGCATGGCGGAATGGTCTGAGTTCTACGAGCGCCTCTTCAACTTCCGCGAAGTCCGCTACTTCGATATCGAAGGCAAGGTGACGGGCGTGAAGTCCAAGGCGATGACTTCGCCTTGCGGCAATATCCGCATTCCGATCAACGAGGAAGGCACGGAAGAGAAAGGCCAGATCCAGGAATACCTGGACCTGTACCGCGGCGAAGGCATCCAGCACATCGCCATGGCCACTGAAGACATCTACGGCACCATCGAAGCGTTGCGCGAGTCGGGCGTGGTGTTCCTGGACACCCCGGAAACGTATTACGAACTGCTGGACCGCCGCCTGCCCAATCACGGCGAAGATGTCGCCCGCCTGCAGAAGAACCGCATCCTGCTCGACGGCGCCCCCGGCGGCGGCCTGCTCTTGCAAATCTTCACTGAAAACCAGATCGGTCCGATTTTCTTCGAGATCATCCAGCGCAAGGGCAACGACGGTTTCGGTGAAGGCAATTTCAAGGCCCTGTTCGAATCGATCGAACTGGACCAGATGCGCCGCGGCGTGGTGAAGAACGTCGACTAACTGCTTCCCCCGCCGGCGTGCGGTGCCCAGGCACTCGCGCCGGCTTTGAAGCCTCACCTGGTGGTGAGGTTTTTTTTCGCCCAAACCAAAGGCGGCGCGGGGAGGGCGGCAGGCATCCGAGGCTTGCGCGACGGGGGGCACGTTGCCTGCCGGCATCGGCAGGCAATCCCGCGTCAGCGCTGCAGGCGGTCCTGGAACTGCTTGCGGAACTTGGCGACCTTGGGCGCGATCACGAACTGGCAGTAGCCTTGTTCGGGATGCAGGGCGAAATAGTTGCTGTGGTAGTCCTCGGCTTGCCAGAACTTGACGGGCGCCAGCAGCTTGGTGACGATCGGCGCGTCGTAGACCCGCTGGGCCTCGACTTCGGCGATGACGGCCTCGGCCTGTTCGCGCTGTGCTTCGTTCTGCCAGAAAATCGCCGACTCGTACTGCGGGCCGATGTCATTGCCCTGGCGCCCCGGCGTGGTGGGGTCGTGCGTGGCGAAGAAGACGCGGAGCAGATCGCTGTAGGAGAGTTCAGCGGGATCGAACTCCACACGGGCGACCTCGATGTGGCCCGTGTCCTTGCCGCAGACCTGCTCGTAGCTGGGATTGTCCACATGTCCGCCACTGTAGCCGGGCAGCACGCTTTTGACGCCCTTCAATTCGGTGAAGACCGCTTCGACGCACCAGAAGCAGCCGCCGCCAAGAACGGCGACTTCATTGCCCGGGGATGCTTGTTCTGCCATGACGATTCCTTTCCTGTAGACGGCCGCTGCCTGCGGCCGGCGCCCCCGGCTTCATGCGCGGGGCATAGAGAATAAGACTACTGCTTGGGTGGCGCCAGCGACAAGATCCATTCGGCCAGCAGACGGGCATCTTCCTGGCTGACATGGGTTTGCGCGGGCATGGGCACGGCGCCCCAGGCGCCGCGGCCGCCGCCCCGGATCTTGCCCGCCAGGTAGTCCACCATGGCGTCGCCCTGCCCCGCATAACGTTCGGCCACGCTTTTCAGCGGCGGCCCGACGCGTTTGGCTTCCACTTGGTGGCAGGCCATACAGGCTTTGCTCTTGGCCAGGTCCAACCCGGTGGTTTGGGCCTGGACCGCGCCAGCGCCCAAGACGCCGGCCACGGCCACCCACAGACTAATCTTCAAATGCATCGGTTACTGCCCCACGGCTCGCGGTGCTGGCGAGCTTGCCGAACTTGGCGAGCACACCGCGTGTATAACGCGGCTTGGGCTGAACCCAGGCCTGTCGACGAGCCGCCAGGTCTTCGTCGCTGATATTGAGCTGCAACAGCAGCTTGTGGGCATCGATGGTAACCGAATCGCCCTCCTGGATCAGAGCGATCGGGCCGCCCACGAAAGCCTCTGGCGCCACATGGCCGACGACCATGCCCCAGGTGCCTCCGGAGAAGCGGCCGTCGGTGATCAAGCCCACGGTTTCGCCCAGACCCTGCCCGACCAGCGCGGAGGTGGGCGCCAGCATTTCGCGCATGCCGGGACCGCCTTTCGGGCCTTCGTAGCGGATGACCACGACATCGCCGTCCTTGATCTGGCGCGCCATGATCGCCGTCATGGCATCGTCTTCGGAATCGAATACGCGCGCGGGGCCGGTAATGACGGGGTTCTTCAGGCCCGTGATCTTCGCCACGCAGCCTTCGGGCGACAGGTTGCCCTTCAGGATGGCCAGATGCCCTTGCGGATACACGGCGCGGTCCACCGGCATGATGACGTCCTGGTCCGCGCGTGGCGCATCCGGCACATCAGCCAAGGTTTCCGCGATGGTCTTGCCGCTGATCGTGATGCAGTCGCCGTGCAGGAGCCCGGCGTTGAGCAGCAATTTCATGACCTGCGGGATGCCACCTGCGCGATGCAGATCGGTCGCCACATATTTGCCGGACGGCTTCAAGTCGCACAGCACGGGGACGCGCTTGCGGATGCGTTCGAAGTCATCGATGGTCCACGGCACTTCGGCGGCGTGCGCGATGGCCAGGAAATGCAGCACGGCGTTGGTGGAACCGCCAGTGGCCATGATGACCGAAACCGCGTTTTCGATGGATTCGCGCGTGATGATGTCGCGCGGCCGCAGGTTGCGCCGCACCGCTTCGACAAGCACCCGCGCCGACTCAGCGGCCGAGACGACCTTTTCATCGTCTTCATTGGCCATCGTGCTGGAATACGGCAGGCTCATGCCCATGGCTTCGAACGCGGAGCTCATCGTGTTGGCCGTGTACATGCCGCCACAGGAGCCGGAGCCGGGAATGGCGCATTTCTCGATTTGCTTGAAATCGCCTTCGGGCATGCGGCCCATCGTGTATTCGCCAACGGCTTCGAACACCGACACGATGGTGAGGTCGCGGCCCTTGTAGTGGCCCGGCTTGATCGTGCCGCCATAGACGTAGATGCCGGGCACGTTGGTGCGCGCCAGGGCGATCATGCCGCCCGGCATGTTCTTGTCGCAGCCCCCGATCACCACCACGCCGTCCATCCACTGGCCTTGCGCGGCGGTTTCAATACAGTCTGCGATGACTTCGCGCGACACCAGCGAATACTTCATACCCTCGGTGCCCATGGACATGCCGTCCGAGATGGTGGGCGTGCCGAATACCTGGGGGTTGGCGCGCGAGGCTCGAATGGCGTCGATGGCCGCATCCGCCAGGCGCTGCAGGCCGCTGTTGCATGGCGTGATGGTGGAATGGCCGTTGGCCACGCCGATCATGGGATTTTCGAAATCGGCTTCCTGATAGCCCAGCGCGTAATACATGGCGCGATTGGGCGCGCGCGCGACGCCGTGAGTGATATGGCGGGAACGTTCATTGTTCGGCATGGTCTATCTCTCCTGTCGGCCGTCGGGGCGCGGACATGGCGAACGCACCCTGGGAAGCTGGCTCGCTTGCATGCATGCGAATCTTCAGTGCTCGCCGGTTATTATCATTCAACTTTATTGTGTCGGGCAGAACATGCTGCAATATCCAAAATTCGACCCCATCGCCTTGCAGATCGGGCCGCTGGCCATCCACTGGTACGGCCTGATGTATCTGGCGGGCTTCGCCCTGGTGTACCTGCTTGGCCGCCGGCGCATCACCAGCGGCCACACCACGTCCTTGAACGTGCGCGACCTGGAAGACCTGATCTTCTACAGCGTGCTGGGCGTGGTGCTGGGCGGCCGGCTGGGGTATGTGCTGTTCTATAAGCCGGGCTATTACCTGGCCCACCCGCTGGAGGTGGCGTACCTGTGGCAAGGCGGCATGTCGTTCCACGGCGGCCTGATCGGCGTGATCGTGGTGATGCTGCTGTTCGCGCGCAAGAAGAAGCTGCCCTTTTTCGCGGTCAGCGACTTTATCGCCCCACTGATCCCGCTAGGCCTGGGTTTCGGCCGGCTGGGCAACTTCATCAATGGCGAACTGTGGGGCCGGCCGACCGATGTGCCGTGGGCCATGGTGTTCCCCGACAGCGGCGACGGGCTGGCGCGCCATCCTTCCCAACTCTATGAACTGGGTCTGGAAGGCATCGTGCTGTTTGCGCTGCTGTGGTGGTTTTCGAGCAAGCCGCGTCCACTCGGACAGGTGAGCGGGCTTTTCCTGATGGGTTACGGAACGTTCCGCTTCCTGGTGGAATTCACCCGCGAGCCAGACAACTTCCTGGGCCTGCTCGCGGGTGGTTTGAGCATGGGACAGTGGCTGTCCCTGCCGATGGTCGCCCTGGGCGCCATCATGTTCAGCCTTACTGCAAAACGATCGTCCCGTTGACGGCGATGCTGACCGTGACGTCTCCCGCTTCCAGCGGGACGTCCGGGCTGTAGCCGCCGGAGGCATCCTTGGCCATGGCCGCCGCGCCCAACATGCGGGGCATCGGCACCGGGCCGCCCGAGCCGCCCAATTCCAGCTTGGACAGGCGATAACCCGAGAAACCGAATGCGTTGGCCGCTGCCAGCGCGCGGTCCTTGAAGGCTTGCGCCGCTTCTTTCAGCAGCTTGCGCTCTTCGGCCTCGCGCGCCTCGCGCGACAGCGAGAAACTGATGTTCGAAATAGCGGTCTTGTCCGAGAGCTTGGACGCCAACGCGGCGGCGGCTTCGAAGTCTTTCGACTCAAGCACCACTTCACCCTGACCGCGCCACGTGCCGATCTTGCCTTTGCTGTTGGTATTGGGCCAGACGTTGTAGCCGCCCGTGCGGACTTCGACGCCCTTCGTGTCGCGCGCGCGCTTGACGACGTCGTCCAGCGCGGCCGTCAGCTTCTTGCCGGCAGCCGGCTGATCCGGCGCTTCGACTTCGGCGGACAACGAAATACGGACGGTGTCCTGCTTGACCTCGGAAGACGCGGTGGCCTGCAACGTCATTTCCGGCGAACGGTTCGTGGACGATTCCGTGGCGGCAGGCGCGGCGGGCGTCTGCGCTTGCGCATAAGCGGGTTGAACGGCGGCGATGGCGGCCACGGCTGCGCACGCTGCGCCGAGTTTCGTCAGCGAAAAAACAGGGTGTTTAAACATGGACTGGTCCTAGGAGGGAGGACAAAGGGAGCGGCAAGGGGGGATGGTGAGGCGCCCGACGCGGACCTGCGCTTATGGCAGGCCCGCTGGGATAAATGCCCCGCCTGTGCCGTCAAGGCCGGCATCTCGAACCCTAAGGTAAGAGGTGGTCGCGTTCCGCAGAGCGTCGGGTTCGTCTACGAGAGACAATCACTCCAGCTCTACACTCCCGCAACCATATGCCGAAAGCATAGGTTCAGAGAATGTATGGCCTAGTCACGGACACGGCAGGGACAAACTGAAAATTCTTGAATACTGCTTATGAACGGTTAGAGCAGTTTTTCCTGACCCGACAAGGCGTCATCGAGTACTGCGTTCATGTCCTCAATTCTACGCTTGAAGTCGCCGACTGCCAAACCGCCCAGCGGACCATCGGGCGCTTTCATCGCAAGGAGTTCGCCCGCGACCTGCAGGGCCGCCATCACGGCGATGCGTTCATTGCTGGAAATCTTGCCCGTTCCCTGGATGCGCAGCATCAGTTGGTCGACATGGCGCACGGCGGCCATGAGCGTGGGCTTCTCTTCAGCGGAGCAGGCCAGGGAGTAGTCGCGTCCCAATATGGTGACATCTACGCGTTCCATCAGTGTTGCTCTCCAGACGGTGCGCCCGGCAGGCGGGCCAGCACGGCGTCGATGCGCTCGCGGGCCGCGGCGGCGGCCACACGCAAGCGCTGTAGTTCAGTGTCGCGGGATTGCAGATTGCCCTGCAGCTCGGTTTCCCGGGCAGAGAAACGCGATTCGAGCGACTGGCGTTCGGTGGATTCACGAGCGAGCTGGTCGCGCAAGGCGGCTTCGGCCTGCTGGGCCTGCTCGAGCATGGCGGAGACTGCGCCGTCGTGATCCTGAAGCTTGCTTTGCAGCGTGACGATGTCGGCCTCGCGCTCGGCGGCGCGCTGCTTGAGCACACGCTGCTCAGCTTCGAGTTCGTTCAGGCGCAGACGCAACGCGTCACGCTCTGCGTGGAGTTGGCGGGTGCGTTGCACCAGTTGCCCGATTCGGGCGGCGAGTTGGTCTAGATCTTGCAGCATGGGCGCTATCGTAAACCATCCTGAGTGCAATCGGGCCTCTTCACGCAAGGTGAGAAACCCGGCAATATTCGGTAGGAAATAGGCAGGTGATTACGGTGGTGCAACGCCAACCGATGCCCCCTACAGAAAAAACGCCTCCCCTCCTCCAAATTCCCCGCATCCGGCCGATCCGGCTTTCGCATTTCTTTCTATAAACTTTCACTTAGCTTTCAAAAAGCCCTCAATCCTCCTTCGCGGTTACATCTAGGGATCGGGAGTACCCGAATTCTAGGGAAAACCCCAGGCTTTCACCGAGCTTACAGGGTTTGCAGCGTGGCAGGCGTCCATTACCATTCGCCCTTTCAAGAAACCACGCCGTCGCTTTCAGAAGAACTAATGGCACCCCGAAGTGCCTTTTTTGTGCCTGTCACTCGCCTTTCGGCGAGTCCCCATCCGGCTACAAACTTTTTTATCTACATGCTGTAAACAGGAGCCAACCAATCATGCAGCTACGCAATCGACAGGACTTCTGGTCTGGGGTGATGTTCATCGCCCTTGGACTGGGATTCGCCTGGCAGGCCAGCAGCTACCAAATGGGTACTGCCGCCCGAATGGGCCCAGGGTACTTTCCTTTCTGGCTAGGCATTGTTCTGGCTTTGCTGGGCGCCATCGTGCTGCTTGGCTCGATGTCCAAGAAAGCCCATGAAACGCACGTCGACAAGTTCGACTGGCGCATCGTCTTCCTGGTGGTCGGATCCGTCGTCCTGTACGGCCTGGTCCTCAAACTGCTGGGCATCTACATCTCGGTGTTCCTCCTGGTTGTCGTCAGCAGCCTGGCCAGCCACGAGTTCAGCCTCAAGGTCGCCGTCGCCAACGGCATCTTCCTGGTGATCTTCTCGTATCTGGCATTCGTCAAGGGGCTGGGGCTGATCTTCCCGCTGTGGCCGTCCTTTCTGGGCATGAACTAAGGAGCAACCGGTCATGGAATTGTTTGACAACCTCATGTTGGGTTTCTCGGTGGCGTTTACGCCCGAGAACCTGCTTTACGCACTGCTGGGCTGCATCCTGGGTACGCTGATTGGCGTGCTGCCGGGCATCGGCCCCGTCCCGACCATCGCGATGCTGCTCCCGATCACGTACGTGCTGCCCCCGGTGGCCGGCCTGATCATGTTGGCGGGTATCTATTACGGTGCCCAATACGGCGGCTCCACGACGGCGATTCTTGTGGCGCTGCCAGGGGAAACGTCTGCGGTGGTGACCGTGCTGGACGGTCACCAGATGGCCCGCAACGGCCGTGCTGGCGCCGCGCTGGCAATCGCCGCGCTGGGTTCGTTCTTCGCCGGTTGCGTGGCCACGCTGCTGCTGGCCGCCTTCGCACCCCCGCTGGCTGAAGTCGCCTTCAAGTTCGGCCCTGCCGAGTACTTCTCGCTGATGTGCCTGGGCCTGGTCGGCGCCGTGGTGCTGGCCTCGGGCTCGCTGCCCAAGGCGATCGCGATGATCATCCTGGGCCTGTTGCTGGGCATGGTCGGTACCGACGTCAACTCGGGTGTCGCCCGCTTCGACTTCGGCGTGCCGGAACTGCAAGACGGCATCGACTTCGCCATCGTGGCCATGGGCGTGTTCGGCTTTGCCGAAATCATGACCAACCTGGAGCAGAAGGAAAACCGCGTCGACATCACCGACAAGATCGGCTCGCTGTACCCGAACAAGCAGGAATTCAAGGAATCGTACCCGGCAGTGCTGCGCGGTACGGCCCTGGGTTCGGCCCTGGGCATCTTGCCGGGCGGTGGCGCCGTGCTGTCGTCGTTCGCCTCCTACACGCTGGAAAAGAAGATCTCGAAGAATCCGGAACGCTTCGGCAAGGGCCATCCGGCCGGCCTGGCTGGCCCGGAATCGGCGAACAACGCTGCTGCCCAGACCTCGTTCATCCCGCTGCTGACGCTCGGTATCCCGGGTAACGCCGTGATGGCGTTGATGGTCGGCGCAATGACGATCCACAACATCCAGCCCGGCCCGCAAGTCATGACGAGCCACCCGGAGCTGTTCTGGGGCCTGATCGCCTCGATGTGGATCGGCAACCTGATGCTGGTGGTGTTGAACCTGCCGCTGATCGGCTTGTGGGTCAAGCTGCTGAAGGTGCCTTACCGCATCCTGTTCCCGGCGATTCTGGTGTTCTGCACGATCGGTGTGTATTCGCTGAACTACAACGCGTTCGACATCTTCACTACCGCCATGTTCGGTATCGTCGGCTACGTGTGGTCGAAGCTCAAGTGCGAAGGCGCGCCGCTGCTGCTGGGCCTGGTGCTGGGCCCCATGATGGAAGAAAACTTCCGCCGTGCCCTGCTGCTGTCGCGTGGCGACTTCACCACCTTTGTGACCCGTCCGCTGTCGGCTTCGCTGCTGGCAGTCGCCGTGTTCCTGGTGATCCTGGTGGCCCTGCCGGCCATCCGCAAGAAGCGCGAAGAAACCTTCGTCGAAGAAGAGTAAAGCGCGGGTCGCCGCCACTTGGCGGCGGTCTCGCCTTCGACGCAACCCCCGGGGCCTGCCCCGGGGGTTTTTCTTTGGGCGCTCCGAACGTTTGCCGGGCAAAAGCTACTAATAGATACCACACACTACCAGGCGTATGGAATTGCCCGGCATCTACGTTAAGCTACGGGTTTACCCCACGCGATGATTCGGCATGAATTTCGACTGGAAGAACCCCTACCCCACCACCCGAATTCCGGTGTTCGCCCGCAACGTGGTCGCCACGTCGCAACCGCTGGCCGCCCAGGCGGGCTTGCGGATCCTGGCCCGCGGCGGCAATGCCGTGGATGCGGCCATCGCCGCAGCAGCCACGCTGGCGTTGACTGAACCCGTCAGCAACGGCCTGGGCTCTGACTGCTTTGCCATCATCTGGGACGGTTCGAAGCTGCATGGCTTGAACGCATCCGGGACGGCTCCCGGCGCCTGGAACGTGGATTACTTCCGCCGCAAACATCAGGGCGTGATCCCGATGCGGGGCTGGGACAGCGTGACGGTGCCTGGCTGTGTGGCCGGCTGGGCCGCCCTGCACGAACGGCTGGGCAGCCTGGCATTTGCCGACGTCCTGGCGCCTGCCATCGAATACGCGGAACGCGGCTACGCCGTGTCGCCCGTCGTGCAGGAAAAGTGGGCGGCGCAAGCCGACGTCCTGCAACCGCAGCCGGGGTTCGCCGAACACTTCCTGCCGCGGGGCCGCGCGCCCCATATCGGCGAACACTTCGTGCTGCCGGGCGCTGCCGCGACGCTCAAGCGCATCGCCGCAAGCGGCGGGCGTGACTTCTATGAGGGCGAAACCGCTCACAAGCTGGTGGCGCACGCCCAGGCCCACGACGCTGCCCTGACCTTGGCGGACTTGCGCGACTACACGCCGGAATGGGTAACGCCCATCAGCCAGTCGTACCGTGGCCATACCTTGCATCAGATCCCGCCCAACGGCCAGGGCATCGCGGCGTTGATCGCGCTGGGCATCTTGCAGAACTTCGACCTGGCTGCGCGACCGGTCGACCATCCTGACACCCAGCACCTGCTGATCGAGGCCATGAAACTGGCATTCGCCGACGTCTATGCGCATGTGGCCGACGCGCGCCACATGCGGATGCCCCCCGAACAGATGCTGCGGCCGGACTACCTGGCCGAACGCGCGCGGATGATCGACCCCAACGTGGCCCAGGCCTTCGCCTCGGGCCATGCGCCGCAGGGCGGCACCGTCTACCTGACCGCCGCCGACAAGAGCGGCATGATGGTCAGCTTCATCCAGTCGAACTACATGGGCTTCGGTTCGGGCGTGGTGGTGCCGGGAACGGGCGTCAGCCTGCAGAACCGCGGGCATTGCTTCAGCACCCACCCCGACCATCCCAACGTGGTCGCAGGCGGCAAGCGCCCTTTCCACACCATCATCCCCGGCTTCCTCATGCGCGACGGCGCGCCCGTCATGAGCTTTGGCGTCATGGGCGGCAACATGCAGCCCCAGGGGCAGGTGCAGACGCTGGTGCGCATGCTGGACTACGGCCAGCAGCCACAGGCCGCCTGCGACGCGCCTCGCTGGAAATGGAACCACGGACTGGCGGTGGACGTGGAGACGGGATTGAACGCGGCCGTGGCCCAGGGCCTGCGCACGCGCGGCCATGTGCTTGAAGGCATCGACGACCCCTACATGGACTTCGGTTCGGGCCAGTTCATCTGGCGCTTGGGCGACCCGGCCGTGGACGGCTATGTCAGCGCCAGCGACAGTCGACGGGATGGACTCGCCGCCGGCTTTTGATTGCGTTAAGGTTACTGTCCTGAGATTGACCTTACCCACATAGAGCGGAGTCCCCTGCATGGCAACGATCGGTACCAAGAGCTACGACGCGGTCGTAGCCCAGAAAGTCGCTTTCCTCGGATTGGGCGTCATGGGCTTGCCCATGGCCGGCCACCTGGCCCGCGCCGGGCACGACGTCACCGTCTACAACCGCACGCCCGCCAAAGCGCAAGCCTGGGCCGCCGAATTCCACGGCCACCATGCCCCCACGCCGCGCGAAGCGGTGGCGGGAGCGCAGATCGTCTTCGCCTGCGTGGGTAACGACGACGACCTGCGCAGCATCGTGCTGGGCCCGGACGGCGCGTTCTCGGGCATGGCGCCTGGCGCCGTATTCGTCGACCACACGACGGCATCGGCCGATGTGGCGCGTGAACTCTATGCCCAGGCGAAGGAACTGGGCCTGAACTTCGTGGATGCCCCCGTATCGGGCGGACAGGCCGGCGCGGTCAATGGCGTGCTGACCATTATGTGCGGCGGTGAACAGGCTGTCTTCGATGCCATCAAGCCCGTGGCGCAAAGCTTCGGCCGCGCCGTCACCCTGGTGGGCGCGCCGGGCGCCGGCCAACTGGCCAAGATGGTCAACCAGATCTGCATCGCCGGCATCGTGCAAGGCTTGTCGGAAGCCGTGGCCTTCGGCCAGGCGGCCGACCTGGACATGAAACTGGTGCTGGACGTGATCAGCAAGGGCGCCGCGCAAAGCTGGCAAATGGAGAATCGCGGCGGCACCATGGTCGACGACAAGTTCGAATTCGGCTTCGCGGTGGACTGGATGCGCAAGGACCTGGGCCTGGTGCTGGCTGAAGCGCGCCACAACGGCGCGCGCGTGCCGGTCACCGCCCTGGTGGACCAGTTCTATGGCGACGTCCAGAAGATGGGCGGTGGCCGCTGGGACACCTCCAGCCTGATCAAGCGCCTGCGCGACTGAACTTGCTGCAACGCCCTGCCCCACGGCTCGGCGATTTGGCGGCAAACAAAAAGGCGAGCCACGAGGCTCGCCTTTTTTGGTGGCACTTGCGCCGTTACGCGGCCAAGCTGGCCTGCGCCGTTTCCAGCACCAGCGCGTCGATGCGTTGCTTAGCCAGCGTCACGCCTTCCAGCGCCGCCACTTCGCCCATCGCCATGCCTTCGGCGGCGATGAACGTGACGTCGCTCATGCCAAGGAAGCCCAGCATCTGGCGCAGGTAAGGCGTCATGGTGTCGGACGGGGTGCCTTCGGCCTTGCCGCCACGCGCCGTCAGCACGAATACCTGCTTACCCTTGACGAGGCCCTCCGGCACGCCTTCCGGCGTATAACGGAACGTGACGCCGGCACGCGCCAGGTAATCCAGATAGCTCTTGAACTGCGCGGGCAGATTGAAGTTGTAGACGGGCACCGCGAAAACGATGCGGTCCGCTTCCATCAGTTCAGCAACGAGCGTATCGCTGAGTTCCACGATGCGTTGCTGCTCGACGCTGCGAGCATCCGCCGGAGTGAACAGCGCGCCGGCCGTGTTGCCGTCGAAATAGGGAATGGGCTGCGCGCCGATGTCGCGGACCTTGACGGCTGCGGCAGGGTTGGCTGCCTTGACGCGCGCAATCAGGTGATCGGCCAATTGCTTGCTGTTGGAACGGTCGCCGAGAATCGAGGAAAGGATAACGAGGGTCTTCATTGCAAATATCTCCAGTGGTGGCCCGCCATGCGCGGGCGGCCAGGATCTGTCAGCGCCACGCCCGACCATTCAAGGCGGTCAGACTGGAGCTTGGCGCCGGGTGGCGTTGGCAGATCCCGAGTGCATGGGCTCACTGTAGACCGGTTCATTGTTCACATAAACCGGGGTATGATGAACTGTTCGTTCCAGAGATAGAACAATCATGCAAGATCTCAATGACCTCTATTATTTTTCCCAAGTCGTCGAACAAGGCGGCTTCAGCGCGGCGGCCAGGGCGCTGGACATTCCGAAATCGCGCCTGTCGCGACGGATCTCGCACCTGGAAGAAAGCCTGGGCGTCAGGCTGCTGCAACGCACGACCCGCCGGCTGCGCCTGACTTCCGCCGGAGAACGCTACCTGCACTACTGCCGCGAAATGGCCGCGTCCGCCCGAGCTGCGGACGACGCCATGCGGCAATTGCAGTCAGAGCCTGCCGGCCCGGTGATCGTGAGCTGCCCCGTATCCATCGCCCAGGATGTGCTGGCGCCGATCCTGCCGGAGTTCCTGGACGCGTGGCCGGCGATTTCCGTGCAGTTGCTGGTGACCAACCGGCGCGTGGACCTGATCCGCGAGGGGGTGGACCTGGCGCTGCGCGTGCGCACCAAGCTGGATACCGATGCGGAACTGGTGGTCCGCCACCTGGGATCGGCACGCGGCACGCTGGTGGCCAGCCCGGGTTATCTGCAGCGCCACGGCACGCCGGACACGCCGCAGGACTTGGCCTCCCACACGACCCTGAGCTTTTCGGACCCGCAGCATGACGTGCGGTGGCCGCTGGTCAACGATAAGGGCGAGGAAGTCCAGATCGAGCTGAAGCCGCAACTGTCTTGCAACGACTTCATCGTGTTGACCGAAGCCGCCGTGCGCGGCCGAGGCATAGCGCTGCTGCCGTCGATCGCGACGCAGGAAGAGCTGCGCCGCGGCCAACTGGTGCCGGTGCTGCCGCAATGGCAATCGCCGGAAGGCATCGTGCATTGCATCTATCCGTCGCGGCGGGGCATGATGCCCGCCGTCCGCACCCTGCTGGATTTCCTGTCGCAACGTCTGCCGACGATGTATCAGCGGCTGGAAAAAGCCGTCACGCCCCCGCCTCAATAGCCGCGAGTACGCTCGACCACGCCCGTGATGGGTTCGCCGCGCATCAACTGGGCGACCTTGCCGGCGATCTGCTCAATGCTCTCGTCGCGCAGCGTGCGCGCGGCGATGTGGGGCGTGACGTGGACGCGCGGATCGCGCCAGAACGGATGGTCGGTGGGCAACGGCTCGGTGTGGAACACGTCCAGCGTGGCGCCGGCGATCTCGCCCTCTTCGAGCATCTGCACCAGGTCTTCTTCAACCAGGTGCTCGCCGCGGCCGACGTTGACCAGATGCGCGTCCGGCAGCAACTTGGACAACGTTTCACGATTGAGGATGCCGCGCGTGTCCGGCGTCAGCGGCAATACGTTCACCAAAAAGCGCGTGCGTGCCAGGAACGCCGGCAAGGCGGCCTCTCCGGCAAAGGTTTCCACGCCAGGGATCTCGCGCGGCGTGCGCGACCAGCCGGCAACGGGATAACCGAAACCAGCCAGGGTCTGCGCCACGCGCGCCCCGACCTGCCCCAACCCGAGCACGCCGACCGGCCAATCGGCCTGGCGCGTGCCTTCGCGGGTGTCCCAATACTGGCGCGCCTGCGCCTGATCGAAGGCTTCGAAATCGCGCGACACGCGCAGCAGCGCGTACAAGGCGTACTCGGCCATCTGCACCGACATGCCCGCGTCCTCCAGACGCACGATCCGCACGTGCGCGGGGATCTCGGGCATCTTCAAGAGCGCATCCACGCCCGCGCCCAGATTGAACAGCGTGGTGATGCCGGTCTCGTGCTTGAAAAGCGCCGCCGGCGGACGCCACACCAGCGCCACGTCCGCGCCCGAGGGCGGACCATCGGGATTCCACACGGAAATGCGGCAGCCGGGCATGGAGGCTTCCAGGCGCGGCACCCAGACGTCTGGGTCATGGAGGGGGCAAGCAAAGAGGATGTGCATGGTGACGGCTCTGCAAGGCTTTTCGGAAAGCATGAAGCATGCAGGATGACGCCCCACAAATCAAACGGCCCGGCAGATCGCCGGGCCGTTCGTCTGCGCTTGGAACAACCGCTCAGATCGTCTGCGGGACCTCGGGCTTGCCCTTGCCCTTACCCTTGCCGCGGCGCAGGAACGCCCAGACCTGCAACAGGATCAGCAAGGCGCTTGCGCCGATGAACCAGGCGCTGATGGGGCGCTGCACGAACACCGCCAGGTCGCCGCGCGACAACAGCAACGCGCGGCGGAAGTTCTCTTCCACCATCGGCCCCAGCACGAAGCCGAGCAAGATGGGAGCGACGGAGAATTCGAGCGTCATCAGGACGGCGCCGATCACGCCGAAGGCCAGCACTTCCCATATCTGGAAGAGGCTGTTCTGCGTGCTGTACACGCCCACTGCGATGAAGAACAGCGCGGACGGGAACAGGTAGCGGTACGGCACCTGCAGCAGCTTGACCCACACGCCGATCAGCGGCACGTTCAGCACCATCAGCAGCACGTTGCCCACCCAGAAGCTGGCGATCAGGCCCCAGAAAATGTCCGGATGCTCGGTGATCAGCTGCGGGCCGGGCTGGATGCCCTGGATCAGCAGCGCGCCCAGGATCAGCGCCATCACCGCGTCGCCGGGGATGCCCAGGCTCATCGTCGGAATGAAGTCGACCTGCGTCTTCGAGTGCGACGACGCTTCCGGCGACGCCACGCCGGCGATCATGCCGGTGCCGAACTTCTCGGGCGTGCGGGAGATCTTGCGCTCCAGCGCATAGGCCACGAAGGTCGTGATGGTCGGACCCGTGCCCGGCATGGCGCCGAACAGCGTGCCGACCGCCGTGCCCCGCACCATCGGCCAGAACGCGGTCTTCAATTCCTGCTTGGTGGGCCGCATGTCGCGGATGCGCAGCTTGGCGCCGCTGCCGATGATGGTCATGCGGTTGACGCTCATCAGGAAGTCGGCCACGCCGAACAGGCCCATCGAAATGGCCACCAGTTCCAGTCCGTCGGACAGGTCCAGCAAGCCGAACGAGAAGCGGATGGTGCCCGTATTCACGTCGGTGCCCACCACGCCGCACATCAGGCCGAACAGCGTCATCGCGACGCCCTTGAGCGGCGAACCCCGCGACATCGTCGCGCCGGCCAGCAAGCCCAGCAGCATGATCGAGAAGATCTCGGTCGGACCGAACTTGAACGCCACTTCCACCAGCAGCGGCGACGCGAAGATCATGACGATGATGCCGACCGACGCTGCGAAGAAAGAGCAGATCATCGTGATGCCCAGCGCGGTTCCCCCCTTGCCCTGTTTGGTCAATGGATAACCGTCAAGGCAGGTGACCGCGTGCGGCGGGTGCGAAGGCAGGTTGAGCAGGATCGCGCCGATGGCGCCGCCATACTGCGAGCCGTAGAAGATGCCGGCCAGCATCAGGATCGCGGGCACGGGCTGCATCACGTAGGTCAGCGGCAGCAGGATGGAGATCGCCGACAGGGCGCCCATGCCGGGCAGCACGCCGATGAGGTTGCCCACCAGCACGCCGAAGAACGACCACATCAGGTTGTGCCACTGGAACGCGACACCGAAGCCGTACCAAAGGTCCATCAAAGATTGAGAGATCATGGCGCTTCAACCCCAACGAAACAGCGGCAGCTGCAATTGCAGCGCCCACCAGAACACGACGACCGCGATCGCGGACATCGCGAGCGACAGCAGGATGGCTTGCTTGATGGTGTTCTTGCGATCACCCAGCGCCGAGATGAATACGATGGCGAAGGTCGCCGGCAGCAGGCCGCCGTAGTGGCCCAGCAGCAGGAACGCCAGCGTGCCCAGCAGAATGCAGGCGCTGCCGCGGAAATCGGGCAACCCGTGCGCGTGGCCGTCGCCCGGCGCGGGCGGCGTGGCCTCGCCAGAGCGCGCGGAAATGGCGATCAGCACGCCCGTCAGCGCCAACAGGCCGCCGAGCGCGGCGGGGAAGAACCCCGGCCCCATGTGGCTCAACGTGCCGATGTGGTAATCGGTGCCCCCGTATATCGCCCCCAACCCGATCAGGACCATCAGCGCACCGCCGTAGTAGTCCTTTCTGTTGATATTTTTTTGCACTTCCATCCTCCTTCTGGTGCAGGACCGTGCCGGCCCTGGACGCGCCGCTCGAAACGAGCTTCGCCCGGCCCTTAACAGCGAGCCGGAGCGCAGATTACGGAGGGAAGCTGCTAATCCGCTTTCTATGCGCTGTCGCATTCCTGAATTCGGGGGTTATCCCTGAGTGCAGGCGGCGCGGAAAGGGAAGAAAGCGGAAAAAAATTTGAAAGCCAGGCGGCTTTACTGGTCGCCCTTGAGCTCGACGTCGAGCGGACGCGGGTACTGCGAGACGGTCGGCGCCAGCGGCAACCACAGCACGGAAGCCAGCCCCACGCCACCCTGCGCGTTGGGTTCGCCATCGCGCAGTTCGATGTCGCCGTCATTGCGGCGGGCATAGGCACGGGCGATCGCCAAACCCAGGCCGGAGCCCGAAGAGGCGACGGGCTTGTCGGTGCCGACCCGTTCGAAACGGGCGAAGGCGCGGCTTCGCAAGACGGGCTCCAGGCCGGGGCCGTTGTCGGACACCGAGACCTCGGCCCGGTTTTCCAGCCGGAAGACCGACACGGTGATCTGCGCCCCGACAGGCGCGTAGTGGATGGCGTTGTGCACCAGATTGGATAGCGCTTCGTGCAGTTCGGCTTCGCTGCCCAAGGCCGGAACGGGGATTTCAAGCCCCTCTTGCGAGACCGCCTGCACCCAGCCCAAGTCTTGCTGCTTTTCATGCGCCAGCGGGAGGTACTGCAGGACGACTTCACGCGACACCGCATTCATGTCCAGCAATTGGCGCGGCAGTTGATCGGCCTGGTTGGCATGCGCCAGGGACAGCAACTGCTCGGTGAGGCGACGCGTGCGGCCCAGCTGGTCGACGATGGCGCGCAAGCCTTCACGCGTGCGGGCCGGATCGCGCTCGCGCAGCGCGTACTGCGCTTGCGTGAGCATGATGGCCAAGGGCGTGCGCAGCTGATGGGAGGCGTCGGCCAGGAAGTGCGATTGCTCGTCCAGCACGCGGCGATAACGGGCGATATGGTGATTGACGGCGTCGACAAGCGGCGACACCTCGCTGGGCACTCGGGAGGCGTCCAGCGGCGTCAGATCGTCGGGACGGCGGTTGCGGATATCGGCGCGCAAGCGGCGCAGGGGCTTCAATGCCCACGACACGCCCCACCACACCAGCAGCACGACCAGGGCCAGCATGCGCGCATCGCGCAGGATTTCCTGGCGCCGCGCATTGTTTTCGGCTTCGATCCGCTTGCCCGTGCTTTCGGCCACCACGACCAGCACCTGGCGATGCTGCCCCTGGTAGTAGAGGTCGCGCACGACCGAGACCACCCGCACCGGGTCGTTGCGGTAGACGCCGTCGTAGAAAATGGGTTGGCCGTTCGACCGCGGCCACGTGGGCGGGCGCGGCATCTCGGGCATGCCCAGCAGCGTCTTGCCCTGTTCGGTAGGCACGGGCGCCCCGTCAGGCAAGGGCGGATCGATCTGCTCGATGCGGAAATACTTGCGCAGGCCCGCGCGGGATTCCAGCATCACCTGCGCGTACAGCGGCGTGGCCACCTGGAGGTTGCCGTCCGGCGTGAACTCCAGGCTGCTTTCCAGCACGCGGGCGGGCTCCACCAGCGCGCTGTCATAGGCCTCGTTGGTGATCTCGGACAGCGTGCGGTAGTCATTCAGGCTGTCGATGACCAGCAGCACCACCACGCCGGGCAGCAGCAGGATGATCAGCAGCGCGCGGATGCCGACGCGTGGCAACCCCGGTATCCGCAAGCTCACTCAGGATTCCGATGCGGCCGACTCGCTGGTGACGCTTTCCAGCATGTAGCCCAGCCCGCGCACGGTCACGATGCGCACGTCGCTGCCGGCCAGCTTCTTGCGCAGACGGTGCAGCACGACCTCGATCGCGTCGGGATTGGCTTCGCTGTCATGCGTGAAGACCTTGCCGAACAATTGTGACTTGTCCACGGGGTAGCCGCTGCGGGTCAGCAGCGCCGCCAGCGCGGCGTGCTCGCGCGGGGTCAGGAACAGCAGCGAGCCGTCCAGCGTGAAGGCCCGGCTTTCGCTGTCGTAGGACAAGGAGCCGCACTGCAGGCGCGGATGCTGGCGGCCACGGCTGCGGCGCACCAGCGCGGTCAGCCGCGCTTCCAGTTCTTCCAGGGCAAAGGGCTTGGTCAGGAAATCGTCCGCGCCCAGGTTCAGGCCGCGCACCCGGTCCTGCAGCGCGCCTTGGGCGGTCAACAGCAGGACGGGCGTGCGGTCGTCCCGGTTGCGCATTTCGCGCAGGACCACCAGGCCGTGCTTGTCGGGCAGGCGCAGGTCCATGACGATGGCGTCATATTCCGTGCCTGCCATGAATGCCTCGGCCGTGCGGGCATCTGCCGCGTGATCCGGCACGAACCCGCTCTGAGCGAGCGCGCGCATCAACCAGGACGCCATGTCCCGTTCGTCTTCAACCAACAATATGCGCATGACCGTCCGTTCCTTCGGGCAAATTCTCTGCTGCCCGCTGCCCGTGCACGCGCTGGCGCAGGTAGCGGGTTTCATGATGACGCCGAAAGAGGATCGCCGACAACTCGTTCAACGCCTGGGTATAGACATCGCGCTTGAACTCGATCACGGCGTCCAGGGGTACCCAATACTGGCTCCAGCGCCAGGCATCGAATTCCGGATGCTGCGTCGCGCGCAAGCACACATCGCTGTCACGTCCCACCAGGCGCAACAAGAACCAAATCTGTTTTTGTCCTTTATAGTGGCCACGCCACTCACGCCGGACGAAGTGATCGGGCACGTTATAACGTAACCAATCGCGTGTACGCCCCAAAATACGGACATGCTCGGGCTTCAAGCCCACCTCTTCATGGAGTTCGCGATACATGGCCTGCACCGGGCTTTCGCCATATTTGATGCCGCCCTGGGGGAACTGCCATGCATGTTCCCTGATACGCTTGCCCCAAAAGACCTCGTTTCGACTGTTGACGAGAATGATGCCGACATTGGGGCGGTAGCCTTCGCGGTCAAGCATGGGCCACCCCCACCGAATTCAATACAATTACAGTCGATTATACGTATCTGCTGCCACCTTTAAACATGCGCGCATCCAACTACCACATCAACACCCTCAAAGAAGCCCCTTCCGAAGCCGAAGTCGCCAGCCATCAGCTGATGACCCGGGCAGGGATGATCCGCAAACTCGCGGGCGGCATCTACACCTACATGCCCCTGGGCCTGAAGATCATCCGCAAGGTCGAGGCGATCGTCCGGGAAGAAATGAACGCCTCGGGCGCCATCGAGCTGCTGATGCCGGTGGTGCAGCCGGCCGAGCTCTGGCAGGAATCGGGCCGCTGGGAGCAATACGGCGCCGAACTGCTGCGCATCAAGGACCGCCACCAGCGCGATTTCGTGCTGCAGCCGACGTCCGAAGAAGTCATCACCGACATCGCGCGCAATGAAATCCACAGCTACCGCCAGCTGCCGCTGAACTTCTATCACATTCAGACCAAGTTCCGGGACGAACGCCGTCCTCGCTTCGGCCTGATGCGCGGCCGCGAATTCACGATGAAGGACGCCTACTCCTTCGACCGCGACGAAGCCGGCGCCCTGAAGAGCTACGACACCATGTACGCCGCCTACATGCGCATTTTCGGCCGCCTGGGCCTGGAATTCCGCGCGGTGGCGGCCGACACGGGCTCGATCGGCGGCACCCGCAGCCATGAATTCCAGGTGATCGCCGACACCGGCGAAGACCTGCTGGTCTACAACGCCGAGACCGACTACGCCGCCAACATCGAACTGGCGGAAGCCGTTTCGCTGTATCCGGTGCGCGGTGAAGCCACCCAGGCCATGGCCGACGTGCCCACCCCGGGCGCGGCCAAGTGCGAAGACGTGGCCAAGCTGCTGGGCCTGCCGCTGGAAAAGACGATCAAGTCGATCGTCCTGGCCACCGACGGCGACAAGGGCAAAGTCGACATCTGGCTGCTGCTTTTGCGCGGCGACCACGAACTGAACGAAATCAAGGCAGGCAAGCTGCCGGGCCTGGCGGGCTTCCGCTTTGCCACGGAAAGCGAGATCGTCGAGTATTTCGGCTGCAAGCCCGGCTATCTGGGCCCGGTCAAGACGGCCAAGCCGGTGCACGTGATCGCCGACCGCACGGTCGCCAACATGGCCGATTTCGTCTGCGGCGCGAACAAGGAAGATTTCCACATCCAGGGAGTAAACTGGGGCCGCGACCTGCCCGAGCCCGAGCTCGTGGCCGATCTGCGCAACGTGGTCGCGGGCGACCCGTCGCCGGATGGCAAGGGCACGCTCTCCATCCAGCGCGGCATCGAAGTGGGACACGTTTTCTACCTGGGCAAGAAGTACTCCGAAGCCCTGAAGGCCACCTTCCTGGACGAAACCGGCAAACCGGCCGTCCTGGAAATGGGCTGCTACGGCATTGGCGTGACCCGCATCGTGGGTGCCGCCATCGAGCAGAACCACGACGCCCGCGGCATCATCTGGCCCCGTGCGATCGCCCCGTTCGAAGTCGTGATCTGCCCGGTGGGCTGGGGCAAAAGTGAAACCGTGCGTGACACCGCCCAGAAGCTCTATGAATCGCTGCTGGCGCGCGGCGTGGACGTCATCCTGGACGACCGCGATGCACGCCCGGGCGTCATGTTCGCTGAATGGGAGTTGATCGGCGCCCCGCTGCGTGTAACAGTTGGAGAACGCGGCCTGAACGATGGTGTGGTGGAATTGCAGGCCCGCCGGGAATCCGAAGCGGCCAAGATTCCGGTAGAGTCCGCGCTGGAAACGGTGCTGGCGAAACTCGACACCCTCTAACCTTATAGCTAGTACGGACTTTTCGCGTCCCGACCCGCATCACTCCCTATCCGTATCGTGACCGACCTGAAGTCCGCCGAATCCCTCCTGCAAGTCCGTGTCTACTACGAAGACACGGATGCGGGCGGGGTGGTTTTCTACGCTAACTACTTGAAATTCCTGGAACGCGCACGCACCGAATGGCTGCGCAACCTGGGAGTCAACCAGTCCGGGCTGGCCGCCAGCGAGCAACGTCTATTCGTTGTCCGCTCCTTGGACATGTCTTACCGGAAGCCGGCCAGACTGGACGATTTGCTTACCATACGCAGCCGAGTCACCAAACTGGGCCGCGCTTCGATACACTTCGCGCAGCGCGCGGAACGCGACGGGGAACTGCTTGCCGAAGGCAACATCCAAGTCTGTTGCGTCGATGCCGTGAACATGCGGCCGGCGGAACTGCCGGCCGACGTCCGCGCCAAACTGGAATCAATTCAGGAATAACCATGCAAGCCACCAGCGACATGTCGTTGCTTTCGTTGATTTCGCACGCCAGCGTGCCGGTCCAGCTGATCATGCTGATGCTGTTGGGCATCTCGATCATGTCCTGGACCTACATTTTCGCCAAGCGCCTTGCCATCAAGCGCGCCCATACCCAGACCCGCCGCTTTGAAGACGACTTCTGGTCGGGCGGCGACCTGTCGATGCTGCAACAGGCCGTGGCCTCGCGCCGCGACGAACAGGGCGCGCTGGCCCGCATCTTCGATGCCGGCATGACCGAATTCCTGAAGGCCCGCCGTGGCAACTCGGCCGGCGACGCCACCGCCCTGCTGGACGGCCCGCGCCGCGCCATGCGCGCCGCCTACCAGCGTGAAATGGATTCGCTGGAATCGCACCTGAACTTCCTGGCATCGGCCGGTTCGGTATCGCCCTACATCGGCCTGCTGGGCACGGTCTGGGGGATCATGCACGCCTTCATCGGCCTGTCGAACATGCAGCAGGCCACGTTGGCCTCGGTGGCCCCCGGTATCGCGGAAGCCCTGATCGCCACCGCGATCGGCCTGTTCGCCGCCATCCCGGCCGTGGTCGCCTACAACCGCTTCACGAATGACATCGATCGCATCTCGATCCGTTTCGACAGCTTCGTCGACGAATTCCTGAACATTCTGCAACGGCAGGTGCGCTAATGCCCTCGGTAAGCTCACGCGGCAGGTCCGGCCGCCGCATGAAGGCCGACATCAACGTGGTGCCGTACATCGACGTGATGCTGGTGCTGCTGGTCATCTTCATGGTGACCGCGCCCCTGATCACGCCCGGGTTGATCCAGCTGCCCTCGGTCGGAGCGGCATCGGACGTGCCCGTGAAGCCGCTGGAAGTCCAGATTTCGGAAGACGGCAAGATCGCCCTGCGCATGCGCGAACCCGGCGCCACGATGCAGGACATCGCGCGCCCCGAGCTGGTGGCGCAAGTGCGTTCGCGCATTACCGCGGAAACGCCGGTGGTCATCGCCGCCGACGGCAAGGTGCCCTACGAGACGGTCGTGAAGGTGATGGACGAACTGCGCACCAACGGCATCACCCGCCTGGGCCTGCTGGTGGACCAGTCCGCCGCCGGCGCTTCCCAGCCCGCATCCGCGAAAAAACGCTAACGCGACGCCTTCCGCCGGCTTGCCCGGCATGCAACGCCCATGACGCCACCCATAATTCGACACCGCAGCGGCCCGCCGGCCACCCCGCCCAACAACGACAACCGGAATGCGCTCATTCTGGCTGTGGCGGTGCATTTGCTGCTGCTGGTCGCCTTGATCTTTGGCGTGAGCTGGCGCACGGAGGCCCCGGGCCCCGTCGAGGTCCAGCTCTGGGCCGACGGCAATTCGCCCGTCTCCCCGCCACCCACGCCCCAGCCCGAACAACCCAAGCCGGCCCCCAAGCCCGAGCCCAAGCCGGAACCTGAAAAGGCGCCCGAGCCGCCGCCTCCGCCCCCTCCTCCGCCCAAGCCCGAACCCGAGGTTCAGCCCAAGACCGAGGAAGTGGATCCCGAAATCGCGATCCAGGAAGCCAAGAAGAAGCGCGAGCAGGAAGAAAAGGCACGCCAGGCCGCTGAAGCGGCCAAGGAAAAGGCGCGCCTGGAAGAAGAGCGCAAGCAGGCTGAATTGAAGGAAAAGAAGCGCCTGGAGCAGGAACGCCAGGCCGCAGAGAAGGCGGCCGCAGAGAAAGCCGCGGCAGACAAGGCCGCCGCCGACAAGGCTGCTGCAGAGAAAGCCGCCGCCGACAAGGCCGCTGCCGAAAAGAAAGCCAAGGACGACGCTGCCAAGAAGGCCGCCGCGGACAAGGCTGCTGCCGACAAGGCGGCCGCCGAGAAAGCGGCTGCCGACAAGGCCGCGGCTGAAAAGGCTGCTGCCGAGAAGGCCGCCGCCGCCAAGAAGGCGGCCGCGGACAAGGCATTGAAGGATGCGTTCCGCAACGATGCGCTGGGCGCCGCAGGCATTCCGGGCGGCACGGCCGACCGCAACCAGGCGGGCGGCGGACGCGACAACGGCTACGCCGCCAAGGTGCGCGCTTGCATTCTTCCGGGCGTGGCCTATCAGCCTCCGCCGCGCAGCGGCTCCGGGAATCCGACCGCACAATACCGGGTACAGTTAGGTACTGACGGGAAGGTTAACGGCGTTTCGCTGACCGAATCCTCCGGCAATCCGGCATTTGACCGTGCGGTCGAGACCGGTATCCGCCGCTGCAACCCCTTCCCGAAGCCCTCCACGGGCAGCTACGAAAAGTTCATTGACGTAGTGCACAAAATGTATGATTGACAGGAGATTGATGAATATGACTCCCGCTTATAGCCGACGAGGCTCCCTCCTCGCTCTCTGGCGATCGTATGGACTCGGCTTGCTGATGCTTACGCTGGCCTGCCTGATGGCAATGAAACCGGTCCATGCCCAGTTGCGCGTTGATATTTCCGGTACGGGCGCAACGCAGTATCCAGTAGCCATCGCCGATTTCGCCGTGGACGACACCCACGGCCGCGCCTTGGCCGAAGTGATCCGCGCCGACCTGACCCGCACGGGCCAGTTCCGCCTGATCAACGCCGCCGGCTCCGGCCTGAACGTCGACTCGCCCATCGCCCATGACGACTGGCGCGGCAAAGGCGCCGATTTCCTGGCTTATGGCAGCATCACCCGTGGCGCCGATGGCCGCTACGACGTGCGCTACCGCCTGGCCGACACGGTCAAGAAGGGGCAATTGGACGGCGTGGCGTTCTCGGGCACCGAGCAGGAACTGCGCCGCGTGGCCCACCAGATCGCCGACCGCATCTACGAGAAGATCACCGGCGTTCGCGGCGTATTCTCGACCCGTATCGCTTACGTCCTGAAGAAGGGTGCCACCTACGAACTGCAAGTGGCCGACGCCGACGGGCAGAACCCGCAAGTGGCCCTGCGTTCGCGCGAACCCATCATCTCGCCGTCCTGGTCGCCCGATGGCGCCAAGCTGGCTTACGTGAGCTTCGAGTCCGGCAAACCGGTCGTCTACGTGCACACGCTGGCCACCAGCGCCCGCGTGCCGGTCGCCAACTTCAAGGGCAACAACAGCGCTCCCGCCTGGTCGCCCGACGGCTCCAAGCTGGCCGTGGCGCTGACGCGTGACGGTTTGTCGCAAATTTACATCGTTGGCGCGTCCGACGGGTCGAATCCCAGCCGAGTTACGCGTTCTCCCGGGATTGACACCGAACCGACCTTTACGCCAGACGGTGCTTCCATTATCTTTACGAGTGACCGCAGCGGCGGGCCGCAAATCTATCAGACCGGCTCGACAGGTGGCGACGCACGCCGCCTCACGTTTAATGGTGGTTACAACATATCACCCCGAATTTCCCCCGATGGATCGACGCTGCTGTACGTTGCAAGACGCGACGGCGCGTTTCGAATCGCGTCGTTGAACCTGTCCTCAGGCTCCGAATCCTTGATCACTGATGGTCGTGACGATCAGTCGCCAAGTTTCGCGCCGAATGGCATGCAAGTCCTTTACGCCGCCATCCAAAATGGACGTAGCGTACTTGCGGGTGTTTCGAGCGATGGCCGCGTACGGCAGACGCTTTCGGTACTGAACGGGGAAATACGTGAACCGACTTGGGGCCCATTTACCCGATAACACGTGTGACTCTCTTTGCAAAGGAACTATCATGAAGTCGCGCATTGCCAAAAGCCTGACCATTGCCGCTCTGGCTGCCACTCTGGCAGCTTGCAGCTCCGTCCCTCTCGACGATAAAGCGGGTCAGGGCGGAGGCGCTGGCCAAGGATCTTCGGCCTCTGGCCAAATCCTTGATCCCTTTAACCCCCAAAGCATCCTGGCGCAACAGCGCTCGGTGTACTTTGATTTCGACAGCTACACCGTGTCGGACCAGTACCGCGGCTTGGTCGAAACCCACGCCCGCTACCTGGCTTCGCACCAGCAGCAGAAGGTCAAGATCGAAGGCAACACCGACGAACGCGGCGGTGCTGAGTACAACCTGGCCCTGGGCCAGCGTCGTGCAGACGCCGTGCGTCGCATGATGACCCTGCTGGGCGTCAGCGACAACCAGATCGAAACCATCAGCTTCGGCAAAGAAAAGCCGAAGTCGACGGGTACGTCGGAAGCCGACTTTGCTGAAAACCGCCGCGCCGATATCAACTATCTGCGTTAAGATTTTCGTATAGTCCAAGAGCCCTACCACGCGTCGGGACGGTCAGCCGGCCGTCCCGACGTTTGTTTTTATACCCGGGAATATTCATGCGCGATAACGTTCTGTCCCTGCGTCCTCTGATTGTGGCCACTGGCCTGGTGCTTGCGGCCCTGACGGCGCCCGCTCACGCTTTTTCCGACGATGAAGCCCGTAAGGCCATCCTGGATTTGCGCCAGCAGGTTCAGCAGCAGAACGAGCAAAGCCAACGCGCCAAGCTGCAATTGGCCGACCAGATTCAATCCCTGCAGCAGGAAGTGGCGCAGCTGCGCGACCAGCTGGAACTGGTGTCGCGCCAGCAGCCCAGCGCCAAGCCGGGCGCGCCCAGCGGCACGAATCCCCCGGGCACCGCCGCAGGCGACCCGCAAGAGCAAGCCGCCTATGACGGCGCGATGGACCTGTTCCGCAAGGGCCAGTACAAGGACGCCGCCGAATCGCTGGCCGCGTTCACCGCGCTGTACCCGAACAGCCAGCTGGCCCCCAG
Source organism: uncultured Achromobacter sp. (assembly GCA_963530045.1). Lineage (GTDB taxonomy): Bacteria > Pseudomonadota > Gammaproteobacteria > Burkholderiales > Burkholderiaceae_B > Achromobacter. The sequence goes on from CAUSDE010000007.1 coordinate 27,812, forward strand.
CGCGCAGTTCTACCTGGGCAGCAGCCGCTATGGCATGAAGGACTTCAAGGGCGCCATCGAGCAACTGACCAGCATGGTGCAGAAGTCGCCCGAAAACGCGCGCGCCCCGGACGCCCTGCTGATCATCGCCGGCGGCCAGATCGAATTGAACAACCGCGCCGGCGCCAAAGCGACGCTGCAGCGCATTGTTCGCGACTACCCGAACGCCCCGGCGGCCGCCACGGCCAAGAGCCGCCTGCAACTGCTGCAGTAATGCTCCCCGCCGCAAGCGCGGTCAGCGCCTACCGGCACATCCTGCGCCGCCGCGCAGGGCTTCTCGCCCTGCTGCTGGCGGCGATTTTCATGGCGCTGCTGTTCGACTTCACGGTGGGTCCGTCGGGCCTGCCCTGGGGCGACCTGTGGCGCACCTTGAGCGCGCCCGCCTCCGCCGACCCAACCTACCGCGTGATCGTGTGGGACATCCGGCTGCCTTCGGCCTTGATGGCCGCCCTGGTGGGCATGGCGCTGGGCCTGGCGGGCGCCGAAATGCAGACCATCCTGAATAATCCGCTGGCCAGCCCGTTTACGCTGGGCGTATCGTCCGCCGCGGCGTTTGGCGCGTCGCTGGCCATCGTCCTGCAACTGGGGCTGCCAGGCGTGCCCAGCGGCTGGCTGATCGCCGGCAACGCGTTCCTGTTTGCGCTGGTGGCGGCGTTGCTGCTGGACGCCGTCGCCCGCTGGAGCGGCATGAACACATCGGGCGTCGTGCTGTTCGGCATCGCCATGGTGTTCACCTTCAATGCCCTGGTATCACTGGTGCAGTTCCTGGCCAGCGCCGAAGCGCTGCAGAACCTGGTCTTCTGGACGATGGGCAGCCTGGCCCGGTCCAGCTGGACGACGGCCGGCGTCGTAGCGCTGGCCGTAGCAATAGCCTTGCCGTTGGCCATGCGCCAATCCTGGAAGCTGACCGCGCTGCGGCTGGGGGAAGACCGTGCCGCGAGCTTCGGCGTGGACGTGCGCCAGGTGCGCGTGGCGGCGCTGGCGCGCGTCAGCCTGCTGTCGGCGCTGGCCGTGGCCTTTGTCGGCACCATCGGATTCATCGGGCTGGTGGCGCCGCATATCGCGCGCCGGCTGTTCGGCGAAGACCACCGCTTTTACCTGCCCGGCAGCGCGCTGGTCGGCGGACTGATCCTGTCGCTGGCATCTGTCGTCTCCAAGAACCTGCTGCCCGGCGTGGTGGTGCCCGTAGGCATCGTAACGGCGCTGGTCGGGATCCCCTTTTTCGTGGCGGTGGTGTTGCGCCGGCAATTGCCATGACGCGCGACGCCGCATTGGACATCCACGGGCTGACCGCCGGCTATGGTCGCGGTGACGTGCTGCACGCGCTGTCAGTGCCGGCGCTTGCCGCGGGCCAGGTGACCGCCCTGCTGGGCCCGAACGGCAGCGGAAAATCCACCTTGCTCAAAGCGCTGGCCGGACTGGTCCGCACGCGGCAAGGCAGTGTCTTGCTGAACGGCCAGGACATGACCCGGCTGGGCGTGGGCGAACGCGCCCGGCACATGGTCTATCTGCCGCAGAGCCTGCCCGCCGCGGTGCACCTGCGGGTGTTCGAATCGGTGCTGGTGGCGGCCAAGGCGACGCAGGATGCGCTGGCGCCGCCCGTCGCCATGGCGGACATCGAGCGCCTGCTCGACCGGCTTGGCATCGCACACCTGGCGCTGCACTACCTGGACGCCTTGTCAGGCGGTCAAAAACAACTGGTGGGGCTGGCGCAGGCGCTGATCCGGCATCCGCGCGTGCTGCTGCTGGACGAACCCTTATCCGCCCTGGACCTGAACTACCAGTTCCACGTGATGCGCCTGCTGAAACAGGAAACGCAAGAGCACGGACTGATCAGCATCATCGTGCTGCACGACCTGAACGTGGCGTTGCAGCACGCGGACCGCGCGGTGATGATCTCGGGCGGCCGCCTGCACGCCGAGGGTGCGCCGGCCGACGTGACCACGCCGGCGTCGCTGGCTGCTGTTTATGGCGTGCAGGGCCGGGTGGAGGCCTGCTCGCGGGGCTTGCGGCAGGTGCTGATCGACGGGTTGGACGAGCACCCGCGCTGACCGCGCCCAAGCGCCGGGCGCGGGTCAACCAGACACGGGCCGTTCAGGCGTTCAGGCGCGCAGGGCGACATCCACGACCGGCGCGCCGGTCATGTCCGCCAGTTGCCGGGGCGTCAGGTTGAACACGGCGTGTGGGTGGCCTGCGGCCGCCCACAAGCTGTCGTAGTTGAACAGGTCTGCATCCAGCAGCATGACCGGCTTGACGGCATGGCCGATGGGGCAGACGCCGCCGATCGCGTAACCCGTGTTGTCGCGCACGAACTTGGCATCCGCCTTGGCCAGCGCCCCGACCTGCTCGGCCACCTTGGCCTCGTCCACGCGGTTGGCGCCGCTGGCGATGACCAGCACCGGCGCGTCATCGGAGGCCCGCCGGAAGATGATGGACTTGGCGATCTGCGCCACCTCGCAGCCCAGGCCCGCCGCCGCTTCCGCCGAAGTCTTGCCCGATTGAGGCAGGACGACGACGGGCTTGTCGTGGCCGATCTCCAGCAGGAGGCGGGCAACGCGTTGGGCGGATTCAGGCAAAGCGGCGAGGGACTCGGGGGACATCGTGACGGACTCCGTGAAGGACTGCGGACGAGTTTATCAGCGGCCGCCGGCGATGGCGCGCGGCGACGACGGGCTAGAATGCGGACCTGGCTTTCCCCTTCCTGCCCTCCATGCGTTCCGAACCCGTCCTGCCCCTGCAAACCGCGTTGATCGGCGGCTACGCCATGTCCTATACCGAGTACGGCAGCGGCACGCCGCTGGTACTTGTGCATGGTTCGCTGTCGGACTGCCGCTACTGGAAGTCGCAGATGGCGCCCCTGGGCAAGTCGTTCCGGGTACTGGCAGTTTGCCTGCGCCGTTACTGGCCGGAAACGTGGGACGGCGAAGGCGACGGGTTTTCGATCGAGCAGCATGCCAGCGACGTGCTGGAATTCATCGACACCGTCGCCGGCGGCCCCGCCCATCTGGTCGGCCATTCCCGCGGCGGGCGCGTGGCGCTGGAAGCCGCGCTGCGCCAACCCGACGCGCTGCGCAGCCTGACCTTGGCCGATCCCGGCCTGCCGCTGCCCGGCGGCGACGATTCGCGCGGCGGTTTTCGCCAACGCGCCTTGGCACTGATCCGCCAGGGCGACGTCGAGGACGGCCTGGCGCTGTTCGTGGACACGGTGACGGGGCCGGACACCTGGCAGCGCATGGTGCCGTGGTTCAAGGAGATGGTGCGCGACAACGTCGGCACGCTTTTCGGCCAGGCGGAAGAAAAGCCCGAAGTCCTGTCCCCCCAGCAGATCGGCACCCTGAAGCTGCCGACCCTGCTGATCGGCGGCGCGCTGAGCCCCGCCCCCTATCCCGCCGTGCTGGACGCCCTGTCGCAATGGGTACCGCACGCGCACCGCGTGACGGTGGTCGGGTCGTCGCACGGCATGAACCTGGGCAACCCCCGCGCGTTCAACGGCGCCATCGAAGCATTCATCGGGGGCTAAGCCCCAACCCGATTACGGTTCCACCGAAGGCGTGTGCTTCAGGCGCCGCAGGACGAACGTGGACCGGCTGTGGCGCACGCCCCGCAGCTTGTACAGCCGCTTGCGCAGGAATTCCTCGTAGCCCTCGGTGCCCGCGACGGCCACCTTGATCAGGTAGTCGTATTCGCCCGTGACCAGAAAGGCTTCGACCACTTCGGGCAGCCGGGTGATCTCTTCGCCGAAGCGGGCGAGCGACTCGTCGTCGTGGTGCTCCAGCGTCACTTCGATCATGACGGTATCCGGCAACCCCAGCGCCTTCTGGTTCAGCAAGGCCGCATAGCCTTCGATCACGCCGGCCTCTTCCAGCGCCTTGACCCGGTTCCAGCAGGGCGTGGGCGACAGCCCCACCTGCTCGGCAAGCTTCAGGTTGGTCAGCCGGCCGTCGGCGCGCAGGGCGCGCAGGATCTTGCGGTCGGTTTCATCGATTTTCGGGGTGGCGGACATGGCAGGCGAGCCCATTAAGAGAATATCCCTGTAAAAATCGATTCTACAAGATAGATATTTTCCTATACCCGTGAATTCGGCGTGAATCAGGAAACCTATTTTGTTCCCTCGGCCGTAGACTTTCCAGCAAGACGGGCCCTACCCCGCCCGTCGGATTTCGGCGCATGCACCGCGGCACAACCCGGCGCGCGCGCCGGCAGTTCCAACGCAGCAACCCGCGCGCCGATCCGCGCGGCTGGAAACCATGTCTCACGCAGCAGCACTACCTGCAAGAACCGGTCTGGGCCTGTCCGGCACCGCCATGCTCCTGACCGCCCCGGCGTTATTCGCATCGAATATGGTCGCCGCCCGCTGGGCGCACGACGCCAGCCTTCCCCCTGTTTTCCTTGCCTTCGGCCGCTGGCTGCTGGCCTTGCTGATCTTGCTGCCACTGGCGGCGCCCGCCCTGCGCGCACACCGCCGCGCCTTGTGGCGCGGCTTGCCCGCCCTGTTGCCGCTGGCGGTGCTGGGCATGGGCGTGGCGGTGGCGCCGCAATACATCGGCGCGCAGACCACCAGCGCCACCAATATCGCGCTGATCTTTTCATGCAGCCCCATCCTGGTGGCCTTGCTGGAAGCGCTGATCTGGCGCAAGCCGCTGTCCGCGCTGCGGGCGGCTGGCTTGGGCCTGGCGCTGGGCGGCGTGCTGGTCGTGCTGTCGCGCGGCGATCTCCAGGCTCTGAGCCGGTTGGCGTTCGGCCAGGGCGACCTGTGGGTACTGCTGGCCGCGACCGGCTGGGCGTTCTATACCGTCTTGCAGAAACGCCTGACCCTGCCCGCCGTACCGGACAGCGCCCGGCTGGCCACGATGATGCTGGGCGGCGTCCTGGCGCTGGCGCCGTTTGCCGGCATCGAAGCCGCGGCTGGCGCCACGCCGCCGTGGACGGACCCGCGCTTGGCGGCCGTGCTGCTGTTCCTGGCGGTGGTGCCCAGCCTGGGCGCCTATTACGTGTATGGCCGGCTGATCAGCCAGGCCGGTCCCGCCACCGCGGGGCTATCCATGTTCCTGGTGCCGGTGTATGCCGCCTTGCTGGCGTGGCCCTTGCTGGGCGAGACGCCGCAACTGTTCCACGCCTACGGCTTCGTGATGATCCTGATGGGCGTGAAGATGGCGTCTTCGCGCATGCGGGCGGGGGCAGCCACCGTGGCCGCCCCGGCCTGAACCCCGCAAGCAGGGTCAGCGGCCCGCGCCTTGGGCCGCGATGACCTCCTGCGCCACCTGGCGCGGCGCTTCGGCGTAGTGCTTGAACTCCATCGTGTAGGTCGCGCGCCCCTGCGTCAGCGAGCGCAGCGACGTCGAATAGCCGAACATTTCGGCCAGCGGCACTTCGGCGCGCACGACCTTGCCGCCGCCCCCCGCGATGTCTTCCATGCCCTGCACCATGCCGCGCCGTGACGACAAGTCGCCCATCACGTTGCCGGTGAAGTCTTCGGGTGTCTCGACTTCGACCTGCATCATCGGCTCGAGCAAGACCGGATCGGCGCGGCGCATGCCCTCCTTGAACGCCATCGAACCCGCCATCTTGAAAGCGTTTTCGTTGGAGTCCACGTCGTGGTACGAACCGAAGAACAGGGTCGCCTTCACATCCACGACCGGGTAGCCCGCCAACACGCCGGCATTCAGCGATTCGCGGATGCCCTTGTCGACCGCCGGGATGAATTCGCGCGGCACCACGCCGCCCTTGATGGCGTCAACGAACTCATAGCCCTTGCCCGGCTCTTGCGGTTCCAGCTTCAACACCACGTGGCCGTACTGGCCGCGCCCGCCCGACTGTTTGACGAACTTGCCTTCGACCTCGTTGCAGGCCTTGCGGATGGTTTCGCGGTAGGCCACTTGCGGCTTGCCGACGGTGGCCTCGACGTTGAACTCGCGCTTCATGCGGTCGACCAGGATTTCCAGGTGCAGCTCGCCCATGCCCGAGATGATGGTCTGGCCGGATTCCTCGTCGGTGCGCACGCGGAACGACGGGTCCTCTTGCGCCAGGCGGTTCAGCGCGATGCCCATCTTTTCCTGGTCGGCCTTGGTCTTGGGTTCCACCGCCTGGGAAATCACGGGCTCGGGGAAGACCATGCGTTCCAGGATGATGACGTGCGCCGGATCCGACAGGGTGTCACCGGTGGTGACGTCCTTGATGCCGACCGCCGCGGCGATGTCGCCGGCGTACACCTCGGTGATCTCGCGCCGTTCGTTGGCGTGCATCTGCAGGATGCGGCCCAGCCGTTCCTTCTTGCCTTTGATGGGGTTGAAGACCGAGTCGCCGGACTTCACCACGCCGGAATACACGCGGAAGAACACCAGCTGCCCGACGAAGGGGTCCGTCATGATCTTGAAGGCCAGCGCCGAGAACGGCTCGTTGTCGGCCGGATGGCGTTCGATTTCGCGGTCGCGCTCGTCGTGCCCCTTGATGGCGGGCACGTCCAGCGGCGACGGCATGTAGTCGATGACGGCGTCCAGCATCGCCTGCACGCCCTTGTTCTTGAAGGCGCTGCCGCACAGCATGGGCACGATCTCGTTGGCGACGGTGCGTATGCGCAAGCCCAGCTTGATTTCGTCTTCGGTCAGGGTCTCGCCCGACAGGTACTTTTCAAGCAGGGTCTCGTTGGCCTCGGCGGCCTTTTCCACCATTTTGTCGTGCCACTTCTGCGCCTCGTCCTGCAGGGACGCGGGGATGTCTTCGTACTTGAACTTCACGCCCTGGCTGGCGTCGTCCCAGAGGATGGCTTTCATCTTGACCAGGTCGATCACGCCCTCGAAATGGTCTTCAGCGCCGACCGGCAGCTGGATGGGCACGGCGTCGCCCTTCAGGCGTTCGGCGATCTGGCGCTGCACGCGCAGGAAGTCCGCGCCTACGCGGTCCATCTTGTTGACGAACGCCAGGCGCGGCACCTTGTACTTGTTGGCTTGCCGCCAGACGGTTTCGGACTGCGGCTGCACGCCGCCCACTGCGTCATAGACCATGACGGCGCCGTCCAGCACGCGCATGGACCGTTCGACTTCGATGGTGAAGTCCACGTGCCCGGGCGTGTCGATGATGTTGATGCGGTGTTCGGGGTAGTTGCCCGCCATGCCCTTCCAGAAGGCGGTGGTGGCGGCCGACGTGATGGTGATGCCGCGTTCCTGCTCTTGCTCCATCCAGTCCATCACGGCGGCGCCGTCATGGACTTCGCCGATCTTGTGGGTGATGCCGGTATAGAAGAGGATGCGCTCGGTGGTCGTCGTTTTGCCCGCGTCGATATGGGCGCTGATGCCGATATTGCGGTAAAGCTCGATACGCGTCTTGCGAGTCATGGCCTCTTCCTTGCAGTGAACCACTGTGCACGTACGGCAAGCCCGACCGGGCGCTGCCGCGGCGGGCGCCATGCCGCGTGTGGTACTTGGGGAATGCGTAACCGCGCCCGCGCTGATGCATAAATATTACGCGCCGCGCGGCAAGATACAAGAACCAATCGGCGACGGAGCGGAAAAAGAAATTCATGCCCGCGATAGGGAATAGGCAAAAAAAAAGCCCCTCGCGACGGAGGGGCCTTGCGGCGCATGCGCCGGCATAGTGCCGGGCGGAGCGGCGCTTACTTCTTTTCTTCCTTGACGCGATACACCAGCACGGCGGTGCTGGCCAGCGACAGCACCTTGGCGGTGACGCTGCCCAGCAGCAGGCGCGACAGGCCGCTGCGGCCGTGGCTGCCGATGAAGATCAGGTCGCAACCGGCGTCGGTGGCGGCCTGAACGATGCCGTCAGCCACGTTGAAGTTGGACACGGCGCGCGCTTCGGACTTGACGCCGGCGGTGTCGGCGCGGTCGGTGATCTGTTTCAGGTACTTGTCGGCTTGCTCGGCCGAGGCCTTTTCGTAGTCCTCATCGGTGATGGCGTAGGCCGCGGCCATGCCGTCAAAGCCGATCGTGGCCGCAAAAGGCTGCGTCACATAAAGGGCGACGACTTCGGCGCCGACGGAACGTGCGAAGGTAATGCCCGCGTTGGCGGCTTGGGCCGACAGCGGCGAACCGTCGGTGGGAATCAGGATCTTCTTGAACATCTTGCCTGCTCCTGTTTGAGAGGAATCTTTATGCTACCGGAAAGCCGCCAGGTTCACATCAAGGGAACCGGGCGGGCTTGATGCGCGTCAAGCGCCGGGTCAGCCCAATTGCTGGGCGGCGGCGAACAGATTGGTGCAGCGGGTGCCGGTGCGGCAGTAGGCCAGCACGGGGCCCGGCAGGGTCTTGAGCAGTTCGGCGAAGCGCACCACGTCGGACACGGTCATGGCGCTGCCCACCACGGGCTGGTATTCGACCGCCAGGCCGGCAGCGGCCGCGGCCCTGGACACGTCGGCAGCGGTGGGCTGGTCCGGGCCGCCTTCGAAATCGGGGCGGTTGATGATCACGCTCTTGTAGCCGGCGGCGGCGACATCGGCCATGTCGTCGGGACCCAGTTGAGGCGCGACGGCAAAGTTTTCGGTCAGGGGTTTGATGGGTGCGGACATGGCGGTTCCTTCAGATAGACAGCTGCATATTATTGATTGTAGGAGCCGTTTTGCGCGAAGAGTTTTTCCAATTCTGTCCAGACGCCGCGATCGTCCGCGATCGAGACCGAGAACCGCAGCATGGTCGAGGGCGCCTGGGACGGTGAAAACAGCGTGCCGGGCGCCAGCAGCATGCCCCGGTCGGCGGCTTCGCGCGCCAGCACTTCAGTGTCACGCCCGCAATCGGCCCAGACGAACATGCCCGCGTTGGGTTCGTGGTGCACCGTCAGTCCCAGCTTCAACAGCCCTTTCAGGCACCGCTGGCGCGCGTCGTCCACGCGGGCGCGCACACGCTCGATGTGGCGCCGGTACTGCCCTTCCATCAGCACGCGGTGGACGACGCGTTCGCCCAGTTCGGGCGACGTCAGCCCGGCCAGCATTTTCAGGTCGGCCAGCTTTTGCAGGATGTCGGGGTTGGCGGCCACATAGCCCACGCGCAGGCTGGCGGCCAGCATCTTGGAATAGCCGCTGACCAGGATCACGCGGTTCAGCCGATCCAGCACCGCCAGCTTCATGGCGCCCCCGGGATGCAGTTCGCCATAGGTGTCGTCTTCGACCACCATGAAATCGTGGCGCTCGGCGATCCGCAGGATGTCGTAGGCCACGCCGGCCGACAGCGTGTGGCCGGTCGGGTTGTGCACGGCGCTGTTGATGATGAAGAGCTTGGGCTTGTGCTCGGCCGCCATGCGTTCCAGCATGGCGATGTCGGGGCCGTCGGGCCCGCGAGGCACGCCGATCAGCCGTGCGCCGAATGCGGCCAGGCGGCCGAAAATGACGAACCAGGCCGGGTCTTCGACCAGCACGGTGTCGCCCGGTTTGACCAGGTGGCGCGCGATCAGGTCCAGGCCATGGGTCACGCCGTTGGTGGTCAGCAGGTTCAGTTCCGGATGCGCCGGCACGCCATCGTTCTGCAACGACGCGGCGATCTGCTGGCGCAGGGGCGCAAAGCCCTGCGGATGGCCGTAGCTGACGAGGTTGGCGCGCACCGAGCGGCCCACTGCGCGCACGGCGCTGGCCACCATGTCCGGGTCGAGCCATTCGGCCGGCAGCAGGCCGGCTCCGCCCGGCATGCCCGGCGCGTTGGTTTCGCGGAACATGCTGCGCAGCAGCCAGGCGATGTCCACGCGGGCGGGCGGTGCCAGCGTGGTGGCGGGCGCGGTAGCCACGGCCGCCAGCGGGCCGCTGCGCGCCCGCACGAAAAAGCCCGCGCCGCGGCGCGACTGCACCAGGCCACGCGCCACCAGCCGGTCATACGCTTCGACGACCGTGAAGCGGCTGACGCCCGACTGTTCGGCCATCTTGCGGATGGAAGGCAATCGGGTGCCGGGCCGCAGGCCCTGTTCGTCGATGCGACGGGCCAGCCCATCGGCCAACTGCGTCACCAGGGAGGCGTCGGCCTGGCGCACGGGCTGCCAGGGCATGGACGGCGCGGAAGCGGAAGCGGAAGCAACTGTCATGGGGATTCGACCAGGCCAGTGATTAAAGTGATATGCCTAAGTGTACCGGTACTGTACCGATAACTATGCGTAGAGTGACAGCAATACGGAAAGCCCGCAACTGCGGGCATTACCCGCCCCGCAAGAATTTCATCCCCGTCATACTTTCCCCGGCAGCTGTCATGACCCGATCCACGCTTTATCCCTCACCCCAGGCGGCGCCCCTCGCTCCCCCCTCCGTCTGGGAGGGCTACGGCTACGGCTTCCTGGGTGTACTGGTCTTTTCCCTGACGCTGCCGATGACGCGGCTGGCCGTCTCGGAACTGGCGCCGCTGCTGGTCGGGTTGGGACGGGCCCTGGTGGCGGCGGTGCCGGCGATCGCGCTGCTGTGGCTGACGCGCAGCCGGCGGCCGAACCGCCAGGAATGGCCCGGGGTCATCCTGGCCGCGCTGGGCATCGTCGTGGGCTGGCCGCTGGCCTCCACGCTGGCGATGCAAAGCGTGTCGTCCTCGCACGGCGCGGTGTTCAACGGCTTGCTGCCGCTGTCGACGGCAGCATTCGCAGCGCTGCGCAGCGGCGAACGCCCCTCGGCCTCGTTCTGGGGCTGGGCGGTAGTGGGCGCCGCGCTGGTCACGACCTTTGCCTTGCGTCAGGGCCACGGCACGCTGTCCACAGGCGATCTGTGGCTGCTGGTGGCGGTGGTGCTGGGCGGCATGGGCTATGCGGAAGGCGCCCGCGCGGCGCGCACGCTGGGGGGCTCGCGCACCATTTGCTGGGCGCTGGCGATCAGCGCGCCGGTCGTGGTGGCGCCAGTCGGCTGGATGGCCGCACAGGCCCACTGGCCCAGCGCCACGGTCGTTTCCGCCTGCGCCTACCTGGCGTTCGGTTCGATGTTCCTGGGGTTCTTCGCCTGGTACCGCGGCCTGGCCGTGGGCGGCATTGCCCGTGTGGGACAAGTGCAGTTGCTGCAGCCCTTCCTGACGGTCGTGGCGGCGGCAGTGTTGTTTGGCGAATCCGTGGAGCCGTCGACATTCGTCTTCGCCGCTGCCGTGATCGCCGTTATCGCCGGCGGACGCCGTGCCATTGTCAGGACCAAAAAATGAATCTGCTCACTACCAACTGGGCCGACGTGCCCTTGGCTTCCGCATCGCTGTTGGGCCCCCTGGCGCTATTCGCGCTGGTCAGCTCGATCACGCCAGGACCCAACAACGTCATGCTGGCGTCGTCCGGTCTGAACTTCGGTTTCCGCCGCAGCCTGCCGCATCTGCTGGGCGTGAACCTGGGCTTCACGCTGATGATCTTCCTGGTGGGCATCGGGCTGGGTTCGGTGTTCCAGCAAGTGCCCGAGCTGTACACGGTGCTGAAGTACGCCGGCGCCGCATACCTCCTTTACCTGGCCTGGAAGATCGCCAATTCGGGCGGCATGGAAGACGGCGACGCGCGCGGCAAGCCCTTCACGTTCCTGCAGGCCGCGGCGTTCCAGTGGGTCAACCCCAAGGCGTGGGTGATGGCCGTGGGCGTGGTGGCGACCTACACGCCGCAGAACGGCTTCTTCGCCAACCTGGTGATCGCCACGCTGGTGTGCGGCATCGTCAACCTGCCCAGCATCGGCGTCTGGGTGACCTTCGGCACCGCGCTGCGCCGGGTGCTGCACAAGCCCTGGGCGGTGCGTGCCTTCAATGTGGGCATGGCGTTGCTGCTGGTGGCGTCCCTGTACCCGGTCGCGCTGGAACTCCTGCACTGAAGCCTGCGCGTCAGGCCAGCAAGCCGACGACGACGGCGGGGGTCACCAGCACATTGAACAATCCCGCCATCACCATCACCAGGCCCGCGACGGCGCCCTCTTCGGCCGCCAGTTCGCGGGCCTTTGCCATTCCGGCGCCATGGGCGCCCATGCCGAACAGCGCGCCGCGCGCCAGCGCCGATCGCAACGGCAACCAGCGCCGCATCAGTTGGCCGATGGCCGCGCCGAACACGCCGGTCACGATCACGAACACCGCAGTCAGGTCCGGCACGCCGCCCACGTGCGACGACACCGCCACCGCGAAGGGCGTGGCGACCGAACGCGGCAGCAGGCTCAGCCGCAAGTCCGGCGGCAGGTCGAGCAGGCTGCCCAGCATCCAGGCGCTGACGCCGGCGATCAGGCTGCCCACCGCCACTCCAGCCGCCAGCACCGGCCAATAGCGCCGGATCAGCGCGCGCTGCTCGTACAGCGGCAAGGCGAAGGCCACGATGACCGGCCCCAGCATCGCCATCAGCCAATGCGAGCCGGCCATGTAGTCCCGATACCCGGTGTGCAGGACGAGCGCCAAGGCCAGCAGCAGCGCGGGCGCCACGACCAGGGTCGACGTCCACCAGTACGCATGGCGGCGGTAGAACAGGCGCGCACAGACGTAGGCCGCGACCGTGGCCGCCGGCCAGAAGACCTGGTTGAATTCAAGCGGCATGGCGGTTCATCCAGCGATAGCAGAGCTCGATGGTGAGTGCGGTGCCGGTCATGACCAGGGCGGTGCCCAGCACGATCACGACCAGCAGCTTAACGCCCAGCATTCCGAGGAATTCGCGGTGGTCCAGCAGCGACATGACGGCGGGCACGAAGAACAGCAGCATTTCACCGAGCAGCCAGCTCGCCCCCCGATGGACGTTGCGCACGCGCAACCGGCGCGTCGCCAGCAACGCCAGCACCAGGGCCATGCCGATGACGCCGCCGGGGATGGGCAGGCCGAAAGCATTGGCCAGGGCTTGGCCCAGCAGGGCGAACAGGACGATCAGGGCGATTTGCAGCAAGCGGCTGCGGCGCAGCGCAAGGCGCAAGACGAGGGCGGTACGAGGGCGAGACATCAGACGGGTTCCAGCGACAAGCTGATGTTTTACGCCCGCGTGCGCCATAGATAAAATGAATTTGAAGAATTCAACTTATTCCATATAGGCATACCCATGGACTTGCGCCCCTTGCGCGCCTTGGTGGAAGTGATCCGCCAAGGCGGCTTTTCCCAGGCCGCCAAAACCATCTACGCGACGCAGCCCACGGTCAGCAAGGCCGTGCGCCAGTTGGAAGACGAGCTTGGCATGCCGTTGCTGGACCGCCACGCGCAGCCCGTCCGCCTGACGGAGGCGGGCGAAATCGTCTACCGGCGCGCCGTCGCGATGTTGGCCGAACGCGACGACCTGTACGCCGAACTGGACGACTTAAAGGGCCTCAAGCGCGGCGTCCTGCGTCTGGGATTGCCGCCGCTGGGCAGCAGTTCGCTGTTTGCGCCGATGTTCGCCCGCTTTCGCAGCCGCTATCCGCAGATCGAGATCAGCCTGGTGGAGCACGGTAGCCGCCGCCTTGAGGAAATGGTGATGGCCGGCGAAATCGAGTTGGCGGCGTCGCTGCAGCCTGTACCCGACAACGTGGCTTGGCAGCCTGTGGCGCGCGAGCCGCTGATGGCGTTGTTGCCCGCCGACCACCCGTTCGCGCATGCTGAGTCCGTGGGACTGGCCGATCTGCGCGAATCGCCCTTCATCCTGTTCGAGACCGGCTTCGCCCTGAACCGCATCATCCATGACGCCTGCCAGCGCGCGGGCTTCACCCCGGCCATCGCCGCCCGCAGCGGCCAGATCGATTTCATCGTGGCGCTGGTGGCCGCCGGGCTGGGCGTTGCCTTCCTGCCGCGGCTAAAGGCGCAGGACGCCCTGCCTGCCGGCGTCTGCCGCGTGCCGCTGCGCGACCCCGGCACCGATTGGGAAATGGTGCTGGTCTGGCGGCGCGGCGGCTACCTCTCGCATGCGGCGCAGGCGTGGCTGGCGCTCACGCGGGAGGTGCATCCCGGAGTATCCTGATGCCGGAACCCAACCGGCCCGACAGGGTCATAGTTGTCATGCCCGCCTTGCCCCGACTCTCCGCCCGCCGGCTTTTCGTCGCCGCCCTGCTTGCCGCCGCCAGCGTGGTGGGCTGCTCGCAGCTGGACTCCTGGCAACGCCAGACGATCTTCTCGCCCCAATCCGAACCGCAGACCTGGTGGCGCGAACCCGCCGCCGGCACCGAGGTCTACGACCTGGCGCTGGCCAACGGCGACAAGGTGCGCGCCTGGTACTGGCAAAGCCCCAAGGCGGGCGCGCCCACGGTGCTGTACCTGCATGGCGCGCGCTGGAACCTGAACGGCAGCGCCTTCCGCATCGACGGCTGGACGCGGATGGGTTATTCGGTGCTGGCCATCGACTACCGCGGCTTCGGCGCCTCGACGCCTCGCCTGCCCTCGGAAGAGAGCGCGCTGGAAGACGCGATGGCCGGCTTGAAGGAACTGGCCCGGCTGCAACCCGACCCCGCGCGCCGCTTCGTCTATGGGCACAGCCTGGGCGGCGCCATCGCCATCGACCTGGCCGCCCGGCCCGAGCAGCCCGAATTCGCGGGCCTGATCGTGGAATCCAGCTTCACCAGCATCGGCGCCATGCTGGGGACCCTGCGCTGGGGCAAGGTGCCCGGGGCCGGCCTGCTGGTCACGCAGCCGTTCGATTCGGTGGACAAGCTGGCCCGCATGCACACGCCCATGCTGTTCATGCACGGCACGGCCGATCGCGTGGTGCCGCACACAATGAGCGACGAACTGTTCGCCGCCGCGCGCAACGTGGCGCCGGACCTGAAGCGGCTGGTGAAGATCGAAGGCGCCTCGCACTCGGGCGCCTTCCGCAGCGGTCCGCAGTACGACGCCGCGGTCAAGACGTTCATGCAGGACGCCACCCGGGCCTACACGCGCAAAGCGGGCTGACGCCAACCGCCCCCGCCGCCCCGCCCCTCGCGCGGGGCGTTTTCTTGTCCGCCCCTTTTCTTTCCCGCCCCATTCATGCCGACTCGCCGGGAAAACCCGATCTCGGGAAATTCCCAACTAAAAATATCTATTAAATATATTTAACGAATATTAGACTTTCTCCTGCTCGCCGCTCCGCCATTGAAGCGACGGCATCTTGAGGAGAAGCCAGTTGAACAACGTGCGTTGGCAGGGCGTATTTCCTGCCGTCACCAGTAAATTCCACGCCGACGAAACCCTCGACTTCGAAGCGATGCGCAAGCACTTCGGCTTCCTGATCGACAACGGGGTCCACGGCCTGGTCACCTGCGGCTCGCTGGGCGAAGCCAGCACCCTGACGCTGGAAGAAAAGCTCGAGGTCACGCGGTGCGCGGTGCAAGTCAGCGCCGGGCGCATCCCGGTGCTGGCCAACGTGTCGGAAACCAGCACCCGCGAAGCGCTGCGCTTCATCAAGGCCGCCGTCGACATCGGCGTGGACGGCTTCATGCTGATGCCGTCGCTGATCTACGTGGCGGATGCGCGCGAAGCGATGCAGAGCATCCGCACCATGGCAGAAGCGGCGCAAAAACCCTGCATGATCTACAACAACCCGGTCGCCTATCGCGTGGACCTGAAGACCGAGCACATGGTCGAACTGGCCGACTGCCCGTGGCTGGTCGCCATCAAGGAAAGCAGCGACGACGTGCGCCGCCTGACCGACCTGCGCAATGCGCTGGGCACGCGCTACCAGCTGTTCATCGGCGTGGACGACCTGTCGTTCGAAGCGCTGGCGCTGGGTGCGGACGGGTTGCTCGCCGGTCTGGTCACCGCCTTCCCGCGTGAGACTGTGGCGCTGTACGACCTGATGAAGGCCGGCAAGTGGCAAGAGGCGCTGGCCCTCTATCAATGGTTCACGCCGCTCTTGCACCTGGATGTTTCCACCAAGCTGGTGCAGAACATCAAGCTGGCCGAAACGCTGGCCGGTGTCGGCAACGAGCATGTGCGCCGCCCGCGCCTGCCGCTGGTCGGCGCTGAGCGCGAACGTTGCACGGCCATCATCCAGGCCTCGCTGGCCAAGCGTCCCAAGCAATACCAGTCGACGTAAGCGCCCGTTCCCGGACGCAGCACCCCGCAGCACGAACCCTCCGCCGCGCGGCAAAACCGCCGCGCGCGGAGGCGCCTGTCCCCAAGCACGCCTATCGGACAACATGCAAAGCGACATCATCCTTCAGACCCGGGGCCTGACCAAGGAATTCCGCGGCTTCGTGGCGGTCAACAACGTCGACCTGAGCGTGCGGCGCGGCGCCATCCATGCGCTGATCGGCCCCAATGGCGCGGGCAAGACCACCTTCTTCAACCTGCTGACCAAGTTCCACATCCCGACGCGCGGAGAGATCCTGTACGACGGCGTGGACATCACGCAGGAACGCCCGGCGCAGACCGCGCGCCGCGGCATCGTGCGCTCGTTTCAGATATCCGCCGTATTTCCGCAACTGTCGGTGCGCGAAAACGTGCGCGTGGCCTTGCAACGCAAGCTGGGCGTGGACTATTGCTTCTGGCGATCGGAGCGCACGCTGGAAAGCCTGCACCACCGCGTCGAGGAACTGCTGGATCAGGTGGGCCTGCGCACCCATCTGGACGTGGCGGCGGGCGACCTGTCCTACGGCCGCAAGCGCACCCTGGAAATCGCAACCACGCTGGCGCTGGAGCCCGAACTGCTGTTGCTGGACGAACCCACGCAGGGCATGGGCCACGAAGACGTGGACCGGGTCAAGCACCTGATCAAGCAAGTATCCGCGGGCCGCACGATCCTGATGGTCGAACACAACATGAAAGTGGTGGCGGACATCTCCGACACCATCACCGTCTTGCAGCGTGGCGAGATCCTGGCTGAAGGTCCCTACGCGACCGTGTCGGAAAACCCCGCGGTGCGCGAAGCCTACATGGGAGCCGAAGATGAGTGAAGCCCTGGCCGGCGCGTCGGCGAACCTGCTGGAAATCCGCAACCTGCACGCGTGGTACGGCGAATCGCACATCTTGCACGGCATCGACCTGGACGTGAAGCCTGGCGAATGCGTGACGCTGCTGGGCCGAAACGGCGCGGGCCGCAGCTCGACATTGAAATCCATCCTGGGGCTGGTGGGCCGCCGCAGCGGCTCCATCAAGGTCCAGGGACAGGAAACGGTGGGCATGCCCACCCACAAGATCGCGCGCCGGGGCATCGGCTATTGCCCCGAGGAGCGCGGCATCTACGCGTCGTTGAGCGCCGAGGAAAACCTCATGCTGCTGCCCTCGGTGGGCCCAAGCGGCATGTCGGTGGAAGAGATCTACACGATGTTCCCAAACCTGAAAGAGCGCGCGCACAGCCCCGGCACGCGGCTCTCAGGCGGCGAGCAGCAGATGCTGGCGATGGCGCGCATCCTGCGCACCGGCGCCCGCTTGCTGTTGCTGGACGAAATCACCGAAGGCCTGGCCCCTGTCATCGTGCAATCGCTGGGCCGCGTGATCCGGCAGTTGAAAGAGCGCGGCTACACCACCGTGCTGGTCGAACAGAACTTCCGCTTCGCCCAGCATCTGGCTGACCGCCACTACGTCATCGAGCACGGCCAGGTGGTCGCCGTGATCGACCGCGCCGAGGTCCAGCAGTCGCAGGACAGGCTGAACGCGTTGCTCGGCATTTGATGTCCCCGCTGTATTCCTTCCGACCGCAGTCCCCCTTCCTACACGGAGCGTAGTCAGATGAAATTGAATCGAATCGCAGCAGCGCTGCTTACCCTGGGCGCGGCCGGCGCGGTCCATGCGCAGGCCAAGATCAGCGACGATGTCGTGAAGGTCGGCGTGCTGACCGACCTGTCCGGCGTGTATTCCGACCTGGCCGGCAACGGCTCCGTGATCGCCGCCCGCCTGGCCGCCGAAGAGATGGGCAACAAGGTGCTGGGCAAGCCCGTGGAAGTGGTCGCGGCCGACCACCAGAACAAGCCCGACGTGGCCGCCAACCTGGCGCGCGAATGGTTCGACCAGGGCAAGGTCGACATGATCACCGACTTCCCCACCGCGTCCACCGCGCTGGCCGTGATGGAGATCGCCAAGCAGAAGAACCGGGTGACGATGCCGTCGGCCGGCCTGTCGACCGCCATCCTGGGCGAGAAGTGCTCGCCGCTGAACGCGCAATGGACCACCAACACCTACGCGCTGGCGGCCGGCACGGCGCGCGCGCTGGTCCAGGAAGGCAAGAAGACCTGGTACTTCATCACCGCCGACTACACCTTCGGGCACTCGCTGGAAAAGGATGCGACCGAGGTCATCAAGGAAAACGGCGGCACCGTCGTGGGCGTGTCGCGCCACCCCTTCCCCGGCAATGACTTCTCGTCGTTCCTGCTGAAGGCGCAAGCCTCGAAGGCGGACGTGATCGCGCTGGCCAACGCCGGCAACGACACCGTCAACGCCGTCAAGCAGGCCAACGAATTCGGCATCAACAAGAAGCAGATCGTCGCGCCGCTGCTGACGTACATCTCGGACGTGCACAGCATGGGCTTGTCCAAGGCGCAGGGCATGTACCTGACCGAAGCCTTCTATTGGGACTACGACGACGCCTCCCGCGCCTGGGCCAAGAAATTCTTCGAGAAAGCCAAGAAGATGCCGACGGCATCTCAGGCCGGCGTGTATTCCGCCACGTTGTCCTACCTGAAGGCGATCGAAGCCGCGGGCACGGACGACGCGCCCGCGGTGATGGCCAAGCTGCGCGAGATGACTATCAACGACGCCGTGATCCGCAACGGGAAACTGCGCGCGGACGGCGCCCTGGTGCACGACATGCTGCTGTTGCAGGTGAAGACGCCGGCGCAATCCAAGGCCCCGTGGGACTACTACAACGTGAAATCGGTACTCAAGGGCGAGGACGTCTTTCCCAAGCCCCAGGCCGCCTGCCCGTTGAACAAGTCGTAAGCCACCCACGCCGCCCGCTGCCCATCATGTTCGACATCTCGCTTCCCGCTCTGCTCGCCCAACTGCTGGTGGGGCTGATCAACGGCTGCTTCTACGCCATCCTGAGCATGGGCCTGGCCATCATTTTTGGCCTGCTCAACATCGTCAACTTCACGCATGGCGCCCAGTTCATGATGGCGGCGTTCCTGGCGTGGATCGGCTTCACGCAGTTGCCGCTGCTGCTGGGGCCCGGCGTGCAGATCAACTTCTGGGCCGCGCTGGTCCTGGCGCCGCTAGTGGTGGGCGCGGTCGGCGTCGTGATCGAGAAAACGCTGCTTAAGCGGCTGTATCACCTGGACCACCTGTACGGGTTGCTGCTGACGTTCGGCATCGCGCTGATGATGGAGGGCGGGTTCCGCTACTTCTACGGCATCTCGGGCGTGGGCTACGAGCCGCCCGAGATCCTGCAGGGCGGGTTCGACCTGGGCTTCATGTTCCTGCCGGCATACCGGGGTTTCGTGGTGGTGGCGTCGCTGACGCTATGCATCGCGACCTGGTACCTGTTCGAACGCACCCGGCTGGGCGCGATGCTGCGCGCCGGCACCGAAAACCCGAAGCTGCTGCAGGCATTCGGCGTGAACGTGCCGGTGATGATCACGCTGACCTACGGCTTCGGCGTGGCGCTGGCAGGCGTGGCCGGCGTGCTGGCGGCGCCCGTCATGCAGATCAATCCGCTGATGGGCTCGAACCTGCTGAACATCGTGTTCGCCGTGGTGGTGATCGGCGGTCTGGGCTCCATCATGGGCGCCATCGTCACCGGCCTGGCGCTGGGCCTGCTGGAGGGGCTGACCAAAGTGTTCTATCCCGAAGCGTCCACCGTGGTCGTGTTCATCGTGATGGCCATCGTGTTGCTGATGCGCCCGGCCGGCCTGTTCGGCAAGGAGAAATAAGGTGCCGCGCATTCCCCTTTCGATCCGCATCCTGGCGTTGCTCCTGGTACCTGCGCTGCTGGTGCCCTTCTTTCCCCAGATCGTCTACCCCGTGTTCGTGATGAAGGTGCTGTGCTTTGCGCTGTTCGCGCTGGCCTTCAACCTGCTGACGGGTTTCACCGGCCTGGTGTCGTTCGGCCACGCGGCGTTCTTCGGCTGGGCCGGGTATGCCGCCGGCGAAATGATGATCCTGTTCGGCGCGCGCGGCCTGCCGCCCGAAATCGCCATGCTTTGCGGCGTGGCCATGGCCGCCGCCATCGGCTATGCGATCGGCTGGCTGGCCATCCGGCGTACCGGCATCTACTTCGCGATGATCACGCTGGCGTTGTCGCAGGTGGCGTACTTCATGGCGGTACAGGTGGGCTGGACGCGCGGCGAGGACGGGATGCAGGGCATCCCCCGCGGCAAGTTCCTGGGCCTGGTGGACCTGAGCGTGGACACGAACATGTACTACTTCGCGCTAGGGGTGTTCGTGCTGGGCTTCCTGTTCGTCTACCGGGTGATCCATTCGCCCTTCGGCCAGGTGCTCAAGACCATCCGGGACAACGCGCCGCGCGCCATTTCGCTAGGTTACGATACGGATCGGTGCAAGCTGCTGGCCTTCGTGCTGTCCGCCTCGGTCGCCGGCCTGGCCGGTTCGCTCAAGGCGCTGGTGCTTCAACTGGTGGCGCTGAACGACGTGTCGCTGGCCACCTCCACCGAAGTACTGCTGATGACGCTGTTGGGCGGCATCGGCACGGTGTGGGGCCCGGTGGTCGGCGCGACGCTGGTTGTGAGCTTGCAGAATTACCTTGCCACCCTGGGCGACGTGGTCACGATCGTCATCGGGCTGATTTTCGTGTTGTGCGTGTCGTTCTTCCGACGCGGGTTCGTCGGCGAATGGCTGGCCTACACGCAGTGGCGCAAAACGAAGGAAAACAATAATTGATGGCAGGAGCAGAACCCAAGCGGCGCGCCGCGGATGTGGCCTACGACCAGATCGAGAGCATGATCGCCACGCTGCAGTTGCAGCCTGGCAGCGCGGTCGTGGAGGCCGATCTGGTGGAAAAGACCGGCCTGGGGCGCACGCCGCTGCGCGAGGCGCTGCTGCGCATGGTGGCGGCCGGGCTGATCCGCCAGGAGCCCCGGCGGGGCTTGCGTGTGTCGATGATCCAGCTGGCGGACCACATGGACCTGATCCAGACCCGCCGCGCGCTGGAGCAATTGATCGCCGCCAGCGCGGCGCGGCGGGCCACGCCCGCCCAGCGCACCCAGATCGTGGACTGCGCGGCGCAGATGATCCGCGCCTCGGAAGGCGGCAACCTGGATGAGTACATGCACGCCGACCAGTTGTTGGATTACGTCTGCCACGAGGCGTGCCGCAATGCCTCCGCCGTGAATGCCGTGGAACCGCTGATCATCCAGTGCCGGCGCTTTTGGTACGCCTATCAGCACGAGGGCGACATCGCCGAGGGCGCCCGCCGCCACATGCTGATGGCGCAGGGCATCGCTACAGGCAACGAATCCGCGGCCATCAAGGGCGCGGATTCGTTGATGGACTACCTGGAGATGTTCACGCGCAAGGTCATTGACGCGTAGCGGCCGGGACCGCAACCGGGGACACGGCGCCCGCCTTGCCCCGGTTCAGCCATTGCATGACCCGCGGACGCGACCGGTCGTAGGCCAGGTTGTACAGGAACGCATAGGGCAGGTAGAACAGCACCAGGGCGATATCCAGCACGAAGGCTTCCCAGAGGCTGATGCTGAGCCACCAGGCCGCCAGCGGGATCACGATCAGGATCAGGCCCAGTTCGAACCCGAAGGCGTGCACGATGCGCACGCGCAGCGTGCGGGTCCAGCCGAAGCGGTTCTCGACGCGGTCGAAACCGGCGTTGTAGATCATGTTCCAGACCAGCGCGATCCACGCGATGACCGCGGTCAGCACACCCATTTCAAACAGGGATTTGCCCATGGCCCAGGCAGCGGCGGGCGCGCACAGGCCGATGGCGAGGATCTCAAACAGGAAGGCGTGGAAGAAACGTTCTTTAAGGGTTTTAGTGGCTTGCGTCATGACCCACCTGAGGTCGGTTGCTACAGAGTGGGGACGATTTTCGACGATATTTCCGGTACGATAAAGATAAGATCCATCGGAAAAACCGATAACCCATCCCACTGCCCGTCCCATTGCCCATGCGCCACTCCCTTGAATCCCTGGCGGCGTTCGCCCAGGTGGCCTCGGAAGGATCGTTTTCCGCCGCCGCCCGAAAATTGGGCAAAAGCCAGTCCACGATCAGCGAAACCATCGCCAATCTGGAAGTGGACCTCAACGTGGCGCTGTTCGACCGCAGCCAGCGCCAGCCCGCGCTGACCGAGGCCGGCCAGGTGCTGCTGGGCCAGGCCCTGCAGGTGCTGGCCGCGAACGACCGCTTGAACCGCAGCGCCAGCCAGTTGGCTGAAGGGCTGGAACCTCGCCTGACGGTCGTGCTGTCGGACACGTTCCAGTCCGAGACCTTCGAAAACATGCTCAGCCAGATCGACCAGCGCTACCCGGCGCTGCGCTTCGAATGCCTGATCGCAGAGTACGAGGACGTGGTCGCGCTGGTGCAGCAGGGCCGCGCGCATGTGGGCCTGATGGCGGCGCAGGAAAGCTACCCGCCCGACGTGGCGCACGCCACGCTGACCGAGTTGTCGGAAATCGTCCTCTGCGTGGGGCGCAACCATCCGCTGGCGGGCCGTCAGCGGGTCACGGGCGACGAGCTCAACGCCGAACGCGAACTGCGCCTGAGCACCTACGAGCTTGACGACAAGGATGCCGCGCCGCCGCATTCGACCTGGTCGGCGCCGGGTTATCTGATGCTGCTTGAAATGGCCAGCCTGGGTTTCGGCTGGGCCGAATTGCCGCGCTGGATGATCCAGCGCTTCGGACGCGATCAACTGGTGGAACTGAACGCGCCCGGCTGGCCGCGCCATATCCGGGTCGACGTCGTGTGGTCCACGCGGCGCGCGCTAGGTCCCGCGGGCGCGTGGCTGCTGGACAGCCTGACGCGGGCATGACCCGCGCCAGACCGGCGCATCAGCGCGCAGCGACCGGCAGGCGTGCGATGCGCACGCCGTTGGCGCGCATCCAGTCGCCCAGCTTGGGGCTTGCCAACACATCGAACTCAGCGCGGCGCTGGCGCGACATCGGACTGCCTTCCTTGCAGTCCAACGCCGGGTGGCACATGAGCAGGTCACCGTCATGCGCATTGAACAGCCAGTTCTGCAGCAGGTCGGCATAGCGCCGCTTGCCGCCGTCGAACCCATACACGCCCAGCAGCCGGCGGTTGGTCCGCAGGCCATCCTGGCGCGCCTGGCGGGCCAGCGCGCCCGCTCCCAGGGCGCCGATGACGCGCGCCTTGATCGATTCCTTCAGCGGAATGCCGCAAAGCGCGCCGGGCGCGGTCTGGCGCAGCCAGGGCCGCTGGTCGCCATAACGGCGCTTCAATTGCGACAACACCTGTTCGCGGATGCCGGGCAACTGATGCACATGCTGGTGGCCATCCACATAATCGGGCGCGCGCCCGAGCGCGGCTTCGAAGGCATCGAATTGACGGGTCAGCTGCGCGTCGATCCAGTCGCGGTCCAGCCGGCCGGCATAGGCGCGCAAGATCAGCGCGCCAAGCGCAGGCATCGGTTCGGCATCCGCGCCAAGCGATTCGGAAAAGTTCACATGCAGGCCGACATCCACGTCGTGCGAAGCCAGGCGGCGCACGTTCGACACGAACGTGGGGCCCAGCGACAGGCAGCTGACAGCGCTGACGCGGCCCATGCCTGCCAGCGCGATCATGCCTTCATCGATGTCGGCATTCATGCCAAAATCGTCACCGCAAACCACGATTCGTTTGCTCATCGCTTCACCTCGAATTTCCATTTCACCACGGCTTCCATGCGCGCCTTGCTCCAACAGATCAGCCTTTTCGTTGCCGTCGGCTGCGCTGCGGCGGCGACCCACTGGGCGGTTGCCGTGGGCTGCGTCGAAGCGTTCGGCCTGCCGCCGCTGGCGGCCAACCTGGTCGGCTGGCTGATCGCCTTCGTGGTTTCGTTCTCCGGACACTACCGGCTTACCTTCCGACATTCCCGCACACCCTGGACCGTAGCAGCCCGTCGTTTCTTCTTGATTTCAGCCATTGGTTTCGTGATCAACGAATCCGCCTACGCGTTGCTGCTGCACATCACCGCCATTCCCTACGACCTGCTGCTTGCCTTGATCCTGGTCGGCCTGGCTTTCGCCACCTTCGCCGCTAGCCGGCTTTGGGCGTTCCGCCACAAACCCGCTGCCTGAACGCGTCGTTCACGTCCACCCGCCACATCACGTATTTCACGCTGCTGACCACCGGGTCCAGGCCGCGCAACGGCGCGTACACCGGCCCGTCCGAGTTCGTGCCCCATACCCAATAGCGGGCCCCGTCGGGCGCCGCGCAGAGCCGGGCGTTGAACTCGGCGGAGCCAACCAGCAGTTCCTTGCCCCGAGCGGGATCGAACGTCGCCGCGTCATAAAGTTCCTTGCGCCAGTTGTCGCGCACCGGCACCTCCTGGTCCAGCCAGTCGTCCACGACCCACATGGGATGCGGGGAGCGAGCGTACAGCGCCAGGTCGAAGGGATAGGTATGCAGGGCGACGAACGTGTCGGCCGGCAGCGCCTGCGCGCGGACCACCTCGGCCATCGACGCAGCGCTGCCCCGCACGTTGTTGGCCGCCACCCCCACCGCCACCACGCAGATGCCGGCGGCGACAGCGGCGCTTGTGCGCACCAGCCGCGGCGACACCGGGTCGCCGGGTTCGCGCCAGGCGCCAAGAATCACTTCGGCCAACAGAAACGCCAGCGGCGCCAGCGCCGGCAGCACATAGCCCACCAGCTTGGACTGCGGCAAGGAAAAGAACACCAGCACCACGGCGAACCAGACCAGCGCCAGGCGGCGCAGGTCGCGCGCATCGCCTTCCTGCCAGAACGTGCGCCGCATGATGCCACCGGCCCACAGCGACCAGGGCAAACTCAAGCCGGCCACGACGGGCAGGTAGAACCAGAACGGCTGCGCGTTGTTGAATCCGCTTGCCGCAAAGCGCTGGAAGTGCTGGTAGACGAAGAAGTAGTCATAAAAACCCGGGTACCGCGCCTGCATCAGCACGAACCAGGGCACGGCCACGCCAGCGAAGACCAACAGCGCCGGCAGCCACAGCAACGCGGCCAGGCCGCGCCAGCTTCGGCGCCAGGCAAACCAGATCAGCAAGATCGCGCCGGGCAGCACCAGGCCGATCAGCCCCTTGGCCAACACCGCCAGTCCGGCCAGCGCCGAGGCTGCCACGGACATCCCGCGATAGGGCTGGCCGCGCTCGGCGCGCAGCACCGTGTCCACTGACGCCAACAGGCACAGGGTGATCATGCCGGCCACCAGCATGTCCAGATTCGCGAACTGCGCGCCGCCGTAGAAAAACGGGATGGTCGACAGGATCAGCACGGTCAACGCGGCGGCAGCGCCATCGCGGTAGCGGCGCACAAAATAGTAGAGCCCCGCGGCCGATCCCCAGGCCGCCAGCCACGAGGGCAACCGCGCGGCCCAAGGGTGCACGCCGAACACCGAGAAGGACAGCTCCGCCAGCCAGTAGTAAAGCGGCGGCTTGTGGAAATACGGCATGCCGTCCAGCAACGGCACGGCGTGCGATCCGCTGCGCAGCATGTCCCAGGCGACACCTGCGTAACGGCCTTCGTCCGGCAAAGTCAGCGGGCGGATCCACGCCAGGAACGCCAGCCAGAGGCCGACGGCCAGCAAGAGTCGCCCCGCCCGCGGGTTCCATTCGGAACGCGCCGGGGACAGGGTGCCGCTGGCCATGGTCAGCCCGTCGCCTTACCTGCGCGCGCGGCCTTGCCCTGGCGCCGGCGCACGACGTAGAGCGGGCGGCCCTTGACCTCATCGAAAATGCGGGCGACATACTCGCCCACCACGCCCAGCGAAATCAGGTTGACGCCGGCAAAGAAGAGCACGGCCGTGACGATCGTGGTCCAGCCCGAGACGGCGTTGCCCGACATCAGATACTCGCCGACCAGATAGGCGGCATATGACATGGCCAGCACGGCGAAGGCCACGCCGACCAGACTGACCAGGCGCAAGGGCCAGGTCGTGAATGCGGTCAAGCCGTCCAGCGCCAGGCGGAACAGCCGAAGGCCGCTGAAACGGCTATCGCCGTGCAGGCGTTCGTCGGGGGTGTAGGGCAACGCTTCGCCCTTGAAGCCGACCCAGGCGTACAGGCCCTTCATGAAGCGCGTGCGTTCGGGCAAGGCGATCAACGCATCCACCACGCCGCGGTCCATCAAGCGGAAATCACCCGCGTGCGCGGGCACGTCCACGCCGCGCGCACTGCTCAGCAGCCTGTAGAACCAGCGCGCGCCAGCGCGTTTGAGCCAGGATTCGTCGGCGCGGGATTCACGCACGGCATAGACCATTTCAGCGCCCGCGGCCCACCGCGCCAGCATTTGCTCGATCAAGGCGGGAGGATGCTGCAGATCGGCATCCAGGCAGATCACGGCATTGCCCGTGGCGGCTTCCAGGCCTGCGCTCAACGCGGCTTCCTTGCCGAAATTGCGCGACAGCTGCACATAACGGAATCCTTCGTGCTGCGTCCATTCGGCCATCAGCGCTTCGGTGCCGTCCGTGCTGCCGTCGTCGGCCACGATGATTTCCCAGCTGGTGCACAGGGCGGACAGCCGGCTGCGCAGCAAAGGCAGCAGGATGCGCAGGTTCTCGGCCTCGTTCAGGCAGGGAATGACGCACGTCACGCACGTGTCATACGGCACGGCCGCCGCCTTGGAAGACCAGAGCGACTCCAAGGGATACGCTTTGGTCAACACTTGCTGCGGGATCGGATCGGACCGGAATTGGATGTGCATATGGCGCTTTCGCTCGTAATACAGGACGCTATGGCAAGCAGTATGCGGAGGGCTTCGTCGAATTTTCATGAAATGCGACGCGCCCTTCTGCCAACCGGCATTCGAGTGGATTCTAGGGATCCGGGCGGCAAAAACTATGAAGTCGCGTGCAAGCCTCGTTAACCTGTGTCCCCGATTTGTGAAACCTCGTAAAGCGGCCGGTCCCGCGACGCCGGTAAAATGCGCCGGCTTTTCTTGTTTTCACAGGTTGTCATGCAATACCGAGTCCGCCCTATGCTGGCCAGCGACGTGGACGGCATCTTGGATGCCCAGACCCTGGCCTACCCCGACTTTCTGCTGGAAAGCGCGGAGTTCTTCCTCAATCGCCTGGCGCTTGCGCCCGCCTATTGCTGGGTGGCGCGGGCGAACGCGGACGACACCCTGCTGGGCTACCTGGTTTCATACGCCTGGGACGCCGGCCTGCCTCCGGCGCTAGACGTGGCGCTGACCACCCTGCCGCCGCAAGCGGATCACTGGTTCCTGCATGACTGCGCCGTGGTGCCATCGGCACAAGGCCTGCGCGTGGGCCAGACGCTGTTGCGCACGGCAGCCAGCGGCGCCATGGAAAGCGGCCTGCGCCGCGCCAGCCTCGTGTCGCTGGAATCCGCGGTGGGCTATTGGCTGCGCCACGGCTACCAGCCCGTCTGCGGCGACGGCGGGCCCTTGCCTGCCGAACTGGCCGAAAAACTGGCGGGATATGGTCCCCAGGCCAGTTACATGTCGCGCGCGTTTCCGCTCTAGCCGACGCTTGGCTCCTGCGGTCCACGCACCGTGGGACCGCACGCGTTGCCGCGCCCTATGCGCCGTTCACAGGCGGCCGTAATATAGGGCCACCATCCCGAACGATGTGGCGGCAACGGTTCCGATAGTCTGCATTCCTGCGCCCCGCCGGGGCGCGAAGGCTCTTATGATTTCGCTTTCGCCCGTCCAATCCCTGCTTGCCTGCTGCCTTGTGCTCGTCATCGGCCGCGTGCTGACGACGCGGATAGGCATCCTGGCGCGCTACAGTATCCCCGACCCGATCGTGGGAGGCCTGCTGTTCGCGGTGCTGGCCTACTTGCTGTCCACCTGGGGCGGCGTGTCGGTCTCGATGGAGACCAGCATCAAGCCCACCCTGCTGCTGCTGTTCTTCGGCTGCATCGGGCTGACCGCGAACCTGAAGCTGCTGGCCAAGGGCGGCCCGCGGCTGATCGCCTTCCTGCTGGCGCTGATCCCCTTCCTCGTCCTGCAGAACGCCGTGGGCCTGGGCATGGCCTGGCTGCTGGACATGCATCCGCTGATGGGCCTGCTGGGCGGCACGATCACGCTGGTGGGCGGGCACGGCACCGGCGCGGCCTACGCGACGCGCTTTGCCGACTTCAACAATATCCAGGACGTGATGGCGCTGGCGATGACCTCGGCCACGCTGGGCCTTGTGCTGGGCGGCGTGGTGGGCGGCCCGGTAGCGGAGTGGATCATGCGCCGGCACAAGCTGGCCGGCAGCCTGGACCATCCGGCCAATGCGGACCACGCCGCGCCGGACCTGACCGAAGCCGCGGAAGCGCCCACGGCCGGTTCGTTCATCGTGTCGATGACGGCCGCTTTCGTGTGCCTGGTCGTCGGCGGCTATCTGGCGATGCTGGTCGAAGACGCCCCCGTCAGCCTGCCCAACTTCCTCTGGTGCCTGGCAACGGGCGTGCTCATCCGCAATGCGGGCGTGCCCCTGGGCCTGAAGCTGGATGACCGCGCCACGGAAATCATCGGCACGATCTCGCTGTCGCTCTTCCTGGGCATGACGATGATGACGCTGGATCTGTCCAGCGTGGCGCGCCTGGCCGGCCCCCTGGCCCTGATGCTGGCGGTGCAGACGCTGTTCTGCGCGCTATATGCCGCCTGGGTCGTGTTCCGGATGCTCAAACGCGACTACGAAGCCGCCATCATGTCGGCGGCCTTCTGCGGTTTCGCGCTGGGCGCCACCGCTACCGCCATCGCCAATATGCAGGCGTTGACGCGCCGCCATGGCCCGGCGCCCGAAGCCTTCATCGTGGTGCCGGTCACGGGCGCGTTCCTGGTCGACATCCTGAACGTGATCGTGCTGACGTCCTTGATCTCCTTGCCGTTCGTGGGGGGGATGTAAGCATGAGCCTGTCCCTCCTCAAACGCCTTGCCCTGATCGGCCTGTGCCTCGTGTTGGCCGCCTGCGGCCGAGCGCCGGATGCCGACGCCCTGCGCGCCGACGTCGAACGCAGCCTGGACGCCACCTACGGCCAGGGGCTGTTCCGCATCGCGGCGCTCAAGCGCATGGGATCCGCGGCAGACAGCAACGCGCCCGCCGGCGAAACCCGCCGCGTGGTCTATTACGACGTCGAACTGGACCTGGGCCGGAACATCGCGCTGGGCGCCTGGGACCAGCCCGGCGCGGCTTCACTGGTGACACTATTGGGCGCGGGCCCGCGCAGCATCAGCGGCGTGAAGTCCGGCGGCAACCTGGCCGGCGACCGCATCGTCGCGCACGCCAGCGCCATCTACCGCCAGGAAGGCGACGGATGGAAGCTCGTCAACCCGGCCGGCTTCAAGGCGGCCGAAGCGCCGTCGCTGGATACCGGCGCGCCGCCGCCCGTCACCCGGCAACTGCTGGACACGCTGGACCAGATCACCCATTCCGTCGCCTACAGCGCCTCCAGCACCGCCCAGCACGTCGTGCAGCAGGAACTGGAACGGTCGGTGTCGCGCATCAATGGCCGGCTGGCCCGGATGCAGCAGGGCTACCCGCTGGCGGGCGGCCCCGACGGCGGCGAGTACGTGGCGTTTGCGCGCGCCCTGGCCGCCGTCGGGCGCTCCCAGCAGATCCGCGTGATGCCGCTGATCACCGGCGGCGGCGCCGAGAACATCGCGCTGCTGCGCAGCGGCGACGCTGTGGTGGCCCTGGCGCAGGCCGACACCGCGCGCATGGCCTACGAGGGCCGTGGCCCGTTCGCAGCGCAAGGCCCCTTCGTGGCGCTGCGCGCCCTGGGCAGCTTGTACCCCGAACTGGTCCACATCGTGGTGCGTGACGACCCGGCGCTGCGCGGCGTGCGCGACCTGAAGGGCAAGACCATCGCGCTGGGGTCGGAGGGCTCTGCGGTGCGTGCGACGCTCGAAGCCGTTCTGGCGGCGCACGGCTTGCAGGCCGGCCGGGACTACACGGTCGCGGACACGCCCTTTGCGGCATCCCTTCCCGCCTTGAACGCGGGCGCCGTGGATGCCGCGGCGCAGGTGATCGGCGTGCCCGCCACGCCGCTGCGCGACGCGCTGACCCAGGCCAAGTTGAAGCTGCTGCCGCTGGACCCGGCCGCCATCAAGGCGCTTGCCGCCAATGAAAGCGAGCTCATGCCGCTGGAGATCGCGGCCGGCACCTACCCCAACCAGCCCGATCCGATTCCCACCATCGGGACCGCGGCGCTGCTGCTCACCACCGCGGACTTGACCCGCGACGAGGCGCTGGTGGTCGTGCGCGCCGTCTACCGGACCGGCCAGGACCTGCTGGCCGCGGGTTCGCCCCAGGGCGCCCAGGTATCGGTAGCCAATGCCCGGCGCGGCCTGACCGTGCCGCTGCATGACGGCGCCGAAGAAGGATTGGCGCTGCTGGAGCATGCCAAACCGCGCTGACGCCGGTTGCGCTTATGATTGCGCTCCTAATCAGGAATTTCCATGAATAAATTCGATCTCCAAAAGAACCAGGCCTTGAAGCTGGCCGGCCAACTCAAGCAGTCCGCCACCCCCGACCGCTTCGGCGTGGCCTCGCAAGCGCCCGACCGCCGCGAACAGCGCAAGCTGGATCAGGCCGCCGGCCTGGTGCCGTTTCCGCTGAAGCTGTCGCAAGCGCACGCCGACAAGCTGCGCGCCTTGGCCGCGGAACGCGGCGTGTCCACCAATGACATCGTGGCCGACGTGCTGCAGAAAGCGCTGGGCGAATAAGCGCTTATGCACATCTGGGTCGATGCGGACGCGTGTCCCGTAGTCATCAAAGACATCCTGTTCCGCGCCGCACAGCGCTGGCAGGTGCCGGTGACGCTGGTGGCCAACCAGCCGCTTTCCACGCCGCCCTCGCCCCTGATCCGCGCCGTGCAGGTGCCCCGCGGCTTCGACGTAGCGGATGCGCACATCGTCGAACGCGCGGCGCCGGGCGATCTCGTCATCACCGCGGATATCCCGCTGGCGGCAGAAGTGCTGGAAAAAGGTGCCATGGCGCTGAACCCGCGCGGCGAACGCTATTCGCCGGAAACCATCCGGGAACGGCTGGCGGTGCGGGACATGATGGAAGAATTGCGCGCAAGCGGCGTGGACACGGGCGGGCCGCCCTCGTTCAGCCAGGCCGACCGCAAAGCCTTTGCGAATCAGCTGGATACGCTCCTGGCGCGCATTGCACGCCAGGCGGCGCCGAAAGGCTAAGGGCAGTTGTCCTGCCCGGGCCCCATCAATAGAACGTGATGTAGGCCTTGTACAAGATGGAGCCGATGGCCGTGATCAGGCCCAGGCCCATCAACCCCATCCCGATATTGCGGTCACGCAGCCCGAAACCGACCAGCATCAGCGCGACGCCCGTGACGATGATGATCAGCATGGTGTTGGTGTTGGCATGCATGGACGTCTCCTGTTCGCTCCGGCCAGATCCCTGGAGGTTTCCTCCTGGAGAGTTGCCGTACAACAATGATAGACATGCAAAGACCCGACGTGACGCAAGGGCCAACGGCTCGATTGCGTCAGATCAATAGAATAATAGGATTCGCGCAAGGTGCAACGATTTCGGCGCGATAACTTTGGGGCAATGACTGCGGTGCCATGACTTCAGTGCCATAACTGCGGTGCCATAACTGCGGTGCCATAACTGCGGTGCCATAACTGCGGTGCAACAACTTCGGTGCACTGACTTCAGTGCCATAACTTCGGCCAGCCGCCTCGCCGCGGGCTGCCCCGCCAGCAGAAAACAAAAAAGCCAACCGGTAAAGGTTGGCTTGTTTGCTTTGCACCCGGCAACGCATCTTGCGATGCGGTTTGCTGTGCGACTTGATGACAACTCAAGGCTTGTTGGATATTGGGCCTGCGCTGTCTCTCAAGGGTCTTTGGTGGGTGGTACAAGTTTCGAACTTGTGACCCCTGCCGTGTGAAGGCAGTGCTCTACCACTGAGCTAACCACCCTGAAAGAGGCGAAATAATAGCATGTTTTTTAAAACGTGCGCAAGTCGCCTCGGAAAATTATTTACGCGGCCGCGACTGGCGCATCCAGCTTGCGCCACACGCACTCGCCGCCCACGGATTTATCCAGGGCAGCCAGGTACGTTTCGTGCTCGGCAAGTTCTTCGTCGCTGGCCTTGACGACCACCAGGCCCGACGCATCGAACCTGGCCAGCACGATGCCGTCGCTGCCGGCGCCGTCGTTGTCGTCCACGTCGATCAACAGCGCGTCCTGCCCGCGGGTCATGGCCAGCCAGACTTCCGCCAGCAACTGCGAGTCAAGCAATGCGCCGTGCAGCGTGCGGTGGGCGTTCGAGATGCCGAAGCGGTCGCACAGCGCGTCCAGCGAATTGCGCTTGCCGGGGAACAGCGACCGCGCATGCAGCAGTGAATCGGTGACCGTCTCGCAGTATTCGGTGATCGGGCCGCGGCCGGTCTTGGCCAGTTCGGCGTTGAAGAATTTCACGTCGAACGCGGCGTTGTGCGCGATCAGTTCCGCGCCCTGGATGAACTTGACGAACTCGTCCGCCACATCGGCGAAGCGGGGCTTGTCCGACAGGAATTCGGTCGTCAGCCCGTGCACCGCCAAGGCTTCGGGGTCGCTGTCGCGGTCCGGGTTCAGGTAGATGTGCAGGTTATTGCCCGTGGACATCCGGTTGACCATTTCCACGCAGCCGATCTCGACGATGCGATGACCCTGGGCAGGGTCCAGTCCGGTGGTTTCCGTGTCAAAGATGATCTGGCGCATAACTTATTCCGACGCTGGGTTGGCCGAGGCTGGCGGCGTGTGGGCGCCCGACGGGTGGGCCGGGGGATGCTCTGCGCTGCCGGCATGGCCGGGTTTCTGGCGCGCGGTGGCAATCAGCGTATAGGCCACCGGCACGACGAACAAGGTCAGTAGTGTACCCAGCATCAGCCCGCCGACCAGGACCCAGCCGATCTGCTGGCGCGATTCCGCGCCTGCCCCGGTGGACAGCGCCAGCGGCACGGTGCCCAGCACCATGGCGCCCGTCGTCATCAGGATGGGGCGCAGCCGCAGCACACTGGCCTCGGTGACGGCGGCGAACAGTTCGCGGCCTTCGTCGCGCAGCTGGTTGGTGAATTCCACGATCAGGATGCCGTGCTTGGTGATCAGGCCCACCAGCGTGATCAGGCCGATCTGGCTGTAGATGGACAGCGTGCCGCCCGTCAGCCACAGGGCCAGCAGCGCGCCCGTCATGGACAACGGCACCGACAGCATGATGATGAAGGGGTTGCGCCAGCTTTCGAACTGCGCGGCCAGCACCAGATAGATGAAGGCCAGCGCCATGCCGAAGACCAGATAGATGCTGCCCGACGAATCGCGGAACTCGCGCGACTGGCCGTCCAGGTCCGTCACGATGGTGTTGGGCAGCACGTCGCGCGCGACCTGGTGCATGTGGGTCAGGACTTCGCCCAGGGCGTAGCCGGGTGCCACCGCCGCGTCGATCTTCACCGCGCGCAGGCGGTTGAAGTGGTTCAGCGACTGCGGCGACACGCCTTCATGCACGCCCAGCAGGTTATCCAGCTGCACCATGCTGCCGTCGCGCGCCCGCACGTAGATGCCCGAAATGTCGGTGGGGTTGGCGCGGTCGCGCGGCGTGACCTGCACGATCACGTCGTACTGCTCGCCTTCATCCTTGTAACGGGTGACCTGGCGGCCGCCCAGCATCGATTCCAGCGTGCGGCCCACGGTGTCCACGTTGGCGCCCACGTCGGCCATCTTGTCGCGGTCCACGCGCACCCGCAGTTCCGGGGTGTTCAGGCGCAGGTCGGTGTCCAGGTTGAGCAGGCCGGGATACTTGCGTAGCTCGGTCAGGAACACTTCCGTCAGCCGCGCCAGCTCCGCGTAGGACGCCTGGCTCATGATGATGAATTCCACCGGCTTGGAGCGCGCGGACTGGCCCAGCGACGGCGGGTTGGTCGGGAACGCGCGCACGCCCGGCAGCGACGAGAACTGCGGCTGCAGCTGCTGCGTGATGGCCTGCTGCTTGCGGCTGCGCTCTTCCCAGGGTTTCAGGCGCAGGATGGCGGTGCCGTCGGTCACGGTCGGAAAGCCCACGGTGACCTGGCTGCCGCTGGCCTCGGGGATCTCGGAGTAGAACTTCTCGATGCCCAGCATGCTGTCCAGCGTGTAGTTCAGCGTGGCGCCTTCCGGCGAGCTGACGATGCCGAACACCACGCCGCGGTCTTCGATGGGGGCCAGTTCGCTCTTGACCACCTTGAACAGGACGCCGCTGCCGGCCGCCACGGCCAGGCCGATCACGACCACCAGCCAGCGGTGGCGCAAGGACGCGCCCAGCAGGCGGCGGTAGCCGTTGCTCATGCCGTTCAGCCAGCCTTCGATCAGGTTGTACCAGCGGCTATGGCTGCTTTCGTGGCGCAGCAGCACCGAGCACATCATGGGCGTCAGCGTCAGCGCGACAAAGCCCGACACCAGCACCGCGCCGGCCAGCGCCAGCGCGAATTCGATGAACAGCCGCCCGGTGCGGCCCGTGGCGAACGCCAGCGGCGCATACACGGTGACCAGCGTCATGGTCATCGCGACCACCGCAAAACCGATTTCCTTCGATCCGCGCAGCGCGGCTTCCTTGCGCGGCATGCCCTCTTCGATGTGGCGGTAGATGTTCTCCAGCACCACGATGGCGTCATCCACCACCAGGCCGATGGCCAGCACCATCGCCAGCAAGGTCAGCGTGTTGATCGAAAAGCCGAAGAGGTACATCAGCGCGCAGGCGCCCACCAGCGACACCGGGATGGTGACGATGGGGATGATGCTGGCGCGCAGGTTGCGCAGGAAGAAGAAGATCACCAGCACCACCAGAACGATGGCTTCGCCGATGGTGTGGAAGACGGAATCGATGGAGCGCTCGATGAACACCGACGAGTCGTAGGCGATGTTCAGCTTCATGCCCGCGGGCAGCGTCTCGTTCAGGCGCTCGACTTCCTGACGCGCGGCCTTCGACAGCTCCAGCGGGTTGGCGGTGGATTGCCGCGTCACGCCGATGTTGATCGCCGGCTTGCCGTTAAAGCGCGACAGCACGCGGTCGCTGGCGGCCGCGATCTCGACCTTGGACACGTCGCGCAGACGGACCGGATAGCCCTTCACGTTGGCCACGATCACGTCTTCGAACTGAGCGGGCGTCTGCAGGTCGGTGGACGACACCACCGAGAACTCGCGGGCGCGCGACTCGATACGCCCGGCCGGAATCTCCACATTCTG
Source organism: uncultured Achromobacter sp. (assembly GCA_963530045.1). Lineage (GTDB taxonomy): Bacteria > Pseudomonadota > Gammaproteobacteria > Burkholderiales > Burkholderiaceae_B > Achromobacter. The sequence continues at coordinate 62,900 of CAUSDE010000007.1, forward strand.
GCTGCGCAGCGCGGCCTCGACGTCCTGCACGGTCAGGCCGTAGGCGGCCAGCTTGTCGCGGTCGACGTAGATACGCATGGACGGCAGGCGTTCGCCGAAGACGCGGACTTCCGCCGCCCCCGGCAGCACCGACAACCGGGTCTTGATATAGCGGTTGATGTAGTCGGAGGTCTGGATCGCCGAGTACGTGCCGGACTCCACCGCGATGTAGATGATGGGCTGGGAATCGGCCTCGACCTTGCCGATGATGGGCTCGTCGATCTCGTCGGGCAGGAAGCGCCGGGCGCGCGAGACCTTGTCGCGCACTTCGGCCGCGGCCGCGTCCGGGTTGCGGGACAGGTTGAACTTGATGTTGATGAGGCTGCGCTCGGACCGGCTGCGCGAGGTCATCACGTCCACGCCTTCGATGCCGGCCAGCTGGTCTTCCAGCGGCTTGGTCACCTGCGACTCGATCACCTCGGGCGAGGCGCCCTTGTAGGTGGTGTCCACCGACACGATGGGCTCGTCGATCTTGGGGTATTCGCGCACCGTCAGGCGCGAATAGGAGATCAAGCCGATCAGTACGATGATCAGCGACAGGACCGACGCAAACACCGGCCGCTTGATGCAGGTTTCCGAGATACGCATTGCGCTATCGCCAAGAAAGAAGAAGGGCCGGCATCAGGAGCCGCCGCCGACGACAGCCACCGTGGCGCCGTCGGTCACGCGCTGCATGCCCGCCACCACCAGCTTGTCGCCCGCCGCCACGCCCGTCAGGATTTCGACGCGGCCTTCACGGCGTTCGCCGATGGTCACTTCGCGCCGTTCCGCGCGACCGTCCTTGATCCGGTAAACGTACTGCGTTTCGCCCGAGGGCGACAACGCGGCTTCCGGGGCCACCAGGGCCTTGTCCTGATTGAACAGCAGCTGCACGCGGGCGAACATGCCCGGCCGCAGCACCGCGTCCTTGTTGGCGACGGTGGCGCGCAGCAGGATGGACCGGCCGCCCGCGTCCACCAGCGGGCTGACGGCATAGACCAGCCCCTGGCGTTCCTGGCCCGGCAGCGCATCCAGGCGCAACGTCAGCTGCTGGCCGACGCCCACTTTGCTCAGATACATTTCCGGCACGCGGAAATCCACTTTCAGAGGGTCGATGGCCTCAAGCGGGGCGAGGTCCTGCCCCTGGTTGACGTAGTCGCCCACGGACACGCTGCGCAACCCCACGATGCCGCCGAACGGGGCCGTGATGGTCATCTTGTCCAGCCGGGCCTGCGCCAGCGCCACCGCGGCTTCCTGGACCTTGAGCGTGCTGGCGGATTCGTCGCGTGCCTGCTGGCTGACGAAACCCTTGCCCTGCAATTCCACGGCGCGGCGGTAGTGGCTTTGCGCCAAGGTCAGGTTGGCGCGGGCCTGCGCCAGTTCGGCGCGCGGCACGGAATCGTCCAGCCGGATCAGCGTCTGGCCGCGCGTGACGGGCTGGCCTTCCTTGAATTCGATCGCCTGGATGCGTCCGGCGACTTCCGGCCGCAACACGACGGACTCGTCGGACCGCAAGCTGCCCACGGCCGACAGGCCGCGTGCGAACGGGATTTCCTGGACGGCCGCCACCTCGACGCGCACGGGACTGGCCGGCGCGACCTGCGGCTTGGTGACGGTCTGGGTGGTCGTGGCGCCGGGCGCGAGCCAGCGCGGCACGAAAACGCCAAGTGCGGCCCCCGCGGCCAACCCGGCCGCGACGGCGGCAAGCAGTACAGCTTTTTTCATGCGCGAATGTGGCAGTGGTGCGGCGCGGACCGTATCCCCACATGGCCGAACGCCGCAGGAACTGGAATGGGGAAGGCACTGTAGCACCCGAATTTACATACTGGAACAATCCAGAAGCCGGATGAAAGAACTAAATCCGCCCCAAACGGCGGAATTCAGGGTATATCCCGATGCCTTCAGCCCCGCTTGGCCGCTTCCACGCCCATATTGGCCAGTTGGTCGGCCCGCTCGTTGCCCGGATCGCCGGCATGCCCGCGGACCCAGCGCCACGACACCTGGTGCCGCTGGACCTGCTCGTCCAGGGCCTGCCAGAGCTCGACGTTCTTGACGGGCTTCTTGTCGGCCGTCATCCAGCCGCGGCGCTTCCAGTTCGCCAGCCACTCGGTCATGCCCTTCATCACGTACTGCGAGTCCGTGTGAATGGTGACGACGCAGGCGCGCTTGAGCGCGCGCAGGCCTTCGATGACCGCCAGCAGCTCCATGCGGTTGTTGGTGGTCTGGAGTTCTCCGCCGTGCATGGTCTTTTCGTGGCCGCCCGCGCGCATCAGCACGCCCCAGCCCCCCGGACCCGGATTGCCCTTGCAGGCGCCATCGGTCCACATTTCCACTTTCTGATCGTTCGGTTTGTTGTCCTGCATGGTGCTGCTTGGTAATCCTTGTTCGTGCAAAAAATAGGCGGACGCGGGCCGTTCAGGACGGGTCGAAGCCGTCGTCGGCCTGGCGGTTGACCACCACGGAGGCGGCGCGCGCGCGCTTGGGCTTGGTTTTCCAGGCAGGGCCGATGATACGCATGCCGGCCACCCGCTTGACCGCCGACACCATATAGACCGCCCCGCCCAGGCTCCACCAGCGGGCGCCGGCCGATTCCAGGAAGCCCCAGCGCTGCAGCCATTTCTCGCTGCGGCAGGCGGGCGCGTAGCAGCCGAAATGGCTGGCTTCCACTTCCAGCGACAGCAGCTTGAACCAGTCTTTCAGACGCGGCAGCGACACCTGGGAAGACGGCGGCTGCGGCAGCCAGGGCTCCATGCCGGGCATGCGCGTACGCGCGCCCCACATGCTCCAGGGGTTGAAGCCCGAAATCACGACCCGCCCTTCCGGCACCAGCACGCGTTCGACCTCGCGCAGGACGTTATGCGGGTCCTGCGTGCATTCGAAGGCATGTGGCAGGATCAGCAGGTCGACGCTCTGGGTTTCGAACGGCAGCGCTTCGGGTTCGGCCAGCACCACGCGGGACTGCCAGCCGGCGATGCTTTCCGCAGAAGGGGTCTCGGTGCCGACATAGCCTTTGAAGGGCATGCGGTTGGCCCGCAGCAGGTTCATGTCGGCCAACCCGACCTGCCAGGCGTAATATCCGAACACGTCCGCGACAGCCGCGTCGAACTGGGCCCGTTCCCAGGCCAGCGCGTACTGCCCCGGTGGCGTCTGGAACCATTCGGCCAGTTCTACAATCGGCGGAGTATCTTCTGCCACGTTTTTTTCCTTCGAATCTCATGCAAGCCTTGACCGCCCCCGCAGGCGGCCGCGAACGCAATGCCGCGGTCTTGCCTCTACCCGCCTTTACCGACAACTACATCTGGGCCATCGTCTACGGCGACAACGCCGCCGTGGTGGATCCCGGCCAAGCCGGTCCCGTGCTGCAATGGCTCGAGCAGGAAGGCTTGAGGCTGCGCGCCATTCTACTCACGCACCATCACGGCGACCATGTAGGCGGTGTTCTCGAATTGTCCCGCATCGCGGACATTACCGTATACGGTCCGGCGCGGGAACGGCTGCCGCGCTGCGACGTGCCGCTGACCGAAGGCGATCGCGTCGCGTTACCCGAACTGGACCTGGATCTGCGCGTGCTGGACGTGCCCGGCCACACCGCCGGCCACATCGCGTACACGGGCCGGGCGGCAGGAATGGAACCCGTGCTGTTCTGCGGAGACACCCTGTTTGCGGGGGGCTGTGGCCGGCTTTTCGAGGGCACTCCTACGCAAATGCATGATTCCTTAGGAAAATTTTCTGTTTTACCGCCAGATACACAGGTTTTTTGCGCGCACGAGTACACTCTAGCGAACTTGCGCTGGGCATTGGCTGTGGAACCCGCCAATCGCACCCTGCAACAGTGGTATCAGCGAGCCCAGCAACTACGAGCAGAAGGTCTTCCCACGCTTCCGTCGACAATCGGTCAGGAACGCGCGACGAACCCGTTTTTGCGTACGCAGCAAGTCGACGTCGTCCGTGCAGCAGCCAGCTGGGCCGGACGCAACCAACCTACGCCGGTAGAGGTCTTTGCCTCCCTGCGTGAATGGAAGAACGATTTCAAGTGACCGCCTGATGAATCTATCCCGACTCCTTCTGCCACTCATGCTGGCAGTCCTCGCCGGTTGCGCAGGAACCAAAGCCCCCGATAGCAAGAACCTCACCACCAATTCCCAAGGGCGATACATCGCCCGGGACACGTCCCGAACGGTTGACCTGACCAACCCGCCGTCCGACGCCTGGGACCGCATCCGCCGCGGTTTCGCCATCCCCAACCTGAACACCGACCTCTCGCAGCAGTGGACCGACTATTACGCGTCCCACCCCGAGGCGGTGCAGCGCATGGCCGAGCGCGCCGGCAAGTATCTGTATTTCATCGTCGACGAAATCAACCGCCGCGGCCTGCCGACCGAACTGGCGCTGTTGCCGTTCGTGGAAAGCGCCTACAACCCCACCGCCCTGTCGCGCTCGCAGGCTTCGGGCCTGTGGCAGTTCGTGCCGGCAACCGGCACGCACTTCAACCTGAAGCAGGACTGGTGGCGCGACGAGCGCCGCGACCCCATCGCCTCGACCAACGCGGCCCTGGACTACCTGGAAAAGCTGTTCGAGATGCAGGGCGACTGGTATCTGGCGCTGGCCTCCTACAACTGGGGTGAAGGCTCGGTGCAGCGCGCCATGGCCAAGAACGAAGCGGCCGGCCAGAACACCGATTACCTGTCCCTGAACATGCCGGACGAAACCCGCAACTACGTGCCCAAGTTGCAGGCCATCAAGAACATCATCGCCGACCCGCAGCGCTATGCGGTGGCGCTGCCCCCGGTGGGCAACACCCCCTACTTCGTGACGGTCCAGAAGAACAGCGACATCGACCTGGAAATCGCCGCCAAGCTGGCCGAAATGCCGCTGGACGAATTCAAGGCGCTGAACCCGTCGTTCAACCGCCCGGTCATCCGCGGCGACCACGGCCCGACCCTGCTGCTGCCGGCCGACCGCGTCGAGATCTTCAATGCGAACCTGACCAACTACAAGGGCGACCTGAGCGCCTGGAAGGTCTACCACTCGCGCCGCGGCGAATCCTATGCCGCGATCGCCAAGCGTTTCGGCGTGACCGAGTCCAAGCTGCGCGAGACCAACGACATCGGCTCGCGCCAGAAGTCGGCCTCCGGCCAGGCCCTGCTGGTGCCCGGAGAACCCGGCACGGGCGGCGTGCAGCTGGCGTCCCTGGCTGCGCCCGTCGGCGCGCTGGATCCGGCCCCGTCCGACAACAAGGCTGCCGCCCCGCGTGGCCGCGCCGCGCCGGCGCCCGCTGCCCGCGTGGCCAGCGCCCGCCCCAACGTGCGCACGCACAAGGTGCGCCAGGGCGACACGCTGTTCTCGCTGGCCAAGCAGTACGGCACGTCGGTCGACGCGCTGCGCGCGCTGAACAACCTGAAGGGCAGCGCCCTGAAAGTGGGCGCGCCGATCCGCGTGCCGGGCACCAACGCCCGCGGCTGATCCCCGCGCCTGACACGACAGCACGGCGCCCCCTCGGGCGCCGTTTTTTCAAGCACGCGAAACCGCCAAACTCCTTAAAATAGGCGGTCTTCAGCAGGTAAGAATCAAAGGAAAAAACATGGGCTTTCTCGCCGGCAAGCGCATTCTCGTCACCGGGGTGCTTTCGAACCGATCCATCGCCTACGGCATTGCGCGCGCCTGTCACCAGCAAGGCGCCGAACTGGCGTTCACGTATGTGGGCGACCGCTTCAAAGACCGCGTGAGCGAATTCGCCGCCGAATTCGGCAGCAAGATCGTGCTGCCGTGCGACGTGGCCGAAGACAGCCAGATCGACGGCGCCTTCACCGAGCTGGCCCAGCACTGGGACGGCCTGGACGGCCTGGTCCACTCCATCGGCTTCGCCCCCCGCGAAGCGATCGCCGGCGACTTCCTGGACGGCCTGTCGCGCGAAGGCTTTCGCATCGCCCACGACATCTCGGCCTACAGCTTCGCCGCCATGGCCAAGGCCGCGCTGCCGCTGATGGAAGGCCGCAATGCGTCGGTGCTGACGCTGACCTACCTGGGCGCCGAACGCGTCGTGCCCAACTACAACACGATGGGCCTGGCCAAGGCCTCGCTGGAAGCCAGCGTGCGCTACCTGGCCACGGCGCTGGGCCCGCGCGGCATCCGCGCCAACGGCATTTCGGCCGGCCCCATCAAGACCCTGGCCGCCAGCGGCATCAAGGACTTCTCGGCCATCCTGAGGTTCGTGGAAAGCCAGGCGCCGCTGCGCCGCAACGTCACCATCGACGACGTGGGCAACGTGGCCGCGTTCATGCTGTCGGACCTGGCTGCCGGCGTCACCGGCGAAATCACGCATGTGGACGCCGGTTTCTCGACCGTCGTCCCCGGCATGCAAGAGTGACCTGCCCCGCCGGGCGAGGCGACGCGCCCCGCCCGGCCGGCCGCGATCAAGCCGGCCGCACCACCAGCGTGGACACCTGCACGTCCACCGCCGTCATCAGCTTGTGGATCGGGCACTTCTCGGCCACCGCCAGCAACTCGTCGATCTGGGCGTCGGACAGCTCACCGTGCAAGGTCAGCTTGGCCGTCAGCCGATAGATGCCCTTGCGCTCTTCGCTGGCGTCGCGCACCACCTCCACCCCCACCGATTCCAGCGGCAGTTCCTTGCGCTGCGCGTAGACCATCAGGGTCATTGCCTTGCAGCCGCCCAGCGCGGTATCGAAATAGTCGTGCGGATCAGGGCCCTCGCCCTGCGGCTGCGGCATCGCCAGCGGCAAGTCATGGCCTTCGGCCGTGGCGGTGAACTGCAACGTGTTCGGCGCATTCTGTCGGACGCGGATACTCATGGGTCGGATCTCCTGAGGGACGGGCGTCCGGCGCGGACGCCCATGCCACCTTGTAGCACTTGCTGCGGCATCTGCTTACTGACGGAAACCTGAACTTATTGCAGTGCGGCCGGTCGGATATCCCTATCCGCATACCCGCACAGACAAAAGAGGGCCACATGAGCGCCAGACAACTTCTTGATCAATTGCTGCAATCGGGCCAAGGCCTGCTTTCCGACGCGACCAACCGCGTGCAGGGCGCAACGGGCGGCTCCGCCGGCAAGGGGTCGTTCCTGACCGGACTGGGCGGCGGCGCGCTGGGCGCGGGCGCGCTCGGGCTGCTGATGGGCAGCAAGAAGGCTCGCAAGATCGGCGGCAAGGTCGCCATGTACGGCGGCATGGCGGCACTTGGCGCACTGGCCTACCGCGCCTATGGCGATTGGCAGCGCAACCAGGCCGGCGGCGCGCCGGCCACGCCGCCGCAGACGCTGGACCGCCTGCCCGCCCCCGAGGCCGAGCAGCACAGCACCGCCGTCCTGACCGCCATGATCGGCGCGGCCAAGTCCGACGGGCACATCGGGCCCGAAGAGCGCACCCTGCTGGAAACCGAACTGGCGAAGCTGTCTTCGGACGCGCAGGACCGCCGCTGGCTGGAAACCGAACTGTCGCGTCCGCTGGACCCGGCCGCCGTTGCGCAATCGGCCAAGACGCCGGAGATGGCCGCCGAGATGTACCTGGCCAGCCTGCTCGTCGTGGACGAGGAAAGCTATATGGAACGCGCCTACCTGGATGAGCTGGCGCGTCAGCTCAAGCTTGCTCCGGGCCTGAAAGAACAGCTGGAGCAGCACGCCAAGACCGCCGTCGCGTAAGCGGCATGGCCGGGGGGCCCCATCCAGGCCCCGCCCCTCTGCCGGATCAGTCCGCCCGCAACCCGATCGATTCGGTCAATGCCGTGTAGCGGTCGATGTCGGCATTGATCATCGTCTGGAATTCGCGCGGCGTGCTGCTGGCCGGCGTGAATCCCTGGTCGCGCAGCGACGCCTGCACCGCTGGATCGCGCACGATCTTCGCCACGGCGGCGTTCAGCTTGTCGACCACCGCTGGCGGCGTGGCGGCCGGCGTCAGCAGGCCGTGCCACTGGTCCAGCGCGTAGCCGGCGACGCCCTGCTCGGCCACCGTCGGCACGGTCGGCATCAGGGGAGACCGCGCGGGCGAGGTCACCGCCAAGGCTCGCAGCTTGCCCGCAGCGATCAACGGCGCGGCGCTGGACGCCGTCACGATGCCCATGCCCACCTGCCCCGCCGTCACGTCGGTCAACGCCGGCCCGCATCCCTTGTACGGCACATGCTGCAATACCGCGCCTGTCGCGCGCGCCAGCATTTCGCCTGCCAGATGCTGCGGCGTCCCGTTGCCGCAAGAGGCGAACGGCAGGGGCTTGCCCGGCTGGGCCGCGGCCAGCGCGTCGTCCAACTTCAGCAACGGCGACGTTGCCGGCACGACGAAGACGGACGGCACGAATGCCACGTTGATTACCGCCGTGAAGTCCCGCTTCGGCGCGAAGCCCAGATTCCGGTAGACCCCGGGGTTGATCGCGAACGAGCTGTTCACCATCAACAGGGTGTAGCCGTCGGGCGGCGCTTCCGCGACGATACGCGCGCCGATGTTGCCGCTGGCGCCGGGGCGGTTCTCCACCACCACCGGCTGACCCAGTTGCTCCTGCAGGCTGGCGCCGATGCGTCGCGCCAGCAGGTCGGTGCCCCCGCCGGGCGGGAACGTGACGACGATGGTGATCGGGTGCGCGGGATAGGACGCGTCGCCTGCGGCTTCGCCCGAAGGCGAATTGCCGCAAGCCGCCAGCGACAGCGCAAGCAGCGGAAGGGTCGATCGAAGCATACGTTTCATGATGCGGGCCTGTAAGCGCCGCGGCCGCGCCAGCCGGCGCGCCGTGTCGTAAGAAGCCGGCCGAGGCCGGCGGAAGGAATCAGGCGTCCAGCCCGATATCCAGCACCTTGGCGCTGTGGGTCAGCCAACCGACGGCGATCTGGTCGACGCCCGTCGCCGCCACCTCGGCGGCCGTCTCGGGGGTGATGCGGCCCGACGCTTCCGTGATGGCGCGGCCGCGCGCCATGGCGACGGCGCGGCGCAGGTCCTCCAGGCTCATGTTGTCCAGCAGCACCACGTCCACGCCCAACGACAGCGCCACTTCCAGCTGCGCCAGGGTGTCCACTTCCAATTCGATCTTGACCATATGGCCGACGCCGGCACGCGCGCGCTGCACGGCCGTGGCCACATCGCCCGCGAGCGCGATGTGGTTGTCCTTGATCAGGACCGCGTCATCCAGGCCGAAACGGTGGTTGCTGCCGCCGCCCACGCGCACCGCGTACTTCTGCACGGCGCGCAGACCCGGCATGGTCTTGCGCGTGCAGGTGACACGGGCGCCGTACGCCGAGATGGCGCGGGCAATGGAGGCGGTGGCCGTGGCCACGCCGCTCAGGTGGCACAGGAAATTCAGCGCCACGCGTTCCGCGGTCAGCATCGCGCGGGCGTTGCCGCGAATCCGGGCGATCTCCATGCCCGGCCGCAGGTCGCTGCCGTCGGGCTGCGACACGGTGAATGCGATGGACGGATCCATCGCGCGAAACGCCAGTCGGGCCACGTCGAGTCCGGCCAGCACGCCTTCCTGGCGCGAGACCAAACGCGTTTCCGCAACGGCGTCCGCCGGCACGATGGCATCGGTGGTGAGGTCGCCGGCGCGGCCCAGGTCTTCCAGCAAGGCCGCGCGCACCAGCGGCTCCAGCATGACGTCCGGCAAGGGGGGGACAGCCAGGCGGGAGGCGGTCACGGGCGCTTCGGCTTTAATGCTCATTTTGAGTATTTGTGAGTTAAAAAAAGGCGCGCAGAGATTGCGCACCACTTATGCTAAAGACGAGCATAAGCCTTGTCAAGCGTCAAAGCGCTCGCGACAAGGGCAATTTGCTGCCGGCGATCGCGCGCTCCAGCAGCACGTCGCGGCGGAATCGGAACAGCTTGGCGGGCCGGCCCGCCGTGCCCGTCGCCATCTCGCCCGTCTCTTCCACCAGCGCCTGCTGCTCGATCAGGCGGCGGAAATTCTGTTTGTGCAGGCCCCGCCCGGCCAGCGCTTCCACGGCCAGTTGCAACTGCAGCAAGGTGAATTGCGCGGGCATCAGTTCGAACACCACCGGGCGGTACTTGATCTTGGCCCGCAAGCGGGCGATGCCGGTGGCCAGGATGCGGCGGTGGTCATGACGCATCGGCTCGCCCGGCAACACCGCGCGGCCGGCGCCGCGGCGCGCGGCCTCGGGGACCAGGCCCGCTTCGAACAGCAGTTCGTAGCGCTGCAGCACCATGTCTTCGTTCCAGGCGGATCCTTCCAGCCCGAAGGTGATGGCGGCGCGCTGATGGCGGCGGGCCCGCAGGGCCGCATCGGCGCTGTCTGCGCACCAGGCCGCCAGTTGCGGCACGATCTGTTCTTCGACCAGCGCCGGCGTGCCGGCGCGGCGATCTTCCCAAGGGAAATAGCGGTACCAGTCCTGCCAGCCCACCTGCGCCACGCCGGTTTCACCGGTTTCGCGGGTCAGGCCCAGATAGCTGACCGACATGACTCGCGCGCCCGACTCGTCGGAGCGGTCGCCGTCGGCGAAGGTGTAGAGCTGCTCGACATAGCCCAGCGGGTGATGCGTCTGCGTTTCCACCCACGCGCGCAATCCGGCCTGCAAGGACCGGTGAGACAGTTCGAACGGCCCGGCAGGCAAAGCCCGCGCGTCGTCCGTCGTCAGCACGCGAGGCTCGCCGTTGGTCACGGCGACAAGCACGGCAACGAGTTCGGCATGGACGGAGCGTTCGACGGATTCGGTCAAGTTGGGCGTAGGAGCAGGAAGTGGAAAAGTCAGGGTTTGGCGTGCGCGAACGCGGCATGTGCGGCGCGAAGCGAATTATAAGGTTCCGTCCCTGCAACAGCCCCTTGCAAACGTGACATCGCAATCCGCCTCAGCGCCGGCCCGACAGCCTAAGATGAAACGTGAATCAGGCGCGTCGCCATCCTGGGACGCCCGCAAGCGGAGTCGCCAACATGTTGAAACCCGCCCCCGAATTCCCCGCCGACAAGCCGGCCGTCGCTGAGGAAAAACCGCAGGCCCCCGATCCCCGCAAAGGCACGGGCATCATGCCCATGCCGGACCAGAGCAAGATGGTCGCCGGCATGCCCCGGCGCGGACGCGCCATCGAAGAACCCGGCGACCCAGGCGTCATCACGCCCGAAGACGACGTGCTGGACACCTCTTACGAGAACCGCAAAGGCTAGGGCCCGCCCCCCCGTTCATCCAGCCGGCCTCGGCGCCTGGGCGCCTGGGCTGGTTCCTTCGTCCAGCGCGGCGAAATGCGCTTCCAAAACCTGGACAAACGCCTCGGTCACGTCCGACGGCGCGATCTGCGCGGGATACGCCATGCTGACCTGCACCGGCAGCCGCGGCGTGAACGGCCGTATCGCCAGTTGACTTGAGAACACCCGCGCAATGTAAGCGTTGACCACGCCCACGCCGGTGCCGGCGGCGGCCAGCGCGCAGATGGTCGACGAGTAGGTCGTTTCGATTTCCCCCTGCGCCTGCACGGCGCGTGCGCGCATGGCGCCACGCAATTGCTGGTGCACGTCGTCGTCCGCATTCAGCACCAGCAGTCGGCGCGCATTCAAGTCAGCGATGTCTACCGATTCCTGCCTCGCCAGCGCGTGGTCGGGCCGCATGACGCACACCGCCGAACTGCGGTGCAACCGGCGCAGCGACAGGTTCGCGTCGTCCAGTTCCGCCGTGGTGATGACGACGTCATAAGTGCCGTGCAGCAGGCCTTCGCGCAGGTACTGGCTGCCCACGGTCTGCATGTTGATGTGCACATCGGGATACTGCTGCAGAAAGGATTCCAGCGCAGCGGGCATCACGCCCAGGCCCAGCGCCGGCGTGCAGGCCAGCCGCAGCACGCCGGTGCCGCTGCGGCGCATCGCCGCCACGCGGTCCTCGATCCGCTCCAGCCCTGCGAAGTGGCGCTTGACCGTATCGAACAAGTCCTTCGCCTCACGCGTGGGACGCAAGCGCCCCCGCTCCAGATCGAACAGTTTCACGCCGCAGGCCTGCTGAGCCTGCCCCAATAGGCGGCTGACGGACGGCTGCGTGGTGTGCAGCATCTGCGCGGCGCCCGTTGTCGTGCCCGTCAGCATCACGGCACGGAAGGCTTCTATCTGGCGAAAGTTCAGGGGCCGGCTCATAGGCGCTCAATGTATAGCAATCTTGCATAGCCTATGACTAAAAAAGAATTTTTTCAAATACTTGGCCACTCCTACACTCGGTTTTCCAAGGGCGCCATCAGACGCGCCCGTCACCGCATCAACCGATAGGGGAAAAACCCATGAGTCCATACCGTCCCTGGCGCCGCGCGCTGCGCGCCTTGTGCCTGACGCTCGCGGGCGCGGCGCTGCCGCTTGCCGTCCAGGCGCAAGCCAACTATCCCGACCGCCCGCTGCGCATCGTGGTGCCCTTCACCGCCGGCGGCAGCTCCGACATCCAGGGCCGTCTCTTGGCCGAGCACCTGGGCAAGCTGTACGGGCAGTCGGTCGTCGTGGAAAACCGCCCGGGCGCAGGCGGCCACATCGGCGGCAAGTTCGTGGCGGACTCCGGGCCGGACGGCTACACCCTCCTTCTGGGCTCCATCGGACTGCACGCCACCTATGGCGTGTACAAGTCGCTGAACTACCGGCCCGCCCAGGACCTGAAGCTGATCACCATCGTGGCCGAAATGCCGCACGTCGTGGTTGCCACGCCGGGGTTGCCGGCCAACACGCTGGCCGAACTCACCGCCCTGGCCCGTGCCAAGCCCGAATCGGTCCACTTCGGCTCGGCCGGCGTGGGTTCGTCGGTGCACATGGTGGGCGAGCTCTACAAAATGGCCGCGCAAGCGCCCATCGTCCACATTCCGTATCGCGGCAGCTCCGCCGCCACCAACGACCTGTTGGGCGGGCAGATCGAACTGCTCTTCGAGAACGTGCCCACCACCATCGGCTACATCCAGGCCAACAAGCTCAAAGCCCTGGCGATCACAGGCGCCACCCGTTCGCCCGCCCTGCCCGACGTGCCCACCGCCGCGGAAGCGGGGCTGCCTGGCCTGACGGTGACCTCCTGGACCACGCTGGCGGCCGGCCGCGACGTGCCGGACGCGCTGATCGAAAAGATCAGCGCCGACCTGCGCCGCGTGTATGCCGATCCGGCATTCCGAGCGGGGCTGGAGAAGCTGGGCATGACGCCGGTGGGCAACAGCCCCGCCGAGGCCCGCGCGTTCGTCGAGCGCGAACGCGCCCGCTGGAACAAGGTCATCGAAACCGAACACATCACCGCCGGCTGACGCCGGGGCGCGGCGGCCCGCCGCCGCGCGCCTTCCCACCCCGGGCACCGCCCCATTTTCCCGAATACTCCATGAACCGCATGATCGCCACGCCCATCGCGTGCCGCCGCCTGGGCGCGCGCCCGCACCACCACTTCTTCGGCTACTACAACAAGACCGTCTGGCACCGCGACGGCCGCTACGTGCTGGGCAACCGCACGCCGATGATGGACGCGGTGCTGACGCCGGCGCTGCGCGCCGAGGTCGGCTACTTCGACCGTCACGACGGCGACCGCTATCACCCGGTGGGCGCCACGACCGCCTGGAACTGGCAGATGGGCTGCCAACTGCAATGGCTGGACGGCGCGGCCTCGCCCCAGTTGATCTACAACTGCCGCAGCGACGACGGCAGCGGCTTCTATCCCGGCTTGCGCTCGGCGATCCACGACGTGGCCACCGGCCAAACGCGCTATCTGCCGCTGCCCATCTACGTCGCGGCGCCAAACAGCCGCTACGCGCTGTGCGTGGACTACCGCAGGCTCTACATCACCCACCAGACCATCGGCTATAGCGACAACGCGCCCGTCGAAGTCGCGCGTGCGCCGGCCGACGACGGCATCCACACGCTGGATCTGCAGTCGGGCGCGCACCGGCTGCTGGTCAGCTACGCCGACCTGCGCAACTTCCACCCGCGTGCCTCGATGGAACGCGCCATCCACTGGGTCAGCCACATCGAAGTGAACCCGTCGTCGTCGCGCATCCTGTTCCTGCATCGCTGGACCGAGCGCGTGGAAGACGAGACCTGCTTCCTGCACCGCCTGATCACCATGAACGCGGACGGCAGCGACATGCGCCTGCTTGAGTGTTCCGACCACCCGCTACCGCAGCTGGCCGACGACTTCGACCCCACCGCCGTGGGCACTTTCGATTACGAGAAATCCGAATACCAGATTTCCCATCCGCTCTGGCGCGACGACCATTCCATCATCGTGTGGGGTCCGCATGCCGGCAGCATCCACTACCACCTGTATGAGGACGCGCCGGGCGGCCGCGTGCAGGTCGTGGGCGAAGGCGTGCTGACGGAAAACGGGCATATGAGCTTTTCGCCCGTCGACCCGCGCTGGCTGTTGAGCGACACGTACCCGGATGCCGCCACGCACGAACGCATCCTGTTCATCTACGACATGCAGACCGGCCGGCGCCACGCGCTGGGCAGCTTCTACGCCGACCCGGGCCTGTCCAAGGAGAATCGCTGCGACCTGCATCCGCGATGGAGCCGCGACGGCACGCAGGTATGCATCGATTCCGTGCACGAAGGCGAACGGCAGATGTACGTGCTGGAGGTCGCCGCCATCGTGCAGGCAGCGGACTAGCCCTCCTGCGCGACTTGGCGCAAGGCCTGCTCGAACGCCTCGGGCGGCTGACCGCCCGACACCAGATACTGGCCGTTGATGATCACCGACGGCACCGACGTGATGCCGAGCTTGCGCCATTCCTCTTCTTCGGCGCGCACCTCGTCGGCGTAGCGGCCGCTGGCCAGCACCTCGCGCGAGGCGGCCTCGTCCAGCCCCGCGTCGCGTGCAGCTTGCGCCAGCACGTCCGCATCGCTGGTGTCGTGGTTCAGGTAGTGATAGGTCTGCAGCAGGCTCTTCTTCAGCGCAATCTGTTGCGCCTGGCCTTGCAGGCCGGCCCAATGGATCAGGCGATGCGCATCGAAGGTATTGAAGGAGCGGTTGTCGTCGCCCATGCGCATCGGCATGCCGACGGCGGCCGCCCGTTCGCTGATGACCTTGCGGTTCGCCTGCACGCGCTCACGGTCATACCCGTACTTCGCCATCAGGCGCTCAATGGTGTTCTGCCCGCCGGCGGGCATGTCGGGGTTCAATTCAAACGGCCTGAAATGCAATGCGACCTCGGCCGTGCCTTCCAGCCGGCGCATGGCTTCCAGCAGTCCGCCCAGGCCTACCGCGCACCAGGGGCAGGCAACGTCGGACACGAAATCGATGGTGATCTTGGCCATGGCCTTCTCCGGAATGCCGACGGATGCAGCAGCGCGCCGCAGCCGTCAGCAACATGATGGTTGATATTCCAGAGAGTAAATCAAACCAGGCGCGCGCGATGCAGCCCCGCTAAGGCGTCACGCAGGTAACGCCGTAAAAAGCGAGAGCGGATCCGCAAGCGGCCAAGCGGCCTGGAAAGCCGGCGAAAAATCCCCGCCCTGCCCTCCAGGCCGACTTCCGTCAGGCGCCTACCGGCTTGCCGTCCTGACGGCGCACCACCACGGTCGCCGAACGCGCATCGCCGCCGCCGGCCCGCACCGTGTTCCAGGTCCGGTTGGGATGCTGGATGTTGATGAAAAACGTGGTCAGGTCCGGCGTGTAGGCGATCCCCGTGATCTCGCAACCCAGCGGCCCCACCAGGAAGCGCTTGGACTCACCCGTCTTCTGGTCGATGTAGTACATCGAGTTGTTGCCGAAGATATTGGTGACGTCCGTGCCGGTGCCGGCATCGGTCTGCACCCACAGGCGCCCCTTCGGGTCCACGCGGATGCCGTCCGGGCTGGAGAACTCGTCGCCCTTGATGTTGCCCGTGATGTTCGATGCCGCGCCGTCGGCCGCGTCCTGGCCGGCCAAGAGCAGCAGTTCCCACTCGAACGTGGTGGCCAGCGGCGAGTCGCCGCGCTCTTTCCAGCGCACGATGTGGCCGTGACGGTTGGTCACGCGCGGATTGGCGGCGCTGGTGCGGCGGCGGCTGCTGTTGTTGGTCAGCGTGCAATAGACCGTCTTGTCCACGCCCACCGTGATCCACTCGGGGCGGTCCATCAGCGTCGCGCCCGCCACCCGGGCAGCCGCCTTGGTGTTGATCAGCACGTCGGCCTGGCTGTTGAAGTCGATCAGCGTATTGGTGGGGACGTCGGTCGGACGAACCTGCGTGTAGTTGCCCGGATCGATGGCGCCCACGATCAGGTTGTTCTTACCCACCGCTAGTTCCACCCAGTTGCCGCTGCCATCGTCGTTGAAGCGCGCCGCATACAGCGTGCCTTCGTCGAGCAGCTTGCTGTTGTTGGCACGATTGGCCGGGTCATAGGGCTTGCTGGGCACGAACTTGTAGATGCAGCCCGGCGTGCCGTCGTCGCCCATGTAGAAGGCGACGCGGTGGTTCTCGTCGACCATGAAGGCCGTGTTCTCGTGGTCGAACCGGCCCATCGCGGTGCGCTTGACGGCGGTCGAACCGGGGTTGCTGGGGTCGATCTCGACCACCCAACCGTAGCCGTTTTCGGGCTGCGTGGGATCCAGGTAGTTGTCGGTCGTCTCTTCGCAGGTCAGGTAGGTGCCCCAGGGCGTATTGCCGCTGGCGCAGTTGTTCAGCGTGCCCACGACGGTCGCGCCCACGACCGAGGCGGCCGGGCCGCTCACGTTGTAGACGGTGTTGCCCGTATAGCGCTTGTTGTAGCGGGAATCGGCCTTGACCGCCCACTTGCCGTCCTTGTCTCGCGCGATCTCGACGACCGACACGCCCACGTTGGACAGGCGGGTCTTCACGCCTTCGACGGTAACGTCCAGCGTGCTGCTGTCCAGGCTCTCGTGGTTCAGCACCAGCAGGCCGCCCTGGTTGGGGTCCACCCCGTCCAGCGCATAGAAATGCATACCGTCGTGCTGACCACCGGCCTGGGTCTCGGTGGCCGGATACGACTGCGGCACGCCCAGATAGCCGGCCGAACCGATCACGCACTTGTCGCCCGCCGAGTACAGCACTTCGGCCACATAGCCTTCGGGCACCGTGACCGTGTCGGCCACGATCTTGTCGCCCAGCGGCTTGAACGTGACGGAATAGTCCGGGCCCGGCTCAGGAGTCGGCGCGGGCGTCTCCGGTTTGGGTTGTTCCGGCGGCGTCGCCGTATCGCCATCATCATCGTCATCGCTGCTACAGCCGGCCAGCGCGGTCACGCCGAACACCGACAGGACGGACAACCCGAAGCTGTTCTTCAACAGTGTCCGGCGGGTGGGATTGGCGGCGATGATCTCGTCGAACATCTGGCCGGGGACGGTCACTTCCCCCCGGGCTTCACGGGAGGGCGCACGCAATTTGTCTGTCAGGTAGGACATCTGGATCTCTATGTTTGAGGGCTGAACAGTAAGCAATTTGTCAGCTGATTGAAAGAATGCTGACGAAAGGCTGAGAGATTACGAGGTCGATGTGACAGACTGGAGACGTTCGGATGAATTCATTCCTTACGGTTTTAGGTAGCATGACGTGCATCGGTGGATGATGCACTCAAGCCAAGGCGGCCTTCCATGTCTTTCGCGCGCACCTACTTTCTGAATCAGTTGAGCGATCACGAACTGGATGCATTGCTTAGCCGGCGCGAGGATTTTTTCCTTGAGAACGTCGTGGACATGGATGGCACGCTGCAGCGCGCGCAGGCAGTGATCGCCCAGGCGGGACTGACCAGCCGGGTCCTCCATGAACCCGCCAATCCCTTCTTCAACCTGCGCCACGACGCCCTCGGCGCGGTGCCGCTCATCGGGCCATTGTGGGTGCTGGGCCTGGGTGCGCTCAGGCTGAGCCGCCCGGGCGCGGACGTGACGCTCAAGCAAACGGCCGAGCAATCCGTCAGCGTGATTTTCTCGCGCAAGGCGCACGCGGCCTGACGACAAGCGGTGGCGAGGTAAGCGGAGTACCGCCCACGCTTTCCACGTTTACGCGACGGCAAACAAAAAGCCCCTGACTTCTTTCGAAGTCAGGGGCTTTTTTAATTCTTGGCGGACAGAGGGGGATTCGAACCCCCGATACGCTTTTGACGTATACACGCTTTCCAGGCGTGCGCCTTCAACCGCTCGGCCACCTGTCCTAATTGCTCACGTCGAAGCGGGTCAGAAACACCACTACGAAATTTGCGAATCCGCGATTCTAGCAGAATCTGGCGGCCCACCACAAGTCGCCAAAGAAAAAGGGACGCGCTAGGCGTCCCTTTTGCTCCCGGCCCGCCCTCACACCGAAGCCGGCGCCTCTTGCTCGCGGTACGAGCTGACGGTGCCGTCCGGTTCGGTTTCTTCCAGCCGCACCTTGAAGCCCCACAGGCGCGCCAGGTGCTTCATCACCTGTTCGGCATCGTCGCCCGCCAGCGGCCGGCCACGGCTTTTCAGATGGCGCAGCACCAGCGACCGGTCGGAATCGCGGTTGAAACGCACCACCTGGATATCCGGCACCTGGTTGTCGCGGTTGTGTTGCGCGGCCAACAGGCGGCGGATGTCGCGGTAGCCCTCGTCGTTGTGGATGGCGGCCACTTCCAGCTTGGGATTGGCCTGATGGTCCGAAATCGCGAAGAAGCGGAATTCGCGGATCAGGCGCGGCGACAGGTACTGCGAGATGAAGGACTCGTCCTTGAAGTTGCGCATGGCGAAGTCCAGCGTCTTGCCCCAGTCGCTGCCGGCAATGTCCGGGAACCACTTGCGGTCCTCTGGCGTGGGCGCCTCGCAGATGCGGCGGATGTCCGACATCATCGCAAAGCCCAGCGCATACGGGTTGATGCCGCCGTAGCCGCGCTCGTCAAAGCCGCGCTGGCTGACGACGTTGGTATGGCTTTGCAGGAACTCCATCATGAAGCCGTCGTCCACCAGGCCCTTTTCGTGCAGGCGGTTCAGGATCGTGTAGTGCCAGAACGTGGCCCAGCCTTCGTTCATGACCTTCGTCTGCGACTGCGGGTAGAAGTACTGGGCGATCTTGCGCACGATGCGCACCAGTTCCTTCTGCCACGGCGCAAGCTTGGGCGAGTACTTCTCGATGAAATACAGCAGGTTCTCTTCGGGCTCGGGCGGGAACACCGCGGCCTCGGCGCGCGTATCCTTGTCGGCTTCCAGGCGCGGCAACGTGCGCCACAGATCGTTGTATTGCAGGCGGGCGTGTTCCTGGCGTTCGGCCTGGCGCGCGGCCTCTCCCTTGAACGACATGGGCGTCGGGCGCTTGTAGCGGTCGACCCCGTGGTGCGACAGCGCGTGGCACGAGTCCAGCAGCGCCTCCACCGCATCGATGCCGTAGCGGTCTTCGCAGGACATCACGTACTTGCGCGCGAACACCAGGTAGTCCAGCACGCCATCCGCGTCCGTCCATTGGCGGAACAGGTAGTTGCCCTTGAAGAACGAGTTGTGCCCGTAGCACGCGTGCGCGATCACCAGCGCCTGCATCGTCATGGAGTTCTCTTCCATGAGGTAAGCGATGCAAGGATTGGAGTTGATGACGATCTCGTACGCCAGCCCCTGCATGCCGCGGCGGTAGTATTGCTCGTTGCGGATGAATTCCTTGCCGTACGACCAGTGCGGATAGCCGATGGGCAGGCCCGCCGACGCATAGGCGTCCAGCATCTGTTCCGAGGTGATCACCTCGATCTGGTTCGGATAGGTGTCCAGCCCGAATTCCGCCGCGACCTTGGAGATCGCTTCGTCATAGGACTGGATCAGCTCGAACGTCCATTCGGAACCTTGGGAAATCGGCCGCGCGCCGCTGGCCGATGCCGGCTCCACGAGAGCACCCACGATGGCATTCATGCGGTTTCCTTCTTGAACAGGTCATGGAACACGGGGAAGATCTCGCCGCGGTCGCAGATGCGCCGCATGACGAAATGCGGCTCCAGCTTCTGTTCATACTCCGCCCACAGGCTGCTCTTGCGAGCCTCCTGCGAGTCGGGGATTTCGATATAGGCGAAATAACGGGTCGACGGCAGCAGATGCTCGGCCAAAAAGCGCGCGCTCTTGCCGGCGTCGGCGCCGAACGAATCGCCGTCGCTGGCTTGCGCCGCGTACACGTTCCAGGCCGCAGGCGGATAGCGCTTTTCCAGGATCTCGCGCATCAGTTCCAGCGCGGACAGCACGATGGTGCCGCCGCTCTTGGGGTCGTAAAAGAACGTCTGCTCGTCGACTTCCTCGGCGTTGTCCGTGTGGCGGATGAATACCAGGTCCACGTGCTCGTACTTGCGCGACAGGAACAGGTACAGCAACGTGAAGAAGCGCTTGGCCAGGTCCTTCTTGCCTTCGTCCATGGACCCGGACACGTCCATCAGGCAGAACATGACCGCGCGCGCCATCGGAATGGCGACCGACACCCGGTTGCGGTAGCGCAGGTCCAGGTCGTCCAGGAACGGCACGCGGGCAAGGCGCTCGCGGCAGTCCTCGACTTCCTGTTCCAGCGTGCGGATCTCGGCGGCAGGCGCACCCGCCGCAAGCGCCTTGGCCAACGCCGCTTCGGCGTCTTCAAGATCGGCGCGCGCCTTCACGTTCAGCGCCACCCGCCGCGCCAAGGACGACTTGAGCGTGCGGCTGATGCTCAACATGCTGGGCGAGCCGGTCGTGGTGTAGCCCGCGCGCTGCCATTTCTTCTGGCTGACTTCGCCCAGCTGGTTGCGCGCCAGATGCGGCAGTTCCAGATCCTCGAAGAACAGGTTCAGGAATTCTGCCCGCGACAGACTGAAGGTGAATTGGTCTACCGACTCGCCTTCGCCGGGTTCGGACCCGCCCTCGCCTTGCCCGCCCTGCGGCCGGTCGATGGTGTCGCCCTTGGCGAATTCACGATTGCCAGGGTGCACCATTTCGCGGTCGCCGCCCGATCCGTGCCGGAACGTCGGCTCGGAAATATCGCGGGCGGGCAGGTTGATCTCTCCGCCTTGATCCATATCCTGAATCGAGCGGTCACGGATCATCCCGTGAACCGCTTTGCGGATCTGGTCCTTGTAGCGCCGCAAAAAGCGCTCACGATTGACGGCGCTTTTATTGCGCCCGTTAAGACGGCGATCGATCAGTGAATTCATGATTCACCTCGCTCAGGAAGACTTCCTCACACGGAGATACCACTCGCACAGCAGTCGGACCTGCTTTTCCGTGTAACCCTTTTCAACCATCCGATCCACGAAGCTCTGATGCTTGGACTTGTCCTCGGCCGAGGCCTTGGCGTTGAACGAAATCACCGGCAGCAAGTCTTCCGTGTTCGAGAACATCTTCTTCTCGATCACTTCGCGCAGCTTTTCGTAGCTGGTCCACGTCGGGTTGCGGCCGTTATTGTTGGCGCGCGCCCGCAGCACGAAGTTCACGATCTCGTTGCGGAAGTCCTTCGGGTTGGCGATGCCCGCCGGCTTTTCGATCTTCTCCAGTTCGTCGTTCAAGGCGCTGCGGTCGAAGCTTTCGCCGGTTTCAGGATCGCGGAACTCCTCGTCCTGGATCCAGCAGTCGGCAAACGTCACGTAGCGGTCGAAGATGTTCTGGCCGTACTCGGAGTACGACTCCAAGTACGCAGTCTGGATTTCCTTGCCGATGAATTCCGCATAGCGCGGCGCCAGGAAGCCCTTGATGAACTCCAGATACCGCCGGCGGATTTCCTCGGGGTAGTCCTCGCGTCCGATCCGTTGTTCAAGCACATACATCAGGTGCACCGGATTGGCGGCCACTTCCGTCTGGTCGTAGTTGAAGACGCTGGACAGGATCTTGTACGCGAAACGCGTGGAGACCCCGTTCATGCCTTCGTCCGTGCCGGCGTAGTCCTTGTATTCCTGCAAGGCCTTGGCCTTCGGGTCCACGTCCTTCAGGCTTTCGCCGTCGTAGACGCGCAGCTTCGAATAGATGCTGGAGTTCTCGGGTTCCTTCAGCCGGGTCAGCACCGAGAACTGCGCCATCATGTCCAGCGTTCCCGGCGCGCACGGGGCGGCCGACAGCGAGCTGTGATGCAGCAGCTTTTCATAGATGCGGACTTCTTCGGACACCTGCAGGCAGTAAGGCACCTTGACGATATAGATCCGGTCAAGGAAGGCCTCGTTGTGCTTGTTGTTGCGGAAGGTCTGCCATTCGGACTCGTTCGAGTGGGCCAGGATCGCGCCGTTGAACGGAATCGCGGAAAAGCCCTCCGTGCCCTTGAAGTTGCCTTCCTGGGTCGCCGTCAGCAGCGGATGCAGCATCTTGATCGGGGCCTTGAACATTTCCACGAACTCAAGCAGCCCCTGGTTGGCCAGGCACAGTCCGCCGGAATAGCTGTAGGCATCCGGGTCGTCCTGCGAATGGCGGTCCAGCTTGCGGATGTCGACCTTGCCGACCAACGACGAGATGTCCTGGTTGTTTTCGTCGCCCGGCTCGGTCTTGGCGATGGCGACCTGGCGCAGCACCGAAGGATTCAGGCGCACGACACGGAACTGCGAGATGTCGCCGTCGAACTCCTTCAGGCGCTTGACGGCCCAGGGCGACATGATGCCGCTCAGGTAGCGCCGCGGAATGCCGTATTCCTTTTCAAGCGTGTCGCCGAAGCGTTCCGGATGGAAGAGCCCCAGGGGCGTTTCGTTGACGGGCGAACCCTTCAAGGCATAGATGGGATAGCTTTCCATCAATGCCTTGAGCCGTTCCGCGATGGACGACTTGCCGCCGCCCACCGGTCCCAGCAGATAAAGGATTTGCTTGCGCTCTTCCAGCCCCTGTGCGGCGTGTTTGAAGAACGCGACGATCTGGCCGATCACGTCCTCCATGCCGTAGAACTCCTGGAACGCCGGATAGCGCCGGATGGTCCGGTTGGAAAACAAACGGGAAAGACGTGGGTCGTTGCGCGTATCCACGATTTCGGGTTCGCCAATCGCCGCCAGCATGCGCTCAGCGGGGCTGGCGTACGCCATGGGATCGCGTTTAGCGAGGTTCAGATATTCCTCAAGGGAAAGCTCTGATTCCTGCTCTTTTGCATACTGCGACTTGAAGCCTTCGACGATGTTTTGCACGGAAACCTCCTACAACACGCGAAAAATTCAGCACATCCCTACGTGTCCCCATTGTGCCTCAGTGCCTGCGCTTTACTAGACAAACCAGCGATAAGCATTGTCGGCCAGGTGTTATGTTGCTTTCGCCACACATCAACCATGAAGCACGATCGGGCCCTTTCCACCATTTAGGCCGCATCCCGCGGATACAAGTTCCGTCAGGGAATGCAACTTACGTGAAGAAGTTATCGGGCATGCCTTCAGCATATTGCTATGGCGAGCACGCTTGCCGCGGCCGCACATGAAATGGTCAGCAATCATTTGAAGGGATGAGCGATATCCCGGTGGATTCTTATGATTCGGGCGTAAACCCGATGCGCCCGCTATGCGATGGCAGCGGACGGTCTGAACAGCGCCTTGGCGTCCTTGTTCAGCAGCGTGCCGGTTCGGTCGTGAAAAGCGCCGATATCGCGGCACGGGAATCCGTGGTGACGTGGG
This sequence comes from uncultured Achromobacter sp., assembly GCA_963530045.1. GTDB lineage: Bacteria > Pseudomonadota > Gammaproteobacteria > Burkholderiales > Burkholderiaceae_B > Achromobacter. The sequence goes on from CAUSDE010000007.1 coordinate 86,309, forward strand.
CGCGTAGCACCGTGCGGTGAAGGCCGTTAGCACGTAGCGCCAAGTCATAGCCCTATGCTAAAGCCAATTGACCGTTTTGTGGCAATTCATTTGACGCATCGGCCAAAATAGTGATGAGGGTTTTCGCCATGAAAAAGCACGCGCGCGAATCCCTCGCAAACTTGATGCGATCGCCATGCCGCATGCGGCGCGGACGCGCTACGAAAGGCATTTCGCGCAGTTTCAACCGCACAATTAGCAGCCATGCATGCCGAGTGCTAGTACCCCTTGCGTGAACGCGGATACTTCGCGCGATGGTTGCCGCGGCCACGAAAACACGCATCGCCTTCAACGATAGAATCACGCATCTCAACGCACTCCGCGTTGACCTGAACACGCGATATTTCCCACGCTGCGTCATGTTGCTCCGCTTGCGGCAAGCCTTGGACCTGATCCCGAACCCTGCAAAACCGGCGGTTCAACGCGCGGCCGCCACCGGTTTCGCGGCCCTGCTGCTGACGCTGAGCGCTTGCGGAAAGCCCCCGCCCGACCTGTCCAACGATGCCTATGTCTGGCAGCGCCAGTGGACGCCGGCCGTGCAGCAAGCCTTGTCCGGCGGTGCCGACGCCGTGCAGGCGTGGCGCGTGCTGATCGCCGAAATGAGCGCGGACGGCCGATGGTTCGATGCCGCGCCCGACCTGAATGCGCTGACCGCGGCCCGCCGTCCGGTCGTCATGGTATGGCGGCTGGATGGCCGGGTCGATGCGCTGAACGCGGACGATACGGCGGCGCGGATCGCCGCGGCGCGCCAGGCCTGGCGCCACGCCGGCATCACGGTGACGGGCATTGAAATCGATTACGACTGCGCCACGTCGAAACTGCCGGCTTACCGCCACTTCCTCACCGCATTGAAAGGCCGCCTGGGCCCTGACAGCGCCTTGTCGATCACCGCGCTGCCCACGTGGCTCAACAGCCCCGAACTGGACGCCTTGCTCAAGGTGCCCGACGAAGCGGTGCTGCAAGTGCATGCGGTGTTGAACCCCACGCAAGGCCTGTTCGACGCGAAACGCGCGCGCGCATGGTTGAACGCCTTTGCGGACCGCACACAAAAGCCCTGGCGCGTGGCGTTGCCGACTTACGGCAGCCGTGTCGCCTGGGATGAAGACGGCAACGTGGCGGCCATCGAAAGCGAACGTCCCGCGCTGCAGCCGGGCGGCCGCGCAACTGAGCTGGTCGTCACGCCGGCCGCCATGGCGGCCTTTGTCGATCAGATCCACCAATCCCGCCCGCGCGGCCTGGCCGGCATCGTCTGGTTCCGGCTGCCCACCGCGCGCGACGAACGCGCCTGGGGCCTGGCCACCTGGCGCGCGGTGCTGTTGCGTCAGCCGCTGCAACCCGCGCTGCACATCAGCACGCAAGCAAGCGCCGGCGGCGGCGCGCAGGACCTGGTGCTTTCCAACACCGGCAACGCCGACGGCGCCCTGCCGTTCATCATCCGTTGGAACGGCGTTTGCCGCGGCGCGGACGGCATCAACGGCTACACGCTGGAACGCGACGGCGCAGGGCTCTACCTGCGCCGCGCGCAAGACGGCCTGCTGCGCGCCGGCGGCCAACGCCATATCGGCTGGATACGCTGTGAAACCCCACCCACGACCTTCCATGTACAACCGTAGATCGATCATCCGCCTGACGTTGTTGGCGTGCGCCGTCGGCGCAGGCATCGCCGTGGCTTGCGGTCCGGACTTTCCGGCACAGTTGCTGGACGACCGGGCCGGCACCTTGAAAAGCACGCCTGCCAATTCCTTCAGCTTCGAGGCGGCGCGCCTGGTTGCGCCCGCCGACGCGCTGCGGGCGCAAGAGTCGGCCGCCTTGCCCGACGGCAGCTATCGGCAAGACGCCATTCCGGAAGACTTCGACCCCGCGTTGAACCCCACGCAACGCGCCACCCTCCGCGCGATGCGCGCCAAGCCTGACGGCGATCAGGCGTATGCGGCGGGCGATGGCCTGCCCGAAGCCGTCCGTTTGTACGCCGCTGCAGCGGTCGACATCCGGTCCGCCGCGCTTGCCGACGCCGACTCGGCGCTGGCGCGAGCCCGATCGCGTTTGCTCGACATCCTGGCGTTGCCCGAACGCCAAGGGGCTGCGCGCAGCGTTTGGGCCGCGTATATGTTGGCTGAAATCGGGGTTGGCGAAACCGGGGACGCGGCAGTCGCCGCGCCCAACGGCACATCTGCCGCCTATGCGCGCGTGCGCCAGCTAGCGCAAAAGGGCGCGCCGGATCCCCTGGGCCTGGCGGTCGCCAGCTACGGCCAGGAGGCCCGTCTGCTGCTCAATGGATCCCAAGGAACGTGCACGGCCGAGGACTTCCTGGCCGCGACGGCATGCCCCGACGCCATTGCCGCCCCCGCGTTGAAACAGGCGATCCGCCTGTATGCGGAGCAGTCGGCACGCGGATCAGGCAGCGGCATGGCCTCGCTGCGCCTCCTGGCAAGCTGGGCGTTGGCGACACCTTTGCGCGCCAGCCGGCTGATCGATGACCCTGTCGCGCAACGGCTGCTGGTGGCCTATGCGCTGGCCAGAGTGGGCGATATCGTTGACGGCAACCCGGACAGCGCGTTCGACATGTTCGCCACGTTCGACCTGAACGGGCAGCGCGGCTACGCCGACGCCGGAGCGGGCGCACGCAATGTCACGCCCAACCCCGCGCTGCAAGCGCTGACGACGGCGCTGGCCAAGCAGGACGTGAGCCACATCCAGGATGCCGACCGCGTGGCCGCGCTGGCCTACCGGGTCGGCCGCTACGATCTGGCGCAAGGCCTGGCCAGCCGGCTCGACACGCCGCTTGCCTGGTGGGTCCGCGCCAAACTGGCGATCCGCCAGGGGGACATGGCCGCGGCGGCGCAAGCCTATGCGCGTGCCGCAAGCGCGTTTCCCACCGCCACGGACACCGGTCTTGAAGCCTCGGGTCGGGCGCGGCTGAAGGCGGAACAAGGCGTGCTGGCGCTGTCCCGCGGGCAATATGTAGAGGCGCTGGACATGCTGCTTCACGCCTCCCTTCCGGCGGCGGCGGCCGGCGCCCAGGAAGAAGGCTGGCCGATGTCGCCGTACTGGAACGACGCGGCCTATGTCGCGGAACGCGTGTTGACGGCGGACGAACTCAAGGCCTACGTGGACCAGCAGGTGCCCGCCTCAGCCGTGCCGCCCACCCCGGCCGGCTTCGCGCAGTTCGACTACCAGCGCTTTTACGAATGGATGGTGAAGCATCCGATCACCGATGGAGACCGCCTGCGCGTGCTGCTGGCGCGCCGCCTGGTGCGCGAAGGCCGCATAGACCAGGCCCTGGCCTATTTCCCGCAAGACACCGACGCCCGCTTCGCCACCCTGGCGTATGACGCCGCAGGGTCGTGGCGCATCGCGCCATCCAGCAGCCATCGGCACGCCGTCCAATACACGGCAGCCCTGCAACAGGCCGGCAGCGCCTGGGGCCGCACGGCGCGGGCCCAGGCCTGGTTCAAGGCCGCGCAGCTGGCGCGGCGGCATGGCCTGGAAATCATGGGTTACGAGCAGGATCCCGACTTTGCGGTGTACGACGGCAACTACACCTATGGCGCAGGCCGCAGCCCGGAACCGTGGCGTCAAAACGCGGACGGCGACAATCAACCGCCGCAAGCGACGCCCGCGCAGCGCGCCGAGGCGGCGCTGCCCGGGCCGCTGGTGACCCCGGAAGAACGCGTGCGCTTCGCCGCCAGCGAGGCCAAGCCGTACGCGCGCTTCCACTATCGGCAGGTCGCGACCGAGCACGCGCTGGAATCGGCCGCCCTGCTGCCGAACCGTTCGCAGGCATTCGCCGCCGTGTTGTGCCAAGGCACCCGCTACATCATCGACGACTCGCCCGAACGCGCCCAGGCGATGTATCAGCGTTACGTGGAGCAAGGCGCGCAAGTGCCTTTCAGCGCCACTTTCGGGCGTGAATGCCCCGCGCCGGACTTCCAGGCGGCAGCCTGGTTCCATTACACGCAAGCCTGGAAGGCATGGGAACGTCTGCGCCGCAATCACGGCGGACTGCTACTGGCCGTCGGGCTGTTGATGCTTGTCGCGGGCGGCGCCTGCGTCTTCGCATGGCGCCACTGCGCAGCGCCCCGCGGGCCGAAGGGGGCCAGGCAGCCCTAGGCCAGCGCCGGCAACGCCACGCGCTGCACCAATTGCCGCCAGGTGTCGGGCACCCGGGCGCGCACGCGCATGTCCGCGCCCAACCGCGCGGCGTCGATAAACTCATAGCGCTGGGCGGCATCCAGGTGTTCAAGCATGGGCAGGCGCACCATGCCCGCGGCGTCGCCCAGCAGGACGGGCGCCAGATACAGCAGCAGTTCGTCCACGCAGCCCGCGGCAACCAGCGCGCCCGACAGGCCCGCTCCCGCTTCCACGTGAACTTCGTTGAACTGCTCCTGGGCGAACCAGCGCATCACGGCCGGCAGGTCCACGCGGTCGGGCGCCTGGCCAGGCAGCACCACCACGCGCGCGTTCTTGTCGGCCAGGCGCGCCGCCTTGGCCGCGTCTTCGCGGGCGGTAAAGACGATCACTTCGGCGCCATCGAACAAGCGGGCGCCTTCCGGGATCTCGAAACGGCCATCCACCACCGCCTTGCGCGGCTGGCGCGGCGTTTCCCCCCCCCGCACATTGAGTTGGGGATCGTCCTTCAGCACGGTGCCCATGCCCGTCAGCACCACGCAGCTGCGCGCGCGCCAATGGTGCCCATCGGCGCGGGCCTCGGGGCCGGTGATCCATTGCGACATGCCGTTGTGCAGCGCGCTGCGGCCATCCAGCGAGGCGGCCATCTTCATCCACACCCAGGGCAGCCCCCGGCTCATGCGCGAGATGAAGCCCGCGTTGACCGCCAGCGCCTCCTCGGCGCACACCCCCGTCGCGACCTCGATGCCGGCCTCGCGCAAGCGCGCCAGGCCCTGCCCGTTGACGAGCGGATTCGGGTCCCCGATGGCCACGACCACCCGCGCAGGCCTGGCGGCCAGGACGGCGTCCACGCAGGGCGGCGTGCGGCCGAAATGGCTGCAGGGCTCCAGCGTGACGTACATCGTGGCGCCCTCAACCGGCTCGTTGCGGCGTTGGGCATCGCGCAACGCGCGGATTTCGGCATGCGGGCCGCCGGGCGGCTGGGTCGCGCCTTCGCCCAGCACGCGCCCGTCGCGCACGATGACGCAGCCGACCCGGGGGTTGGGCGCCGTCGTGAAAAGCACGCTCTCTGCCAGCGCCAGGGCGCGTCGCATCCAATAGATATCGTCGGGGTGGCTTACGGTCGTCATGGCAGGAATTGTATGTCCGCGGCGGCGCGCCGGGGCGCATGCTGCCGCGGCCGGAAGGGGTATGCTCACAGCATGTCCGTTTTGGGCCGTTCGGCGTCTTTCGACGATCTCGCCCCAGGCGGGAATCCGCATCAAAATGGCGCCGTACCCCCTGAAATCCTTGGCCTGGAGCCCGGAATATGAAACAAGCGCTGATCGTCATCGACGTACAAGAATCTTTCCGGCACCGTCCGTTTTGGGACGAAACCGAATATCCGGCCTTCCTGGAGCAGATCCAGGGCTTGATCGATTCGGCCGCCGCCCGGGGGATTCCCGTGCTGCAGGTGTTCCACATCAGCAAGTCCAGCGACCCGGCCAATCCGTTCTCGCTGGCCTCCGGCCACGTCAAGACGCTGCAGGAATTGCGCGTGGCGCCCACTGCCGTGTTCCACAAGACGGTGCATTCCTCGCTGTACGCCGAGAGCGCGGACGGCCGCTCGTTGCATGACTGGCTATGGGAAAACGGCATCGAGGGCATCATCGTCAGCGGCATCCGCACCGAGCAATGCTGCGAAACCACGTCGCGCCACGCCAGCGACGCGGGCTTCAAGGTGGTCTTCCCGACCGACGCCACCCTGACGTTCGCCATGCAAAGCCCGTCCGGCAAGCATTACACGCCGGCCGAGATCCGCGACCATACCGAATTGGTGCTGCAAGGCCGGTTTGCACGCGTCACGCGCGCCGCCGACGCGCTGGCGGCCTGACCCGGACAAGGAGCGCGCCATGACCCCCGTGTACTTCGTGCTGTCGCGGGGCATCGTCCTGCTGGACCTGGCCGGTCCCGCGGAAGCCTTCCGCGTGGCCAACAAGCTTTGCCCCGGCACGTTCGAGCAGCATTTCTGCGGCCCTTCCGATGCGGTGGAAAGCGGCATCGCGGGCCTGCACCTTGCCCATATCCAGCCGCTGCCGGCGGCCTTGCCCGCGCATGCGCTCGTCATCATTTCGGGCGTGGTGGGCCAGCCCACGCGGCTGGACGGCCCGGACGCCCACGCCATCGTCGATTGGCTGGCGATCCGCCATCCGGCGGACGGCTTCACGCTGATGACGGTTTGCGCGGGCGCCCTGTTCGCCGCCGCGGCCGGATTGACGCGGCAACGCGACTGCACCACCCATCACTCCTGTCTGGAACAATTGGCGGACATCGATCCGACCGCCCGCGTGCACGACAACCGGATCTTCGTCGAAGACGGCAATCTGGTCAGCAGCGCCGGCATCACGGCGGGCATCGACCTGGCGCTGCACATGGTGTCGCGCCACTGCGGGCCGCGCACCGCCAGCGAGGTGGCGCGCGACATGGTCGTCTATCAGCGCCGCGCCGGCACGGATTCCACGCTCTCGCCATGGCTGGAGCACCGCAGCCATATGCATCCCGGCGTGCACCGGGTGCAGGATGCGGTCGTGCGCAACCCCGCCGCGCCGTGGTCCGCGCAGTCGCTCGCAGACCAGGCGCACACCAGCGCCCGCCACCTGACGCGGCTGTTCCGCGAGCACGCGGGCTGCACGCCGATGGACTACCTGTATCAGATACGCGTCGCGCTGGCGCGCGACCTGCTGCGCGAAACCCGGCTGGACCTGGAGCGCGTGGCGGAGAAATCCGGCTTCGGCTCGGCGCAGCACATGCGCCGCGTCTGGCGCAGATTCCAGCCGCAGACGCCCAGCCTGGCGCGTTCGGCGACCCTGCAATAACGGCGCCGAAGCGCCGTCAATCGCCCTGCTGCCCTCTCCCGCCGGACGCTATTCCTTGCGCAGCTTGCCGGGCAGCAACGGCCCCTGCATTTCCCGGATGGCCTCGACGAATTCGCCGATGTCCTCGAAGCTCTTGTAGACCGACGCAAAGCGCACGTAGGCCACCTTGTCCAGCTTGCGCAGCTCGGTCATGACCAGTTCGCCGATGTGCTCGCTGGGCACTTCGCGCAGGCCGCTAGCCAGCAACTGTTCTTCGATGCGCGCCACGGCCGCATCCACGTCCTCGGTGCTGACGGGGCGCTTGCGCAGCGCCAGGCTCAGGCTGGCCCGCAGTTTGGCGGGATCGTACTCGCTGCGGCTGCCGTTGCGCTTCACGACGGAAGGCAGGGCCAGCTCCACCCGCTCATAGGTGGTGAACCGCTTGTCACAGGACAGGCAGCGGCGGCGGCGACGGATGGCGTCGCCCTCTTCCGAGACGCGGCTGTCGACGACCTGTGTTTCGGCATTGCCGCAAAATGGACACCGCATGTGTGTTCCCTAAAGGCACGGATAGCAATAATTGAGCATATTGTAACGACGCGCTCCGCGGGAAGCGCCAATACGGCTTATTCGTCCCCAATAGTACGGACGGGCCGGCTCGAGGATAGCGCCTGCCGCCGGGAAAGCAAAGGGACGGCGCCTTGCGGGGCCGTCCCTTTGGTCTGGCCCCCGAGGCGGATAGCCTGGGGGCCGGGGAAAGTGCTGCTTACTTCTTGCCGTAGACCGGCAGGCGCGAGGTCAGTTCGTTGACGCGCGCGCGCACGGCGGCGATGTTGGCTTCGTCACGCGGATTGTCCAGCACGTCGGCGATCAGGTTGGCGGTCAGTTCGGCATCGGCTTCCGTGAAACCGCGGGTGGTCATGGCCGGCGTGCCCAGGCGGATGCCGCTGGTCACGAAAGGCTTTTCCGGGTCGTTCGGGATGGCGTTCTTGTTGACCGTGATGTGGGCCTGGCCCAGCACGGCTTCCGCTTCCTTGCCCGTGATGCCCTTGGCACGCAGGTCCACCAGCATGACGTGGCTTTCGGTACGGCCGGAGACGATGCGCAGGCCGCGCTTGACCAGCGTGTCGGCCAGCACCTTGGCATTCTTGACCACTTGCTGCGCGTAATCCTTGAAGCCGGGTTCCAGCGCTTCCTTGAACGCCACGGCCTTGCCGGCGATGACGTGCATCAGCGGACCGCCCTGGATACCGGGGAAGATCGCCGAGTTGATGATCTTCTCGTGCTCGGCCTTCATCATGATGACGCCGCCGCGCGGACCGCGCAGCGACTTGTGCGTCGTCGAGGTGACGAAGTCGGCGTGCGGCACCGGGTTGGGGTAGGCGCCGCCGGCGACCAGACCCGCGTAGTGGGCGATGTCGACCATGAACAGCGCGCCGTTTTCACGGGCGATGCGGGCCATGCGTTCGAAATCGATGTGCAGGGCGTAGGCCGATGCGCCCGCCACGATCAGCTTGGGCTTGTGTTCACGGGCCAGCTGTTCGACTTGCTCGTAGTTCAGGACTTCGTTTTCGTCCAGGCCGTACGAGATGAAGTTGTACAGCTTGCCCGAGGCGTTGACCGACGCGCCGTGCGTCAAGTGGCCGCCTTCGGCCAAGCTCATGCCCAGCACGGTGTCGCCCGGCTTCAGCACGGCCATGTACACGCCCTGGTTGGCCTGCGAACCCGAGTTGGGCTGCACGTTGGCGGCTTCGGCGCCGAAGATCTGCTTCAGGCGGTCGATGGCCAGCTGCTCGACCACGTCCACGTACTCGCAACCGCCGTAGTAGCGCTTGCCCGGATAGCCTTCGGCGTACTTGTTCGTGAGCTGCGTGCCCTGAGCTTCCATGACGGCCGGGCTGGCGTAGTTCTCCGAAGCGATCAGCTCGATGTGCTGCTCTTGGCGAACGTCTTCCTTCTGGATGGCGGCCCAAACGTCCGGGTCAGCCTTGGACAAGGTGAGGTTGCGGTCAAACATGACGGGGGATTCCTGAGGCGGTAAGAGAGGAGAAAGCCGTGTCGGGTGGGTAAACCCGAAGAATGCTGGATAGTTTACCGCGTCGGGCGGATTCAATTGCCGCCAAAATGCGTCCAAGCGGGGCAAAATACCCGTGATGGGCACGAAAACCACGCGAACGCGTCGTGCCCGGAAACCGCTCTCAATCCGACTTGAGAAACTTTCATGCAAAGCGCCACCCTCATAACCTACTCGCTAGTAGCTGCCGCCAGCGTCATCAGTCCGGGCCCCGCCACGATGCTTGCCATCCGCAACGGCGCGGCAGGCGGCGTGCGCGCCGTCGTGCCGTCCACGCTGGGCAACGTCACAGGGTTGTTCCTGCTGTCGGCCGCGGCCATGCTCGGCCTGGGCGTGGTGCTGCAGTCCTCCGCCCTGCTGTTCACGGCCTTGAAGATCGCAGGCGCCGCGTATCTGATCTACGTCGGCCTGCGCCACCTGCTGGGCCGCGCCCACATTGCGCCGCCGGAAGACGCCGCCGTCGGCGCCGCGCCGCGCCGCCCGGGCCGGCTGTACCTGGAAGCCACCTTCGTGGCCGCCATGAATCCCAAACCCATCCTGTTCTTCACCGCGCTGTTCCCCCAATTCCTGAACGCGCACGAACCGCTGCTGCCGCAATTCTTCATCCTGACCGGCATCTTCATGGCCATGTCGCTGGTCTCGTTGCTGACCTACGGCGCCCTCGCCCGCCGCGCCCGCCGCCTGCTGCGCCAACCGCGCATCGTGGTCTGGCTGAACCGCCTGGTCGGCTCGATCTTCGTCGCCTTCGGACTGGCGCTGCTGCGCTTGAAGCGTTCGGCCGCCTGACGGACAGTGGCTGCGAACGCAAAAAAGGCCGCAATCGCGGCCCTTTTTCAGGATGCTGGCGTCACCACTGAGAGCGTCACCGACTTACCCGTCCGACCCAGCATTTCCACCAGCGCATCGATCGTGAATTTGGCGGTTTTCTTGTTCACCACATCTGATACGCGTGGCCGCGAAACCATCAGGATCCTGGCGGCATCCGACTGTTTCAGATGATGCAGAGCGATCCACGACGCCAACTCGCTCATGAGCTGCTCTTTCAGGAACTTGGCGTCATCGATCTGTTTCATTGAGATGGCTTGCAGGCGCCTGGCTTCCGCGGGGGCAAAGCCCAATTCCAGGAAAAGGTTCGCGCCGAACGGGGTCACGTGCCGAACTTGGGTGTCGATCGTCATTTGCCGGTACTCCTTGCCTTGATCACCGCCCGATATCGGGCGGTGACGATGTCGCGATCCCGGGGACTCGTGGCGCGCGTCGTCTTTTGAAATGCGTGCAGGACATAAAGCGCCTCTTCGAACTTGGCGACATACATCACTCGAAACGAACCCGCCCGCTCCCGGATGCGCAGCTCGCGAATTCCGCTGCCCAGGTTATCCAGCGACTTCCAATCATCCGGCTCAAGGCCAGCCTGAATCTTGCCGAGCTGAAATCCCGCCTGCCGCCGGGTCTCGTCGGGAAATCTCAACAAGTCCACATAGGCGGAACCGATCCAGCGTATTTCCTTTCCCAACGTCATCACCATCCATCTGTATAAAATTTTATACCAAAATGGAACGAAGCACAGCCGCCGTCCACGCGATGGCTCGACTCTCCAAATGGGGCTGTTCCTATTCCAGCAAATCGCCACGCTGTGCGCTCGATTCGGCCGAAAATCGCGGACCAATGGCAATGCGGCTCACCGCAGAGCCGGAAGGGACCGCCCTGCGTCGTCCCAAAAAAAAGGGCCGCAATCGCGGCCCTCTTTACGCAGCGTCAGCGGCTGGCGCTACGCTTCGGTCGCCCCGATCTGCTTGGGCGCCAGTTTGGGATTGAGCGTGTAGGTGCCCGTGACCGAGGCCTGCGCCAGCACGTGCTTCTGCATGGCGCGCAGCGCATCCTCGCCGGTGAACGAGCCGTTCAGGTTCAGGCTGTGCACGTCCAGCGCGTATAGCGTGAAGACGTAGCGGTGCACGATCGAATCGTTCCAGGGCGGGCACGGGCCGTCATAGCCGAAGTAGTCGCCGCTCATGTCGTGGTCGTTGGCGAACCACGAGGAATACGAATTGATGCCCTGGCGCGCATCCATCGGCGCCAAGGGGCCGCCCTTGCCCCGCGGCGTGATGCCGTTGGAAAAGGCGCCTTCATCGATTTCGCGCAGGTCGGCGGCCAGGTCCACCAGCACCCAGTGGAAGAAATCCACCCGGGGCAGGTCGGCCGGGACTTCGCGGCCTTCCTGGTTGACGTCGTCAGGCCGCGACGGCACGTCCGGATCGTGGCAGATCAACGCAAACGACTGCGTTCCCGGCGGGACGTCGTCCCACGAAAACTGCGGGTTGTAGTTGTCTGCCAGCGCGACGTGCGATTGCGCATCGATTTTGCCGAAGGCGTAGCGCTCCGGAATCGACTCGTGATCGGAAAAAGACAAACTCGAAAGTTTCATGTCGTGCTCCTTGAAGTGCCGCAAGGGCGTCCCGCCCCCGCCTGTACCCTCAGCGTATCAAAACTTCGCAATCATGGGTTCAAGTTAACACGCGCGAACTTGCGCTTGCCCACCTGGACGACGTAAGTCCCCGCGGGCAATTGCAACGATTTATCCTCGACCCGATCGCCGTTGACGCGCACGCCGCCCTGCTCCACATTGCGCTGCGCCTCGGAACCCGATGCGACCAGGCCCGCTTCGCGCAGCAGCTTCAGGATGCCCACCGGCGCGCCGCCGATATTCACTTCGGGCATGTCTTCCGGAATGGCACCATCCCGGAAGCGTGCTTCAAAGGACGCCAGCGCTTCGTCGGCCGCGCGCGCCGAATGGAAGCGCGTGATGATTTCCTGAGCCAGCATGACTTTGGCATCGCGCGGGTTGCGTCCGCCATCGATCTCTTGCTTGAGGGCCGCGATGTCTTCCAGCGAACGGAACGACAGCAGTTCGAAGTAGCGCCACATCAGCGTGTCCGAAATCGACATGAGCTTGCCGAACATCGAATCGGGCGACTCCGAAATGCCGATGTAGTTGCCCTTGGACTTGGACATCTTCTCTACGCCGTCGGTGCCCACCAGCAGCGGCATCGTCAGGATGCACTGGGGCTCCTGGCCATATTCCTTTTGCAGCTCGCGCCCGACCAGCAGGTTGAACTTCTGATCGGTGCCCCCCAGCTCCAGATCGGACTTCAGCGCCACCGAGTCATAGCCCTGCATCAGCGGGTACAGGAATTCGTGAACCGAAATCGGGATGCCGCCCTTGAAGCGCTTGGTGAAGTCCTCGCGTTCCATCATGCGGGCCACGGTGTAGCGCGACGCCAGCTGGATCATGCCGCGGGCGCCCAGCGGATCGCACCACTCGGAGTTGTAACGGATCTCGGTGCGGGCGGGGTCCAGCACCAGGCTGGCCTGCGCGTAGTAGGTCTTGGCGTTGGCCTCGATCTGCTCGCGCGTGAGCGGCGGGCGGGTGCTGTTGCGGCCGCTGGGATCGCCGATGGTCGACGTGAAATCGCCGATCAGGAAAATGACGTTGTGGCCGAGGTCCTGCAGCTGGCGCATCTTGTTCAGCACCACGGTGTGGCCCAGATGGATGTCCGGCGCGGTGGGATCCAGCCCCAGCTTGATGCGCAGGGGCACGCCGGTGGCGCGGCTCTTGGCCAGCTTGCGAGCGAATTCGGACTCGACCAGCAACTCGTCGCAGCCGCGCTTGGCTATACGCAGATCGGCTTCGACTTCGGGAGTGATAGGGGCTTCTGAGGGTGACATGGCATGGGGACCAACGCGGCTTCAGCCGACAAAAAGGTGTAAAAAGTGACGAAAACTATCGAAAATTCTAGCCGAATCAGCTAGGATACCGCCCAATCATACGCAACTGCTATCTATACGCAGTTCGCAGTTGCGGTTCGGCCTACCACCCGTTGTTCACAAGATGCGCCCTGCGCCAGCAGCCCTTGCCCCCGAATTCGTGGCGCGCAGGGGCCGTTCGTGTTACGCACCCTGCGAGCTCAAGCCACCTGAGAGGGTATCTTCACGATGAATCGTGGCCTCCACGAACTGGCGAGTAGCATCAAGCGCAAAGTTGCTGCCCTGTTTGCGCCCGTTGAGCCCAAGCCGCATCGCTCGGGACTTTTCCGTCGCACTCTTCTCGTCTCCGCTATCGGTCTGTTTGCAGGCGCCGCCGCCCTCGGCATGGTGCAGCAACCCGACCGCACCGAACTCCCCCCGTCCCGCATCATCCAGAGCGTGCTGCCGCTGACCGCCGAGCAAGTCGAAGTCAGCAGCCCCAGCGCCGCGCCGTACATCAGCGAAACCCGCATCCGTGCCGGGGATACGCTGGCCGCCGTGCTGCAACGCCTGGAGCTGGACGCCCCGAACCTGCAGACCTTCCTGACGCACGACGCCAGCGCCCGCAGCATCTACAAGCTGTACCCGGGCCGCTCCGTCCAGGCCGCCACGGACGATCAGGGCAACCTGATCTGGCTGCGCTACATCCACACCCCCGGCAATGAGACCGACGGCCAGGTCGTGACGCGCATGCTGCACGTGGCCCCGTCCGGCGACAGCTACAAGGCCGAGGAAGTCACCGAAAGCACCGACCGCCAGACCCGCGTCGCCGTGGGCACGATCAAGTCGTCGCTGTTCGGCGCCACGGACGCCGCCGGCATCCCGGACTCGGTCACCATGCAGATGGCCGACATCCTCAGCGCCAAGATCGACTTCCTGCGCGACCTGCGCCAGGGCGACCAGTTCCGCGTGGTCTACGAAGTGCGCTCGCACGACGGCCGCTACGCCGGCGCCGGCCGCGTGCTGGCCCTGGAATTCATCAACGGCGGCAAGACCTACAGCGCCGTCTGGTTCAGCCCCGACGAAAAGAGCGGTTCGTACTACGACTTCGACGGCACCAGCCTGCGCGGCGCGTTCCTGCGCACCGCCTTGAAGTTCAGCCGCATCAGCTCGACGTTCGGCATGCGCATGCACCCCATCCACAAGACCTGGACGGGCCACAAGGGCGTGGACTACGCCGCGCCGTCAGGCACGCCGATCCACTCCACGGCGGACGGCACGGTCGAGTTCTCCGGCTGGCAGAACGGCTACGGCAACGTGGTCATCGTGAAGCATCACGGCAAGTACTCCACGCTGTATGCCCACCAAAGCCGCATCGCCGAAGGCATCACCAAGGGCTCGAAGATCTCGCAAGGCCAATTGCTGGGCTACGTGGGCGCCACCGGCTGGGCCACCGGCCCGCACCTGCACTACGAGTTCCGCGTGGACAACCAGCCGATCGACCCGCTGTCGGTAGACCTGCCGGTCGCCCGCGCCCTGGAACCTGCGGAAGTCCGCGCGTTCAACCAGGCCGTGGCGCCGTACAAGCAGCAGATCCAGCTGCTGACCGAGTTCCAGCAAACGCTGCCTGATGCCCTGACCAACGTGGCCAGCCGCTAACCGGCCCGCCGCAGCGAAACGTCCCAAAAAGGCGGCCCGTGCAGATTCTGCCGGCCGCCTTTCTTCTTTCAGAGGCGCCCGTGAATTCCTCCGCACCCCGCCCGCAGGGCAACCCAGCGCTCTACATCGGCTTGATGTCCGGCACCAGCGTCGACGGCGTCGACGGCGTGCTCGTCCGACTGGACGCCGGCCAGGCGCCGCACGTGCTTGCCAGCGCCAGCCTGCCCATGCCCGAGAACCTGCGCCGCGAGCTGCTGGCGCTGAACCTGTCGGGCGACGACGAGCTGGCGCGCGCCGCGCTGGCCGCGAACGCGCTCGCCCGACTGTACGGCCAGGCAGTCGCCGCCCTGCTCCAGGACGCCGGCCTTGCGGCGAATGCCGTAACCGCCATCGGTGCGCACGGACAGACGGTCCGGCACCGGCCGGATAGCGGCTATACCGTGCAGCTCAATGCGCCCGCCCTGCTGGCGGAATTGACCGGCATCGACGTCGTGGCGGACTTCCGCAGCCGCGACGTGGCCGCTGGCGGCCAGGGCGCGCCGCTGGTGCCGCCGTTCCATGCCGCGATCTTCGGCGCACAGCATGGCCGCGCCGTCCTCAATCTGGGCGGCATCGCAAACGTCACGCTGCTTGCGCCCGGCCAGCCGGCGCGCGGCTTCGATACCGGCCCGGCCAACGTTTTCCTGGACGCCTGGTGCCAACGCCATCAGGGGCAGCCTTATGACGCCGACGGCCGCTGGGCCGCCACGGGCCAGGTGGTGGCGCCCCTGCTGGAACAACTGATCGCCAGCGAGCCCTGGTTCGCCCTGCCCCCGCCCAAGTCCACCGGACGCGACCTGTTCAACCTGCAATGGCTGGACGACCGGCTTGCCGCGTTCGACGGCCCCAAGCCGGCCGCTGAAGACGTGCAGGCGACGCTGCAGCGCCTGACTGCCAGAACGGTCGCCAACGCCATCGACGCGGCCGCGGCAGGCACGCAGGAGGTCTTCGTATGCGGCGGCGGCGCGTATAACGCCGGCCTGATGCGTGAACTGGCGTATTGCCTGCAGCGTCCGGTGCAACCGACCGATGCGCTGGGCGTGCCCGCGCAGCAAGTCGAAGCGCTGGCCTTCGCGTGGCTGGCGCACGCGTTCGTCGAACGCCGGCCCGCCGGGCTGCCGGCCGTCACGGGCGCGCGCGGGGCCCGGATCCTGGGCGCGCTATATCCCGCTTGAAGCAGGCAGGAACGCGGGATCGCGCCAGAGGCCGCCCAAAAACAAAAAGCCCTTCGGCATGCCGAAGGGCTTTTGCTTTCCCGAACCGGTAAGGAATTAGACCGAGAACGAGGAACCGCAGCCGCAGGTGGTGCTGGCGTTGGGATTGCGGATGACGAACTGCGCGCCTTCCAGGTCTTCCTTGTAGTCGATCTCGGCGCCGACCAGGTATTGGAAGCTCATCGGGTCAACCAGCAGTTGAACGCCGGCCTTGTCCAGCACGGTGTCGTCTTCGTTCACGACTTCGTCGAACGTGAAGCCGTACTGGAAGCCCGAACAGCCGCCACCCTGGACAAACACGCGCAGCTTCAGCTCAGGGTTGCCTTCTTCGGCCAACAAATCCTTCACTTTGGCGGCAGCCGAGTCAGTAAATACCAAAGGAACAGGCGGGGCGGCCTGGAGGTCGACGGTTTCGGTCACTGCATTCATGGTTCACTCCTGGCCGGATAGGCCATATTTCGGTGAGCGGCAACGGCGCTCGCATAGTGTCACTATAGCGCAGGGCTTGACTAGACTCAAAGTTCCAGTTTGATACTGCGCGAGGCGCGGACGGTATCGCCTTCCAGAACGCTGACGGTGACGCTTTCGGGGACAAAACCCTCGGGCACCGCCAGAACGCCCTGGCTGCGCTGGTATTGGTCGAATTGCAGGGCCAGCGACGCCGCCGTGGTGGATTCGCCGGTGGCGGTCACTGGCCCGGTTTCAGCCTTGACCTGCAGGGGGGCCAAATCCACGGTAACCGTTTCGCCCTTCAGGACGCCCGTGGCCTGAAAACGCAGCGCGCCCGCAAACGACGCCCCGCCGTTGCGCCCGCTGCGCATCAACAGCACTTTGTAGCGCAGCCCGCCGCCTTCGCGGTCGATCTGCACGCCCCGGATGTCCACCGAGCCTTCCGGCCCGGGAGGCAGCAATTGTTCGTAGAAGGCCAACTGGTCGCGTACACGCCCCACTTCGGCCTGCACGGCGCGCAATTGGGATTCAAGTTCCTGGCGGGCGGCGCGCTCGATGACGAGTTCGCCATCGGCGGTATCCAGCTGGCCCTGCGTGTAGCGCAATTGCGTGGCCTGCTGGCGCATGGCCTCTTGCTGCGCCTCGGCTTGCGCCGCGCTGATGACGACGGCGTCCTGCGGCTGGGCTTGCCGCTGGGCATGGAAGTAGCCGGCGACGCCGCCCAGCAGCACGCCGACCAGCAGCCCGGCCGCCACGCGCAGCAGCCCGCCGGCGGGGCGGGAAGGCGGTGTGGCGGGGGAGTCGACAGGCATGGGAAGCAGAGGGGCGGCGGCCGGAGCCGTCGCCCGATCCAGGCATCAGGGCAGGATAGCGACCTGATCCAGGCCCGTCGATTCGGGCACGCCGAACATCAGGTTCATGTTCTGGACGGCTTGGCCGGCGGCGCCCTTGACCAGATTGTCTTGCACGACCAGGACGATCAGCTGGTCGCCATTGCCCGGACGGCTCAGCGCGATGCGCAGGTTGTTCGACGCGCGCACCGATCGGGTTTCAGGCAAGCTGCCTGCCGGCATCACGTCCACGAAGGGTTCGTTGGCGTAGCGTTGCTCGAACAGGGTCTGGAAGTCCGTGTCGCGGGCTTCGGGCAGGATGCGGGCGTAGATCGTGGAGAACATGCCGCGGATCATCGGCACCAGGTGCGGCACGAAGGTCAGGCCGACCTTGCCGCCGGAGATCTTCTCCAGCTGGGCGACGATTTCCGGATGGTGGCGGTGACCGGCCACGCCGTAGGCCTTGAAGTTGTCGGACGCTTCCGAGAACAGCGAACCCACTTCCGCCTTGCGGCCAGCGCCCGACACGCCCGACTTGCAGTCGGCGATCAGGGTTTGCGCATCGACCAGCGCCTTGCCGCCTTCCAGCAGCGGAGCCAGGCCCAGCAGCACGGTGGTGGGATAGCAGCCGGGATTGCCGATGACGCGCGCGCGGGCGATGGCTTCGCGGTTCAGTTCCACCAGGCCGTATTGCGATTCGGCCAGGATGTCCGGGCAGGTATGGGGAATCTTGTACCAGCGTTCGAAGGTGGGGATGTCCTGCAGGCGGAAATCGGCGGCCAGGTCGATGACGCGGGTGCCCGCGGCGATCAGTTCCTGGGCTTGCGCCATCGCCACGCCGTGCGGCGTCGCGAAGAACACCACGTCGCAATCCGTCAGCGTGGCCTTTTCCGGCGCCGAGAAGGCCAGGTTCACGCGGCCGCGCAGGTTCGGATACATGTCAGCCACCGGCAGCCCGTCTTCCTTGCGGGACGTGATGGCGGTCAATTCCACATTGGGATGCTGCGACAGCAAGCGCAGCAGCTCGACGCCGGTATAACCGGTGCCGCCGACGATACCAACCTTGATACGGGTGTTCGATGCTTGGGCCATGATGGTGTGCTCTTCGTAGAACGAGGCTAGATTGTATCGCTCGGGAAACGGGTCTTCCCGCACCGTGCCAAAATTGGTGCGCGACCCCCTCTGTCCGACCGGACGGGGTGCGCGGAGTTCCGCGCGGAGCGGCCGGGGCATCTGCCCCGCGTCCGCCCAAAAACAAAAAACCCGCCGAAGCGGGTTTTTTGCAGCAACATTAACGCTTGCTGAACTGCTTGCGACGACGTGCCTTGCGGAAGCCGACCTTCTTACGTTCGACTTCACGGGCATCGCGGGTCACAAAGCCAGCTTGCGACAGTGCGGGCTTCAGGGTCGCGTCGTAGTCGATCAGGGCACGCGTGATGCCGTGACGGACTGCGCCGGCCTGGCCGGTTTCACCGCCGCCATGGACGTTGACTTTGATGTCGAACGATTCCAGGTGGCCGGTCAGTTCCAGCGGCTGGCGCACGATCATGCGGCCAGTTTCGCGGGCGAAGAACTCGTCGACGGGCTTGCCGTTGACAACGATCTTACCCGTGCCCTTCTTGATGAAAACGCGAGCCACCGAAGTTTTGCGACGGCCGGTTCCGTAATTCCAGTTACCGATCATGGCGTTTCCTTAGATATCCAGCGTCTTGGGCTGCTGGGCGGTGTGCGGGTGCTCGGCACCGGCATAGACCTTCAGCTTCTTGATCATGGCGTAGCCCAGAGGACCCTTGGGCAGCATGCCCTTGACGGCCTTCTGAATGGCGCGACCGGGAAAACGCTCTTGCATTTTCTCGAAGTTCGTTTCGCGGATACCGCCCGGGTACGTGGTGTGGCGGAAGTACTTCTTGTCCTTCGCCTTGGTACCGGTAACGACGATATCGGATGCGTTGATGATGACGATGTAATCGCCGGTATCAACGTGCGGCGTGAATTCAGGTTTGTGCTTGCCACGCAGACGACGTGCGACTTCGCTGGCCACACGACCGAGGACTTTGCCCTTGGCGTCGATCACAAACCAGTCACGTTGGACTTCATGCGGCTTGGCCACAAAGGTCTTCATGATGGTTCCTAAGAATAAAAAGTTCTTGCTGACTAGAACGTCTAGCCAGTGTTCTTTCCCCAACTAGACAAGAGTCCTGGCGACGTGAAATCGTTGGATTTCAAGTTCCGGGCCTTATCTTTATGACGTCCCGCCTAAGCGTTATTACCCGCCCGTGCAATGGTCAAAATGAGGGAAAGCCTGAAATTCTAACACGGTTGCTCAAAAAATGGGCAAGCGCAAAAAACCTCAGGCGGTGGCTGGCCGCAAGCCATGTTGCAGCCAGCGCACATGCAATTCGGGGACAAAGCCCCGAGGCAGGGGCGCGCTCAGGCGCCCAGATACGCTTCCAGCACCCGGGGATGGCCCAGCAGTTCGCGGCCGGTGCCGGTCAGCGCCATGGCGCCGTTCTCGAGCACATAGCCGTTCTGGGCGATCTTCAGCGCCTGGCGCACGTTCTGCTCCACCAGGAACAGGGTCAGGCCGTCGGCGTTGATGGCGCGCAGCGAACGGAAGATCTCCTGCACGACGATCGGCGCCAGGCCCATCGACGGTTCGTCCAGCAGCAGCAGGCGGGGCTTGGCCATCAAGGCCCGGCCGATGGCGAGCATCTGCTGTTCGCCGCCCGACAGGTTGCCGGCGATGCCGGTGATCCGCTCTTTCAGGCGCGGAAACAGGTTGAACACGTATTCCAGGTCGGAATCCACGTTCTTCAGGCCGCGGCGGTAGGCGCCCAGCTCCAGGTTTTCCAGCACCGTCATGGTGGTGAGGATGGCCCGGCCTTCCGGCACCTGCACGATGCCGCGCGCCACGAGCTGGTGCGGGGCCAGGTTGGTGACGTCTTCGCCTTCGAACAGGATGCGGCCGCGCGCTTTGGGCAGCAAGCCCGACAGCGCCAGCAACGTGGTCGATTTGCCGGCGCCGTTGGCGCCGACCAGGGCAGTGATTTCCTTGGCGTTCAGGTCCAGGTCAATGCCGCGGACGGCTTCGATATGGCCGTAGTTGACCTCGAGTCCGCGGACTTCCAGCATAACGCTCATTTGGCGGCCTCCGCTTGTTCGGTGTCTTCGTCGTCTTCGCGGCCCAGGTAGGCCTCGATGACCTGCTCATTGTTGCGGATCTCTTCGGGACCGCCGCAAGCGATGATCTTGCCGAAGTTCAGCACCGCGATGCGTTCGCACAGGCCCATGACGAAGCGCATGTCGTGCTCGATCATCAGGATGGTGTAGCCGCGATCGCGGATCGCCAGGATCTCGCGCATGAGTTCGGCGCGTTCGCCGGTATTCATGCCGGCGACCGGCTCGTCCAGCAGCAACAGCTTGGGCTCGGTGGCCAGCGCGCGCGCCAGCTCCAGGCGGCGCTGTTCGCCGTAGGACAGGTTATCGGCCAGGTCGTTGGCCTTGTGGTCCAGGCGCATCCACGTCAGCAGCTCGTGGGCGCGCTCGCGGGCGCGCTTTTCGTGCTCGCGGTAGCCCGGCAGGCCCAGCAGCAGGCTGGGGAAGCCGTAGTTCATGTGGCGATAGGCGCCCACCACCACGTTTTCCAGCAACGTCATCTCTTTGAAGAGACGGATGTTCTGGAACGTGCGGGCGATGCCCATGCGCGTGATGCTGTGCGGCTTCTTGCCCAGCACGCTTTGGCCGTTGAACGTGATCGAGCCGCCGCTGGGCGGCAACAGGCCGGTGATCAGGTTGAACACCGTGGTCTTGCCGGCGCCGTTGGGGCCGATCAGGCCGAAGATCGCGCCTTCGGGCACGGACAGGCTGACGTCATGCAGCACATGCAGGCCGCCGAAGCTCTTGGAGACGGAGGAAAGCTCAAGCATGGCGCTTACCTCCCTGACGGCCTTGACGCGCCCAGCGCTTGAAGCGCGCCGGGTCCCAGATGCCTTGCGGCAGGAACAACACAATCACCACCAGAATCACTCCGTTCGCGATCAGACGCAAATCCGCGAAGCCGCGCAGCAGCTCGGGCAGCACCGTAATGATGAAGCTGCCCAGCACGGGACCCGCCAGGCCGCCGATGCCGCCCAGGATGGCCATCGTCAGGATTTCAACGCCCCGGTCGAAACCGTATTCGTTGGGACCGATGAAGAAGGTCAGGTGCGCGTTCAGGGCGCCGGCCAGGCCTGCGATCATCGCGCCGGCCACGAAGGCCAGCATCTTGTTGGCGCGCACGTCGATGCCCATCAGGCCCGCGGCCGTTTCGTCGCCGCGGATGGCGTCGAACGAGCGGCCGATCTTGGAGGCGCGCACGCGCCAGAGCACGAACAGGACGATGACGACCGCCAGCACCACATGCCACCACTGCGTCAGCTGGGGAATGCCGTTCAAGCCCAGCGCACCGCCCGTGAGGGACTCGGTGTTCAGGATGGTCACGCGCACGACTTCACCGAAGCCCAGCGTGGCCATGGCCAGATAGACCCCTGACAAGCGCAAGGTCGGCAGGCCGATCAGCGCCGCCACCAGCGCGGGCGCCGCCATGCCGCCGGCCAAGGCGACCGTGAACGGGGCGTCGTAGTTCATGGTGAGCAGCGCGGCGGTGTACGCCCCGATGCCCATGAAAGCGGCGTTGGCCATGGCCAGCATGCCGCAAGCCAGGGTCAGCCAGATGGAGAGGGCCAGCAGGGCGTTGGTGCCCAGCGTGAGCACCAGGTTGCCGTAGATGGCCCAGAAGTTTTCGAATCCGCTCATTCTTTAAGCCTTGCGTTGAACCACTTTGCCGAACAGACCTTGCGGGCGCACCAGCAGGATCAGGAACAGCAGGCCGAAAGCCACCGCATCGCGCATGGTGGAGCCGACGTACGCGACCGACAGCACCTCGGCGAAGCCCAGGAAGAGCCCGCCCAGCATGGCGCCGCGGATGTCGCCCATGCCGCCCAGGATGATGACCGCGATGCCCTTGTGCAGCATCGGCTGGCCCATCAGGGGGAACAGCGCGTTCGAATACAGCCCGATCAGCACGCCGGCCACGCCGCCCAGGGCAGCGGCGGCGAACGAGGTCGTGACGAACAGTTTTTCGACGTTGATGCCAAGCAGCCAGGCGGCCTTGGGCGATTCGGCGATCGCGCGCAGCGCGCGGCCGAACTGCGTGCGGCGCATGACGTACATCAGCACGGCCATCAGCGCGAACGACAGGAAGATGATGCCCAGCTCGATGACGGTCAGGTGCAGGCCGGCGATTTCGATCACTTCCTCGGGCACGGTGCCGTGCGGGAAGCGCAGGTTGCTGGCGCCGAAAATGCTTTGGGCGCCGTTGTTCAGGATGATGCCCACGCCAATCGTGGCGATCATGGGGATCAAGTGCGGCGCGTTGCGCTTGCGCAGGGGCTTGAGCACCAGGTAATCGATGATGACCCCGGTGAAGCCGGCCACGAAGAACGCGACCATCAGCGCACCCCACAGGGGCAGGCCGAATTGCTGGACGACGAACAGTGCCGCGTAGGCGCCAACCATGAAGACGGCGCCATGCGCCAGGTTGATCACCCCGAGCACGCCGAAGATCAGCGTGAAGCCCAGCGCGAACAGTGCATACACACAGCCCAGCGACAAGGCATTGACGAATTGTTGTTCGAACATGATGGGACTTTCCAGATTTATGAGGGCCTCCACGCGCCCGCTGCGTGGTCTGGCTCTCCCCGAGGGAGGCCATTTTTGTCTTGGGACGGCCCTACGATAAAAAGCGCCTTGCGGACAGCGCTGCCGTCCGCAAGGCGCATCCCCCCGCGCGGGGATGCGTACTGCTTACTTCTCGATGACGTACTTGCCGTCCTTGGTCACGCTGACGATCGGCGCCTGGTCGGCGTCGTAGCCGGCCGGCTTGCCGGCGCGGTCGTTGGCTTGACGGAACTTGAACGCGCCGGTGGCGCCGGTCCAGGTCACGGCAGGCAGGGCGTCGCGCAGGGCAGCGCGGTCCTTGGCCAGTTCGCCGGTGATCTTGGTGTTCTTCAGCGCCTGGGCCACGATGTACATGGCGTCATACGACTGGGCTGCGAACTGGTCGGGCGAACCGTTGAACTTGGCCTTGTACGCGTCGATGAACTTGACGTTCTCGGGGGCCTTGTTCTCGATCGACCACGGGCTGCCGATCCACAGATTGTTCGATGCGCCGCCAGGGGCCAGGTCGAAAATCTTGACCGAGTTCATGCCGTTGCCGCCGATGACGGGCACGTTCAGGCCCAGTTGGCGTGCCTGCACCATGATCGGGGCGCCTTCGGCCAGCAGTGCGGACAGCACGATGGCGTCGGGGTTGGTGCCCTTGATCTTGGTCAGCTGGGCCTTGAAGTCCACGTCGCCCTTGGCGAACGTTTCGGTCGTGGTGACCGGGATCTTCTGGTCTTCCAGGGCCTTCTTGAAGTTGTCGTAGCCGCTCTTGGTGAAGACGTCGTCGTTGCCGTAGAGCACCGCCACGTTCTTCAGGCCGGTCTTGGCCTTGACGGTGGAGATGGTGGCCGGCAGCACGTCGGCTTCGGTGACCGAGTTGCGGAACACGTAGTTGCCGATGGAGGTGATGCCGTCGGCGGTGTTGGACGTGCCGAAGGCGACCGTCTTGGCAGCCTGGGCGATCGGGTCGGCGGCTTGGGCCGAGTTCGACAGCGTCGGGCCGAAGACCATCAGGACGTTGTCCTTGAAGATCAGCTTCTTGAAGACGTTGATGGCTTCTTCTTTCTTGCCTTGTTCGTCCTCGACCACCAGCACGAGCTTGTTGCCGTTGATACCGCCCGCAGCGTTGATTTCATCAGCGGCAAGCTGGAAACCATTGCGGATCGAGACGCCGTACTGGGCGGCGCCGCCGGACAGGGCTTCCGCCACACCCAGCTTGATGTCAGCCGCGTGCGCAGCCGGGACGATACCGGCGGCGATCAGCGCGGCCAGCAGCTTCTTGGTCTTGGATTGCATGGTTGATACCACCTTAAAGTCTGTCTCGGAATATTGGTAATCCGGGCTGGTGTAATCCCGCCGGATTGACGTCTTATGCCGCCTAAAGGCGCCATGATTGCGCGTCAAGACCCGGGATATTACTCCTTTGTATCAGGCCGAAACTCGAATGTGGTTCGAGAAAAGCCCGAAAACCGCCCATTTTTTTGTAAAAAACGCGGTATTACTAGCAAAAACCCTACTCTCCACCGAATGCCGTTCAGCCTGCGGCGGACCTCCCTGCTACCTGCCCGACAGCGCCACGCCCAGGTACTGGCCGTAGGCGCTTTCGGTCAAGCGGAACCACGGCATCTCGCTGTCGCGAAAGCCCATGTAACTGTCGTGTATGGCCTTGAACTTCGGGTCTTTGGCCGCCAAGTCCTTGTAAGCCTGCTGCGTCGTTTCGAACGCCACGTCCATGATGGCGCGTGGAAATGTGCGGATTTGCGCGCCGCTTGCCGTCAATTGCGCCAGCGCGGCGGGGTTGCGGGCGTCGTAGCGCGCCGTCAGCGAGACATGCGCGGCCAGCGACGCGGCCTGCACCACTGCCTGGTAGTGCTTGGGCAGCTTGTTCCAGGCCTCGTCGTTGATGTAGAGGGACAGCTGTTCGCCGCCCGCCCACCAGCCGGGTGCGTAGTAATACTTAGCTACCTTATTCAGACCCAGCTTGTCGTCGTCATAGGCGCCCGCGCCAGCCACAGCCTGCAGCCCGTCTTTCTCAAAGGCTTCGGCCAGCGGCTTGGCCGGGTCCGCCGCTTGTGGCGAGACGCCCATGCGCCCAAGCACGTCGGCGGCCAGCCCGCTCACCCGCATTTTCAGGTCTTTCAGGTCGGCCAGGCGCTTGATTTCGCGGGTGTACCAGCCGCCCATCTGCGCACCGGTATTGCCCAGCGGGAAATTGATGATCTTTTCCGGCTTGAAGAGTTCGCGGGTCAGGCGCAGTCCGTCGCCTTCGCTCATCCACGCGTTCATCTGGCGCGCGTTCAACCCGAAGGGCACGGCGGCGTCGAAGCAGAAGGCGGGATTTTTGGCGAAGAAGAGGCGCGACGATCCGTGGCCGCATTCCACCTTGCTGGTGGAGACGGCTTCCAGCAGGTCCGAGGCCGGGACGATTTCGCCGTCGGGGAAGTGGCGGATGTTGAATTTGCCGCCCGTGGCTTCCGAGACGAACTTGCAGAAATGCTCGCCGGCGCCGATGCGCAGGTCCAGGGCAGCGGGGAATGCGGACGACAGACGCCAGCTCAAGGACGGCATGTCCTGCGCGAACGCAGGCGTGCTGACGGCGGCTCCCGTGGCGACGGCGCCGAGTCCGGCGTGCTTCAAGAATGAACGTCGTTGCATCTCTTTGCTCCTTACTGCAACACCTGGGACTTCGAGCAATACCCGCCGGATATTACACGCTGACGGGGGTGGGAATCGCTAGAGGAATTCCCGAGCCGGTAAGGGAATGCAAAGACGGGGACAGCGAAGACGCGCGGGCGGCGGCCCCGCCCGCGCGTGAGGGGGGATCAGGTCCCCGCGATGGCCATTTGCTCGATCAGGATCGAGCCGGTGGTCTTGGTGCCGCGCGAAATGGTGTCCGCGCCCACGGCGACGATCTGCTGGAACATGTCCGCCAGATTGCCGGCGATGGTGATTTCCTGGACGGCATGCTGGATCTTGCCGTTTTCCACCCAGTAGCCGAACGCGCCGCGCGAGTAGTCGCCCGTGACGTAGTTGACGCCTTGGCCGATCAGTTCGGTGACGAGAAAGCCCGTGCCCAGCTTCTTCAGCATGGCTTCGAAGTTGTCGCCGCGCTTGGTCAGCGTGGAGCTGAACACCAGGTTGTGCGAGCCGCCGGCGTTGCCGGTGGTGGCCATGCCCAGCTTGCGGGCGGTGTAGGACGACAGGAAATAGCCTTCCAGCACGCCGGCCGACACCACGTCGCGGCGACGCGTGCGCACGCCCTCGTCGTCAAACGGCGAGCTGCCCATGCCGCCGCGGATGTGGGGATCTTCGGTCAGGTTGATGTGCTTGGGGAAGATCGGCTTGCCCAGCGAGTCCACCAGGAAGCTGGCCTTGCGGTAGAGCGCCCCGCCGTTGACGGCCTGGGTCAGCGCGCCGACCAGTCCAAGCGCCAGCGGCGCCTCGAACAGGACGGGGAATTTGCCGGTGCGGATGCGGCGGGCCGACAGGCGGCTCAGCGTGCGCTCGGCGGCGTAGCGGCCGATGGCCTCGGGCGAAGCCAGCTTGGCCGGATCGCGCTCCGACGTGTACCAGTAGTCACGCTGCATGCCGTTGCCGCGACCCGCGATGGGCGCCACGGACAGGCTGTGGCGCGAATACGGGTAGCCGCCCAGGAAGCCCCGGGTGTTGCCCATCACGAACTGGCCTTCGTAGGTGCCCACGGTGGCGCCGTCGGTGTTGGTGATGCGGGCGTCGACGTCGCGCGCGGCGCGTTCGGCGCGCAGCGCGAGTTCGGCGGCTTCTTCAGTGGACACGCTCCAGGCGCGGTGCAGGTCCAGGTCGGGGAATTCGGTGGCCAGCTGGTCGGCGTCGGGCAGGCCGGCGGCCGGATCGGCGGCGGTATGGCGGGCAATGTGCCAGGCGGCTTCGACCGTCTGGCGCAAGGCCGCTTCGGAAAAGTCGGAGGTCGAGGCGGACCCGCGGCTCTGGCCGGCGTAGACCGTCAGGTCCAGCGAGCGGTCGCGCGTCTGCTCAACGGTTTCGATGTCGTTCTTTCGGACCGAGACCGACAGGCCCAGGCTTTCCGAGACTTCCGCCGCGGCGTCCGAGGCGCCGATCTGGCGCGCATAGGCGAGGGTTTGTTCGACGAGTTCGGAAAAACGCGCGTGATTCGCCGCCAGCGGCAAGGATGAGGAGGATTTAACCATTGCTGTCCAATTTGCAGAGACGGTTATCATAGCCAAGTCTGTCATTGCGCAGTTTTCCATGAATTCCCATACTGAAGAAGAATCCGTCGACGACGGTTACGATGAAAACGGCTACGACCGTCCCAGCAAGTCCCAGGTCAAGCGCGAAATGCACGCCTTGCTGGACCTGGGCAAACAGCTGATCGAACTGTCCCCCGAACGCCTCAAGCAACTGCCGCTGGCCGAACGCCTCTATGAGGCGATCCGCATGGCGCAGCGCACGACCGGCCGCGAAGGCCGCCGCCGTCAGGTCCACTTCGTGGGCAAGCTGATGCGCGACGCCCCCGCCGACGAGATCCGCGCCCAGCTCGACGTCTGGGAAAACGGCTCGCGCGAAGAAACCGCCGCCATGCACCGGCTGGAAACGCTGCGCGACCGCCTGCTGGACGACGACGACCTGCTGACCAAGCTGCTGGCGAACAATCCGCAAGCCGATGCGCAACAACTGCGCACGCTGATCCGCGCCGCCCGCAAGGAAAAGCTGGGCAATGCCTCGCTGCTGCAAGGCCAGGAACCGCAGAAGAAGCACTACCGTGCGCTGTTCCAGGCCTTGAAGACCCTGACGCTCTGATTCCCCTTCCCTGATTTTCCCGCCGGCCGTCCATGAACGCTTCCACCGACCTGCTCGATTGCATCGAGATCGAAACCGCCCCCAACCCCACGCATGCCGTGATCTGGCTGCACGGCCTGGGCGCCGACGGCAATGACTTCGCGCCCATCGTGCCGGAACTGGACCTGCCCGCGGGCCTGGGCGTGCGCTTCGTGTTCCCGAACGCGCCGGTGCAGCGCGTGACGATCAACAACGGCATGGCGATGCGCTCCTGGTACGACATCCTGGTGACGGACCTGGTGCGCGTGGAAGACGCCAAGGGCATCCGGGCCTCCGAAGCGGCCATCCACAAGCTGATCGCGCGCGAAAATGCCCGCGGCATCCCCACGTCCAACATCGTGCTGGCCGGGTTTTCGCAAGGCAGCGCCATGACGCTGCACACGGGCCTGCGCCTGCCGGAGAAACTGGCGGGCATGATGGCGCTGTCGGGCTACCTGCCGTTGGTGGACACCGCCGAAGCCGAACGCCACAGCGCCAACAACGCCACGCCGATCTTCATGGCCCACGGCCAGTACGACCCGGTCGTGTCGCTGGCGCGCGCCGAAGCCTCGCTGGCTGAACTGAAGCGCTTGGGCTACGACGTGCGCTGGCACACGTATCCCATGCCGCATTCGGTGTGCGCCGAAGAGGTGGCGGACATTTCCCGCTTCCTGAACGACGTCCTTGCCTGAAGGGACCCCGGGCGGCGCGCCCTGCCCGCCCGATAAAAACCAATCCTGTATACCAAGTGGTATTCAAGCCCTGAATTTTCCGGGCTTGGCCGGCGCTCGTCCATAGAGAAAAACGCCAATCGCAAAATACTTGTCGCCCATTTGTATTGAATATAGTATTCGATCCATGCCTTACGGCCCGGGCAGCGATCGTTCGGGCTTCCCTGTTGTTGTTGTCGATTCCATCCCATTGGCCGTGTTGCGCCGGGTTTCGGCGTGCCATACAAGACGCAGGAGAAAGTCCCGTGAAATCCTTGCCATTGCCCCGCCTGGCGGGCGCGGCGCTGCTCGCGCTGTTCATTCCGCTGGCCGCCCACGCCGAAGCCCTGAATCCCCCCGTGAAGGTCCGCTACGAAGAGGTGGTGCGTTCCATCCTCTACGTGCCCAAGTACGTGGCCCTGTCGCAGGGGTATTTCAAGGACGCCGGGCTGGACGTGTCCATGAAGACCTCCCAGGGCACCGACAAGGGCATGACGGCCCTGCTGTCGGGCAGCGCCGACATCGTGCTGATCGGGCCCGAAGCCTCCATCTATGTGCAGAACAGCGAGTCGCCGGTCAAGCCGAAGATATTCGCCGGCCTGACGGCCACCGACGGGTTCTTCCTGTTGGCGCGCAAGCCCATCGACAAGTTCGACTGGTCGATGCTCAAGGGCAAGGACGTCATCGGCTTTCGGCCCGGGTCCAACCCCATCGTGTTCCTGGAAACCGCGTTGCGCAAGCACGGGCTTGACCCGCAGAAAGACGTGAAACTGCTGAACAACATCGGCATTCCGGCACGCGCCGGCGCGTGGATGGCGGGGCAAGGCGAATACGGCATCTTCCTGGAGCCCGAGGCCGGCGAACTGGTACGCAATGGCAAGGGTTATATCGTGGCTTCCGTCGGCCATGAAGTGGGCCAGGTGGACTACACCGTCTTCACCGCCACGGACAAATACATCCGCGACAATCCCAAGGTCATCCAGGCCTGGACCGATGTGGTCGCGCGCGCCGAAAAGTACGTGAAGGACACCCCCGCCGCCACGCTGACCCCGCAGATCATGACGTTCTTCCCCGGCATGGACCAGGGCGCCGTGACCGAAGCGATCGAACGCTACAAGCAGTACCAGATCTGGAAGACATCGCCGCTGGTAACGGCCGAGGCCATGGCGAAGCTGCAAGACATGCTGGTCGCCAGCGCCGTCATGAAGGAAACCGCCCGCGTGAAGTATGAAGACGTGGTGGTGGCCGACTTCGCCAAGAAGGTGCCGTGATGGGAGCCGCCGTCCATAACCTGAAGCCGGCCGTCGCCACGGCGAAGATCGAGCTGCGCGAGGTCTGCCTGTCGTACTTCACGACCGAAGGCGAAACCGAGGCGCTGTCGAACGTGTCGTTCACGCTGGCGCCGGGGGAATTCGTCAGCCTGATCGGGCAAAGCGGCTGCGGCAAGAGCACCTTGCTGTCGCTGATCGCCGGGCTGATCCCGCCAACCTCGGGCGCCGTGCTGATCGACGGCCAGGGCGTGACCAAGCCCAACCCGCGCATCGGCTACATGCTGCAGCAGGACTACCTGTTTGAATGGCGCACCATCCTGGACAACGTGATGCTGGGCGCCGAGATCCAGGGCCGGCGCGACGCGCGCAGCGAGGCGCGCGCCGTGCATCTGCTGGAGAAATGCGGGCTGGGCGCGTTCTTGTCGCACACGCCGCGCCAGTTGTCGGGCGGCATGCGGCAGCGCGCGGCGCTGGCGCGCACACTCGTGACCGAACCCGACGTGATCCTGCTGGACGAGCCCTTTTCGGCGCTCGATTCGCAGACGCGCCTGGCGATCTCGGATGAAGTGGTGGACATCCTGCGCCGCGAAGGCAAGACCGTGGTGCTGGTCACCCACGACATCGGCGAGGCCATCGCCATGACGGACCGCGTCATCGTGCTGTCGCGCCGGCCCGGCAGGTTGAAGAGCCAATACCGCATCCACTACGGCGACGGCCCCCGGCCCACGCCGTTCCAGGCGCGTTCGCGGCCGGAATTCAACACCTATTTCAAACAACTCTGGGACGAGCTGGACGTCCACGTGGAGGGTTGACCCATGAATGCGCCCCTTGCCAATACCGTCCCCCTGCGCGCCGTTCCCGGGCCCAGCGAAAAGTACCTGGACTATCTGCGCCGCGACCGCGCCCGCAAACGCAACATCCGGCTGTCGCAGGCGCTGCTGCTGGTGGTCTTTCTATGCGCCTGGGAAATCCTGCCCCGCATGCACGTCCTGAACCCGCTGCTGACGAGCTACCCCAGCGCGCTGTGGCCCACCTTCATCGAACTGTGGAACAACGGCCATCTGGGCAAGCACATCATGACCACGCTGTCGGCCACGCTGGTCGGCTTCACGCTGAGCATGGCGATCGGCATCGTGGTGGCCGCGGCATTGTGGTGGTCGGACTTCCTGTACAAGGTGCTGGACCCCTTCCTGGTGGTGGCCAACGCCATGCCCAAGATCGCCTTCGTGCCGATCTTCTACCTGTGGCTGGGATCGGACTACGCCGTGTACGGCATGGCGGTCGCCATCGCGGTGTTCGTCACCATCATGGTGGTGTATGCCGGCTTCCGGGGCATCGACCTGAACAAGGTCAAGCTGGCCCACACGTTCGGCGCCAGCCGCTGGCAGGTGCTGACCAAGGTGGTGCTGCCCGGCAGCGTGCCTACTCTGATCGCCGCCGTGAAGATGAACATCGGCCTGGCGCTGGTGGGCGTCATCGTGGGCGAATTCCAGTCGGCGGATTCCGGCCTGGGCTTCCTCATCATGAACGGCAGCCAGGTGTTCAAGCTGAACATCGTCATGACC
This sequence comes from uncultured Achromobacter sp., assembly GCA_963530045.1. GTDB lineage: Bacteria > Pseudomonadota > Gammaproteobacteria > Burkholderiales > Burkholderiaceae_B > Achromobacter. The sequence continues at coordinate 117,381 of CAUSDE010000007.1, forward strand.
GCCATCGCCATGCTGGCGCTGATCTCCAGCGTCATGTATCTCATCATCTACCGCGTCGAAGCCGCCGTGGCGCGGCGCTACGGATAAGGAACCGCCATGGAATTCCCGCAATGGGTACAGGATCGCGTCGTGGCCCGCCAGGGCTGCCTGCATCCGTATGACGAGCTGCCCGCCGCCCGCACGGCGGTGGTCGTGGTGGACATGCAGCAGTATTTCACGCTGCCCGGCTACCAGGGCGAATGCGCGCCGGCGCGCGAGATCATCGCGCCGGTGAACCGCCTTTGCGACGCCGTGCGCGCGGCCGGCGGCGTGGTCGTCTGGATACAGACCGCGTCCGACAACGCGGACGCCTTCTGGTCGCACCATCATGGCGTGATGCTGACGCCCGAACGCAGCGCCCGCCGGCTTGAAACACTGCGCCGCGATTCTCCAGGCTTCCAGCTGCACCCGGACCTGCATGCTCACGACAAGGACCTGCGCGTGGTCAAGCGCTTTTACAGTGCGATGGCGCCCGGCTCGTCCGAGCTGGAACCCCTGCTGCGCGGGCTAGGCGTGGACACGCTGCTGATCGCGGGCACCGTCACCAACGTATGCTGCGAATCCACGGCGCGCGACGCCATGATGCGGGACTTCCGAACCATCATGGTCGACGACGCGCTGGCCGCCGTGACGCCGGCCGAGCACGAGCATTCGCTCTACGGCTGGATGCTGTTCTTTGGCGACGTGCTGTCGGTGGATGAAGTGGCGGCACGGCTGACGCCCCGCCAGGCGGCCCGGAAGACCGCCTGAGGGCGGCCTCCAATCCCGTCCCGCACGGGATCAGACCACCTTCAGGACACTGAGTCAGGATAAACCCAGCCAGACCCGGCGCATCGTCGGGTCTTCGGGATCCGCGTCGTTGGTGAAGCCCAGACTCGTCATCAGCGCCAGCATGGGACGGTTCGTCGACAGCACCAGGCCGTCGATGTACTCCAGCCCCTGCTCGCGCGCCGCGTCGATCAGCGCCGTCATCAGCTGACGGCCCAGGCCGCGCCGCTGCCAGTCGTCGCCGATCACCAGCGCGTACTCCGCCCCGCGTCCGTCGGGGTTGCGCAGGTAGTGCGCGAAACCCACGATGACTTCGCGCGGATGGCCGCGGTTGGCCGGGTTCGGCACTTGCGTGGCCGCCACCAGCGCCAACTCGCGGTGGTAATCCACCTGCGTGTAGCGCGACACCATGCGCGGGGTCAGCTCGCGCATCATCGACACGAAGCGCATGTAGCGCGAACGTTCCGACAGGCCGCGGATGAATTCCTGCAAGGCGTCGCCGTCTTCCGGGCGGATCGGGCGCAGCACCCACGGGATGCCGTCGGCGAAGCGGCGCACCTGCACCAGGCGCGCCGGGTACGGGTGGATCGCCATGTGCGGATAGCCTGAAGTCTGCGGCGTTTCGCACCCCGGGGTTTCGGTCAGCATCAGGCGCAGGCCGCCGGCGCGCAGATGCGTTTCGCCAGCGTAGAGGGGATCGATGTCCAGCGTTTCGATGTCGGGCAATTCCGACACCATTTCAGACACCAGCACCACTGCCTGCTGCAGGGACTCGGCCGCGATATGGCCGACGCGGGGCGCCAGCACGCGGCGCCACAGCCGGCTGCGTTCGATCAGTTGCCGGGCCAGGAAGCCGTTGAGCGGCGGCAGGTCCATGCCGCGGTCGGATCCTGACAGCATCGCGTCCGGGCCGCCTGCGCCAAAACGGATGACCGGACCGAACTGCGGATCGCGCCGCACCCGGATCGCCATCGGACGGGATTCGGGTTCGACCGCGGCGACGTCCACCGGCATGTCGCGCAACGGCACGTAGAACAGGCCCAGCAGGGTGCGGATCTCAGAGGTGTTCAGTTCGCGCCGGCAGTCGGCACGCACACGTGCAATGACGTCGCGCGCCGCGGCCAGGTCAGGCACATGGCTGGGGGGCTCCTGCGGCTGCGTCTGCAGCAGCAACTGCTGGTTGTAATGGTGGGACGCCAGCACGCCGAACGCGTCGGCGGCGGATTCCGGCGTCCGGAAGGCGGAGGTGCCCGCGTCGTCCAGCATGCGCCGCAAGGGCCGCATGCCGGCGTCGCCCATGAAGCAGCTGACGACGGGCTTTTTCGCCTTGGGCGCGATCAGCGCCAGTTCGCGCGCGACCGCCGGCATGTCGGCCAGCGCGTCGGGCGCCAACAGCACCAGCACGCCATCGACGCCCGTATCGTCCAGCACCGTCTCCAGGATGGCGCGGATGCGCTCCGGGGTCAGCGGCGTGTAGGTGATGACCGGATTGGCGCTGGCGGCGTCCGGCTCCAGCATGGCCTCCAGCGCGCGCCGCGTGGCGGGCGCCAGTTCGGCGCGCAGCACGGCGGCGTCGGGGCCGATCAGGTCCATTGCCAACTGCGGGGGGCCGTTGCCGTTGGAGATCAGCGCCACGCGCCGGCCCTTGGGGCGCCGCGTGTAGCCCAGCACCTTCACCGCCGAGAACAGCTGCACGAAGTAGCGCACCCGCACGGCGCCGGCGCGGCGCAGGGCGGCGTCGAAAATGGCGTCGGCGCTGTCGGCGTCGGACCGCCCGGCTTTCAGCACGATGACCGGCTTGACGCTGGCGGCGGCGCGCAGCGTGCTCATGAATTCACGGGCAGGGCCCACGTCTTCCAGATACAGCACGATGCTGTCGGTGCGCGGGTCGCTGGCCAGGTAGTCCAGCACCTTCGACAGCCCCACCACCGCCTCATCGCCCAGCGACACCGCAGTGGAGAAGCCGATATGCACGTCTTCGGCCCAGTCCATGACCGCCGCCATGATCGAGCGCGACTGCGCCAGCAGCGCCACGCGCCCGGCGCGCGCCAGCACCGGGTGCTGGCTGAAGTTCAGGCCCGCATGGGGACGCTGGGCGCCGAACGAGCGCGGCCCCAGCAATTCGCAGCGGTTTTCTTCGGCCCAGGCCCGGCACAGGGCCAGCGTGCCGCGCGGATACGGGTCGGGCAGTTCGTGGGGCAGCAGGATCACCGAGCGCGGCGCCAGCGGCGACAGGCGCCGCAGCGTTTCCGGCAGCACGGCCGGCGACACGCAAACCAGGGCCAGATCAGGCCGTTCGCCCGGCGCCAGCCCTTGCAGGGTGGCGGGCAGTTCGGGCGCGGCCCCCCTTTCGCAGGCCACCACGGTGGTTTTCGCCTTGAGCGCGGGCGACAGCGAGGCCGTCGCCGGCAGGGGCCTGTCGGCAACGATCACCAGCGAGCCGGGTTCGAACATCGGGGCAAGAGCGTGTCGCAGCATAGGAGGCAGGCGCTTATCGGGCCCTAATCTAAAATACCGTTCATCGTAACAAGACAATCCCGTCGTCCGCTTGATGTGGACCCTGCCTGACGCCGCTTTGTGGCGCCGCAGCCGCTATCATTGCCACCTATGACCTCCAACGCCTCCTCCCCCATTCGTACCCGTTTCGCGCCTTCGCCCACGGGCTTTTTGCACCTGGGCGGCGCGCGCACCGCGCTGTTCTCCTGGGCCTTCGCGCGCCACCACCAAGGCACCTTCGTGCTGCGCATCGAAGACACGGACGTCGAACGCTCCACGCCGGAAGCGGTGCAAGCCATCCTGGACAGCATGGAATGGCTGGGCATGCAGCCCGATGAAGGCCCCTTCTACCAGATGCAGCGCATGGACCGCTACCGCGAAGTGGTCGCGCAGATGCTGGCCGCCGGCACCGCCTACCACTGCTACAGCTCGCCCGAAGAAGTGGAAGCCATGCGTGAAGCCGCCCGCGCCCGCGGCGACAAGCCGCGTTACGACGGCACCTGGCGCCCGGAACCGGGCAAGACCCTGCCCGCCATCCCCGACGGCCGCAAGCCCGTCGTGCGCTTCAAAAACCCCCAGGAAGGCGCCACCTCCTGGAACGACATGGTCAAGGGCACGATCAGCTTCGACAACACCGAACTGGACGACCTGATCATCGCGCGCCCGGACGGCACGCCGACCTACAACTTCTGCGTGGTGGTGGACGATTGGGACATGGGCATCACGCACGTCCTGCGCGGCGATGACCACGTCAACAACACGCCGCGCCAGATCAACATCCTGCGCGCGCTGGGCGCGACGCTGCCCGAATACGGCCACGTGCCGATGATCCTGGGCCCGGACGGCGAAAAGCTGTCCAAGCGCCACGGCGCGGTCAACGTCATGGAGTACGACAACGACGGCTACCTGCCCGAGGCCATGATCAACTACCTGGCCCGCCTGGGCTGGAGCCATGGCGACGACGAGCTCTTCTCGCGCGAGCAGCTGGTGTCGTGGTTCGATACCAAGCACCTGTCGAAGTCGGCCTCGCAATGGGATCCGAAGAAGCTGAACTGGGTCAACGCCCACTACATCAAGCAGATGGACAACGCGGAACTGGCCGAACGCGTGGCCCCGCGCGTGGCGAACCGTGGCGGCCATCCGGAAAAAATCGACCTGCCGGGCGTCATGGGCCTCTTGAAGGACCGCGCGGAAACGCTGGAGCAGCTGGCCGACGGCGCCATGCTGTTCTGCGCCGAATTCAAGCCGGCCGCGGCCGAGCTCGTCGAACAGCACCTGACCGCCGCGGCACGCGAAGCGCTGGCCGATTTCGCCCAGCGCGCCGAAGGCACCGACTGGACCCGTGAAGCCATCTCGGCGCTGATCAAGGCCGTGCTGGCCGACCGCGGCCTGAAGATGCCGCAACTGGCGATCCCGCTGCGCGTGGCCGTCACTGGCCAGACGCAGACGCCCGCCGTGGACGCCGTGCTGGCCCTGCTGGGCAAGCAGACCGTGCTGGCCCGCCTGGCCGCGATCTAAACCCGCCACCCACCGGCCACGGGCCTTGCGCATCCCAGGATGCGCAAGGCCCGCGTTGTTTCAAGCCTGTTGAATCGCCGCGCGCGCCTTCAGCGCCCGCGCGAAGAACGCGCCCAGCAGCGGCAGCAGCACGGCAGACCCGCCAAACAGCGCGGCGGCACCGATCTCGTCGACCACCGCGCCCGCCAGGGCCACGCCAGCCGCCTGCCCCATGAACAGGCAGGACGCGAACCAGGCCACGGCGGTGCCGCGCGCCGACGGCACCATCTGCGTCGCGTTGGTCTGCAGCGTGGCATGCAGCAGGTAGTAGCCGAAGCCGGCCAATACGCTGGCAAGCAGGCTCCACATCCAGACCGGCCCCAGCAGGTAGGACAGGAACGCCACGCTCAGCACCAAGCCGCCCGCGATCGCCAGGCCGCGTTCGCCCAGGCGCTTCAGGATGCGACCGGCCACCACCGTGTAGATCAGGCCGCCAACCGCGTACACCGCCACCAGCGCGCCGGCCGCGGTCAGCGAAATATCGAAGCGTTCATGCAGATACGACGGCGCGAACGCCAGGGCGCCAAACACCAGCAGGCCTTCCGCGAAGACGGTCGCCAGCACGATGCGTGCCCACGGCGTGCCCAGCACCAGCCGCGCCTGCGCCACGAACCCTTGGGTGCCCGCGCCCGCTTCCACCCGGCCAAATCCCGACACCTGCTGGCGCCGCACTTCCAGGTGCAACAGCACGCCCACGGCCAGATACCCCACGACAAGCGCTGCAAAGGCCCAGCGCCAGCCGATGGTGTCGGCGAACAGGCCACCGGCCAATTGCCCGGCCGACATGCCCAGGATGGTGCCGGTGAGGAAACGCGCCAGCGTCGCCTGCCGGCGTTCGTACGGCACGTTGTCGCCGATCCAGGCCATCGACAGCGGCACGATGCCCGCCCCCGCCGCGCCCGACAGCGCGCGGCAGAAGACCAGCACATCCAGGGACTCGGCCATGACGGCGCCCGCGCTGCCCAGCGCGCAGGCCACGGTCGCCACACTGACGACGCGGTACTTGCCGTAGCGGTCGCCGACGGGCCCGAAGAACATCTGCAACACGCCGTAGGCGACGGCGAACGCCGTCACCGCACGGGCGGCCTGCCCGGTGGTGGTGCCGAATTCCGCCGCCAGTTGCGGCAGCATGGGATCACAGATGCGGAAAGCGCTGGCGCTGACGAAAGCGGCCAGGGCAAGCAGCGCGATGGCGCGTGCTTCGGAGGACATGGCGGGCATGGAGGTCCGGCGGCGAGGCGAAAGTCGAAGCCCGCACCTTACCGCAGCCCGGCCGTCTTGGCGAAGCCGCCGGGCGGAGTGTCCGCCCGGCGCAACGCCTAGTAAGGCAGGCGGTAGCCCGGGGGCATGCGGCGCGCGGTCACGACCTGGCCGCCGGTCTTCAGTTCGCGCAGCGTCAGCTTGGTCTTCTCGACCTTTTCGACGCGGTAGCGGTTCAGGTAGATCGGATCGTTCGCATCCACCAGTTCGCCGGCGGATTTGGTGGTCCGCATCGTGTAGATGCCGTCCGCCACCGTCCAGCAACCGGTCTCGCGCAGGGCGGGACGCGTCTTGCGGCCGATCTTCAACAGGGTTTCATAGGCCATCGTGCCATCGGCGGACAACACGATCAGCGATTGCAGGTCGCCGCTGACGTCGCGCGGCTTGCTGTTCGACAACCACGTGCCGATCATCGGATCGCCGCTTTGGGCGGGTACGCAAGCCACCGGCTTGGGCGGTTCCGCGGGCTGGGCCTCGGTGATGACGGCGGGCTTCCTGGCGACGCAACCGGCCAGGACCAGAACGGCGCAGGCGATGCCGGCCGAACGCAAATACACACTGCTCATGTCTTCCTCAACACGTCTGTCGACGCGCCGCGCCGATCACACCGGCACGTCCCTCGCGCAGCAAACATGACGCACTCTAAAGAGCCGCCTGGGAAGAATCAACGACGATCCGCGCGGAGTGCAATTGCGCAACAGTCGGGCGTTCAAAGCCCCGGGTTTAGCCCTGGAAAACGCACGAATGCGTTGGTTTCAAGCGACACTGCTGCCGCCCCGCACCGCCTTGGCGCGCAGCATGTCTTCCATGCGCGCCGCCGCCGGCGACAGGCTGCGTCCCGCCAGCCGGGTGATGCCCAATTCGCGTTCGATGCGCGGCCGCGACAGCGGCACGAACGCCAGCCCCGGCGAGTCCGGCGGCACGCCCAGCCGCGCCAGCACCGTCACGCCCACGCCGCGTTCCAACATGGCCAGCAGCGACATCATGTTCGACACGAACACCTGCCGGTCCAGCATGAAGGCGGCTTGCGGATAGCCGGCAAGCTGCCGGTGCGCCACGGTGCCCACCAGCGGCAAGCCGGCGATCTCGCGCCACGTCACCGACTTGCGTGCGGCCAGCGGATGGCCGCGATGGCAGACGAGGCCGAAGGCGTCGCGCAGCAGCGGCTCGAACGACAGGCGGCGGTCCTGCAACACCGGGCTGCACACGCCCAGCTCGACTTCGCCCGCCAGCACCATGCGCTCGACGCCTTCGGAGTTGTCGTCGAACAGGCGCAGCGCCACCGCCGGGTAGCGTTCACGGTAGGTGGCCACAAGTTCGGGCAGCCAGTGCGTGGCCACGGTGGCCACAGAGGCCATCGTCAGGGTGCCGGCGCCGTTGTTGGCCAGCCCGGACAACGCGCCCGCCACGCGGTCGTGATGCTCGACCAGTTCGCGCGCCAGCGGCAGGCAATCCTGCCCGAAGCGCGTGAGCGTGTTGCGGTTGCCGCGTTCGAATAGCGGCTGGCCCAGACGCTGCTCCATTTCACGGATGGACAAGGACAACGCCGGCTGCGAACGGAAGGCCCGGGCAGCCGCCGCGCGAAAACTGCGCAGTTCTGCCACCAGCAGGAAATGCCGGTAGTGCGTGATGGAGAGGTCGGGCAGGGATCGCATCGGGCAACTCGATTTGGAAAACTTATCCAATCATAGGAAAAATAAAGTTTTCTGATCATAGGGGCGCACTTAAGATGGCCGCAAGATGAACGCTGCTGCCCCCACTTCCGCCCCCCTCGCCACGGACCCGCTGGATTTCAGCCTGGCCGACCGCCTGCCCGCCCGCGTTGCGGGACAAGGCCGCCTGATCGTCGGCGCGCTGCCGCAAGACGGCCGGCCCGGCCTGCTCTTCGTGCCGGGCGCCTATCACGGCGCCTGGTGCTTCGCGCACTATCTGGACTACTTCGCCGCCGCCGGCCTGGCCTGCGCGGCGCTGGACCTGCGCGGCCATGGCGCGCTGCCCCAGGACGCGGCGTTTGCGTCCACCACCATCGCAGACCTTGGCCACGACGTGGCATGCGCGCTGGATGCGCTGGAAGGCCCCACGATCGTGGTGGGCCACAGCATGGGCGCGTTGCCCGCCCTGCTGGCCGCGCGCCAGCGGCCCGTCGCGGGCGTGGTGCTGATGGCCCCGTCTCCGCCCGGCGACCTGCCCGGCGCGCTGGCCTTGCCCCCGGTGCCTGGCGCCACGCCGCGCGCCGCGCCCGCCCCCGCCGAAATCCGCGCGCGCTTTCTGGCGACCTCGCCCGACCGCGATGTCCGCGCCGTCACAGAACGCCTGTGCGCCGAAAGCCCGCAAGTCCTCAACGACCGCTACCTGTTGCGCGTGGCGCTCGGCGACGCCTCGTTCAACGCGCCCGGCCTGTGCCTGGCGGCCGGGCTGGACACCCATGACCGCCATCCGCCCGGGCAGGACCAGGCGATCGCGCAACGCTATGGCTTTTCCCACGCCGTGCTGGCCGACCAGCCGCACTGCATGATGTACGCGGACCAATGGCAAGTCAGCGCCGCAGCCATCCTGGCGTGGCACCGCGAACAGTTCGGCTGAATCTTCTTTCCCTCGCAGCAACGGCAAAACAACGACACATGACCGCGCAAGCACGCGGCAAGCGCAATCAGGAGACAAGCATGTCCATACCCCGTTTTCTTCGCCCTACGCTCATCGGCGCCGGCCTGATGCTGGCCGCAGCGGCGCACGCCGCGGGCTGGCCCGAAAAGCCCGTGACGATCATCGTGCCGTCCGCACCGGGCGGCGCGGCCGACCTGACCGCGCGGACCTTCGCCCAATACCTGGGCGAACAGACCGGGCAGACCGTGATCGTCGAAGACCGGCCCGGCGCCGGCGGCATCGTCGGCACCAATGCGTCCAAGAACGCGGCGGCCGATGGCTACACCTTCCTCTTGTCCACGAACTCCACGCACGCCGCCAACCAGTTCCTGTACAAGAGCCTGCCCTACGACGCGCAAAAGGACTTCCAGCAAGTCGGCCTGCTGGGCACGTTCGGCACCGTCGGCGTCGTCGCGCCCGGCAGCCCCTACCGCACCGTGCCCGAGCTGGTGGACTATGCCAAGAAGCATCCCGGCGAGGTTTTCTTCGGCTACTACAGCTCGTCCTCGCAAGTGCCGTCGGAACTGTTCAAGCAGCGCGCGGACATCAACATCACCGGCGCGGCCTACAAGAACATCACACAGATCATCACCGACCTGCGCGGCAAACAAATCAGCTTCGCCTTCGTGGACTACCTGACCGCCATGGGCCAGATCGACGGCAAGGGGCTGATCCCCATCGCCGTCACCGGTGCGCAGCCGCATGCCGCCTGGCCCAACGTGCCGACCATGGCGACCTATTACCCCGATTTCGTCGTTGCCGGCTGGCTGGGCCTGTCGGCCCCCGCGCGCACGCCGCCAGACATCGTCGCGAAGATGAACGCCTACATGCAGGCGGCGGTCAAGGATGAGGCGACCGCGAAGAAGCTGCGCGCGTTGGGTCTGACCCCGGAATCGATGGATGTCGCGCGCTTTGACAACTTCGTGAAGGAAGACACGGCGCGCTGGAAGGAATGGATCCGCATTTCCGGCATCCAGCCCCAATAAACGGCTGCGACGCCGGATTTCCCGCTACAAACATTGCGCCCTCTATATATAGAGGGCGCAATGCGCATCACAGCGGCAGGCGCTGTTCGTGCTTGATCTCGCGCAGCGCCACGATGGTGCGCGTCTGGCGGATGCCCGGCATGTTGAAGAGGAACCGGTGCAGGAACCGGTCGTAGGCCTCGGGGCTTTCCACCAGGATCTTCAACAGGAAGTCCGAATCCCCCGTGACCGCATAGCACTCCAGGATTTCGGGCGCATCGCGCACCGAACGCTCGAAGTTCTCCACCGTGCTGGAGGCATGCCGCTCCAGGCTGATCTGCGCGAACATGCATCCCAGCCCCACCTTGCTGCGGTCCACCTGCGCGCTATAGCCCTGGATGACCCCGCTGGCCTCCATCGCCTTCACCCGCCGCCATACCGGTGCGGCCGACAGGCCCACCTTCTCCGACAACTGCTGCGCCGAAGCCCGGCCGTCCTCTTGCAAGGCCTTGAGGATGCCGATATCGGTCTTGTCCATCGCTTTGTCTCCTGGTTTTTGTCGAACACGAAATGTTCATTGCGTATTATAGGGATAGCACGATCCGAAAACGCAATAAATCGAATGCTCCGCGAACCTATCATGGTGCGAAATACCAGGAGCATTCACTATGGACGGCACGCCCGCCCCCGAACCCCAGCTGGACCTTGAGTACCAGCTTGCCGACAACCTCACGCGGGAGTCCGGCCGCATCTTCCTGACGGGCACGCAGGCGCTCGTGCGCATCATGCTCACGCAGGCCCGGGTTGACCGCGAGCGCGGCCTGAACACGGCCGGCTTCGTATCGGGCTACCGCGGGTCGCCGCTAGGCGGCGTCGACATGGCGATGTGGAAATCGAAGAAGGCGCTGGACGCCAGCAAGATCTCCTTCCTGCCCGGCATCAACGAAGACATGGCGGCCACCGCCGTCATGGGGACGCAGCAGGCCGGCGTGCGCGCCGACCGCAACGTCGACGGCGTCTTCGCCATGTGGTACGGCAAGGGCCCGGGCGTGGACCGCGCGGGCGACGCCCTGCATCACGGCAACGCCGCGGGCGCCTCGCGCCACGGCGGCGTCCTGGTGGTGGTGGGCGACGACCACACCGCCGTCTCGTCATCGATTCCGCACGCCAGCGAAGCGTCGCTGATCGGCTGGCAGATGCCCATCGTGCATCCCACGTCCATCGACGAATACGAGACCTTCGCGCTGTGGGGCTGGGCGCTGTCGCGCTATGCTGGCACCTGGGTCGCGTTCAAGGCCGTGTCCGAAACCATCGAAAGCGGCCACTCGTTCACGCCTGCCGCCGTGCAGGCCTACGACATGCCCGCCGATCCGGACATGCCGCCCGAATCGCTGGAGTATTCGGCGCGCGACTTCCTGTCGCTGGCCGTCGAGACGCGCATGAACCTGCGCATGAAGGCCGTGGCCGCGTTCGCGCGCCGCCACAGCATCGACCGCCTCACCTGTCCCGCGCCCCGCGCCACGGTGGGGATCGTGACGGTCGGCAAGGCGCATCTGGACACGATGGAAGCGCTGTCGCGCCTGGGCGTGGACACCGTCACCGCCAATGCGCCCGTGCGCATCTACAAACCCGGCCTGACGTGGCCGCTCGATGGCGAACGGCTGCTGGACTTTGCGCGCGGCCTCTCGCACATCCTCGTGATCGAAGAAAAAGGCGCGGTCGTCGAAAGCCAGATCAAGGATCTGCTGTTCAACCGGCCCGACCGCCCGTCCGTCATTGGCAAGAAGGGCTTCGACGGCGAAACGATGGTGCCGTCGGCCGGCCAGTTGCGCCCGTCGCTGCTGGCGCAGCCGCTGGCCGGCTGGCTCACCCGCACGGCGGGCCTGCCGCTGGCCGCGGACCTGGCGGCGTTCGAGTGTCAGGCCGCGCTGTCCAACGACGCCGACGGCATGCGCCGCCGCCCCTATTTCTGTTCGGGCTGTCCGCACAGCACGTCCACCAAGGTGCCCGAAGGCAGCCAGGCGCTGTCCGGCGTGGGCTGCCATTACATGGCCGCCTGGATGGACCGCGACACCGGCGGCCTGACGCAGATGGGCGGCGAAGGCGTGGACTGGATCGGCTTGTCCCGCTACACCAAGATGCCGCACATCTTCCAGAACATGGGAGAAGGCACCTACTACCACTCGGGCTATCTGGCGATCCGCCAGGCCGTGGCCGCCGGCGCCAACATCACCTACAAGATCCTCTTCAACGATGCCGTCGCGATGACCGGCGGGCAGCCGGTGGATGGGCCGATCTCGGTGCCGCAAATCTGCCAGCAGCTGCGCGGCGAAAACGTGGCGCGCATCGTCGTCACCAGCGACGAGCCCGAGAAATACCAGGGCGTGGACCTGGGGCCGGATATCCGGGTGCACCACCGCCGCGAACTGGACGCGCTGCAGCGCGAACTGCGCGAGATCCCGGGTGTGACCGTGCTGATCCACGACCAGACCTGCGCGGCCGAGAAGCGCCGCCGCCGCAAGAAGAACCAGTTCCCGGACCCGGCGCGCCGCATGCTGATCAACAGCGCGGTGTGCGAAGGCTGCGGCGACTGCGGCGTGCAATCGAACTGCCTGTCGGTCGTGCCGCTGGAGACGCCGTATGGCCGCAAGCGCGCCATCGACCAGTCCAGCTGCAACAAGGACTACTCGTGCGCGGAGGGCTTCTGCCCCAGCTTCGTGTCGGTCATGGGCGGCAAGCCCAGGAAGAGCGCGGCGCCCAAGACCGACCAGGAACGCCTGCAACGCCTGATCGAACAATTGCCGCTGCCGGCCACGCCCGCGCTTGACCGCCCCTATCGCCTGCTCGTGGCGGGCATGGGCGGCACGGGCGTCATCACCATCGGCGCCATCGTGTCGATGGCCGCGCACCTGGAAGGCCTGTCGGCCGCGGTGCTCGACCTGACCGGCCTGGCGCAAAAGGGCGGCACGGTCGTCAGCCACATCCGCCTGGCGCCCGCCGGCGCCTCCGCCGGCCCCGTGCGCCTGGACTGGCAACAGGCCGACGCCGCCATCCTGTGCGACCCGGTGGCCTCGGTGGCGCCGGATTCGCTGGGCGCGCTGCGCCGCGGGCACACCCAGGCCACGGTCAACACGTACGTGGCTCCCGTCTCCGACTTCACGCGCAACCCCGATGCCGCCATGCGCCCCGAAGCGCTGCTGGCCAAGATCCGCCACGCGGCGGGCGAGGCCAACACGGCCGCCATCGACGCGCACGAGGCCGCCCTGGCCCTGTTCGGCGACAGCATCCTGTCGAACATGTTCATGCTGGGCTATGCGTGGCAGCGCGGCGGCGTGCCGCTGTCGCAAGCCGCCATCAACCGCGCCATCGAACTGAACGGCGTGGCCGTCGCGGCCAATCGCGCCGCATTCGACAGCGGCCGCCTGGCGGCGCATCAACCCGACGCGCTGGACAGCGCGCTGCGCCCGCGCGCCCAGGTCGTGCAGCTGCACGTACCCGAGACCTTCGAGCGCGCCGTCGCGCGCCGCATCGCGGACCTGACCGCCTACCAGGACGCGGCCTACGCCCGCGAATACCAGGACGTGGTCGAAGCCATCGCGGCTCGCGAACGCGAACTGGCTCCCGAGGCCAAGACCCCGCGCCTGGCGATGGCGGTGGCCCGCGGCCTGTTCAAGCTGATGGCCTACAAGGACGAATACGAAGTGGCGCGCCTGTACACGGGCGAAGCATTCCAGGCGCAATTGAAGGGCCAGTTCGAAGGCGACTACAGCCTGCGCTTTCACATGGCGCCCCCCATCTTCGCGCGCAAGGACCCGCGCACCGGCGTGCCGCGCAAGATGACGCTCGGCCCGCGCACCATGACCGCGCTGAAGCTGCTGACCCGCCTGAAGGGCCTGCGCGGCACCTGGTTCGATCCGTTCGGCCGCACCGCCGAGCGCAAGATGGAGCGCGCCCTGATCGGCGAATACCGCCAGACCATAGACCAGCTGCTTGTAGGGTTGACCCGGGACAAGCTCGCGCAAGCAGCTACAATCGCCGGCCTTGCAGAAACCATCCGCGGCTACGGCCACGTGAAGGCTTCGAACGTCGAGAAGTATCGGACGGAATTGGGTCGATTGATGCAGAGCTATACGGCACCGGCCCCGCGCGACATGCCCCTGCGGAAAACCGCATAAACATTCGCTCTGAGCGGTCCTGTCCTGGGCGCGCCTTACTGGGCGCGCCCAGTGCATTTAGTAACAATCTTTTGTGAGCTTCGTCATATCTTCTTCTTGTCCCTGTAGTTCTCGATCACTAGAATTAGTGTCCAACGAGGGGTGCTACACTATATGTTGTGGTCGCCTAAGCGCTGATTCTCGTCGGCCACGCCTTTTGGACTAGCCCGTCCAAGCGTTCCGACCCCCTCAAAAGATCCACATTCGTACCGGACATGACCGTCGTCATGTCGCTATCTACGCGTTTTCGCACAGGAGCTTCCATGCAGACTACGATCGCCTCTGTGACCCGGCCTTCGGCCGTGCCGCCCTCGCAAACCGATTCCCCTGCCGACGCCAATGGCGGGCAATGGGCCAGCTACAACATCATTCGCCGCAATGGCTCGGTGGTCGGGTTCGAACCCAGCAAGATCGCCATCGCCATGACCAAGGCTTTCCTGGCCGTCAACGGCGGCCAGGGCGCAGCGTCCGCGCGGGTGCGCGAGCTGGTCGAAAACCTGACGGGCCAAGCCGTCAACGCGCTGGTGCGCAACCGCCCCAACGGCGGCACGTTCCATATTGAAGACATCCAGGACCAGGTCGAACTGGCCCTGATGCGCTCGGGCGAGCATGACGTCGCCCGCGCCTACGTGCTGTACCGCGAGAAGCGCACGCAAGAGCGCGCCGCCGCCGCTGCCGCCGAAGGCCAGGACAAGGCCGCTGCCGCCCCGCAGGAACACGTGCTGAACGTGACCGACGCCGGCGTGCGCCGTCCGCTGGACCTGGCTGAACTGCGCGCGACCATCGTCGCCGCCGGCGAAGGCCTGGCCGAATTCATCGACAGCGAAACGATCCTGAAGGAAACGGTCAAGAACCTGTACGACGGCATCCCCGTCGACGAAGTGTTCAAGTCCGCCATCCTGTCCGCGCGCGCACTGGTTGAAAAAGACCCGGCCTACAGCCAGGTCACCGCCCGTCTGCTGCTGCACACGATCCGCAAGGAAGTGCTGGGCGAAGAAGTGTCGCAAGACGGCATGGGCGCGCGTTACGCCGAATACTTCCCCACGTTCATCGCACGCGGCATCGAAGGCGGCCTGCTGTCGCCCGAGCTGGCCAGCTATGACCTGACCAAGCTGGGTAAGGCCCTGAACGCCAAGCGCGACCTGCAATTCGGCTACCTCGGCCTGCAGACCCTGTACGACCGCTACTTCCTGCACATCCGCGGCACCCGCATCGAACTGCCGCAGGTCTTCTTCATGCGCGTGGCCATGGGCCTGGCGCTGCGCGAAGCCGACCGCGAAACGCGCGCCATCGAGTTCTACGAGATCCTGTCCTCGTTCGACTTCATGAGCTCGACGCCGACGCTGTTCAACTCGGGCACGCTGCACTCGCAGCTGTCGTCGTGCTACCTGACCACCGTCTCGGACGATCTGGAAGGCATCTACGACGCGATCAAGGAAAACGCGCTGCTGGCCAAGTACGCCGGCGGCCTGGGCAACGACTGGACCCCGGTGCGCGCGCTGCGCAGCCACATCAAGGGCACCAACGGCGAAAGCCAGGGCGTCGTCCCGTTCCTGAAGGTCGTCAACGACACCGCCGTGGCGGTCAACCAGGGCGGCAAGCGCAAGGGCGCGGTCTGCACGTACCTGGAATCGTGGCACCTGGACATCGAAGAATTCCTGGAACTGCGCAAGAACACCGGCGACGAACGCCGCCGCACGCACGACATGAACACGGCGAACTGGATTCCCGACCTGTTCATGAAGCGCGTCATGGAAGGTGGCGAATGGACGCTGTTCTCGCCGTCCGACTGCCCTGACCTGCACGACAAGGTCGGCCGCGCTTTCGAAGAAGCCTACGTCGGCTACGAAAACCGCGTGGCCAGCGGCGAGCTCAAGCTCTACAAGAAGATGCCGGCGCTGACGCTGTGGCGCAAGATGCTGTCGATGCTGTTCGAAACCGGCCACCCGTGGATCACGTTCAAGGATCCGTGCAACATCCGTTCGCCGCAGCAGCACGTGGGCGTCGTCCACAGCTCGAACCTGTGCACCGAGATCACGCTGAACACGAACGAATCCGAAATCGCGGTGTGCAACCTGGGTTCCGTGAACCTGGTCGCGCACATGAAGCCGGCTGCCGGCGGCGGTTTCGAACTGGACCACGACAAGATCAAGCGCACCGTCAGCATCGCGATGCGCATGCTCGACAACGTCATCGACATCAACTACTACGCCGTCGAGAAGGCCCGCAATTCCAACGCGCGCCATCGTCCGGTGGGCATGGGCATCATGGGCTTCCAGGATTGCCTGCAGATGATGCGCGTGCCGTACGCGTCGCAAGCCGCCGTTGAATTCGCGGACCGTTCGATGGAAGCGGTGTGCTATCACGCCTACTTCGCATCGAGCCTGCTCGCAGAAGAACGCGGCCGCTATCAGTCGTACGAAGGTTCGTTGTGGTCGCGTGGCATCTTGCCGCAAGACACGTTGAAGATGCTGCGCGATGAGCGCGGTGGCCATGTTGAAGTCGATGAATCGAGCTCGCTCGATTGGGATACGTTGCGCGCGCGCATCAAACAGCACGGCATGCGCAACTCCAATTGCGTTGCAATTGCCCCAACCGCGACTATTTCCAATATCATTGGTGTATCTGCGTGCATCGAACCTACTTTCCAGAACTTGTACGTCAAATCGAATCTCTCCGGCGAGTTCACGGTCGTTAACGATTACCTCGTGCGTGACCTGAAGAAACTCGGTCTCTGGGACGAAGTCATGGTCGCCGACCTCAAGTACTTCGACGGCAGCCTGTCCCGCATCGATCGCGTACCTTCCGAACTCCGCGAACTCTACGCCACCGCGTTCGAAGTCGAACCGAGCTGGCTGGTGGAATGCGCGTCGCGCCGTCAGAAGTGGATCGATCAGGCTCAATCGCTGAACATCTACATGTCGGGCGCATCGGGCAAGAAGCTGGATGACACCTACAAGCTGGCATGGCTGCGTGGTCTGAAGACGACGTACTACCTGCGTACCCTGGGCGCCACCAGCGCCGAAAAATCCACGGGCCGCGGCGGCGAACTGAACGCCGTCACCGCCGGTGGCCAATCCACGGCTGCGGCTGTGGGTGCCGCACCTGTTTTGCCGGAACCCGAAGTTCTCGGGGCGGTTTGCACCATGCGGCCGGGCGACCCCGGCTTCGAAGAGTGCGAAGCCTGCCAATAACCGCTCCGGAGAATTGAATCATGATTAATTGGGAAGACGACACCCTCGCCACGCAACCTGCCAAAGCCCCCGCCCCCGCGGGCGGCGGCCAGGCTGCGCCCGACGTCCGGGCGGCGACCGGTGTATTCGGCGACACCGCCATGCCGACGCCCGCCGCGCCTGAACACGCGGCAGGCCTCGCCACCAGCGGCGCCGCCACCTCGCAACGTGTGAAGGTTGCTGACAAGCGCATCATCAACGGCGAAACCGACGTCAATCAGCTTGTGCCGTTCAAGTACAAGTGGGCGTGGGAAAAGTATTTGGCCACGTGCGCCAACCACTGGATGCCGCAAGAGATCAACATGTCGCGCGACATCGCCCTCTGGAAGAACCCGAACGGGCTCACCGAGGACGAACGCCGCATCGTCAAGCGCAACCTGGGTTTCTTCGTCACGGCCGATTCGCTGGCCGCGAACAACATCGTGCTGGGCACCTACCGCCACATCACGGCGCCCGAATGCCGCCAGTTCCTGCTGCGCCAGGCATTTGAAGAAGCGATCCACACGCACGCCTATCAATACATCGTCGAAAGCCTGGACCTGGACGAAGCCGAGATCTTCAACGCTTACAACGAAGTTCCGTCCATCCGCGCCAAAGACGAGTTCCTGATCCCGTTCATCGACGCGATCGCGGACCCCCACTTCAAGACGGGCACGCCCGAAGCCGACCAGACGCTGCTGAAGTCGCTGATCGTCTTCGCGTGCTTGATGGAAGGCCTGTTCTTCTACGTGGGCTTCACGCAGATCCTGGCGCTTGGCCGCCAGAACAAGATGACCGGCGCCGCCGAACAGTACATGTACATCCTTCGCGATGAATCCATGCACTGCAACTTCGGCATCGACCTGATCAACACCGTCAAACTGGAAAATCCGCATCTGTGGACGCCGGAATTCCGCGAAGAAATTCGAGAACTCTTCCGCAAAGCGGTCGAACTCGAATACGCTTACGCCGAAGACACGATGCCGCGCGGCGTGTTGGGCTTGAACGCACCTATGTTCAAATCCTACCTGCGCTTCATCGCCAACCGTCGTTGCCAGCAAATCGGTATCGAACCGCTGTACCCGCAGGAAGAAAATCCCTTCCCGTGGATGGCGGAAATGATCGATCTTAAAAAGGAACGCAACTTTTTTGAAACTCGCGTGATCGAATACCAAACCGGTGGCACGCTGAGCTGGGAGTAAAAGCAGTTCGTCATCAAGCCCGACGCGGGCACGCTCCAGATTTACGGAGCGTCGCGTTCGCGACAGGCTTGATGGCACGCTCCTCGGTCAGGGTGTTTCGTCGCCGGGCCGCCTCAAGGCAAAGCCGCCCCCTCGGGGGTAGCGAGCCGAAGGCGCGGCTTGGGGACATTTCGAACACGTAGAACAAGCGGTCGGCAAGCCTGTGATCAGGCAGCCGATCGGCGCCATTTGAAATGGCTCGCGCCAAAGGAGCGGGGGCCATATCAAATGGCTGTGCCGAATTCATTAGCGCAAACCGTAGTAGCTGTTGCTCGCACAGAACAGCGGCATGCGCCGATGAATAGCCCGGGCACGGTTCGCCTTGTTGGCGAGTCGGGGCACGGGTTTAAGTTCTGGGACCCCTGAACCTAAGGAGCATGACCATGGCAACAGCCAAGAAAGCCGTAAAGAAAGCAGCGGTGAAGAAGCCCGCCGCCGCCAAGAAGGCAGTCGCGAAGAAGGCCGCACCGGCCAAGAAAGCCGCTGTCAAGAAGGTAGCTGTCAAGAAAGTCGCCGCCGCCAAGAAGCCGGCAGTGAAGAAGGTTGCCGCCAAGAAGCCGGCAGCCAAGAAGGTCGTCGCCAAGAAAGCGGTAGCCAAGAAGGCCGTCGCCAAGAAAGCGGTAGCCAAGAAGGTCGTCGCCAAGAAGGCGGTTGCCAAGAAGGCCGTCGCCAAGAAAGCGGTAGCCAAGAAGGTTGTCGCCAAGAAGGCGGTTGCCAAGAAGGCCGTCGCCAAGAAGGCCGTCGCCAAGAAGGCTGTTGCCAAGAAAGCGGTAGCCAAGAAGGCCGTCGCCAAGAAGGCTGTTGCCAAGAAAGCGGTCGCCAAGAAGGCCCCCGCCAAAAAGGCCGCTGCCAAGAAGGCGCCTGCTGCCAAAAAGGCTCCTGCTGCCAAGAAGGCCGTAGCCAAGAAGGCCCCCGCTGCCAAGAAGGCTCCTGCTGCGAAGAAGGCTCCCGCTGCCGCCAAGCCGGCTGCTGCTGCCAAGCCCGCCGCTGCCAAGAAGCCTGCTGCCAAGAAAGCCGCTCCGAAGAAGCCCGCAACGCCTCCGTCGTCGACGGCTGCTGCCCCGGGCGCGAAGACCGCGCTGAATCCCGCCGCGTCGTGGCCGTTCCCGACGGGTGGCCGTCCGTAATCAGGACGGTTGAAGCCCTGGCTTCACCAGAGCCGCCCGGCATGCCGGGCGGCTTTTTCATGCCCTTCGACTCGCACGTGGCGGTGCCTTTTGCCGCCGAGGCGCCTGCACGGCAACGCGTCGCCCCCAAGAGGCCGCAATCGTGCACAGGGCGTACAGCGTACGGGCAACTCCCATGCGACAATTGACTCCTTCTTTTTTCGGTGAACGCGTCCATGCTCGGTGATATCTTCCGCTTTCTCCTCGAAATCGTGTTCACGCTGTTTGGCGCGGCGTTGATTGCCCGCGCCTGGATGCACGCGATCCGCCTTCACCCGTTCAACCCGCTTTCGCGCGCCATCTATCAAGCCACGAACTGGCTGGTGATGCCGCTGCGCAAGATCATTCCTGCCGGCAACAAGATCGATTGGACGAGCCTGGTCGCGACCTGGCTGGCCGCGCTGGCCTACATCGTGCTGATCTGGCTGGTGTCCATCGGGGCGCTGATTCCCGCCGCGCTGCTGCCTGCGGCCATGGGCTCGGCCCTGCTGATGGCCGTCAAGTGGGCGCTGAACCTGGTGGTGTGGCTGACGCTGATCCAGGCCGTGCTGTCGTGGGTCAACCCGATGGCGCCCATGATGCCGCTGCTGCAATCGCTGACGGCGCCCATGCTGGACCCCATCCGCCGCCTGCTGCCGCGCACGGCCATCGACTTTTCGCCCCTGGTGCTGCTGATCGTGGCGCAGGTGCTGCTGATGGTGCTGAACAACCTCAGCCAACGCATGATGGGGCTGTAGGACAGCGGGGCCTCGCGCCCCGCTCCTGATCGCTACGCCGGGATGCCGGCGTAGATCTCGACCAGCTTCTTGCGGTCGATCTTGTGGTTGTTCGACATCGGCAACGCCGGGCAGGCCACCAGTTCAGACGGCACCATATAGGGCGGCAACCGCTGGGCCAGCCGCGCTTTCCAGCCGGCCAAAGCGTCCGGCGCCAAAAGACGGGCCTCCGCCGCCTCAGCCGCCCCCGCCACGAAACCAATCAAACGCACCGCCGTGCCGTCCGGCCGGCGCAGGACCGCGCACGCGCCGCCTTCCACGCCGGGCAGGCCGTGCAGGGCCTCGTCGATCTCCGCCAGTTCGATGCGATAGCCGTTCAGCTTGATCTGGTCGTCCATGCGGCCGCGGCAGAACAGCAGGCCGCCCTCTTCCATCTGCCCCAGGTCGCCCGTGCGGAATGCGCGGCGGCCGTCGGCGTAGGTGTAGAGCTTGGCCTCGTTCAGGTCGGGACGGTTCAGATAGCCGCGCATGACGTGGTCGCCCACGATGCAGATCTCGCCTTCGTCCACGATCAGCACGCTGTCGGGCTTGGCATGCCCCACGGGCAGCGGGTCGTGCGCGGCCAGGACGGCGTCGGTGACCTCGATCCAGGTGGTGGCGACCGTGGCTTCGGTGGGGCCGTAGGTATTCAGGATGACGGCGCCGGGGAAGCGCTGGCGCAGCTTCTTGGCCAGCGCCGAAGGCAGCGGCTCGCCGCAGAACAGGAAGGTGCGCAACAGCGGCAAGGTGGCCGGCGAGAAATCGCGGTTGGCCTGTTGCTGGTGCGCGAACGACGGGGTCGACACCCACACCGTCACGCCGTGCTCGGCCAGGCGGGGCATCCAGGTGCCCGCCGACGCGATCTGTTCCCGGGCGTTCAGCACGCAAGCGCCGCCCGAGGCCAGCGTGGCGAACACCTCGTACATGGACAAGTCGAAGCTGAACGGCGCCTGGTTCATGAACACGGGCGCATCGCCCAAGCCGAAGCTGCCCAGCATCCAGTCGCCCAGCAGGCCGACGCTTTCGCGGCCGATCTGCACGCCCTTCGGGTCGCCCGTGCTGCCGGACGTGAACATGACATAGGCCAGCCCGCGCTCGGCCAATTCGGCGCCCTCGCCCGGCGTGAACGTGCCGGAGGCGGCGTCGTAGACCGCTGCGGCGCGGACGATCTCGACGATGCGGCGCAGACGCTCGGCCGGGTAGATGGTATCCACCGGCACGAACGGCGCGCCGATCAGCAAGGCGCCGACCATTGCGACGAAGAACGAGGCTTCCTTGTGCCCGTAGATGGCCACGGGCACATCCGGGCCCGCGCCGTTCTTGCGGGCCGCATCGGCCCAGGCGGCTGCCTCGGCGCGCAATTGCGCCCAGGTAAGGCTGCGGTCGGCGGCGGCGACGGCCAGCGCGTCGGGCGCCACGTCCGTGTCGACGAATTGGAAGGACTTCAGATCGAAACGCATGCCGAAACTCCCGGCGTCAGATGGGGCTGCGGCCGCTGAACACGTACAGCGCCAGCGCGGCCAGGATCAAGGTAAGCACGCGGCCCAGGAAGCGCATGACGGGCTGCGCCAAGGCGGCCTGCAACGCGGGACGGGTGCGCGAGGCGTTGATCAGCAGGTTGTGGCCCACCGAATACGCGCCGAACATCAGGCCGCTGACGATGTAGTGCAGCGACAGGCCGTTCCACACGCCCATGGCCAGCAACGTCGCGAAGATGCCGATGTTCTGTGCCGCCATGCGATGGCGGCCGAAGAACTTGGTCTTGCTCAGCGCCTTGTAGATCGGCATGAACACCACGTCGCGCAGCCACTCCGACAGGCTGATGTGCCAGCGGCGCCAGAAGTCCTGCGGATTGAGCGTCGCCAGCGGATTGCGGAAGTTGATCGGCAGCGTGAAGCCGAACAGCATGCCGATACCGATCGCCATCGTCGAATAGCCGGCGAAGTCGAAGAACAGGTAGGCGCTGTAGAGCGACGCGTTCAACGCGACGCCGGTGAACGAATAGTCGTGCGCGTCCAGCGTGGATAGGCCGTAGCGCCAGATCAGTTCGGCCAGGCCGAACTTCTGGATCACGCCCAGCATGATCAGCTCCAGGCCCGTGAGCCAGGTATTCAGGTTCACGCCTTCGTAGCCGCGCTTCAGGTCCGCCTGGAAATTGCGCCAGCGGTACATCGGGCCGGCCAGCAGCGTCAGGGGAAAGAAGAGATAGATGAAGTAGTCCAGCGGCGACACGCGTTCGTTGCGCTGCGCGAAGAGCAGCACATCGATGGCGCGGAAGGTGGCGAACGACAATCCCAGCATCGCGCCCAGGTGCGACACGCCGGTCTTGACCAGCAGCAGCGGCGTCATCGTGATGATGACCGCCAGCCACGTGGGGATGTAGTTGCGGCGCACGGCCCACAGCGCGCTGCCCGAAATGGCCAGCAGCGCGATGGGCTGATAGGGGCGCGCCCAGAACACCGCCATCCACACGCCCAGGCAGATCACGCCGATGATGTGGCGGTAGCCGATACGCAACGGCATGCCGAACGAGCGGTACGCCAACAGGCCAAGGCCCCCGAACAGGGCCCCGCCGAAAAAGCTCAAGCTTGCGAACAATTCCATGGCGCGGTCAGAACTGTTGGTATTGGAATTCGACCTTGATCGGTCCGCCGCTGCCCGTGGTGGGCTGCGCCTGCAGCACGAACACCAGGATCACCCCGATGTACAGGCAAAGATGCCAAAAGAAGCGGCGCCCGGCGCCCTCTTTGCGAAAGAATTTCATCGGGAAAAGTACTCCGCAATGCCTTGGTCCGCCATCGCCCAGCCGAGTTCGGCCAGATGCATGTCGTCGCGCACCATGCCGGGTTCGAACGGGATGCTGTAGAGATCCAGGCAACCCATCTGATACCGCTGGCACATGCCCGTAATGGCAGCCACCACCGGATCGAATCGCTCGACGTCCAGGATGAGCTTGGGATTGAACGGCTGAATGACGAAATACGCCTTCACCTTGCGCTTTTGCAGCAAGGCCATGACGCGCGACAGGTCACCCAGCTCGGTGCGGGTGATCGGGTCCACGTCGGCGAACTCGTTGCGCGCCGGCGAATACAGCGACGCCAGGTACTGCTTGTAGTAGTCGTCGCGGACATCGTAGGGATTGTTGCTGCCCAGCCCGCGTTCGACTTCACGCGCCTCGTGTGTCAGCCGGCCCCACTGCCCTTCGTTCAGGCGGGCGGACGACGGCCACGACACGAACCGATGCGCCGGCACGGACAGCTTGCTGCGCGGACGGTCAGGCGCCGGCTCTTTGCGGGCGTGCCACCACAGCGACACCTTGTCCTTGAGCTCGGCCACCTGGCCATTGGAGATCAGCCACAGCAATCCCCAGTTGGCGTTGTCGCTGATCCAGTTCTGCATCTGTTCGCGCGTGTTCGGCTGGTCCCACAGGCGGTCCCAGACCGGGCCCGTCACGTGTTCGGCGAACGCGCTGCGCGGCAACTGACCGCCCGAGGCGAACCAGGCGGGCGACACCATGATCACCAGCCGCGTGTTCGGCGTCAGCGAATCCGCGACGGATTCCAGCACGCTGACGATGCCGTAGGACTGGAACATGGCGTGGCCGTAGGCCAGCGTCGGCACCTTCAGTTCTTCGGGGAAGAAGCGGTAAGGCACGAAGCGCAGGTCATGGCTGGACAGCTCGGACGACCCCAGCACGACCAGCGTGCCATCGCTCAGGGCGTTGCCCAGGCGATTCAGGTTGACGTGCTGCGTGCCCCAGTCCGGTCCCAGATTGGGCAGGTAGTTGCTCTTGTCGGCAGCGGCCGCAGCCGGAGACGACACCGGCGTCACGATGCGGCTGAGCAAGTCATCCGCGCCGCAGTACGCCCCGAACGCCAGTGCCACGGCGGTCGCGGCGGCCGCGACATGGGACCACAACTGCGAATTACGAAGTATGGGCAGCGACATAGCCGGCAAGCGTACGGACCGACTGGAGGTGCTCGGCGATCTCGGGAGCCGGGATGCTGCAACCGTACTCGGACTCGACGGCCAGCGTGATGTCCACCGCAGCCAGGGAATCAACCAGGCCAGTGGCAATCAACTGCGTATCGGGGGTGACTTTCTTCATGACGATCGACTCGACGATCTCGCCGATCTTTGTGTGGAGTTCTTGCTCGGTATGCATAGATAGTGCAGGTTGCCTCGTCGGCAAAACATCCCCGTCCCCTGGGATTCAGGTAGACGAGGATACAGAAAAATGCTGAAGCTCAACTGACGGTTCCAGCGATCCAGACCGGCATCAGGATGCACTTGGTTACATCAAAATCGAATCGCGATGCCGATCGCAGGCGCAATCATTGCACTTTGGCCGTTGAATCGCCATGAAACTTTTGGGGTAAATCGCGAGAAAAGGCTGGCAAACGTAACGCCTGCGGGTAAATACCGGGTGCTGCGTTGCGGCAGAACGACAGATTCTGCCGGTATCCCGGCTTCTGTTCGCCTCGGCCCCAATTTCCGTGGGCGGATTTTCGGGCAGAAAACCTGCGGCCGGAAACGGGCCCCCGCCCCGCTGGATACATGCGAAAAAAAAGCCCGCTTGCGCGGGCTTTTCTACGGACTTGCCGACGATCACATCGGCGTGACGCGGGTCGGGCCCGAACCGCTGATGACCTGGACGCGTTGGCCCACGCTGACCGGCACGTCGGCCTCCTGGGCGACCACACGGGTTTCGCCGTTATCCAGGCGTACGGTGATTTCATAGCCGGAATTCTTGCCGACCTGGTTCTCCACGGCGTTGCCCGCCAGTGCGCCCAGGATGGCGCCGCCGACGGTGGCGATGGTGCGGCCCGTGCCGCCCCCGATCGCGTTACCCGCCACGCCGCCCAGTGCGCCGCCGGCCAACATGCCGACACCGCTGGATTTGTCGTTCTGGATCACGATCGGGCGAACGCCCGTGACCGTGCCGGTACGGACGATCTGCTCACGCTGGGCTTGGTCATAGCTATAGACGCCGCTGGACGCGCTGCGATTGGCGCAGCCACCCAGGACAGCCATCGACGTCACGACGGCTGCGATGGCCAACCACCGGCCAGTACGCGGCGTCACCAGGGAAAGAGATTTGCTTTGGTTCATTTGGACTCCTCGATCGGGCACTGCCGACGATGCTTGATCATACTCCGCCGGGAAGAAGCGGCACTCGCGGCTGCAACACACTGAAACTCACAGCCAAAAGCGGAAAACAGCATCTCAATGCGGCAGCCGCCAGGCCGCCGACCTTCAAAAACGCGATGGGTTCGACCGCATTCCCGCCTTGCGGTTCCCGGCGAGCGCAGGGATTCAAGCCGGCAGATGGATGCCGTAGGTCGCGTGCAGCACGGCGTCGATGTCCGCGCGCGACGGCGCGTGGTTCTGCGGGCCGCGCGATGCGATCTTGATGGCGCCCATGACGTTGCCCAGGCGGCAGCTGTCTTCCCAGCTCCAGCCGCTGGTCAGGCCATAGAGCAGGCCGCCGCGCTGGGCGTCGCCGCAACCCGTCGGGTCCACGACCTGCGAGGCGCGCACCGGTCCGATCTGGATGGTCTTGCCATCGGTGTACAACGTCGCGCCTTCGGCGCCGCGCGTCACCACCACGGCTTGAAGCGTGGAGGCGATGTCGGCCACGCTGCGGCCGGTGCGCTGTTCGACGATGCCCGCTTCGTAATCGTTGACGGTCAACGCCTGCGCCAGCTTGAGCATGCGCTCCAGGTCGGCGCCGTCGAACAGGGGCATGGCCTGGCCCAGATCGAAGATGAACGGAATGCCGCGGCGGTGCAGGCGTTCGGCATGCGCGAACATGCCTTCCTTGGCATCCGGCGCCACGATGGCCCAGGCCGCGTCGGCGTCGCTCAAATCGTTGTCCGCGGCGAACGACATGGCGCCCGGGTGGAAGGCGGTGATCTGGTTGTCGTCCAGGTCGGTCGTGATGAAGCACTGCGCCGTGAAGGTATCGGGGATGACCTTGACGCGGCGGGTGTCGATGCCCAGGCCCGCCAGGCGTTCCATGTATTCACCGGCGTCTTCGCCCACCGTCGCCACCGGCACGGGATTGCCGCCCAGCAGGTTCATGTTGTAGGCGATGTTGCCGGAGCAGCCGCCGTATTCCTTGCGCATGCTGGGCACCAGGAAGGACACGCTGAGCGATTGGATGCGATCAGCAAGAATGTGCTCTTTGAAACGGCCTTCAAACACGGCAATCGTGTCGAACGCCATCGAGCCGCAAACCAGTACGGGGGTTGCCATGCTTGTCATCCTTTAAGGAAAGAATTTATCGAGTTGGTAGCCATTGACCTGGACACCGGTCACTTCAATGGGCACGGAAATCTTGAGCTCGCCAGCCGGGCCGAACGGACCGCTCAACTGTTCAGGCGTCAGGTAGTTTTCGGGCATCAGCACTTTGCGCACCACCACCGTGTCCGACAGGTCGGTCAGGTCCAGCACCAAGGCGGGCCAATGTTGCGGCTTGTCGTAGCGGTTGCGCAGCACCAGGTTCAGTACCAGGCGGCTGCGGCCATCGTCGATCGCCGCGGCGCCGGGCGGTGGCTGCAGCGACGACGAGGAAATCGCGATGCGCTCAAGGCGCCGGGCGTAACCGACCGTGCAGCCCAGCGGCTTGCAGGCGACCTCGAGCACCGGCCGCAGGACCGGCACGGAATTGGCGATGTCGGTGCGGTAGGCATACACCAGTTGCAGGCCCAGCGCGATCAAGCCCAGCAGGCAGGCGTAGCCCCACACTTTGCGCATGAGGCCGCGACGTTCCTGGCGGTCCTGGTCCAGGAACTCGGGCGGCGCGCGGCCCACATCGGTGGCGCTTGAGTAGCGGGTGCGGGTTTCGCCCAGGACCGGCTCGCGTGCGTCGTCGTCTTCGGACTCGTCGTCGTCATCGCCATCGTCGCGGATGCGGTGATGGCGTGGAGCGGCGTCGCCGTGTTCGTCGCGATGGTCGCCCCAGCGGTCGTCGGAGAGGTCGTCAGGGCGATCGTCTTCAAGGTCGTGATCGTCTTCGTCGTCGCGGGCGGCGAAGGTCGGTTCGGCTGGCGCGGCGCCGCGTCGGCGGGCGTCCCAATCGATGACCGGCTCCGTGGCGCGCGACGCGATGATGGGTTCGCTGCGCAAGGGCGGCTCCCCGCGCGGCGCGGGCTCGCGCAGCGGCGGGCGGGCGAAGGCGGCGTGGCGGGCACTGTCACGCAGATCGCTGTCGTCCTCGCCTTCGTCGTCGGCATCCTCCTCGGGTAGATCCGCTTCGGGCTCGACGCGTTGACGGATCGATTCGCGTCCGCGCAACACGGCCGGCGGCACGGCGGGTGCGGCAGGCGTAGCGGGCGCGACGGCCGGCGGGGAAGCAGGAATCGGCGCAGGCCCGAACGGCGGACGAAGCGCCGGCGGAGCCGCAATGGGCTCGTCTTCCCACGGGGCGATCTGGCGAGGCGGCTCCGCGGACGGGCGCGACAGCGGCGGTGGCGGCTCCACAGGCGGCGGTGACGCCGGAACAGGGCGCGGCGGCGCCGGGGCGACGACGGGCTCAGTGGGCGCGAGGGGCGGCGTCGCCAGCACCGGCGCGGCCGCCGCCGCAGCGGGAGGCACCACCGGGGGCATGGTCGGAACGGCCAGCGGCGTCGCCGGCGCGCCGGTCTCCGGCAGCAGGCAGGCCCGGCCATCGAAGACCGTCGAGCAGGCGCCGCAACGCACCAGGCCATTGCGGACCCGGAGCTGGTCAGGCACCACCTTGAACGAGGTGCCGCACTGGGGGCAGCGGGTGGTCAGAGCCATGTGTCGCGATCCTGCCGAACGGCGCTCAGGCCTTCTGGCCGTGCAGGCACACCCAGCCGTCGCGCGCGCGCCAGACCGACATGGCGATCCAGGGCGCATAGGCGGCGGCCACTTCTTCGGCCTGACGTTCCAGCACGCCAGACAGCACCAGATGGCCGCCCGCGGCAACGCGGCCGGCCAGCATCGGTGCCAGCACCTTCAGCGGATTGGACAGGATATTGGCGACGACGACCTGGAAGGTGCCGTCGGCCAGCGCGTCCGGCAACATCGCCTGCAGTTCGACGCCGTTGACCTCGGCGTTGTAGGCGGTGCTTTGCACGGCCTGCGCATCGATGTCCACCGCCAGCGTCGGGCCCGCGCCCAGTTTGCGCGCGGCAATCGCCAGAATGCCCGAGCCGCAACCGTAATCCAGCAAGGTGGCGCCGGCCGGCAGCTCGGCTTCCAGCCATGCCAGGCACAGGTGCGTCGTGGGGTGGCTGCCCGTGCCGAAGGCCAGGCCGGGATCCAGTTCGATATGGATCGCGCCGTCGCCCGTGGCGGCCGGATCGAAGCCGGGCACCTCAGGGCTGTCGCGGTGCCAGCTCGGCACGATCCAGAGGCGTTCGGCGATGTGGATGGGGCCGAATTGCGATTGCGTCAGGCGCACCCAGTCGGCATCGGGAACGTCGCGCAGGCTCCAGCCGGCGAACAGCGCCGGATCCAGTTCGCCCGCCGCGGCGGCCTCTTCCATGATCTGCGCGGGATCGGCTCCGTCGGGCAGCAAGGCGACGACGCGGTTGCGGTCCCAGGCCTGCACGTCGGGCTCGGTGCCGGGCTCGCCGAACAGGGGACGTTCGTCGTCCGTGCCGAAGTCGGCGTCTTCCACGGAGACGGACAGCACGCCCGCTTCCAGCAGCGCATCCGACAAGGCTTCGGCCTGCGCCTCTAGGCAATGGAGCACGAGTTCACGCATGATTATTCTTCCATCTGGTCATCGGGCCGCGGCTGATGCCGCGGCCCGATGACCGTAAACAATTAAAAAAGCCCCTGCTGGGGTTGCCTGGGGTAGGCCCAAAGGCAAAAAGGGGCCGTGAGGCCCCTAGTGGTCGGTCAGGGACGCTGAGCCAACTTGTTTTCCAGATAGTGGATGCTGGTGCCGCCTTCGATGAAGCGGGCGTCCTGCAGCAGTTCGCGATGCAGCGGGATGTTGGTCGAAATGCCTTCCACCACCATTTCCGACAGCGCGATGCGCATACGGGCCAGCGCCTGGTCCCGCGTGTCGCCGTACGTGATGACCTTGGCGATCATCGAATCGTAGTTCGGCGGCACGAAGTAGCCGTTGTAGGCATGCGAATCGATACGCACGCCCGGACCGCCCGGCGTGTGCCAGTTCGTGATGCGGCCGGGGCTGGGCACGAAGCGGAAAGGATCTTCCGCGTTGATGCGGCATTCGATCGCGTGGCCCTTGAACTGCACGTCGCGCTGGCGCAGCGTGAACTTCTCGCCTGCGGCGACCAGGATCTGCTGCTGCACGAGGTCGATGCCGGTGATCAGTTCGGTGACCGGGTGTTCGACCTGGATGCGGGTGTTCATTTCAATGAAATAGAACTCGCCGTTCTCGAACAGGAATTCGAACGTGCCGGCGCCGCGATAGCCCATCTTGCGGCAAGCGTCGGCGCAACGGTCGCCAATACGCTCGATCGCGCGGCGCGGGATGCCCGGGGCCGGCGCTTCTTCGATGACTTTCTGGTGGCGGCGCTGCATGGAGCAGTCGCGCTCGCCCAGCCAGACGGCGTTGCGCCCGCCATCGGCCAGCACCTGGATTTCCACATGGCGAGGGTTCTCGAGGAACTTCTCCATATAGACTTCCGGGTTGTTGAACGCGGCGCCCGCTTCCGAACGCGTCATGGTGACGGCGTTCAACAGCGCGGCCTCGGTGTACACCACGCGCATGCCGCGGCCACCGCCGCCGCCTGCTGCCTTGATGATGACCGGATAACCGACTTCGCGCGCAATGCGGATGATTTCCTGCGGATCTTCGGGCAACGCGCCCTCGGAACCCGGCACCACCGGCACGCCCGCTTCGATCATGGCGCGCTTGGCGCTGACCTTGTCGCCCATCAGGCGAATGGTGTCGGGACGCGGACCGATGAAGACGAAGCCACTCTTTTCGACGCGATCGGCGAAGTCGGCATTTTCGGACAAGAACCCGTAACCCGGGTGGATTGCCTCGGAATCCGTAACTTCGGCCGCCGAAATGATGGCCGGCATGTTCAGGTAGCTGTCACGCGACGGCGCGGGCCCGATGCACACGGATTCATCGGCCAGGCGCACGTACTTGGCTTCGCGGTCAGCCTCGGAGTGCACGACCACGGTTTTGATGCCCAGCTCACGGCAAGCGCGCTGAATGCGCAGGGCGATTTCGCCCCGATTGGCGATCAGGATTTTTTCGAACATTTTCAGCTATCAGCCAATGACGAACAGGGGTTGACCGTACTCGACGGGCTCACCGTTTTCGACCAGGATTTCTTTGATGACGCCGGACTTGTCGGCTTCGATTTCATTGAGCAGCTTCATGGCTTCAATGATGCACAGCGGATCGCCTTCCTTGACGGTGGCGCCCACGTCGATGAACGGGGCGGCGCCCGGGTTCGGCGAACGGTAGAACGTGCCGACCATCGGCGCCTTCACGACATGGCCCTGGATGACCGGGGCGGCTTCGGCGGCCGGGGCGGCAGGTGCCGCGGCCGGTGCCACCGGTGCGGCGTGCGCGCCGGCTTCGGGCTGGTGGTAAGCCACCGGCTGCAAGGTCTGCGAGAACTTGACGATGCGTACCTTGCCTTCGCCTTCGGTGATTTCCAGCTCGGCGATACCCGATTCAGCCACCAGGTCGATCAGGGTTTTGAGTTTTCGAAGGTCCATAGAAGCTGCTTCCCGAGATAGTGTCGACGACGTCCCAGCGTGGGGTCCGCGCCGTATAAGATGTAAAAGCTGTGAGTTGGTGCGAGATCAGTGCCGCACTGCGTAACGCAGAGCCGCCTCGTAGCCGTCCGCGCCGAGGCCGCTGATAAGGCCTATCGCCAAATCGGACAGATAAGAGTGATGCCTGAAGGGCTCTCGCTTATACAGATTGGACAAATGTACTTCAATAAATGGGATCGCGACCCCAGCCAGCGCATCGCGAATTGCGACGCTGGTGTGCGTATATGCCGCCGCGTTGATGATGATGAAGTCCGTGCCGTCTTGCCGGGCCGCCTGAATGCGGTCAACCAGCGCACCTTCGTGATTGCCTTGCCAAGCAGTCAGCTTGGCGCCCAATTCGCCTGCAAGCAGTTCCAGGCGCTCATTGATCTGGGGCAGGGTCAGACTGCCGTAGATATGAGGTTCCCGGGTGCCAAGCAGGTTCAGGTTCGGGCCATGCAATACCAGTATGTTTTGCGCCATGCGCTTGCCAATGAGTGGATTGCCAATTGTTGGCAAAACAGCCGATAAACCAGCTTTTTACGCCAATTCCTACTATTTGTCCAACAGACTTACGCCTTCAAACCAGAAAGGGTTTGGCTAAGGTCATCCGGCTGAATTTCACCCAATATCTTCCGGTTAATTCCGCCATCGGCGTTGAACACGATGGTAAAAGGCAGCCCGCCACTGGGGTTTCCGAGCTTGCGCAGGGTATCGATCGCCCCGGCGCCGATCACCCACAGCGGGTAGGAAACTTGCACTTTCTCGACAAATTTTTGCATATTCGCCGCCGAATCGACACCGATGCCGACAAAACGGACGTGCGGGTATTTTTTCTGCAAGGCGTCGAGTTCCGGCATTTCCCTGACGCAAGGCGCGCACCAGGTTGCCCAGAAATTGACCACGATCGGCTGCCCCTTCCAGCCGGCCAGCGACTGCGTCG
Source organism: uncultured Achromobacter sp. (assembly GCA_963530045.1). Classification (GTDB taxonomy): domain Bacteria; phylum Pseudomonadota; class Gammaproteobacteria; order Burkholderiales; family Burkholderiaceae_B; genus Achromobacter. Next base: position 149,365 of record CAUSDE010000007.1, read on the forward strand.
CGCCGTTCAGGTCAGGCATCTGCAATTGCATCAGTCCAGCCACGGGATCGCCCGCCTCGGCCGGCGCTGCGGGGTTCTGGGACTTGCGGCCCAGCAAGGTCAAACCGCCCGCAACCGTGGCGGCAACCGCCACGCCGGCGGAAAGAAGTAGGCGTCGATTCATGGCGCGATCATAACCGCTGCCGCTGTTTTTTGTCGTCGGGCGGGCCAGAGACGAAAACCGCCGCTCTCGGGGCAAACCCACGCGCAGGGAACGCGGGTCCGCTATATATACAATGCAGGACAGGAGAGTTTTCAATGCACCTGCACATTCTTGGCATCTGCGGTACGTTCATGGGTGGCCTGGCGCTGATCGCGCGGGCCGCCGGACACAAGGTCACTGGTTGCGACGCGGGCGTGTACCCGCCCATGAGCACGCAGTTGTCCGAACAGGGGATCGAACTGATCGAAGGCTTCGGCGTCGAGCAGATGGCGCTCAAGCCAGACCTGTACGTGATCGGCAACGTGGTCAGCCGCGGCAACCCGCTGATGGAAGCCATCCTGGAGTCGGGCGCGCGTTACGTGTCCGGTCCGCAATGGCTGGGCGACAACGTCCTGCCCGGCCAGCACGTGCTGGCGGTGGCGGGCACCCATGGCAAGACCACCACCAGCTCGATGCTGGCGTGGGTGCTGGAAGCCGCCGGCCTGGCGCCCAACTTCCTGATCGGCGGCGTGGCGCAGGACCTGCACGTGTCGGCCCGCTACGACCCGGCGCGCCGCCCCTTCGTGATCGAGGCGGACGAGTACGACACGGCGTTCTTCGACAAGCGCTCCAAGTTTGTCCATTACCGCCCGCGCACCGCCATCCTGAACAACCTGGAATACGACCACGCCGACATCTTCCCCGATCTGGCGGCGATCGAGACCCAATTCCACCACTTGGTGCGCACCATTCCCGGCTCCGGCCGCATCGTGCGTCCGGCCCATTCCGACGCGCTTGACCGCGTGATTGCCCGCGGATGCTGGTCGGAAACCGTCACGTTTGGCGCCGATGGCGCCTGGCAGGCCACCCCGCCCGATGCCGAGGGCGCGTTCGGCGTGCTGCGCAACGGCGTGGCGGCCGGCACCGTGCGCTGGAACCTGACGGGCGAGCACAACCGCATGAACGCGCTGGCGGCGCTGGCCGCGGCCGAGCATGTCGGCGTGCCCGCTGAACAGGGCATCGACGCCCTGACCCGCTTTGCCGGGGTCAAGCGGCGCATGGAGCTGCGCGGCACCGTCAATGGCGTGAAGGTCTACGACGATTTCGCCCACCACCCCACCGCCATCGCCACTACCCTGGAAGGGCTGCGCCGCCAGGTCGGATCGGCGCGCATCCTGGCGGTGCTGGAACCCCGATCCAACACCATGAAGCTGGGCACGATGGCCGCCCGCCTGCCCGAGGCGCTGGCCGACGCCGACCTGGTGTTCTGCTTCGGCGCGCACAGCGGCAAGCATGCGCTGGGCTGGAACCCGGCCGACGTCCTGGCGCCCCTGGGCGACCGGGCTTCCAGTTACGATGACATCGGCGCGCTCGTTGCGGCCGTGACCGCCGCCGCCCGCCCGGGCGATCAGGTGCTGGTCATGAGCAATGGCGGCTTTGGCGGCATCCACGGCAAGCTGCTGGACGCCTTGCAGGCACGCGGCTGAACGGCGGACCGCTACCGGACGAGCACGAAATGATTCTCTACCTGCACGGATTTCGCTCCTCGCCCACCTCGATGAAGGCCCGGATGATGGCCGACGCCATGGCCCAGCTTGGGCTGGCCGCCGATTGGGCCTGCCCGCAGTTGCCCGCCAGCCCCCGGGAAGCGATCGACCTGGCCATGGGCATCGCCCGGCGCCAGCTGGAAGGCGCCGACAGCCCCCGCGCCCTGACCGTGATCGGCTCTTCGCTGGGCGGGTTCTACGCCACGTGGCTGGCCGAGCAACTGGGCTGCAAGGCGGTCCTGCTGAACCCGGCCGTGGAGGCCGCGCGCGACCTGGCCACCCAGGTCGGCGAACACCACATGTATCATTCCGACGCGCCGTTCGTCTTCTTGCCCGAATATGTGGACGAACTGGCGGCCATCCATGCCCCTCGCATCACGCAGCCTGACCGGTACTTCCTGGTGGCGGCGACCGGCGACGAGGTGCTGGATTGGCATGAAATGCGCGATCGCTACGCGGGTTGCCGCCAGCGTATCGTGCAGGGTAGCGACCACGGTTTATCCGATTTCGCGCAATGGATGCCCGAGGTGCTTGAATTTGCCCTTGGCGCCAGACAGGTTCGCCCCCAATAATCAGTACCAGACCTCAACACTCTATATAGCTGCGCAAGGCGGCGCGTGCGCGCCGCCCAGGACGATCCCCACCATGTATGTGTTTTACGAAGACGACGGCAGCTTCAAGGCCGGCAATATCCTGTCCGAGACCGACGCCAGCCTGCAGGTGGAGTCGGAGTCGGGCAAGCGCAGCAAGATCAAGCGCGCCAACACCCTGTTCAATTTCGCGTCGCCCGAGCCGGCGGCGCTGATGAGCCAGGCGGCCGCGGCCGCCGAGGCCCTGGACCTGCAATTCCTGTGGGAATGCGCGCCTCAGGAAGAATTCGACACGCCCGCCCTGGCCGCCGACTACTTCGGCCACGCCCCCACGCCCGTGGAGCAAGCCGCCTTGCTGATGCGCCTGCATGGCGCGCCGGCGTACTTCCATCGCCGCGGCAAGGGCCGCTACCGCCCTGCCCCGCCCGATATCCTGGCCGCCGCCCTGGCCGCGCTGGACAAGAAGCAGCGCCAGGCCGAGCAGCAGCAGGAATGGGTGGACGAGATGGCCGCCGGGCGCCTGCCCGAACCCATCGCCCAGGCCGCCGAGTCCCTGCTGATCCGCCCGGACAAGAACACGCAGCAATGGAAGGCCCTGGACGCGGCCTGCGCGAAGCTGGGCAAGACGCCGGACCGCCTGCTGCTCGAGCTGGGCGCCTGGCCGCACGCGCTGGCCTTGCACAAGCGCCGCTTCCTGGCGGTGAACTTCCCGCGCGGGCTGGCTTTCCCCGACCTGGAACTGCCGCCCGTCGACCGCGAACTGCCGCTGTCGGACGCCGAGATCTATTCGGTGGACGATGTCACCACCACCGAAATCGATGACGCGCTGTCCGTCACGGAGCTGCCCGACGGGCGCCTGCGCGTGGGCGTGCACGTGGCCGCCCCCGGCCTGACCGTGACCCGCGACAGCGAGTTCGACAAGCTGGCCCGCGCCCGCCTGTCCACGGTCTACATGCCGGGCGACAAGATCCCGATGCAGCCGGACAACGTCATCAAGGCGTTCTCGCTGGATGCCGGCCGCGAAGTGCCGGTGCTGTCGCTGTATGTCGTGGCCGACCCGGAGACGGGCGAGATCTTCGAATCCGAAACGCGCCTTGAGCGCGTGGTGGTGCGCGAGAACCTGCGCCACAACATGCTGGATGCGCAGGTCACGGAGGCCAGCCTGGCCGATCCGTCGGCGGACATGCCGTACGGCCACTGGCTGCGCCCCCTGTGGAAACTGGCCCAGGCGCTGTCCGCGCAACGCGAGAAGGTGCGCGGCAAGCCCGAGAACAATTCGCGGGTGGAATACAGCTTCTATCTGGACGGCAACCCGGACGACCCGGACACGCCCGTGCGCCTGGTGCCCCGCCAGCGCAACGCGCCGCTGGACCGGATGGTGGCCGAATACATGATCCTGGCCAACAACCAGTGGGGCGGCTTGCTGCACCAGCACGGCGTGCCGGGCATCTACCGTTCGCAACAGGCGGGCCGCGTGCGCATGAGCACGCAGGCGCTGCCGCACGAGGCTATCGGCGTGCCGCAATACGCCTGGAGCACGTCGCCGCTGCGCCGCTATGTCGACCTGGTCAACCAATGGCAACTGATCGCCGCCGTGGAGCACGGCGTGTCGGCCCGCCTGGTGGCCCCGTTCAAGCCGCGCGACGCGGACCTCTTCGCGATCATCGGCGCGTTCGACGCGCAGTACGCGGCGTGGGCGGAGTTCCAGAGCGCGATGGAGCGCTACTGGTGCCTGCGCTGGCTGAAGCAACACGGCGTGACCCGCACGGTGGCGCACGTGTTGCGCGACGACCTGGTGCGGTTCGCGAATGCGCCGCTGGTGACACGGGTGGGCGGAATGCCCGAGTTGGAGCGCGGGACTGCCGTGGAGATCGATATCCTGGGGATGGACGAGTTGAGTCTGGAACTGGATTGCCGGTATCTGGGGGAAGTGAGTCCGGCTGCGGGATCTGAGGAGTAGCTTCGTCGGCGTGGTGACTGAGGTTGCCTCGTTGGTGCGTCTGGAGGGCTTCGTCGGTGCGGTCGGGGTGACTTCGTAGGACGCCCATCGGCGGGGTCGGGTGGGTGGCGCGCGCCCACGATTGCGGTCCGGAGCCTTCGCTCCGGACTGCCCTCTCGTC
>CAUSDE010000008.1:0-150971 GCA_963530045.1 uncultured Achromobacter sp.
GCTGCGGGCGGCTGCCCGCCAGACCGTGCTGTCGAACAAGCCGCCGCGCCGTGCGCGCGGCCTGGGCGCCTGGGCGAACCGCTGGCCGTTGAAAGCCATCGTGGCCAATCGGGCCCGCAAGCAGATCGCCGCCAAGGATCCCCTGGGCCACTACCCCGCCGCGCCCGCCATCGTGACGCTGTGGGAAAAGCACGGCGGCAACGCCCTGCAGGCGCCCGACCTGATCGACGGCATCATCGCGTCGGACACCGCCCGCAACCTGCTGCGCGTGTTCCGCTTGCAGGAACGCCTGAAGGCCAATGGCAAGCAGACCGGCGTCGCGCCCGCGCGCCACGTCCATGTGGTGGGCGCCGGCGTCATGGGCGGCGACATCGCGGCCTGGTGCGCGTTCAAGGGCATGACGGTCACGTTGCAAGACCAAGACATGTCCCGCATCGCGCCCGCCATCCAACGCGCCGCCACGCTGTATGCCCGGCGCCTGAAAGACCCGCGCCTGGCGCGCGCGGCGTTCGACCGGTTGATCCCCGACCCGGCGGGCAACGGCGTGCCGCTGGCCGACATCATCATCGAGGCCATCAGCGAACAGCCGGAGGCAAAGCGTTCGCTGTACCGGTCGCTGGAGCCCCGCATCAAGCCCGGCGCGCTGCTGGCCACCAACACCTCCAGCCTGTCGCTCGAAACCCTGCGCGCCGGCTTGGCGCGCCCCGAACGGCTGATCGGCATCCACTTCTTCAACCCGGTGGCCAAGATGCCGCTCGTCGAAGTGGTGCATGCAGAGGGCGACACTGGCGATGCGCTCGCGCGCGCCTGCGCCTTCGTCGGCCAGATCGACAAGCTGGCGTTGCCCGTAAAGAGCGCGCCCGGATTCCTGGTCAATGCCGTGCTGGCGCCGTACATGCTGCAGGCCATGCGCAGCGTGGACGACGGCGTCGCGCCCGAAACGGTGGACGCCGCCATGGTGGCGTTCGGCATGCCGATGGGGCCGCTGGAGCTGGCCGACACCGTGGGCCTGGACATCGCGCGCGCGGCGGGCGAAGAACTGGCCGGTGGCGCCGAGCCCCCGCGCTGCCTGGCCGAACGGCTGGCGCGCGGCGACCTGGGCAAGAAAAGCGGCAAGGGCTTCTACACCTGGCGCGACGGCAAGCCGGTCAAACCAGGCGGCGCCGCGCCCGCCGCCGCCCCCGCAGGCCTGGCGCAGCGCCTGATCCAACCGCTGATCGACGCCACGCGGCAGCGCGTGGAAGCGGGCGTCGTGGCTGATGCCGACCTGGCCGACGCCGGTGTGATTTTCGGAACGGGGTTCGCGCCATTCACCGGCGGACCCTTGCATTACCAACGCAGCAACCCCAAGCACAGCAGTGAAACGGCTCACGCCGATTAGACCGGCCCGACAAGCAGACCGGCAGTGGAATAGAGACATACATCCAACTCGAGGAGGCAGTACCATGCGCAGACGTTCATTGTCCCTGAGCACCTTGTCGGCCATTGTGGTCGGTCTTGGCGCATCCGCAACGTCCTACGCCGCCGGCTTTCAGCTCTTGGAGCAGAACGCCAGCGGGCTGGGCAACGCGTACGCGGGCTCGGCGGCAAATCCGGAAAACGCCAGCATCATCTACTACAACCCGGCAGGGATGACGTATCTGCCGGGCATCAACTTCTCGGGCGGGGTCAACCTGATCAAGCCCTCGTTCAAGTTCTCGGACAACGGCAACAGCCGCAACCCCAGCGTGCCCGGCATTCCTGGCTCCGGCCTGAACGGGTCAGTGCCCACCGGCGGCAATGGTGGTGACGCCGGCAACCTGGGCGTCGTCCCCAACCTGTACGCCTCCTGGCAGTTGAACGAGCAGTGGTATATCGGCCTGGGCGTCGGCGCCCCGTTCGGCCTGATGACCGAATACGACGACGGCTGGGTTGGCCAGTACCACTCCAACAAGTTCGAGATCAAGACCATCAACGTGAACCCGTCGATCGCCTACAAGGTCAACGACAAGTTCTCGATGGGCTTCGGCGTGAACTGGCAGCACATCGACGCCAACTACAAGAAGAAGACGGTCGTGCCGATCGCCGGCCTGCCACTGGCCACCAACGGCGACGCGGACCTGAACCTGAAGGGCGACGCCTGGGGCTGGAACGTGGGCTTCATGCTGCAACCCACCGAAGACACGCGCATCGGCCTGTCGTACCGCTCGAAGATCAAGCACACCGCCAAGGGCGACACCGACATCACCAGTATCGGCCCCACCAAGGCCTCGGTCTCGTTCGACGCCAAGGCCTCGGTGGACCTGCCCGACTCGCTGATCCTCAGCGCCACGCACCAGCTGAACGAACGTTGGGAGCTGCTGGGCGACGTGTCATGGACGGGCTGGAGCAGCATACCCGACCTGAAGATCCGCAACTCGGGCGCCGGCGCGCGCGACGACGATCTGCCGCTGAATTTCCGCGACACGTGGCGCGTCGCCGTGGGCGCGAACTACAAGTTCGCCCCCGACTGGAAGTGGAAGTTCGGCCTGGCCTATGACCAGTCGCCGGTCCACAAGGAAGCCGACCGCCCGACCTCGCTGCCCGACAACGACCGGTACTGGTTCTCGACGGGCGTGCAATGGCAAGCCACCAAGAGCACGACGCTGGACCTGGGCTACACCTATCTTTACCTGCGCAAGACGGACATCGACACGACGTCCGGCAATCAGCTGACCAAGGGCCGCGTGGCGGGTACCTATGACAGCAGCGGCCATATCGTCGGCCTGCAGTTGTCGTCCCGCTTCTTGCCTTGCACGGGCGGGCGGCCCCGCGCCGCCCGCCCGCCTTTCCAGGAGAATCCCTTGAGCAAGTTCGTCGTCAAACACGTCGCCGTCCTGGGTGCCGGCGTCATGGGCGCGCAGATCGCCGCCCACCTGGCCAATGCGGGCGTGCCCGTCACGCTGTTCGATCTGGCCGCGGCCGAAGGCGACCGCAACGGCATCGTCAAGAAGGCGCTGGCCGGCCTGAAAAAACTGGAACCCGCGCCGCTGGCCGGCGCGGCCCGCATCGCCCTGATCACCCCCGCGAACTACGACGACCACCTGGACGCGCTGCGCGGCTGCGACCTGGTCATCGAGGCCATCGCCGAACGCATGGACTGGAAGACGGCGCTATACGAGCGCATCGCCCCGCATGTGTCGCCCGACGCCATCATCGCCTCGAATACGTCCGGCCTGTCGATCGACGCGCTGGCCAATGCCTTGCCCGCCAGCCTGCGTGACCGCTTCTGCGGCATCCATTTCTTCAATCCGCCCCGCTACATGCGGCTGGTGGAGATCATCGCCACGTCGCACACCCAGCCTGCCGTGCTGGACCAATTGGAAACCTGGCTGACGTCCACGCTGGGCAAGGGCGTGGTTCGCGCGCTGGACACGCCCAACTTCGTGGCCAACCGCATCGGCGTGTTCTCGATCCTGGCGGCCATGCACCACACCGCGCGCCTGGGGCTGGGTTTCGACGAAGTCGACGCGCTGACCGGTCCGAAAATCGGCCGTCCCAAGAGCGCCACGTACCGCACCGCGGACGTCGTCGGCCTGGACACGCTGGCCCACGTGGTCGGCACGATGGAAAAGAACCTGCCCGACGACCCCTGGCACCGCTACTTTGCGCTGCCCGCCTGGTTGTCCGCATTGATCCAGAAAGGGGCATTGGGCCAGAAGACCGGCGCCGGCGTCTACCGCAAGCAAGGCAAGGACATTCTGGTGCTGGACCTGAAGGCGCAAGACTACCGGCCCCGCGCCGGCAAGCTGGCCGACGAGGTCGCCGCGCTGCTGAAAGAACGCGACCCCGCCCGTCGCTTTGCCGCCTTGCGCGCAAGCGAGCACCCGCAGGCCCAGTTCCTGTGGAGCCTGTTTCGCGACATCTTCCACTACAGCGCCGTGCAGCTCGAGCACGTGGCCGACAATGCACGCGACCTCGACCTGGCCATGCGCTGGGGCTTCGGCTGGGCGCAAGGCCCGTTTGAAACCTGGCAGGCTGCCGGCTGGCAGGCGATCGCCGCCGCGGTGGCCGAAGACATCGCCGCCGGCCGCGCCATGAGCGACGCCCCGCTGCCCGCCTGGGCGCTGGAGCCGGGCCGCCAAGGCGTGCACACGCCGGAAGGCTCGTATTCCGCGCGCACCGGCCGCCTGCATCCGCGTTCGGCGCTCCCGGTGTACCGCCGTCAATTGTTCCCGGAACGCGTATTCGGCGAAGGGGCCGACGACCGCGGCGTCACCGTGTGGGAGAACGAGGGCGTGCGCCTGTGGAACCTGCCCGACGTCGACGCCGGCATCGCCATCCTGTCGGTCACGTCCAAGAACCACACGCTGGGCGGCGAGGTGCTGGAAGGCGTGTTGCAAGCAGTCGCCCGCGCCGAGCGCGAGTTCGACGGCCTGGTGATCTGGCATGAGCCCCCCTTCGCAGTCGGCGCCAACCTGCAACAGGTGGTCGAAGCCTGCGCGGCCGGCCAATTCGACATGCTGGAAGCCATGGTGGAGAAATTCCAGCGCGCCTCCCAGTCTTTCAAGTACGCGCAGATCCCCACCGTCGCTGCCGTACAGGGCATGGCGCTGGGCGGCGGCTGCGAATTCCTGATGCACGCCTCGCACCGCGTGCTGGCATTGGAAAGCTATATCGGCTTGGTGGAAGCGGGCGTCGGCCTGATTCCGGCGGGCGGCGGCAGCAAGGAGTTCGCCGGCCGCGCAGCGGCACTGGCGGCCAAGACCGCCACCCCGGGCGAGGTCTTCCCCTACCTGCAACCCATCTTCCAGACCATCGCCACGGCGCAAGTGGCCAAGAGCGGGCTGGAAGCCATCGATACGGGCTTTGCCCGCGAGCACGACATCGTACTGTTCCATCCCGGCGAGCTGCTGTTCGTGGCCATCGGCCAGGCGCGCGCCGCGGCCCAGGCCGGCTACACGCCACCGCCCCGCCTGGCGAACATCCCGGTGGCGGGCCGCAACGGCATCGCCAACTTCGAGATGGTGCTGGTCAACATGCGCGAAGGCGGCATGATCAGCGCGCATGACTATCGCGTGGCGCGCAGCGCTGCCGTGGCCCTGTGCGGCGGCGAGGTCGAAACCGGCACGAAGGTGGACGAGGAATGGCTGCTGGCGGTGGAGCGCCGGGAATTCGTGGCGCTCTTGCGCACGCCTGAAACCCAGGCCCGCATCCGCCACACCCTGGAAACCGGCAAGCCGCTACGGAATTAGTCCCCCCCGCAGCGCCTGCGGCGCCTTCCCCCAGGGGCGCCGGCTGCGGACCGGCGAAGCCGGATCCGCGCGGCCCCACTGGAGCTGCATCGTTATGCGCAGGGGGGGATTTATAGGTTTCGCTGTTTATTGTCTCGCTGTAGAGATATGAGGAATGAACATGAGCAAGCAGATTCAGGACGCTTACATCGTCGCCGCCACGCGCTTGCCGGTAGGCAAGCGCAACGGCGCCTATATCACCACCCGCCCTGACGACATGCTGGCCGCCGCGCTGAACGGCGCGCTGGCCCAGGTGCCCGGGCTGGATACGGCGCGCATCGAAGACGTGATCGCGGGCTGCGCCATGCCGGAAGCCGAGCAAGGCATGAACGTGGCGCGCATCGGGCTGCTGCTGGCCGGCCTGCCCCAAAGCGTGGCCGGGGTCACCGTCAACCGCTTCTGCGCGTCGGGCCTGCAAGCGGTGGCGGATGCCGCCGCCCGCATCCGCACGGGCGAAGCCGACATCATGATCGGCGCCGGCACCGAATCCATGAGCGCCATGCCGCAGATCATGGGCAACAAGGTATCGATGAACCCTGCCATCTTCGCCCACGAAGAGAACATCGGCATGGCCTTCGGCATGGGCCTGACCGGCGAAAAGGTCGCTGAGCGCTGGAAGATCTCGCGCGAGGATCAGGACGCCTTTGCGCTAGCCTCGCATCAGAAAGCTTGCGCCGCCATCGCGGCCGGCCACTTCCGCGCGGAAACCACGCCGTTTGAAGTGGTGTCGCATCTGCCGGACGGCGCCAGCGGCGCCGTCCGCGTGGTGCGCCGTCTGGTCGAAGTCGACGAAGGTCCGCGCCCGGACAGCAGCGCAGAAGCGCTGGCCCGGCTGCGTCCCGTGTTCGCGGCGCGCGGCAGCGTCACCGCCGGCAACAGCTCGCAGATGTCCGACGGCGCCGCCGCCGTGGTCCTCGTGTCCGACCGCATCCTGCGCGAATTCAACTTGAGCCCGCTGGCGCGCTTTGTCAGCTTCTCGGTGGCCGGCGTGCCGCCTGAAGTCATGGGAATCGGCCCCATCGCCGCCATCCCCAAGGTGCTGGAACGCGCGGGCATCACGCAGGACGCCCTGGACTGGATCGAACTGAACGAGGCCTTCGCCGCGCAGTCGCTGGCCGTGATCCGGGAACTGAAGCTGGATCCCGCCAAGGTCAATCCGCTGGGCGGCGCCATTGCACTGGGCCATCCGCTGGGCGCGACCGGCGCGATCCGCACGGCTACGATCACGCATGGCCTGCGCCGCACGGGCGGCAAGTACGGACTGGTCACCATGTGCATCGGCACCGGCATGGGTGCGGCTGGGCTGTTCGAGTCAATGTGATCAAGCCCTATTGGTTCAAGAGCCTGTCGCCGCAATGGCGCGCGCGCCTGATGCGGGTGGGGTTCAACCTGCACCCGGCGTTTCGCGCCACCGGCGGCCGCGTGCTGCATGTGTCGCCGGACTTCCAGCACATCCGCATCAAGCTGCCCTTGCTGCGGCGCACGCGCAATATCGTCGGGTCGATGTACGGCGGCTCGCTGTTCGCGGTAACGGACGGCGCGCACCCCACGATGCTCATGTCCGCGCTGGGCGCGGACCACATCGTGTGGGACAAGGCGGCGTCGATCCGCTACCGCAAGCCCGCCTACACGACCCTGTATGTGGACTTCCGGCTGCCGCCCGGAGAGATTGCCGAGATCCGCCGCATCCTCGCGCGGGACCATGAGACGACCCGCACGTACACGGTGGAGTTGAAGGACAAGGACGGCGTGGTCTATGCCGTCGTGGAACGCACGATCTATATCGCCGACAAGAAGTTCTACAAGCGAAAGAACACAGGAGGAGACCCATGCATCCCATCTCTGGAGGGCGATCCGCCGCCCTGAGCATCATCGTTGCCGCAACGCTGGCGGGTGCGCCCGCCTTCGCTGCGGACATGGATGTCGCAGGCGTGCGCGTGCCGGAGCATCTGTCCGAAGGCGGCCGCGCGCTGGTGCTCAACGGCGCCGGCGTGCGCACCAAGTTCGTCGTGAAGGTCTACGTAGCCGCGCTGTACGCCACCGCCAAGAGCAGCGATGCCGCGGCCTTGGTCAACAGTGCTGAGCCCCGCCGCATGCGCCTGCAGTTGCTGCGCGACGTGGACAGCAAAAGCCTCGATGACGCGTTGCAGGAGGGATTGCGCGACAATACGCCGAAGCAGGAGCTTGCCGCGCTGAAAGCGTCGGCAGACCGTTTGTCCCGTCTGATGGCCGAAATCGGCACCGCCAAGACGGGCGACGTGGTCGATCTGGATTTCGACGCCCGGGGTGTCACGGTCACTGGCAACGGCAAGCAACTGGGCCGTGTCGACAGTCCCGAGTTCGCGCGCGCCTTGCTGCGCGTCTGGCTGGGCGACAACCCCGCGCAGGCCTCCCTGAAGAAAGCCCTCTTGGGCAACTAGGCACAACGATGGAACGAATCTGGCACAAGAGCTATCCCTCCGGCGTTCCCGCGGAGATCGAGATGGACGGCGTGACGACGCTGGTCTCAGTCGTGCAGGAGAGTTGCCGCCGCTTCGCGGACAAGACCGCGTACATCAGCATGGGCAAGTCGATCCGCTACGCCGAGCTGGACGCGCTGACGCGCGACTTCGCCGCCTGGCTGCACGCCAACGGGCTGGGAAAGGGCGACCGCGTGGCGCTGATGATGCCCAACCTGCTGCAGTATCCAGTCTGCCTGTTCGGCGCGCTGCGCGCCGGCTGCATCGTCGTCAACTGCAACCCGCTCTATACCGCGCACGAGCTTGAACACCAGTTGGCCGATTCGGGCGCGCGCGCCATCGTCGTGGCGGACAACTTCGCGGCCACCCTGCAGAAGGCGTTGCCCCAGACCGCGATCGAGCGCGTGCTGGTGACGTCTATCGGCGGGATGCTCGGACCCATCAAGGGCCGGCTGGTGGACTTCGTGGTCCGCCGCGTCAAGCGCATGGTCCCCGCCTGGTCGCTGCCCGGCGCCGTCCGGCTGGACGACGCCTTGCGCGCCGGCCGCGACACGCCGTTCACCGAGGTGCCGCTGGACCAGCGCGACCTGGCCTGCCTGCAGTACACCGGCGGCACGACGGGCGTGGCCAAGGCCGCGATGCTGACGCACGGCAACCTGGTGGCCAACCTGAGCCAGGCCCATGCCTGGATCAAGCCGCTGGTAAAAGAAGGCGAAGAGTGCGTCGTGACGGCCCTGCCGCTCTATCACATCTTCGCGTTGACGGCGAACTGCTTGACCTTCATGAAGATCGGCGCCAGCAACCTGCTGATCATCAATCCGCGCGACATCCCCGGCTTGATCAAAGAGATGGGCAAGGTGCCGTTTTCCGCCTTCACCGGGGTCAACACGCTGTTTAACGCGTTGCTCAACCATCCCGATTTCGCCAAGCTGGATTTCTCGCGCCTGCGCCTGACGATGGGCGGCGGCATGGCGGTGCAACGCGCGGTGGCCGACCGCTGGCGCGCCGTCACGGGCAAGTCGCTGGCGCAGGCCTACGGCTTGACCGAGACCTCGCCCGCCGTCACCGTCAACCCGCTGGACGTCAAGGTATTCACGGGATCGATCGGCTTGCCGGTGCCATCCACCGAGATCTCCATCCGCAACGACGAAGGCCAGGAGCAAGGCATCGGCGAAAGCGGCGAGATCTGCGTGCGCGGCCCCCAGGTCACGCAAGGCTATTGGAACCGGCCCGACGAAACGGCGCTGGTGATGTACCCGGACGGCTTCCTGCGCACCGGCGACATCGGCTACGTCGATGAAAACGGCTACGTCTTCCTCATCGACCGCAAGAAAGACATGATCCTGGTGTCCGGCTTCAACGTCTATCCCAACGAAGTCGAAGACGCGGCCGCGCTGCATCCCGGCGTGCGCGAAGTGGCGGCGGTCGGCGTGCCGGACGAACGCTCGGGCGAAGCGGTGAAGCTGTACGTGATCCGCAAGGACCCTGGGTTGGACGCGGAAACGCTGATCGCCCACTGCCGCACGCAACTGACCGGTTACAAGGTGCCGCGCTACGTCGAATTCCGCGATGACCTGCCGCGCACCAACGTGGGCAAGATCCTGCGGCGAGAGTTGAAGCCGGAGGCGCAGAATGCGACGCCTCAACCCCAAACCCGGTCCGCGGTAAAGGCCTGAACACCGCCTCCCTACCACTGCCCAAAAAACACCCCCGCGCGCTTATGCGCGTTGGTGGCGTTTTCCACGGCCTCGTCGCTGATCGTGGTGCGGCGCTTGCCGCGCAGCATCCAGTCCAGCAAGCGTGCACGCAACTCCGCGCGCACGCCTGCGTGTGCGCCGCTGGTGCCCAGGTCCTGGAATTCGTCAGGGTCGGCATGCAGATCGAAGAGCTGCTCGAGCTCGTCCAGCCAATGCACGTAGCGCCAGCGGTCGGTCCGCACCGACCAGGCGCGCGCGTTCTGCGGCGTCTTGCCGCGCAGCACGCGCGCCTGCCGGAAGCTGTAGTCCAGTTCGGAATACACGCAATCCCGCCAAGGCGTGGCGGCATCCCGGCCATGCAATAGCGTCTGCAGCTCCCGGCCTTCGAGCCGATGCCCCGGTCCCGGCGTACCCAGCGCTCGCAGCACGGTCGGCACCACGTCCACGCTCTCGACCATGTCCGCCAAGGCGCGGCCGCGCGTAGCGTCGGCCGCGGCCGACGGGTCCATCACAATGAAGGGAACCCGTTGCACGGTGTCGTAGAACAGTTCTTTTTCGCCCAGCCAATGGTCACCCAGGAAGTCGCCGTGATCCGCCGTGAACACGATCAGCGTGTTCTTCATCAGACCGGCGCCTTCCATGTAGTCGAAAAGGCGGCCCAGATGGTCGTCCAGTTGCCGGATCAGGCCCTGATAGGCGGGCCGCACCACACGCACGCACTCATCCGTGGAAAAGCTGACGCTTTCTTCCTGCTGGCGGTAGGCCGCCACGACGGGATGCGCGTCCACCAGTTCTTCGCGGTTGCGCCGCACGGGCAGGCATTGGTCGGCGGTATAGCGCTTGTGGTAGGGCGCGGGCGCCATGTAGGGCCAGTGCGGCTTGACGTAGCTCAGGTGCAATACCCAGGGTTGGCCGCCGCGCTGCTTCATGAAGTCCAGCGCCTGGTCCGTCATGTAGGCGGTCTCGGAATGCGGCTCGGCGACTCGCGAGGCCAGATGCACGTTGCGCATGTTCCATCCGCTGACGACGTTGCCGCCAGCGTCCACGCCGGCGATCACGTAATCGGTCCAGGGGTCCGCGCTGTCATAGCCGTTGCGGCGCAGGAATGCGGGGTAGCCGCTTTCCTTGCCGGGGGTGTGGTGGCCGTCATAACGGTCCAGCTCGGTGAAGCCGCCGCGGCTCAGCAACACGCCCAGCTCGGAGGCGCCGTCGATCGCCAGCCGCTCCATGCCGGCTTTATCGGGGATGATGTGGGTCTTGCCCGCCAACGCCAGCTCACGCCCCTGCCCGGCCAGGTACTCGCCCAGCGTGATCTCATTGACCGACAGCGGCACGCGGTTCCAGGTCGCGCCATGGCGTGAAGGATAGCGTCCCGTGTAGTAGCTCATGCGCGAGGGGCCGCAGACGCCGGAATTCACGAAGGCGCGGTCAAAGCGCACGCCGCGCGCCGCCAACGCATCCAGGCTGGGGGTCTGCAGGTAGGGATGGCCATAGCAGCCAAGGTGGTCGGCCCGCAACTGATCGGCCATGATGAACAGGACATTCTGCACGGTGCTCATTGCGGATCCTGTCATTGCGTGGCCGTGAAGCCGGACGCGCGCACCACGGGCTCCCACTGCTTGCGGTAGGCGGCCAGTGCATCGGCGGTGCCCGCGGCATCCAGCGAGACCGGCTCCAGGAATACGCTGCGCACGGCTTCCTGCATGGCCGGCTCGCGCAGGATGGCGGCGATGTCCGCGCCCAGCCGGTCGACCTTGGCCCGCGGCATGGCGGCGGGCGCGAAGAAGGCGTTCCAGCCGTCGGCCGCCAGGTTCACGCCGCTTTCCCTGAAGGTCGGCACCTCTTTGAGATCCGCGTCGCGCGTGTCCCCGGACGTGGCCAGGATGCGTATCTTGCCGGCGCGGTGCTGCGGCAGCAGCGTGTCCAGCGTGTCGATGCCTTGCGGCAGAATGCCGCCGATCAGTTCCGAGATCAGCGGCGCCGAGCCCCGGTAGCCAACCACTTCCGGCTCCTGTTTGATCTCGCGGCCCAGCATCAACGCGAAGAAATGCGGCAAGCTGCCCGTGGCCGGCACGCCCACCGTGAATTGCTTGGGGTTATCGCG
This sequence comes from uncultured Achromobacter sp., assembly GCA_963530045.1. Taxonomy (GTDB): domain Bacteria; phylum Pseudomonadota; class Gammaproteobacteria; order Burkholderiales; family Burkholderiaceae_B; genus Achromobacter. The sequence goes on from CAUSDE010000008.1 coordinate 11,513, forward strand.
CAGCCATTGGCGCAATGCCGCCACGTCCTTGATGGGTGAACTGGCCGGCACCGCCAGCGCGAATTTGTAGCGGCTGGCCAACGACACGGGCGTGAAGTCCTGCTGGGCGTCATAGCCCGGTTGGGCATAGACCAGGGGCGCCACCACCATCACGGCCGGGTTGGCCAGCATCAGCACGTTCTGGCTGGCGGGCGCCGCGTGCAATCCTTGCGCGGCGATGCGGCCGCCGGCGCCGGTCTTGTTCTCAACCACCACCGACACGCCAGCCCGGTCTTTCAGCCGGTCAGCCACCAGCCGCGCGATGCGGTCCGAACTGCCGCCCGGGGGATAGCCGACCACGATGGTCAGCGGGCCGTCCAGCGGCGCTTGCTGCGCACAGGCCAGCGGACTCAGCCCGATCAACACCGTCGCCACCAGGGCGCCCGTCATCCATTTCCGCATTGTCTTCTCCTGGAGACAGTGGCCCGCTGTCGGTTATGGTTATCCATGCTTGGCCGATACCCGAATGAGTGAATGGACTGTAGCAACGCGCCCGTTGGTTGATCTAATCCAGGACTTTCCATAACGATATGCACGCCATGCCATCCATGCTCCCATCCGAACCGCCTCATCTGGCGGACATGCTGATGTACCGGCTGTACCAGGCCTGGTCGCAATCCAATCCGGTTTTCGTGCGGATGTGCGAAGGGCGTTTCGGCATCACACGCCGGGAATGGCGGATCCTGGCCTGCGCCGTCGAGGGCGGCATCATGAACTCGGCCGAACTGGCTGCTGCCGCCAAGCTGGATCTGCCCCGCACGTCGCGCACGCTCGGGACGCTGTGCGAAAAGGGCTGGCTGCGGCGGCTTCACGACAGCGCCGACCGCCGGGTCGTGCGCGTGGAAGCCACCGCCGAAGGCATCGCCCGCTACCGGGGGCTGCTGCCCGAGGTCGCCCGGCTGAACGACCTGCTGGTGCAGGACCTGAGTCACGATGAAATCGCGCTGCTGCGCGACTTGCTGGCCCGTATCGAACAACGCGGACGCCGCATGGCCGAAGACAACATCGTTTCGGAAAAAGCCAGCCGCCGCGAAGGTGGCACGCGCCGGGCGCGGTACGCCTGACACGCTGTTTGGCACGCGGGCGCCCACATCCCCTGGCACCGGGCCCCGATGCGGCGCAGCGACGACCGGCTGCGGGAAGGGAAAACCTGTACGTACTAGCTGTACGTACAGGTGTACACTGTCGGTTTTCAACCGTGACAGACGCGTCAACGAACGTCTGCAACCCAACAGAACCATCCTGGAGACTGAAGCCAGTGTCGACCGCAACTTCCCGTTCGCCTTTTTTTGGCACCATGCAAAAGATCCCTGGCGGATTGATGCTTGTGCCGCTGATCCTGGGTTCCCTGATCGGCACCTTCGCCCCTGATGCGCTGGCCATCGGCGGCTTCACCACCGCCCTCTTCAAGAACAGCGCCCTGCCGCTGATCGCTCTGCTGATCTTCGCGACCGGCACGCAGGTCAACACCCGCACCGGCGGCCCCATCCTGGCCACCGCAGGCACCATCCTGCTGATGAAGACGCTGGTGCCCGCCACCCTCATCATCATCCTGGGCAGCTATGTCGGCCTGGACGGCGTGCTGGGCGTGTCCATCCTGGCCATGCTGGCCGCCTTCGACAACAGCAACGGCGGCCTGTGGCTGGCCTACACCGGCCAGTACGGCGATGCCCGCGACCGCGGCGCCTACGTCGCCAGCGCAGTCAACGACGGCCCCTTCTTCAGCCTGCTGTTCCTGGGCGCGTCCGGCCTGGCCGACATTCCGATGATCGCCCTGGTGGCCGCGCTGGTGCCCTTCCTGCTGGGCGTGGTGGTCGGCAACCTGGACCCCAAATGGCGCGACGTGCTCAAGCCCGTGCCGAACATCGTCATCCCGTTCTTCGCTTTCGCGCTGGGCACCGGCATCAACCTGGGCGCAGTCGTCAGCGGCGGCATGAGCGGCCTGATCCTGGGCCTGATCATCAGCCCCATCACCGGCGGTCTGGTCTACCTGGGCTATCGTATGATCCTGCGCCGCGGCGGCAAGAGCGGCCTGGGCTTCGCTGCCGGCACGACGGCCGGCAACGCCATCGCCACGCCCGCCGTGGTGGCGGCAGCCGACCCCAACTTCCAGCAATACGTCGCGACCGCCACCGCGCAGGTCGCCGCGTGCGTGCTGATCAGCTCGATCCTGGCGCCGATCCTGGCCTCGTACTTCCTCAAACGAGCCGGTGAACTCAAATCCGAGGATGCGGAAACCACTAGCGGCACGCCCACGTTGGGCGAGGCGCGCGGAGAGGCTCTTTGAATCCCACGATTGCCATCGTCGCCGATGATCTGACCGGTTCCGGCGATACCGCAGTGCAGTTCGTCCGCGCCGGCTGGAGCACTCACCTGTCCATCGGCGGCGCCGACGAGGCGCTGTCCGGTCCGGCCACGGCCGGCGTGGAAGTGCTGGCCGTCACGACGAACAGCCGCGCCCTGCCCGCCGCCGACGCCGCACGCGTCATTGAGCAGAACGTGCGGCAGTTGCGTGCCGCCGGCGTATCGCGCCTGTACAAGAAGGTGGACTCCACCTTGCGCGGCGCATTCAAGGCCGAGATCGACGCGGCGCGCGACGCCTGGGGCCCGGACACGGTGGCGGTGATCTGCCCCGCCTTTCCTGCCACGGGCCGCACCGTCGAACAGGGCATCCTGTATGTGAACGGCAAGCCGGTCACCGAGACCTCGGCCGCGACCGACCCGGTCACGCCGGTGACCGAAAGCCATATCCCCACGCTGCTGGGTTGCGCCCACGTCGCGGCGCAAGCGGGCGATACGCCCGACACGCTGGCCGCGCGCATCCGGCAGGCCGGCAACACGGTCGTGGTCGACGCCGCCACCGATGCCGACCTGGAACGCCTGGCCCGCGCCATCGGCCTGCTCGGCGAACAGGCCCTGCCCGTGGGCGCGGGCGGCCTGGCCGTGCCGCTGGCCCGTGTCTGGGCAGGCGCCGACCAGACGGCGCCTGTCGTCGTCGTCGTGACGTCGCAGCACAGCGCGGCGCGCGCGCAAGCCGCCGCGCTGCAGGCCGCGGGCGCCGACACGTGGACGCCGTCGCTGGCGCAATTGGCGGACGACGCGGCCTGGCGGGCCTGGAGCCAGCCGCTGCTGCAACACCATGCGCAGGCGCCGGCCGAGGCCGGCACCGTGCTGCTGCTGGCGCCCGAAGGGCAGCTCGACGGACTGGATTCCGAAATGGTCGCCGAGCGCCTGGGCAGCCTGGCGGCGCAATTGATCACCACCTCGCGCGCGGCAGGCGTAGTCGCCACCGGCGGGGACGGCGCGCGCAGCGTGCTGGTGGCGCTGGCCGCCCGCGGCATCGCGCTGGTGGACGAAGTGATGGGCGGCGTGCCTCTGGGCACGCTGACCGGGGGCACGGCCGCTGGCCTGCCCGTGGTGACCAAGGCCGGCGGCTTTGGCACCGAAGACGTATTGGTTCGCGCGGTGAGCGCGATCCGCGACAGGAGATTCAAGCGATGACACAACCCCAACCCAACAAGCTGCCGCTGCTGGCCGTCACCCTGGGCGACGTGGCGGGCATTGGCCCGGAAATCACGGCCAAGATGCTGATGGGCCATGACGAACTGCGCCAGAAGGCACGCCTGCTGGTGGTCGGCGACGTGGACGTCATGGCAAACGCCGTTCGCAACCTGGGCGGCGACCCCGCCATCGTGCGCAAGCTTGACCGCGCGGCCGACTGCAGCAACGCCCCCGGCACGATCGAAGTGCTGCAAGCCGGCCCGTCGCTGGCCCACGTCAAGCTGGGTGAAATCAGCGCCGACGCCGGCGACGGATCGGTGCGCTTCGTCACCACGGCCTGCGCCCTGGCGCGCGCCGGAGAAGTCGACGGCATCGTCACCGCGCCCTTGAACAAGGCCGCCATGCACGCCGCCGGCCACAAGTGGCCCGGCCACACCGAACTGCTGGCGCACGAGTTCGGCGTCAAGACGTTCTCGCTGGTGCTGTCGGCCGGCGACCTGTACATCTTCCACGCCACCACCCACGTGTCGCTGCGCCAGGCCATTGAAGACCTGACCCCGACCCGCATGCGCGCCGTCTTGCGCCTGGCCGGATCGTTCGCCAAGGCGTTGGGCCGCGGCGACCAGCCGGTGGCCGTGTCGGGCCTGAACCCGCACGCAGGTGAAAACGGGATCTTCGGCAGCGAAGACGCCGACATCCTGGCCCCGGCCGTCGCCGAAGCCAACGCGGCCGGCATCCTGGCCGCCGGCCCGATCCCGGCCGACGCCCTGTTCCCGCAAGCCGTGCGCGGCAAATGGCAGTTCGTGATCGCCTGTTACCACGACCAGGGCCACGCGCCCTTCAAGGCGGTCTATGGCGACGACGGCGTGAACATCACGGTGGGCCTGCCCGTCGTGCGCGTGTCCGTCGACCACGGCACCGCGTTCGACATCGCCGGCAAGGGCATCGCCCGCGAAGACAGTTTGATCCTGGCCGCCGAGCGCGCCGCGCATCTGGCCCCGGGCTGGACGCATGTGTGGGAAACTGCGCGGGCACAAACCGGAGGTTGATTCCCATGGCGCCCGCCACGCACGACGCATTGCCCGTTCTTGATCGCAGTGGAGACATCCCGCTGCACGCCCAGGTGGCAACCCTGCTGCGGGGCTACATCCGGACGAACAAGCTCGCGGCCGGCGCCGTGCTGCCCAGCGAAGCCGCGCTATGCGACAGGTTCGGCGTCGCGCGCAGCGTGGTGCGCCAGGCGCTGGCCGCCCTGGCCACCGAAGGATTGATCCAGCGCGAAACCGGACGTCCCGCGACCGTGGCGGCGCCGCAGGAACACCGCCGGCTGGTGCAGCGCTCTACCGGCCTGTACGAACAGTTCGCCCAATCGGGCGTTGCCTTGCAGACCCGCGTGCTGGCCTTCGCGCGCGCCGAACCACCCGATGACGTGGCGGCTTTTTTCGGCACGGCCCAGTTGCTGATGCTGGAACGCCTGCGCCACGTGGCAGACGCCCCGCTGGCATATGTGCGCACCTGGTTGCCCGCCGACGCGGTGCCTGGCCTGCGCGCCGATGACCTGACCGACGCGTCGTTGCACGGCGTGCTGACGAGGCGCTTCGGCCTGCGCCCAGGCGCCGGCCGCAACCAGATCCGCGCCGTTGCCGCGGACGCCGCGCTGGCCGGCCTGCTGGATACGCAGGCGGGTACGCCCTTGCTGATGCTGCAAGGCCAGGGCATGGACCAGCACGGCCGGCCGCTGGAATGGTTCACGACCTGGCACCGCGCCGAGCAACTGGTGTTCGACGTGGATGTCAGCGTGGGCCACGAAAGCGTGCATCCCCGGCTGCAGGATGCTCCCGCCCAAACCGAAACTGGCCACGCCGCGCCCGCGGGCTCCCTGCCCGAGGGGCACGATCCGCTGGCCCGCGCGCAAGCGCTTGTCGCGCAGCTATCGGCCGAATTGGCCAGGCTGCGCGGCCAGTCCTGACTGGCCTCTGCCGACCTGCGCGGGACGTGCCGATCTGGCCCTGCCCGGCCCGACAGACCCTTTCAGGCGCTGGCAGCCTGCGCGGCCACCTGGCGGGCCAAGGCCTTGCGGTCCACCTTGCCCACCGCATTCTCCGGCAGCCGATCGATCCACACGACATCGCGCGGCACATAGATGCGTCCCAGGCGGGCCAGCACCTCGGCCTGGATCGCCGCCCCCTGCAACGCGTCATCCGCCACGCCGTCGCCGCCACGCTGCACGAAGATCACCGGCACCTCCCCCAGGTCCTCATCGGGCGCGCCGACCACGCAGCACGCTGCCACGCCTGGCAAGCCTGTAACCACGCCTTCGACCAACGCCGGTGAAATGTTCTCGCCGCCGCGGATGATCACATCCTTGATGCGGCCGGTGATGCTCAGATATCCCTGCGGGTCGAATCGGCCCAGGTCGCCGGTGCGCAACAGCAAAGGCGCGCCCCCGTCCGCGTCGCCTACCCCCAGGTAGCCCAGCATCAGGCTGTCGCCTTCGATGCAGATCTCGCCTTCGCCGCCGGGTGCGGCCTGCGAGCCGTCCGGCAGCCGCAACGTCACGCGTTGACCAGCCAGCACCGTACCGACGGAGCCCACGCGCCGTGCCGCGGGCGGGTTCATCGTGGACGTGCAGGTCGCCTCCGACAAGCCATAGGACACCACCAGCGGGCAACCCAGGAAGGCCTCGATACGCCGGTGCAACGCCTCCGTGATCGGGGCCGACCCGCAACGCGCGAAGCGCAAGCCCGCCAGGCTTTGCGGATCGAACGCCAATTCCAGCATGCGGGCGTACATGGTGGGCACGCCGGTGATGATGGTGGGCCGGAACGCGCGCAGCAATCCCGGCATGTCGTCCGCCCGGAAGCGGCCGGCCAGCGCCACGCTGGCGCCCGCCAGCAGCGGTGTGAAAATCTGATTGTTCAGGGCATTGGTGTGATGCAGCGGCATCACGTGCAGCAGGCGGTCATCGGGGGTCAACCCGGTGTGCGCCAATACGCCGCGCGCGTTGTTCGCCAGCCCCAGGTGGCTGAGCAGCACGCCTTTGGGATTGCCCGTGCTGCCGGAGGTGAACAGCAGCAGGCCGGGGTCCGCGGTAGCGACGTCGCTGCCTGACCAGTCCACCGGCCCCTGCGCGATCTGGCCGGCTGCCAGCAAGCGTGCCGCGGGCAGGCCGCAAGCCTCTGCCGTCGCGGCGTTGGCCACGTCGTGCAGCATCCAGCCCAGCCCCACCGCCGACACGCGCCGCGCCGTTTCCTCGACCGACAGGCGCGGCTCCAGCGGGCAAGGGCAAGCCCCCGCCGCCATCACGCCCAGAATGGCCAGCACCTGCGCCAGCGAACGTTCCATGGCCACCGCCACAAAAGCGCCACGGGGCACGCCGGCAGCGCGCAGGCCACCGGCCACCTGCCCCACCCGGCGATGCAACGCCGAATAGGTCAACGTTTCGTCGGCCGTCAAGATAGCGGGCCGCGCCGACCATTCAGGCTGGCGCCACGCGCGTTCGCACGCCGCCACCAGCGTGGCCTCGGCAATCGTCATGGCGGCCTCCTAGCGCAGCGCGACGGCGGCGTCGCGTTCGAACTGACCGTCCGCATCCAGCTCGCGCAGCGCACGGGCTTCAGCCGCCGTGGGCGGCTCGGACGGCGCGGCGCCGGTCGCGTCGAACTCGAATCCCGTGCGTTCGCGCACTTCCGACAGGCTGGACTCCGGATGCCACGACTGCAAGGCCAGCTTGCCGTCGCGCTTCACGAATACGGCGATCGGCGTCACCACGCCATGGAAGCCGCCCCAGGACGTCATGAAATCCAGCTTCTGCACGAACGTGCGGCGCGAGTGTTCCGTGCGCCACGTGCACGCGCGACGCGCGGTGGGCAGCATCACCGCGCCGCCCCCGCCGCCCGGCAGGCGCACCTTGGGTTCGTGCCAGTCGCCAATGCAGGAATTGTTGGCGCACCCCGCGCCGTCGATCTGCGCCGCGCCCAGGAAGGTCAGGTCCATGCGGCCGCGCGTGCACAGATCGTAGAAATCCTCGTTCGAGAAAATCGACGCCGTGTGCTCGGCCAGCACCGGGTCGGAGCTGGATATCGGGATGTGCGACGGCCGCGGATTCACACCGCCCGCCACGTTGATGTAGACGAAGTCCCAGTCATAGGCGCGCTTGGCCAGCAGGCACGCCAACATCGGCATCGTGGAATTGACGCCGCTGAACGTGATCTCGTCGGGGCGGATGAAACGCGCCAGGTTGGTGACGATGTACGAAAAGCCCGACCATTGCTCAGCCATGATTGCCCCCTTGCGCTTCGGGCGCCGCGGCCAGGTGCGCTTGCAGATCGCTGTTCTTGTCCATGTATGCCTCTACCGCGGGATAGTCGATGGCGTAATCCGGCCAGCACGATCCCGGCCACGCGCTGCCTGGCGCCACGGCGTAGGCCTGCACCATGAAGTACGGCACCAGCGTGGATTCCGGCTGCGCTTCGAACACCGCGCTGTCGACGACCTTCTCAGCCACCACCAGCACGCTGCCCGCGGCGCGCGACATGATGCGGTCCCAATGCGCCGTGCCATGCACCCGCACATTGCCCAGCGCATCCACTTCAGACGCCTGGATGACGGCGAAGTCCGGACGGATGGCCGGCACGACATACGTCTTCTCGCCGCTGCCGTAAGGGTCGTCCAGGCAGGCCCAGCCATTGAGCGCCGGCAAGCCGCTGCCATGCAGGCCGCCGCAAGGCTGGAACGGCACGCCGAAGGCCGCCGCCCGCAGCCCCGCCGTCAGGCTGGCGCAGGCGTGCTCTTCCAATTCGATCTCGCGGCGCTCCACCGCGCGCCGGTACCAAGGCGCCAGGCCGAAGTTGCCTTCCATCGCCACGATGCCCGCGCGCACGCGGCGCAGCACGCCGGCGCGGCACAGGATGTCCACGTCGTAGCCGGGCGATTGCTTGATCAGTTCAAGATCGCGTTTGCCCTGGCGGATCAGTTCGCGCACGAACGCGAACGGCCCGCGGTGCAGGAAGCTGCCGCCCAGCGCAATGGATGCGCCATCCGGCACCAGCGCCGCCAACGCCGCCACCGAGCACTGCTTGTTCTTTTGATTGAAACCCGAAGCCATTGTCTTGTCCTCCCCTGCTGGTTCTTGTGCCGCTAGCGCGCCTGCAGATAGGCGGCCACGCGGTCCTTCAGGCCCGGCGCCGCCGCGGAACGCACCAGGCGCGCCAGGTCGGCGTCCGGCGTCTCAAGCGACAAGGCCGCATACAGCTGGACCCGGCTGGCGTCCGTCAACGCGGCTGCCGTTTCCGCTGCCTGCTGCTCGACGCCAGGCCATTCCTGCTGCGCGGCAAGCCGGCTGGCGAAACCGTCGCGCAACGCCTCTTCCGCACTGAATGTCGCGGCTTGCTCCAAGACCGTGCGGGCACGTTCGGCGCCCACCAGCGCGGCATAGCGGCGCGTGCCCAGCACCAGGCCGAACTTCAGGCCCGGCATGCGGAATGTGGCGTCTGGTGCGCTGACGCGCCACTTGCACGCGCCGAACAGGTCGACGCCCGCGCCAAAATTGCGGCCATGCGCCAACGCCACGGTCAGGCAAGGAGATGCCGCCACGCGCTGCAGCAAGGTCTCGATGCGCACGAAGCGCAGCAGCAGGTCGCCCTCGCTTTGCGTCTGCCAGTCGCCGAAGTCGAACCCCGCGCTGAAGTTCTTGCCCTCGCCTTTGAACACGATGAGCTTGGCGGACTGCGCCTCGGCCTCGTCCAGCGCCGTGATCAGCGCTTCCACCAGTTCAGCGGACAGCGCGTTCATCTTGTCGGCGCGCGCAAGCGTCAGCACATGCCGGTCTCCCTGCTTGTCGATATGCAGAACGCCGCTCATGCCGTCACTCCTTTCCTGGCGGCACGCAAGGCGCCCAGCACCTCGTCGTTGTGCTCGCCCAGCGCGGGCGGGCGCAAGCGCAGCGCCGTGGTCTGCCCGTCGAAGCGCACCGGCAGGCCGAAGGTGCGGGTCTGCACGCCGTTGGGCAGTTCCACGGGCTGCACCCACCCCATATGCTCCACCTGCGGATCCGCCAGCACTTCGGAATACGTGTTGATGGGTGCGCACGGCACGCCGGCCGCGCGAAACCTCGCCAGCCAGGTGTGCGCCTCTTCCGCGGCGAAGATGGCTTCAAGGATTTCGCGCAACGCCGTCTGATTGCGGGCGCGGGCGCTGGTGTCGGTAAAGCGCGGATCCGCCAGCAGGTCGTCGCGGCCCACGGTAGCGCACACGCCCTTCCACAGCGCCTGGTTGCCCGCGGCCATGCCGAAGTAGCCCCCTTTGCAACGGAACGCCTGGTACGGCGCGTTGCGCGGGTGCGCAGACCCGAGCTTGACGGGGTCTTTGCCGCTGCCGAAGAACTCCGACGTCTGCAAGGCAGCGATGCCCAGCGTGGCGCCCAGCATCGGCACGTCGATGTGCGTGCCCTGCCCGCTGGCTGCGGCCGCGCGCAGCGCCGAAGCGATGGCGAAGGCGCCGTACAGGCCAGCCGAAAAGTCCGCCACCGGCACGCCGCATTTCACGGGTTCGCCGCCGGCCTCGCCGGTGACGCTCATGATGCCGCTCATCGCCTGGATCGTCAGGTCAAAACCGCCTTCCTGCGAGCGCGGACCCGATTGGCCATAGGCCGAGATGGAGCAATAGACCAGCTTGGGATTGGCCTCGCGCAGTTGCGCGTAGCCCAGCCCCAGGCGGTCCATCACGCCCGGCCGATTGTTTTCGATCAGCACATCGGCGGCCAGCGCCAGTTCGCGCGCCAGGGCCAGGTCACCGGGGTCTTTCAGGTTCAGCGTCACCGATTTCTTGTTGCGGTTCAGTGACGCGAAGTTCTCGCTGTAGCCGTCGGAGATGGGGGGCCAGCTGCGCAGGGTGTCGCCGCCCTCGGGGTTTTCGACCTTGATCACGTCGGCGCCCATATCCGCCAACAACATGCCGCAAAACGGCCCCGCCGCGACATTGCAAATCTCCAGCACCGTGATGCCGGCAAGTGCCGAACTGGGTGTCATGTCTGACCTCTCATTATGAAAATTCAATATTTAGGATTCGAAAAATATTATAAGAGCGCGGTTTCCAGGATGACATCATGCCGGACGGATTTGTGCGAGCCACCTGTGTTTCCTAGTGCAATCCCTAAGTGAAGCGCTTAATTGTTGACCAGCATATCACCGTGTGGAATTCTACGTAAACCATTTATTGGAATACGAGTCCTATATGTTAGGACTTATAAAACAGGACCGCAGCGCCGCAAGCCCCGCGACCGCAGGTGCCCGCGCATGACGGACCGACCACACCAAGGAGACTCCCCATGAAGCAAACGTGGCGCATTGCGCTCGCCGGCGCCGTCCTGGCACTGACCGCCGGCCCCGCCCTGGCGCAGGCCTGGCCCTCGAAACCCGTGCGCATGGTCGTGCCGTTCCCGCCTGGCGGCGCCACGGATGCCGCTGCGCGCATCTACGCGCAGCACCTTGGGGATTTCCTGGGGCAAGGCGTGGTGGTCGAAAACAAGGCGGGCGCGGGCGGCGAAATCGGCGCCGAGTACGTCGCCAAATCCGCGCCCGACGGCTATACGCTGCTGATGGGGGCCGTGGGCAGCCATGCGATCCATGCCGCCATGCCGGACAAGCCGGGCTATGACTTCGCCACCGCCTTCGTCGGCGTTTCCATGGCGACCAGCATGCCGATGGCGGTCGCCGTCAACAGCAAGGTGCCAGCCACGAACGTGCAGGAACTGATCGCGCTGGCCAAGAGCAAGCCGGGCACCATCACGTTCGGCTCGGCCGGCCCCGGCACGTCGCAACACATGGCGGGCGAACTGTTCCAGGTGGTGACGGGCACCCGCCTGATGCATGTGCCCTACCGCGGCAGCGGCCCGGCCATCACCGACTTGCTGGGTGGCCAGATCGACATGGTGATCGAAACCCTGCCCGCGCTGCTGCCGCAGGTCGCCAGCGGCAAGATCCGGCTGTTGGGGGTGACCACCGCCACGCGCGCCACCGCCCTGCCCGACTTGCCGACGCTGATGGAGCAAGGCGTGAAGGACTATTCCGTCGCCACCGCCTACGCATTGCTGGCGCCCGCCGGCACGCCGCCCGCCATCGTCGACAAACTGTCGGCCGGCATGCAGAAAGCCGCCGCCATGGCCTCGGTACAGCAGGCCGCGTTGAAGCTTGGCGCCGATGCCGTGGCCACGTCGCCCGCCGACACCAGCCGCGTGCTGAAGCAGGAAGTCGCCCGCTGGGCGGACGTGGTGCGCCTGTCTACCGCCAAATGATGCCCGCCCCCGCCTCATCTCCGCCGTCGGCCGCGGACCTGGCCATCGTGGGCGGCGGCTCGGTCGGCGTCAGCCTGCTGTACCAGTTCCTGCTGGCGCTCGAAACCGCGGGCCGCGGCCCTGCCTCCCCTCCGCTTCGCGTGGCGGTCTTCGAACCCCAGGCCGAACCGGGACCGGGCGGCGCCTATCAGGCAGACCTCTCCAGCAATCTGCTCAACATCCCCGCCGGCAACATGTCGGCGCGGGCCGACCAGCGGATGGACTTCGTCGACTGGCTGCGCGAGCAGGATCCCGCCTGGCTGCGCGGCTATGGCGTGCAGGCCATCGCCCCGTCCGACTTCCTTCCGCGGCCGCTCTTCGGCGCCTACATGCGGGCCGTCCATGCGCGTTGCCGCCAGTTGGCGCCGCGGCTGGGCGTCGCGCTGTTGCATGTGCAAAGCCGGGTACAACGCGTGGCGCCGCTACCCGATGGCGGCGTGCGCGTGAATCCGGACGCGGGCGCGCCTTGGCATGCCCGCCATGCGGTGCTGTGCAACGGCAACCTGCCTTCGCAGGCCTTTCCGCATCTGGAAGGCGCGCCCGGCTATTTCAACAGCCCCTACCCGGTCGCCGAACTGGCGGGCGCGATCGCGCCGGACGCCTCGGTGTGTGTGGTCGGCACCAGCCTCAGCGCGGTGGACGCCATCGCCGCCTTGCAGCAATCCGGCCATCGCGGCCCCATTCTGTGCGTATCGCGCAACGGCCGGCTGCCCTCGGTGCGCAGCCCTCACAACCAGCCGCCGGCTGCGCTGCGCCAGCTGAGCCGCAATGGCGCCTTGCAGCTGGCGGCGCGCCACGGCGGCGCGCTATCCGTCGAGGTGATCGCGCAGGCGCTGAAGGACGAAGTGCGGGCGATGGGCGGCCCGCTGGACGCCGACGACGTGATGGGCTTGCAGGTGGACGCGCAAACCGCGTTGAACGACGAGATCCGCCGTTCGTCGCTAGCGGCCCGACCCTGGCAAGCCGTGGCTGCCGCCACCAACGCGGCGGTCGATCAGATCTGGCATTTGATGCCCGCGGCGGAACGCCGCCGTTTCCAATCGCAATGGCGGTCCCTGTGGATGGCGCGCCGCGCCACCTTCCCGATGCGCAATGCCCTGAAGCTTCAGGCGCTGTTCCAACGCGGGCAATTGCACGTGCGGGCAGGCTATGTGGACAGCCGCTACGACCCGGCGGATCTGCAGTTCCACACGCGCCTGCGCAGCGCCGACGGCACCGTCACGCACGCCAGCCGCCACCTGATCAATGCCACGAGCTTCTCGGTAGATGCCGCGGCGACTCGTGATCCGCTGGTGGCGGCGTTGCTGCTCGATGGCCATGCGCAACCGGACCCGTTCGGCGGACTGTCGCTGGACTACGAATCGGGTTGCCTGAAAGATGCGCGACATGCGGTGCTGACGCAGATCTCGGTGCTGGGCAGCCTGGCCGGTGGCACCTACTTCTGGACCACGTCCATGGACGTGAACGCGCGGCTGGCGCGGGATCAGGCGCAGCGCATCGCGGCGACGCTCGCCCACCCGGCGCCGCTTACTGATCCAGGAAGCCTCGCCGATAGCCCATCCCCTGCGAGATGGCCTGCGCACAGGCGGACACATCCGGCGCCAGCTGCTTCATCCTAGCAGCGCTCAGGCGGTCCAGCGGTCCAGAGATGCCCACTGCCGCCACGGGCTGGTCCAGGCTGTTGAACAGCGTCACGGCCAGCCCGCCCACGCCTTCGCGCCATTCGCCGCGGTTCACGGCGTAGCCCGCGCGGGCGATCTTGCGCAGTTCGTCCTTCAGCAGCGCCATGGACACGATGGTGGAAGGCGTGTGCCGCACCAGTTGCTCGGCATAGCGCTCGACATAGCCGTCAGGCTGGTAGGCCAGCAAGGCCTTGCCGGTCGCGACCGCGTAAGCGGGCGCGCGGCCGCCCACCATCGAATAGGCCCGGATGGGCTGCGGGCTGTCGATCTTGTCGACGTAGACCACGTCAAACCCATCCAGCACCGACAAGTGCACGGTTTCGCCCGTCTGGTCGGCCAGCGTCCGCATGAACGGGGCGGCCAGCTTGCGCACGTCAAGTTGCGCAAGCTGGCGCGCGGCCAGTTCGAACAGGCGCACCGCGCCACGGTATCCACCGCCGTCATCGTCCTTGATGACGTAGCCGGCATGGATCAGCGTTTGCAGTGTGCGATGCGTATTGCTGCGGGTGAGGCCAACCCGCGCGGCCAGCGCATCGATGGTGCGCGGCGGATTGTCCACGTCGGTCACCGCCTCCAACACCATCAGCCCCTTGAGCAGCGTCTTGTCCATGCTATTTTTTCCTAATATTTAGGACAGGAACATAGCATGAGATGCCGCGCACGAACAGCGCTTTCGGGACGCGGCGCTCAGCCTTTCAGCCCAGGGATCGCGGCGCGCACGGCGGCGGACCGGTCCCAAAGATTCGGCAGGCTGGGCGACGAATAGCCGGAGACAAATGGCTTGGGCTGCCCCGTCTGCGGATCGTAGACATGCCGCGACACCGCGCCGATGTTGCCGCCGTACAGATGCACGCTGATCGACACGCGGTCCGCGAAGGCGTTGGACACGCGATGGATGTCGCCTGCTTCAGGCGACAGGCGTTCGATATCGCCGGGTTGCAAGGTGGAGGCCTCGCCGGCGGGCGTCAGCCGGCCGTCCGGATGGCGCACATAGCGCTGATTGATTTCGGCGCCGCGCAGCATGCCCACATAGCCCCAGACCTCATGGTCATGCACGGGCGTGAACTGCCCCGGCCCCCAGACGAAACTGACCAGCGAAAACCGCTCCAGGGGATCGCAATGCAGCAGGAACTGCTGGTAGTACTGCGGGTGCGGCGTAGTACAGGCTTCGGGCAGCCAGTCATCGTGGCGCACCAGGTCGGCGAAAGCCGCCTCGAGCGCGGGCGTCTGCGCCAGCGCGTCCGGGGCCGCCAGCCGCGTTGCGGTGGCGATGAAACGGCGAAGCCGGTCCAGACCGGGTGTGGCGTCGAGCATTGCGTATCTCCGTGTCGGCGGGAAAATCCCAGATGAGAAAACCAGTATCCATCATTCGGGATACTTGCGCACGCTTGCCCCTGCCGCCGTCACGGCGATCGGTGGCAAGCCGCGCTTGACAGGCCTGGGCCTGAGCGCGCAGCGTATCGGACTATCTTCCAGGTTGAAAATGACGAGTACTTATCAAGATATTCCGCCCACGCTGGCAGAGACCTTACGCGGCGCGCAACGCGTCGTCGTCTTCACCGGCGCCGGGGTTTCCGCGGAAAGCGGCATCGCCACCTTCCGGGATGCATTGACGGGCTTGTGGTCACGCTTTGACGCGCAGGCGCTGGCCACGCCCGACGCGTTCCGCGCGCATCCCGATATCGTCTGGGGCTGGTATGAATGGCGTCGCGCGCAAGCCCTGCGTGCCGAGCCGAATGCCGCGCACCGCGCCATCGCGGCGCTTGCGCGTCACGTTCCCGAGCTGACCGTCGTCACGCAGAACGTGGACGACCTGCATGAGCGCGCCGGCAGCGCGCAGGTGGCGCACCTGCACGGCAGCCTGCATGCGCCGCGCTGTTCGTCCTGTGGCGCGCCACAAGCGTTTTCCGACGGCATGCCTGAAGAACCCGACGAAGGACGCCGCCTCGCACCGCCCGCCTGCACGCGTTGCGGCGCGCCGGTGCGGCCCGGCGTCGTATGGTTTGGCGAAAGCCTGCCTGCCGACGCCTGGAGCGGCGCGCTGCGCGCGGCCGAACAATGCGACCTGCTGTTTTCCATCGGCACGTCGGCGCTGGTCTACCCTGCCGCGGAATTGCCCCAGCGCGCGCTGGCCGCAGGGGCGACGGTCGTTCAGGTCAACCCGACCGTGACGCCGCTGGACCGGCAGGCGCACTGCAATCTGCACGGCGCAGCCGCCGATGTCATGCCCCGCCTGCTGGCGGCGGCCTTCGGCGCCACCGGCGCCTGACCCCGCTGCGGGATACCCCCAAACGACCGGCCCTGCCGATGGGCGGCGCGGGGTTGATCGCGTCATGTCTGGTGAACATTTGTGAAGATCTTTAGGGCCGATGTGGGGTAGAAACAAGGTTGTGCAGCAGTAGAGGGGAAACCCCAAATCTCACCGCTTCGCCACCGGATTACAGTGGCGCAAGCTGTTTCGGCCGTGGAGAGCATCATCCCTTTTTCCTGGAGACTTCCCGATGTTTTTGTGCGCTCATCAGACGGTGTCTTGCATCGTGTGGTGCGCCATGCCACGACCACCGAAACCATTGCCAAACTTGAGAGCGTTCCCAGCAATTACCACCTGGATTGCGAGTGCATGCTTGATAACGGTGAAACGCTTTCCTGGATAGGAAATAACCAGTATCGTCAGACTAACGGCGGTGCGATATACACCGCCGAATCCGATATCACGACGCCCCGAGGCGAATCCCGCAGAAGCGGCGCCGCCAAGCGAAGTGGGCCGGATGCATACAGGGCGGCCCCGCACAAGAAACTGACTGCGGAGCACGCCCATTTACCACTAGCTGTCGTCAATCTAAAAACCGGCAACGATTGGAGCTTGATACGCGCCTGGCGCGAGCACCTCAATATCAGCACTGCCGATATGGCTGCCCGGCTTGGCGTGGATCACTCTATCTACATTGAATTGGAACGGCCGCGTCCACGGCCTCGCCAGGTCATCCTGGATCGCGTTTCGGAAGCATTGGGCGTGTCACCCGACCAACTCGATGATTCATTGTTAGGGGGACGTTTTCAGTAGCGCAGCGAGGGGATTGCCCTCGGCTTCGACACATGGAACGTCCACGTGACTTTGGCGCCGCGTTAAAGACGGCCCCGCGCAGGAGGTAAGCAGTATGCTCGGCACCGCAAGACGATTGACGGATGTGCTGGTCACGTCCCCCGATGGCACCCTGTATCGCATTGAACGTTTCGTGGCCGACCTTGACGCGTATTCCGCGCTGGGGACGTCGCGCTTCGATCCGAAGATGCATTGCATCTGCCGGACCAGTTCCGGCGAAAAAGTCACCTGGCTAGGCGGCCAGGCCTACGAGATGCTCAAAAACGGCATCTCGCTGACGGCGGTCGACCGACGACGGCGATGAACCCGTGTCCTACCGCGTGTATCGGTCCACCAGGAAGTCCACGAAGGTCGTGAGCTTGGGCAACGCCTGCCTGTCCTTGGGATACAGCAGCGAGATCGGGCGCGCGGCGGGCCAGTAGGGCTGCAAGATGGGCGCGAGCCTGCCCGCGCGCACGTCCTCGCCCAGCAGCAGTTCGGGCTGCAGCACCACGCCAAAACCTGCCAGCGCCGCCTGCCGCAGCGCCTGGCCATTGTTCGACACGAACCGGCCAGTGGGATATCCCACCTGATTGCCGTCGCCGCTGTTCAACTGCCATCCGGTGCGGCGGCTCCAATAGGAAAAATCCAGGCATTGATGCCGAGCCAGGTCGTCCGGCGTGGCGGGCGTGCCGTAGCGCTCCAGATACGCGGGCGCGGCGCAAATGATCATCTGGTAGCGCCCGATCGTACGCGCGACCAGCGTTGAATCCACCGGCTCGCCGATACGCACCGCCAGGTCATAGCGCGCCGCGACGATGTCTTCCACGGCATCGCTAAGCACCAGTTCCACGCTGACATCGGGATAGATGGACAGGTAGTCGGCAATGGCCGGCGTCAACGCAAACGATCCGAAAGTGACGGTCGAGGTGATACGCAAATGGCCCCTGGGCGTCAGGCGCAAGGCTTCGGCGCCCTGTTCGGCGTCGCGGATCTCGGCCAGGATGCTCTTGCAGCGCGCGAAATAGGCCTGGCCCGCCTCGGTCAGGCTTTGCCGTCGCGTGGTGCGGTTCATCAGGCGCACCCCCAAGCGGGCCTCCAGGCCCTTGACGTGCTTGGCCGCCATGGCCGCCGACATCTGGTGCCGCCCCGCTGCCGCGGTCAGGCTGCCCAGTTCCACGACCGCCACGAACACTTCCATGCTGAGCAACCGGTCCATGAATTACGCACCCTGAGTGTGAAGTGTTTCCACCATTCCTGGATTTTTCCATGGAAATCGAACGGCGAGAATGCTTGCATGCACTGGCGCTGGGCCGGTGCGCCCCAAAAGCCAACAGATTTCGGGCAATCCCCGGGAGACCCTTATGAAAATCATCCTTATCGGCGCCACCGGCACCATCGGCCGCGCGGTCGCAGAAGAGCTCGGCCAACGCCACGACATCATCGCCGTGGGCAAGACCCAAGGCCAGTACCAGGTCGACGTCACCCGCAGCGACAGCATCCGCAGCCTGTTCGAACGCGTGGGCAAGGTGGACGCCATCGTCTCCACGACCGGCGCCCTGCACTTCGGCCCGCTCTCCGAAATGACGGCAGACCAGTTCAAGATCGGCTTGCACGACAAGTTGCTGGGCCAGGTGGACCTTGCGCTGATCGGCCAGCACTATGTCAACGCGGGGGGCTCCATCACGCTTACCAGCGGCATCGTCAGCGACGAGCCCATCCGCTTCGGCGCCAACGCCTCGGCGGTCAATTCCGCTATCGACGGTTTCGTGCGCGGCGCGGCCGTGGAACTGCAAGGCATCCGCATCAACTCGGTCAGCCCGACGGTGCTGCAGGAGTCGATGGAAAGCTACGGCCCCTACTTCCCCGGCTTCGAAGCCGCGCCCGCCAGCCGCGTCGCCCTGGCCTACAGCCGCAGCGTCGAAGGCGCGCAGACGGGGCGCGTGATCCGGGTGTGGTGATCCGGGTGTGGTGATCCGGGTGTGGTGATCCGGGTTTTGGTGATCCGGGTTTTGGTGATCCGGATGCGGTGATCCGAGGTTGAGCTGCCGCAACGGACTTTGGCGGCGGTGCAGTCAGCAGCACGGACAAAAGAAAAGCGGCTTGATGGATGACCATCAAGCCGCTTTTTGTATTGCTTTTTGCCTTTCGGCTGAACCGCGGCATCGTTGATACCGCGTGTTCAAAATAAGGTGGCGCGCCCGGCAGGATTCGAACCTACGACCCCCTGGTTCGTAGCCAGGTACTCTATCCAGCTGAGCTACGGGCGCTCCGAAAGAGGCGTGTTTATAACATGAAAAAACACCATCGTGCAAATCGGGTGAAGAAAACATGCGGTTTGCCAGGATCCGCGGTGCTTTGCGCCAGATCAACGATGGCCTCCGCCCCTGCGCGGTACGCTGACCCTGCAGCAACGCAGGACCCAATCCTGCCCCACCGCGCATGCAGGCAAACCATGGCCAAGAAATTTCCGATGCATCCCAAGCACCCCGAACGCATCTGCTGGGGCTGCGACCGCTATTGCCCAACCGACGCGATGAGTTGCGGCAACGGCTCCGACCGCACCATGCACCCCATCGAACTCCTTGGAGACGATTGGGCAAGCGTCGGGGATTGGGGATTCGACGATACTGAAGATGCCAGGCACGGCGCGCAAACTGCAAGCACCCGCGCGCCGCACAACTGACATTCAATGCGCAGTTCGACTGACATTCAATGCGCAGTTCGAATCGCAGTTCCAACATGCAGGCACAAGCAGGCGGGTGAATGTCCATTCGCACGCCTATCGTGCGCCGGAAAAACAAAAAGGCCTTCGATACGAGATCAAAGGCCTTTCTATTTTCTTTCTTTGGCGCGCCCGGCAGGATTCGAACCTACGACCCCCTGGTTCGTAGCCAGGTACTCTATCCAGCTGAGCTACGGGCGCTCCGACAAAGAGGCAAAATTATATCAGAATAATTAAGCCGTTGGGGCTGCTGCTACCCCTATTTGCTTTTTCTTTTAAGTTTTTTCGCATCCTTCGTTCACGTGGAACGTGGGGTACTGAAAACTTGGCGCGCCCGGCAGGATTCGAACCTACGACCCCCTGGTTCGTAGCCAGGTACTCTATCCAGCTGAGCTACGGGCGCATCAAAAAGCAAGCCTTGAATAATAGCGTTGTTTCAGAAAACGTGCAAGTCGGGGACAGGAATATCTCACATCGATCCGCACCGCGCCGCGCCCCCGTCCGCTGACTGCCGCGCATGGCGTACAGCTTTCTGACAGCGGATGGTCACACCCGTAGAACCTTGGCTCTTTAGCCTAGCGGCCGTTAACGATGCCGGCTGTCATCCGGCGATCCCGCGGCGCAATGACAGTGCGCCACGTCACCCGCAAGCTCAAGAGTCCATCCTCATGTCTGACAAAGAAAAGAACACCGGCGCGCCGTCCGCCGCTCCCACGGACGCGGAATCTCCCGTGCGCCCCACGCGCCGCGGCTTCCTGACCGGCATCGCCGCACTCGGCGCCAGCGCCGCGGCGATGGGCGCCCTGTCCGGTTGCTCAAGCGATGACGACGATGACAGCCCCGCCACGCCCACGCCGGACCCCACGCCGACGCCCACCCCCGCGCCGGATCTGACGCAGCAATTGCGCGCCAACGTGAAAACGGTGGTCGTGATCTTTGCCGAGAACCGCAGCTTCAACAACCTGTTCGCCAATTTCCCCGGCGTCGAAAAGCCGCTGTCCGCATTGACCGCAGCGGACTACGCGCAGAACGACCGCGACGGCACGCCGCTGTCCGTCCTGCCGCCCGTGTGGAACGGCATGGTGCCCACGTCGCAACAGGCCAACCACATCACGTATCAGGTCGATCAGGCCGCGCCCTACATGAACAACCTGCCCAACGCGCCATTCGCGCTGCTGGGGCCGCAGGGCGAACCGCTGCCCCAGGGCGTCGTCACGCGCGACCTGTGGCACGTGTTCTATCAGAACCAGATGCAAATCAACGGCGGCAAGAACGACCGCTTCGTCGCGTGGGCCGACTCCGGCGCGCTGGTCATGGGCCACTACAGCGATTCCGCCTACAACCTGCGCCTGTGGAAGCTAGCCCAGGAATTCGTGCTGTGCGACAACTTCTTCCAGGGCGCCTTCGGCGGCTCGTTCCTGAACCATCAGTATCTGGTCGCGGGCCGTCCGCCCTTCTATCCCGACGTGGCCGACTCGGTCGCCAAGACCCAGATCGCGCAACTGCAAAGCGCCGATCCCGCCGACCCGCGCCTGCAGCCCAAGCCCGCCTCGCCCGCCAGCGCCTTGACCGGCATTCCGCAATTCGGCGCCAGCGCGCTGACGCCGGACGGCTACGGCGTGAACACCATGGCCCCGCCCTACTGGCCGTCTTTCAGCCGCGACGCGACTGACCCGACGCTGGCCGACGCCACCAATCCGCAAACGATGGTGCCGCAGACCCACAACAACATCGGCGACCTGATGACGGCCAAGGGGCTGGACTGGGCCTGGTACGCGGGCGGCTGGCAAGCCGCCGTGGACTCCACGGCCAACACGGGCTTTCCGTCGTCGCCGAACTTCCAGGCGCATCACCAGCCCTTCAACTATTTCAAGAGCACCGCACCCGGCACGGCCGCGCGCAGCGCGCACCTGCGCGACGGCGGGCTGGGCGACCTGTCGTCCACCAACAAATTCCTGGCCGACGCCGAAGCCGGCAAGCTGCCCGCGCTGACGTTCTACAAGCCGCAAGGCAACCTGAACATGCACGCCGGCTATGCGGACGTGGACTCGGGCGACCGCCATATCGCCCACATCGTCGACAGCCTGCGCAAGAGCGCGCAATGGGAGAACATGGTGGTGGTGGTCACCGTCGATGAAAACGGCGGCTGGTGGGACCACGTGGCGCCCCCGCAGGGCGATCGCTGGGGCCCGGGCACGCGCATCCCCGCGCTGGTGATCTCGCCGTTTGCCAAGAAGGGCACCGTCGACCACACGGTGTACGACACGGGTTCGATCCTGCGTCTGGCGACGCGCGTGTTCGACCTGCCGATGCTGGAAGGCCTGAAGGCGCGCGATGACGCGATGTCGGCGCGCGGCCAGCACCCCATGGGCGACCTGAGCAATACGCTGACGTTCAGCGCCTGAGCATTGTTGGTGAAGGCGGGCGCGGCATACCCGTCGCCCGCCTTCGGCAACTTAGAAAAGCGTAAGCGTGGGCCGCCGTGCGCTGCTGCCGTTCCATGCGGCGGGCAGTCCGGCCGCCTCCGCGGCGCGCACGATCAGTTCCCCCACCCGCACCATATCGGCATCCGCGCCTTCCGGCGCGCCCCAGAACGCCAGTTCCAGCCGCCCCGCCTTCTTGGCGCGGTCGCGGTCCTGGCGCGTATAGAAGCAGAATCCATGCAGGCCGGCGGCTGCGCCGCCGCGCTCGTGAAAGATCTCCGAGCAGTCGGCAAAGCCATCCGACTGCGTGGTGCCCGCAACCTGGAGGGCCACCAGCCCCGAATGCGTCAACGATGCGAACAACGCGTCCAGCCGGGCCTGCGCGTCGCGCCATTGCGCCGCGCTGAGCTTGACCGGTTCCGGCTCGGGCTCCGGCGCCTCCAGCGCCACGCCGGTCAGCGTGGACAGCAGTTCCTGCACCTCGGGCATCATCGCGTTCACGGTGATGTGGTTGCCATGGGCATCGCGGATATCCGCGCGGGCGCCTGCGTCGATCAGCAGTTGCACCGCATCGGTACTGGGAGCGAACTCTGCTGCCAGATACAGCGCCGTGCGCCCCTCACGCTGGAACTCCAAGGGACTGCCGGCGTCGATCAGCAGCTTGAGCACTTGCAGGTTGTCCGGGATCTCCGTGTCATTGGCGCCCATCGCAGCCTGCTGCAATGCCGTGAATCCATACGCATCGACGGCCGCTGGGTCCGCGCCCGCGTCCAGGCAAGCCTGCACCCCTTTCACATCGCCGCTGCGCGCGGCGTCGAATATCTTGCTGGGCTTCAAAGGCGGCTCCTAGGTTTGCGCGTTGCCTGCGCCGTGCACAAGCATCGCGTAGATTTCCGCGACCCGGTCCACCGTGATGCCCTCGCGTTGCTCGACGGCAAGCGGGTGGCTGGTCGGCTCCAATTCAATCGATGGCCTGACGCCGCCGTCGCGCAAATGCACGTGCGTCTTCAAGCTCAACGTATCCGGATACGGTGCCAGCTGCGTATTCAGCCAGCCGAACATCGGCGGCGTTTGCGCGCGTTCGGACGCGTCGAACGTGCGTACCCAGGTTTCGAAGCTGGCCAGGCTGACCGACACCCATACGCCCCACACAAAGGGCTCGGGATGACCATGGATGGGCAGCTCGATGCAGCCCCGCACGAAGAAATGCTCCTCGTCGATCACGCAGTCGTCGCTGCCCAGGTCGCCGCGCTGCTGGCGCTCTTCTGGCGCAAGGCGGTAATAGCTTTCAGGCGCGTCGGCGCCAAAGCTGGGCAGGCCGTGATGGACCTGATCGCACGAAGCGCATTTGAATGAGAATTCCATATTCCGGGCAGGCAGGGAGAATGCGCAGATGATAGCAACCGGCGCGGCGGGAAAGCTTTATCCTAGGGACCGCCTCCCCTCCATCAAATCCCCGACAACGGCTCCTGACGTGAAACACCTGCTCGCCAGCTTGGACAAGCTGGCCGATTTCGACGAAATCATCGATGTGCGCTCGCCGCTGGAATACGCCGACGACCATATCCCCGACGCGATCAACGCGCCCGTGCTCAGCAACGAAGAGCGCGTGCAGGTCGGCACCCTGTACCGCCAGGTCTCGCCCTTCGAAGCGTCGCGCACCGGCGCGGCCATCGTGGCGCGCAACATCGCGCGGCATCTGGAGACCACGTTCGCCGACCGGCCGCAGGGTTGGCGCCCGCTGGTGTATTGCTGGCGCGGCGGCAAGCGCTCCGGCTCGATGACGGTCATGTTCAATATGATCGGCTGGCGCGCCCGCCAATTGGACGGCGGCTACAAAAGCTACCGCGGCGCCACACTGGCGGCGCTGGATGCGCTGCCCGCCGCGCTGCGCTGCGTGGTGCTGGTCGGCCCCACCGGCAGCGGCAAGACGCGGCTGCTCAACGCGCTGGACCAGGCAGGCGCGCAGACGCTGGACCTGGAACAGCTGGCCTCGCATCGCGGATCGCTGCTGGGCGCCCTGCCCGGCATCGCGCAACCTTCGCAAAAGCGGTTCGACACGCTGCTGGCCGCGCGCCTGCGGGCGATCGACGTCACCCAGCCCGTCTACGTCGAAGCGGAAAGCCGCAAGATCGGCTCGGTAGCGCTGCCGCCCGCCCTGCTGCAAGCGATGCACCGCGGCGCCTGCATCGAAGTCCGCTCCACGCGCGAGGACCGCGCCGCCTTCCTGCAACAGGACTACGCCCAACTGTTCGAAAACCCGGACTGGCTGAAGACGCAACTGCAACGCCTGCTGGGACTGCACAGCCGCGACGTCATCAACGGCTGGCTGAAGCTGGTGGACGAAGGCCGGCGCATCGACCTGGCCCGCGAACTCATCGACCGCCATTACGACCCCGCCTACGCGCGCAGCAGCCACACGCTCTTCACGCAATTGCCGCAGGCCACTCGGATGGATTTCCGGCCGAACGACGCGGATGGGGTGGAACAAGCCCGCGCGCTATTGAAGGCGTTGGCGTGAACCTGTCCACGGCGCCACGCCCGCAAGACGCTCAATCTTTTGCATAAGGAACCCGGCAACCATGACCGAACCACGCAGCAATACCCTGCTGGATATCAGACGGCTCACGCCAGCAGAATGGGGGCACGCCTACCCCGTGATCGCCCAGCTCCGATCCCTGGACGAAGCCGAATTCCTGGCGCGGGCGCGCCGCCAATCGCATTCGGGCTACGAGCTTGTCGCGGCTTTTCTGAACGGAAAGATCATCGGGGTCTTGGGCATGCGGCCCGTACACACGCTGGCGCGCGGCGCGCACCTGCATGTGGATGACCTCGTCGTAGACGCGGCCGTGCGCGGCAGCGGCGCCGGCCGGGCCTTGATGGACTACGCCGAACGCGACGCGCGCGCTCGTGGCATGACGGCGGTGTTTCTCGATGCGCGGCCGGATGCCGTCGCGTTCTACGAACGGGAGAACTATCAGCTGCATGCGGCGCCTTCGATGAAGAAGGTGCTTGCGCCCTGAAGGATAGCCAGCCAAGGCCGGCCGCCGCGCATGAAAAAACCCCGCAATCACTTTCGCGATTGCGGGGTTTTTATCTTCAGCACTGACCCGAAGCCAGTACTGAAGCTTATCTGGCGGAGACGGTGTCACTCAAACTACTCATGCAACACATTGATAAATAACATTAATAAGAAAGCCGCATCCACAAGTACCCGAAAAAATACCTGCAAATTTCATATCCGCTTTGAGCGGTGCTACCCCGCAGGAGCCGATCATTGCAGAGCAAGAAATATCCCATAGTTAACGGCGAATCCTACAGGCCGGAGAACCGCATAAACATTGGGTTTTCCCAATGTGCTGTAGTAGTTTTGTAGTAGTAACGTCGGCGTGCCCTCCCCCGTTTTTTCCTAGGCTTTTCCCAGCCCCTCCCTAGATCTGCGCAGAAGCCGAGCGCGAGGAGGCAGTTCGGGGCCAAAATGCAGGCTCATACTTGAGCCGTAGAAGCGCTAACATCCAGTAATACTCCGAGTTCGCCGGAGACCGCCTAACTGACAGCCGATCAATAGCCTCGCAGCTAAGGACATCATGGATAGAGTAACGAAATCACTTTTAAATGAATTTAGTGCCGAGCACGGACTAGAAAGGCTTGACGAAGATAGTCGATTCGAGCATTTCGCTGCCTACCTCACTATCGGACGGCACCTCGGCGATGGTGACGAAATTGCAGACTTGGTCATCGGTTCCGGGGGGGACACTGGTATCGACGCGCTCGCGGTAGTGGTGAATGGGGTCTTCATTGAAGACGCAGCCCAAGTTGATGAGCTGGTCAGCAACAGTGGGCATATCGAAGCGTCCTTTCTTTTCGTCCAAGCAGAAAGATCATCATCTTTCGACATGGCCAAAATTGGACAGTTTTCTTTTGGCGTTAGCGACTTCTTCAAAGAAAAGCCGGCACTACAGCGTAATAGCCAGTTGACCCGCGCCGCGCAGCTAATGACCGCAATCTACAACCATAGCAGTCGCTTTAAGAGAGGACGGCCGACGTGCAAGATGTTTTACGTCACAACGGGGACTTGGGTTGGAGACGGCAACCTTGTTGCACGGAAAAATTCCGCCGTCCAAGAGCTACTCGACACTAAGCTGTTTGCTTCTGTCGACTTCATCCCAATGGGCGCGGATGACATCCAAGACATCTACCGCGAATCCAAAAACTCGATCTCCAGGGAATTTGAGTTTGCCTTGCGAACGGTTGTGCCAACCGTGACCGCGGTTTCGGAGGCTTATATTGGATTATTGCCAGCGACCGAATTTCTCCCCCTAATTTCTGATACGCGCGGCGACATTCTCAAAGGCATCTTTTACGACAATGTACGTGACTGGCAGGACTTCAACGCCGTCAATTCAGAGATGCGAGGCACTCTTGATGATGCTACCTCACGCTCGCGATTCGCCTTGATGAATAACGGCGTCACCATTATTGCGAAAACACTTCGAGCAACGGCCAACCGGTTCTATATCGAAGACTATCAAATAGTGAACGGTTGCCAAACGAGTCATGTGCTGTTTGATCGGAAGGAGGCGCTGGACTCTACGGTTATGGTGCCTCTTCGACTTATAGCCACCAAGGATGACGATGTCATCGCTTCGATAATTGTCGCGACCAATAGACAGACCGAGGTGCGAGAAGAACAACTTTTGGCGTTATCCAGCTTTCAGAAAAAACTGGAGGCGTTTTTTTCTTCGTTTGATGAAGCCCAGCGGCTTTATTACGAACGTCGCTCGCGTCAGTACCACAGTGTCGCCGGTATTGAGAAAACGCGGATCGTGACGCCAGGCAGTTTGATACGCGCATTTGCTTCAATGTTTCTGGAGGAACCTCACAGAGCGACGAAGAGCTACCGCAGAATTCTGGATAGAGTCGGCAAGGACTTATTTGGCGCGAACGATAAGCTTGATCCCTACTATGTCGCAGCGCTCGCAATGTACCGCCTGGAGTACCTCTTTAGAAACCAGTTTCTAGACAAGGATTTCCGCGCCGCACGATATGAAATTTTGTTGGCGCTCCGGTGGCAATTGATGCCCTCCCCCCTTCCACGAATGAACTCTAACGACATGGAACGGAAGTGCCGCGCCATGATCGACGCGTTGTGGAATAACACGGAATCAGAGGAACTTTTCCGCAAGGCAGCCGCGCTTGTAAACCGCGCCGCTGGAGGCTCGTTGGATGCGACCATCCTGAGGACTGAAGGGTTCACGGCGGACGTCTTGAAGCGATGCAAGGCGCAAGCGCAAAGAAACGCGTCGAAAAGAGCCGCGCCCCATCGGTCGTCGGCGGTGACTCGCGGGAGAAAATGACGCCCCGACTGCGTCTTTTTGCGTCGCTTGCGCGAGGGGGATAATCACTCCACGCGGTTACTGGTGCTGGTTGCAGGGCGACGCAAGCTTGAGTCGGACACTGCCTATTTAGCGCGCAGGCGTGGAGGGGGAAGACTGCGCGCCAAGGGGTGTCCCTAGCCAGACCACTGCATATTAATACAGTACTTTCTTCGACCGACCACCCCCAGCCCCCCCTGCCTGCGGCCCGTATACGGGCGCTCTACGCTCAAAATCCCACCGCTGAGGCCTGTTGCCCTAGCCTGGGAGATATGGCGCCTACAGCGCGTTGTCGTAGCCCTGGAAGCAGGCCTCAGAAGCGCCGGCACCTTGCGCCATCGGCAAGTCATCCTCGACCGCCTGGCCGAGTTGCGGGAGTACGTTCAGGGCGAACCGTGTTTGAACGAAGCGCTCGCCGTGAAGCCGGGACGCAAGCGCGGCGAAGAGCGGTAGCAACGGCGCAGCGTACCGACGAAAAAAAGCCCCGCCAAAGCGGGGCATGTCATCAAGGGCGGGCGACTAATCACTTTCGCCCGTATGCACGACATAGGGCCGAAACTTCACCACCTCCTGCCCGAGCCATTCATTCAGGCCCAGGAATGTCGCCTGTAGCGGCTCCAGCTCGTTGCGCGCGAACACCTGCGCGGCCGGTAGGATCGCGCCAAACCCGCCGCTATTGCTGGGCACCAGCCCGATAAGTTGGGGCGGCACCCGGTGCGCGGCAAGCATGTCATCGCGGCTGATGTTCTTGATGTTGAAGAAATCATCACGCGCCGCAACCTCGCTTACCGGGATGATCTGCAAGCCGTCCTTCTTTCCGCCGGGGGCATAGACAAACAGGTTGCGGAAGTTGCCCGGGCCTTTCGAGTTCTTCAGCGCATCGCGGATACCGTTCACATAGCTCTCATCTTGGATGGTGTCCGTCACATACATGACGAATCCCGCATGACTGCCGTTCTGGTAGTACTTGCGCCGAAACAGCGTCGCGGACTCGTTTAGCCACGCTGAATTCAGCGCCGCGAGATACTCCGGCATGCCATAGATTTCCTGGTTGATGTCGGGCTGCATGAGATGGGCCACGGCCCTCCGCGCAAATTCGTGTTCCTGCCCGATGCTTGGGACATAGAAATATTGATCGTCCTCCACCCCGCGCCGCGTGTACTTGGCCAGGGCATGGCGCACACCCAGCAGCTTGCCGGTCACGCTGTCCTGTCGCTCCGCGTGCGCGTTGCCGAAGATCAGGAAATCAACTGCCATCTTGTGGCACGTCTCCCTGCTGAAAAGGCGATTCGGCTCCAGCGTGGACGCCAGGATATTGACCTTAAAGTAGATGGCCGAACTGTGATGCGGACTCGCGCGAAACGACTTGGCCAGGCCGCCAAAATTGATGGGCGGCTCATACCAACGGCCGTTCTTCCAGCATTCCAGATAGTCCAGCGTGGAGTATGGTTGTCAGACCGCACGTACACCTGAGGCCAAATTTAGATACGTACACCATGGAGAAATTTGCAGGTGCGCGCTACGCTCCGCGCTTAACCTTCCCGCCCCATAGTCGCGTAGATCCCCTGCCCTGCCCGAAGGAGCCGATGTGTTTTCGCATATTTTCGTGAGCGTCACCGATTTCGAGCGAGCGCTTCGCTTCTACACCCCGCTTATGGACAGCCTGGATATTGAAATTCGATTTTGCGATCGCGACAGGCCGTGGGCGGGCTAGCACACCGCCGATCGATCGCGTCCCTTTTTCGTTATCTGCACACCTTATGACGGCAAGCAGCACGAGCCGGGGAACGGTCAGATGATCGCCTTCGCAGCTGCGTCTCGGTCAATGGTCGACGCAGCTCACCGAGTCGCGCTTGAGAATGGCGGGACATGCGAGGGACGGCCTGGAGCAAGACCGCATTACCACGCTCACTACTAGGGCGCGTACTTTCGCGATCCGGACGGGAACAAGTTTGGAGTGGCATGCCATACGCCGGCATCCGAAAAACCTTGACGAATGCTTCAATCTTAAAGGTGTCAGATGATTGCCGACGACCTGAAGAATGAAAAAAACCCGCAATCGATTTCGCGATTGCGGGTTTTTTAATTCAGCGCTGGGTGATTAAGCCAGCGCTGAAGATCTGGCGGAGACGGTGGGATTCGAACCCACGATGCAGTTTTTAGCCACATACTCCCTTAGCAGGGGAGCCCCTTCAGCCTCTCGGGCACGTCTCCGAAAAGAGAACGAGATTCTAGCACGAATTTTTGGAGGTTTTCCCGCGAAGCGGGTCTTCGATCAAAAAAAACGTGCCGGAACCGTTGTCCTTATTCCTTGGCGCCCGGCGTCTGGTCCAGGCCGAAGGCCTTGTGCAGCGCGCGCACGCCCAATTCCATGTACTTGTCGTCGATGATGACGGACGTCTTGATTTCGCTGGTGCTGATCATCTGGATGTTGATGCCTTCTTGCGAAAGCGTCTGGAACATCAAGCTGGCCACGCCCACGTGCGAGCGCATGCCGATGCCCACGATCGAGACCTTGGCGACCTTCTCGTCGGTGGACAGTTCGCCCGCGCCAACGGCCGGGATCACTTCGCGCTTGAGCAGGTCCACGGCACGCGCGAACTCGTTGCGGTTCACGGTGAACGAGAAGTCGGTCGTGCCAGCCACGGACTGGTTCTGCACGATCATGTCGACGTCGATGTTGGCGGCGGCGACCGGACCCAGGATGGAGAAAGCGATGCCCGGTTTGTCGGGCACGGCCAGCAAGGTGATTTTGGCTTCGTCGCGGCTGAAGGCGATGCCGGAGACAACGGCGGCTTCCATTTTTTCGTCTTCCTCAAAAGTAATCAGCGTGCCCGAGACCATTTCTTCGTCGAGCGGGATGAGCGGGTCGGTCAGCGAGGACAGGACCCGGACCGGTACACGGTATTTGCCGGCGAATTCAACCGAGCGGATCTGGAGGACCTTGGAACCCAGCGACGCCATTTCCAGCATTTCCTCGAAGGAAACGACGGCCATGCGGCGCGCTTCGGGCACCACGCGCGGATCGGTCGTGTAGACGCCGTCCACGTCGGTGTAGATCAGGCATTCATCGGCCTTGATGGCGGCTGCCACGGCCACGGCCGAGGTGTCCGAACCGCCACGGCCCAGCGTCGTGATGTGGCCTTCCGGGTCGATGCCCTGGAAGCCCGTCACGATGACCACGCGGCCAGCGTCGAGGTCGGCGCGGATGCGCGCGTCGTCGATGGAGCTGATGCGCGCTTTCGTAAAGGACGAATCCGTGCGCACGGGCACTTGCCAACCGGCATAGCTGCGCGCCGGCACGCCTTCGGCCTGCAGGGCGATCGCCAGCAAGCCGCTGCTGGCCTGCTCGCCAGTGGCGGCGATCATATCGAGCTCGCGGCCGTCGGGCTGGGGCGCGATTTCGCGTGCCAGGCCAAGCAGGCGATTCGTTTCGCCCGCCATTGCCGACGGCACAACAACAACCTGGTGGCCTGCGGCGTGCCACTTCGCGACGCGACGCGCCACGTTTCTGATGCGCTCGACCGAGCCCATCGAAGTACCGCCATATTTGTGAACGATCAGGGACATCTCGTACTCTGGCTGGGAACCCGCCGCAAAGTGGTGGCGGGCAAAACCATATATTCTAGCGCGGCGGTAAAAATTTGCTCAGTTTGAGGAAATTTATGTTCATTACGCGGCTATTTTTCTGCGGATTCTTTCCAAAGCAGCCGTTTTTATCCTCTGGGCTCGACCCAGACCCGTCCCCGATGGCATCGGACGACATGCCCCGCCTGCTCGACCCGCAATTGGCGGTCATGGCCCAGGCTATGTAATTCCCGCAGTTGTCGCAGCAGGTCGCGCAGGCGCGCGTCGGTGGGCATGCGGGCGCCGTTCTGCGCCAGCCAGTGGCGCAGCACCTGCGCCTGGCGCGCCGCCGACAATCCGCGCCACGCCAGCAGCGAAAAACTGGCGCCGTCCGGGCTGGGGTCCAGCCGCGCAAAGTCCTCGCGGGCGACCTCGTCCAGGATTTCGGCCGCTTCGGCCATGTGCGCCGCATGCCGGGCAACGATGCCCCGCCACCCGGGCCAGCGGCCGTCCAGCACCGGCGCCAGCAGCTCGCGCACCGCGGCGCGCGTATAGCGGGGATCGGAATTGGTCGGATCTTGCACCGGCCGCCAACCACAAGCGGCCTCGACCGACGCCGCGGCCTGCAGGATCGTGGCGCGGTCCTGGCCCAGCCACGGGCGCAGGTACCAGACGCCGTCGCGCTGCGTGGCCGGCGACATGGCCGCCATGCCTGCCAGCCCGGTGCCGCGCAACAGGCGCAGCAACACGGTTTCGGCCTGATCGTTGCGATGATGCGCCAGCAGCACATGGCGCGTTCCGTGCGCGTTGGCCAATCGGGCCAGCGCCGCGTAGCGCGCGTCGCGCGCCGCCGCTTCGATACCCTTGCCGGCGGCTTGCTCTACCTGCACACGCGCCTCGGCCACGGGCACGCCCAGCAAACTGCCCAGCGCATGCACC
This sequence comes from uncultured Achromobacter sp., assembly GCA_963530045.1. Classification (GTDB taxonomy): domain Bacteria; phylum Pseudomonadota; class Gammaproteobacteria; order Burkholderiales; family Burkholderiaceae_B; genus Achromobacter. The sequence goes on from CAUSDE010000008.1 coordinate 43,178, forward strand.
TGCCGCCCCCACGCATCGGCGGCGGCCTGCAAGCCGTGATGCACATGGAACAAGGACAGGCCGATGCCCAGCTCGCGGGCCACGGCCGCCGCATGCACGGCAAGCAGGGCCGAATCCGCGCCCCCACTGACCGCGACCGCCATGCGCGCGGGACGCTCGGGCAAGGCCAGCAAGGCCTGGCGCAGCGCAGCGGCCAATTCCTGGGAAACGGGGGGTAAAGGGGCGGTGGAATGCACAACGCCCGACTCGGCCGGTACGGGCGTGTCGGGCGTTGGCCGGACGTTCATGAGGATGGCGCGGGTAGCGCGGTCGCGGCGCCGGCTAGCTTGCCGGCGCCCCTGCCCGCCTTACGCGCGCACTTCCTGGTAGGCGCCGTAGGACAGCAGGCGCTGGACGCGCTGTTCCACAAGCTGTTCGGGCGTCAGGCCCTGCAGCTGCCGCAGGGCGTCACCCAGGGCGCGGCGCAGCAGGCGCGCCATGACGCGGGGGTCGCGGTGCGCGCCGCCCACGGGTTCATTGACCACGCGGTCCACCAGGCCCAGATCCTTCAGGCGCGGAGCGATGATGGCCAGCGCTTCGGCGGCCTCAGGCGCCTTGTCGGCGCTGCGCCACAGGATGGAGGCGCAGCCTTCGGGCGAAATCACGGCGTAGGTCGCGTACTGCAGCATCAGCACGGCATTGCCCACCGCGATCGCCAACGCGCCGCCCGAACCGCCTTCGCCGATGATCGTGCAGATCACGGGGACCTTGAGTTCAGCCATGGCGTACAGGTTGTGGCCGATGGCTTCGGACTGGCCGCGCTCTTCGGCCCCGATGCCCGGATAGGCGCCCGGGGTGTCCACGAAGGTGAACACGGGGATGCCGAATTTTTCAGCCAGGCGCATCAGGCGCAGGGCCTTGCGATAGCCTTCAGGACGCGGCATGCCGAAATTGCGGGCGGCGCGTTCCTTGGTGTCGCGGCCTTTCTGATGGCCGATCACCATGCAGGGGGTGCCGTTGAAGCGCGCGAGGCCGCCGATGATGGACTGGTCGTCGGCGTACATGCGGTCGCCGTGCAGTTCATGGAAGTCGGTGAACATTTCGCGCACGTAGTCCAGCGTATAGGGGCGCTGGGGGTGGCGGGCGACAAGGGCCGTCTGCCACGGCGTGAGCTTGGCGTAGATTTCCTTGGCCAAGGTCTGGCTCTTCTGCTGCAGACGTCCGATCTCGTCGGAGATGTCTACCGCAGAATCGGCCTGCACGTAGCGCAGCTGCTCGATCTTGTTTTCAAGTTCGGCCAGCGGCTGTTCAAATTCCAGAAATGTATTGCGCATGTAGTGTGGTTCCGTAGATGGGCTGCCTGGTGTGCATCAGTATTGAACCGGTGTCGGTTCCAGACTGCGCCATAAGTACCAGGTTGCCACGGTACGCCAGGGCTGCCACGCCAGCGAGACTTCGCGAGCCTCGAAGCGCGAGACAGGCTCGCCACTGAAATAGTGTAGCGAGATTGCCTTGAGCAACCCGGGATCATCCAGCGGCAGGACGTCAGGCCGCTGTAGATTGAAAATCAAAAACATCTCCGCCGTCCAGCGCCCGATGCCCCGGATGGCGACCAATTCAGAAATAACGGCCTCGTCGTCCATGGCCGCCCACTTTTCAGGGTGGACGCGGCGTTCGCCGAAATGCACGGCCAGGTCCAGCACGTATTCGGCCTTGCGCTGGGACAGGCCCGCCTTGCGCAGCCCGTCCACGCCTACGCGCAGCACGGCGACCGGCGTGGGACGCTTGCCCACGGCATCGATGAACTTGGTCCAGACGGCGTCGGCCGCCTTGGTGGAGATCTGTTGCCCGATGATCGCCCGCGCCAGCGTCACGAACGGCGTGCCGCGCGAGGTCAGCCAGACCTCGGGATGCTGGGGGATGACCTTTTTCAGGATGCGGTCGCGCCGCATCAGGTGGGCGACGGCGGCCTCCCAATACTCGGGCTTGGGGATGTCGAGATCGGCGGTGGACATATCGGGCGTATCCACTGGGCTCACGCCCTGCGCCATTGCGTCAAGCCACCCGGCTTGTCGTCGAGTTCAATGCCGGCATCGCGCAATTCGGCGCGGATGCGGTCGGCTTCGCCGAAATTGCGCGCCGCCTTGGCGGCCGCGCGCGCGTCGATCAACGACTGGATGGCGTCGGCGTCCAGCGTGGCGCGCTGGCCTTGCTCGATGGCCGCCGCGGAATAGCGGGTGGGCGACTGGAAGTACGCGGCGGGGTCCTGTTGCAAGAGGCCCAGCAGCGAGCCCAGCGCCTTCAGCTGGCCGGCGCTACGCGCGCTCTTGCCGCGGTTGGCCTCGGAGGCCAGCTCGAACAGAGCCGCGATGGCGCCCGAACTGTTGAAGTCGTCGTCCATGGCGGCCTTGAAGGCCTGGGCCTGCGGCTCGCTCCAGTCGATGCCCTGGTCGTCGGCCGCCACGTTCTGCAGCGCCTGGTACAGGCGGTCCAGCGCGTTCTGCGCGTCGATGAGGTTGTCGGGCGTGTAGTTCTGCGGGCTGCGGTAGTGGTTGCGCACGATGAAGAAGCGCACCATTTCGGCTTCACGCGGATTGACCTGGTAGGTGGCCGCGTCCGCAGCCGGATCGCCCTGGGCGATGGTCTGCCGGATGGTGCGGAAATTGCCCAGGGACTTGGACATCTTGTCCGAATCGACCATGAGCGGGCCGCAATGCATCCAGATATTGGCCAGCGTGCCGCCGAAGGCGCCTTCGGTCTGGGCGATCTCGTTTTCGTGGTGCGGGAATTTCAGGTCCGGACCGCCGCCATGGATATCCAGCGGCAGGCCCAGCAGGGACTTGCTCATGGCCGAGCACTCGATGTGCCAGCCCGGACGACCCAGGCCGTAGGGCGACTCCCACTTGGTGTCGTCGGGTTCCTCGGCCTTGGCCGACTTCCACAGCACGAAGTCCAGCGGGTCGCGCTTGGCCGAACCCACCGCCACGCGTTCGCCGGCGCGCAAGTCGTCCAGCGTTTTGCCGGACAGCTTGCCGTAGCCGGAAAAGCCGCGGACGGCGTAGTTCACGTCGCCGTCGTCGGCCTGGTAGGCCAGGCCGTTCTGCTCCAGTTTGCCGATGATGTCCAGCATCTCGCCCACGTACTGGGTGGCGCGCGGTTCGCGGTCCGGCGGCTCGACGCCCAGCGCTTGCTCGTCGGCATGCATGGCGGCGATGTAGAACTCGGTGACTTCGCCGATGCGGCGGCCGGTTTCAACAGCGCGGCGGATGATCTTGTCGTCGATGTCCGTGATGTTGCGCACGTAATCGACAGCCAGGCCGCTGGCGCGCAGCCAGCGCTGCACGACGTCGAACGAGACCAGCATGCGGGCATGGCCCAGATGGCAGAAGTCATACACGGTCATGCCACACACGTACATGCGCACCTGACCAGCCTGGGCCGGTTTGAACGGTTCTTTGGTACGCGATAACGTGTTGTAGATTTGCAGCATGGCGCCTTAGGATTCGTCTAATTGCTTCCGGGGCGGATTCGGAAAGTTGCTTGCGAAGGACAATACCTTCGCAGCCTGCCGCCAACACCATCATCATCGAACATCGACGATGGGTCTTGCCTGGCCGTCGAGTCTGGGGCGGCTCTTGCCAGGCGCATCACCGGACATTTGCCTGGCATTTACCCGACATTCACCCGACATTCACCCGACATTCACCCAACATTTTCCCCGCACTCTGGGTCCCAGACACCGGCCTTATGCCCAATGTCGAGCCAAAAACTCAACCGGGGCTAAAATGGCGGTCGTCAAGTATAGCAAGCGGCCCGGTCGCGCGCGTAAGTGCAAGCCGGCCACGACTTTTAACGGATACCCACGTGACTATCAAGCCGCGTTTTTGTGTCGCCCTGCTCGCCCTGGCTGTTGCCGGCGCGCCGGTTGGAACCGCCCTTGCCCAGTCGATGGCCGGCGGCGGGGGTGCCAGCCCCAATGCCACCCGCACCACGCTGGACCCGATTCCTCCCGAAGGCGGCTGGGACGGCCTGGCCAAGCTGCTGGAAGCCGCCAAGCCCGGTGTCGACACGCGGCTCGCGCCCTCGCCTTCACAAGTCACCGGGCGCATCGAAATGCTGCTGAACCGCGGCGACACCGATGAAGCCCTGGCATTGATCGAAAAGCGCGAAGCCGAGATCAAGGACCAGCGTGGCACTGACGTGCAGCTGATGTTCCAGCACGCGCGCGCCCTGGCCGCCTTGAACCGCACGAACGAGGCCATCGACATCTACACCGACATGACCACGCGTTTCCCGGAGCTTCCGGAACCTTGGAACAACCTGGCGGCTCTATATGCCAGCCGCGGTGAACTTGAAAAAGCGCAAGATGCCCTGCAAATGGCATTGCGCGCCGACCCCGGCTATGCGGCTGCCCGAGCAAATCTGGGCGACCTGCAACTGCTGCAGGCCCTGCAGACCTACAAGAAGGCCGCCAGCGACGGCGTGCCCGGCATGCAGGACAAAGCCCGCGAAGTCGAAACCATGCTGAAGGATAAACAAGGCAAATGATGTCCCGTTACTCCCCCTTCCACCTGCTGCGCGTCACGGCGTGCTCGTTCGCGCTGGCCGCATTTGCCCCGGCCGTAGTCGGCGCCGCTCCCGCAGCCACTTCATCCACCTCCACCTCTGAAGGCACAAAAGCCATGAGCACCAATCCCCGCGTCAAGCTTGTCACGAACCAAGGCGACATGGTCATCACCCTGGATGCCGCCAAGGCGCCCAAGACCGTCGAAAACTTCCTGACCTACGTCAAGGAAGGCTTCTACAACGGCACCGTGTTCCATCGCGTGATCGACGGCTTCATGATCCAAGGCGGCGGTTTCGAACCCGGCATGAAGCAAAAGCAGACCCATGCCCCGATCGAAAACGAGGCCAACAACGGCCTGAAGAACGACAAGTACACCCTGGCGATGGCCCGCACCAGCGACCCGCACTCGGCGACCGCGCAGTTCTTCATCAACGTGTCGAACAACGATTTCCTGAACTTCACGTCGCCCACGCCGAACGGCTGGGGCTACGCGGTCTTCGGCACCATCACCGAAGGCACGGACGTGGTCGAAAAGATCAAGGGCGTGAAGACCGGCAACAAGGGTTTCCACCAGAACGTGCCGAACGAAGACGTGATCATCGAGAAGGCCGAAATTCTTGAATAAGATTGCCCTGTCCGGCCCGATCTGGCTGGCTTCCGACTTGCACCTGGGGCCGGCCACGCCGGCCACCTCGGAGGCCTTCCTGGCCTTTTTGCAAGCCGCGCAAGAAGACGCTGCCGCCCTGCTGCTGCCGGGCGACATCTTCGATGCCTGGATCGGCGACGACGTGATCCGCGCCGCCCCCCCGTGGCTTGCCACGGTGTTGACGGCGCTACGGGAAACCGCCGAGCGCATCCCGGTGTGGCTGGGCCGCGGCAACCGCGACTTCCTGATCGGGGAAGAACTGGCCAACGCCGTGGGCGCCAAGCTGCTGCCCGAACCCGCCTTGCTGGAAACGGATTTCGGCCAGGTGCTGCTGACTCACGGCGACGAATTCTGTACGGACGACGCCGCGTACCAGCAGTTCCGCAAGATGGTCCGTGATCCGCGCTGGCAGGCCGAGTTCCTGGCCAAGACCATTCCGGAACGCCTCGCGATGGCGCAGCAGGCCCGTGGCGAAAGCCAGGCGGCCAACCAAACGAAATCCATGGAGATCATGGACGTCAACGGCGCCGCCATCGAAGCCATCTTCCGCGAGACCGGCGTGCGCGTGCTGGTGCACGGCCACACGCACCGCCCTGCCCGCCACGTGCTGGAGGTCGCGGGCAAGAAGCGCGAACGCTGGGTGCTGCCCGACTGGGATTGCGACCACGTGTCGCCTGCCCGGGGCGGTTGGCTCATCATCGACCGCGACGGCCTGGAGTTCTACGACCTGGAAACGTAGGGTGGATGCCGCGCGCAACCGATCCCACGACGCAAAAAGGGCCTCGCAATCGCGAGGCCCTTTTTTATGCCGTGACCCGAAGGCTCAGCGGGTGAAGATCCAGGCTGCCACCACCGCGCCGAACACGATGCGGTACCAGGCGAACACGCGGTAAGTGTGGTTGGCCACGAAGCGCAGCACGGCGCGCACCACCACCATCGCGCTCAGGAAGGCAGCGATGAAGCCGACGGCGATGCCGGACAGGTCGTGCTGGGTCAGCACGCCGAAGTTCTTGTACATGTCGAAGACGGCCGCGCCCAGCATCGTGGGCATGGCCAGGAAGAACGAGAACTCGGTGGCCGTCTTGCGCTGGATGCCGGCGATCATGCCGCCGATGATGGTGGCGCCCGAACGCGAGGTGCCCGGGATCATGGCGAAGCACTGCGCCACGCCCACGCCCAGCGCCTGCTTCCAGGTGATCTGTTCCAGCGTGTAGGCAGAGGCCCGTTCATCGGAGGCCGTGTCGTCCGCCGCGCCCGGCTGATCGCCCGGCGTGTGGTGCGTCCTGCGCTCGACGTACAGCATGATCAGGCCGCCCACCACCAGGGTCACCACCACCACGCCCGGGTGGTAGAACACCGACTTGATCGTCTTGATGAAGATCGCGCCGATGACGGCCGCCGGCAGGAAAGCGATGATCAGGTTGCGGGCGAACGCCACTTCGCTGGGCACGCCGGTCAGGGCGCCCCGGATCAGCTGCAGCAGCCGCGCGCGGAACACCCACATCACGGCCAGGATGGAGCCCAGCTGGATCACTACCTCGAACACTTTGCCGTCGCCTGACTGGAAATTGATCCAGTCGCCGACCAGGATGAGGTGGCCCGTGCTGGATACGGGGATGAATTCCGTCAGGCCTTCCAGGATGCCGAGGATGAATGCCTTGATCAGATAGAGCGCGTTTTCAGTCACGATAGGTAGGGGTTCCGGTTAATCGTTGGCAAGCGATGCTTCATCGGAAAGCATTTCCTGGGGCCGCTTCTCGACGCGCACCAGGGCGATGCGGCGGCCGTCCATTTCCAGGACTTCAAAACGGAAATGCTGGTGATGGATTTCGTATTCGCAGGCATCGCCCGGCTTGGGCAGATGCCCGAAACGCGACAGCAGATAGCCCGCCAGGGTCGAAAAGTCCTGGGCCTCGTCGACCAGGCCTTCCGTTTCCAGCACCTGCTCGACATGGTGCAGGTCGGCCGCCCCGTCGATCTTCCAGGTGTTGTCGCCATCGGCCACGATGTCGGGCAGTTCGTCCTCGTCGGGGAATTCGCCGGCGATCGCCTCGAAGACGTCGATGGGCGTGACCAGGCCTTCAATGGCGCCGAACTCGTCGGCCACCAGCACCAACTGGCCGCGCGAACGCTTGAGCGTGTCCATCAGACGCAGGATGCCGATGGCCTCGTGCACGATGATGGGGTCGCGCAGGCGGTTGCGGCGCACCCGGCCTTCCGTGATCAGGTCGGCCACCAGGTCCTTGGCGCGAGCGATGCCCAGCACCTCGTCCAGCGAACCGCGGCAGACGGGGAAAAAGCTGTGGGGCGCCTCGGTCAGTTGGCGGCGGATCAATTCAGGATCATCGTCGATGTTGATCCAGGAGACGTCCGTGCGCGGCGTCATGATCGAGCGGATGGAGCGTTCGGCCAGGGTCAGTACCCCGCTGACCATGTTGCGCTCTTCGACGCCGAAGGCCGGCATGGCCGGACCGTCCGCATTGGGCAGGTCGGGCTCGTCGCTGGCGGGCGGGCGCTTGCCCAGCATGCGCAGCACGGCCGAGGCGGTGCGTTCGCGCATCGGGCGGCGCGCGTCCAGCTTGAGCAGGTTGCGGCGCGCCACCTGGTTAAGCGCTTCGATGGCCACCGAAAAACCGATGGCGGCGTACAGGTAGCCCTTGGGCACCTTGAAGCCGAAGGCCTCGGCCAGCAGCGAAAAGCCGATCATCAAGAGAAAGCCCAGGCACAGGACCACCACGGTCGGGTGCGCATTGACGAAGCGCGTCAGGGGCTTGGAGGCCAGCAGCATGATGCCGATCGCGATGATGACGGCGATCATCATGATGGCAAGGTGATCCACCATGCCCACGGCGGTGATCACGGAGTCCAGCGAAAACACCGCGTCCAGCACCACGATCTGCGTCACGATCACCCAGAAGCTGGCGTACACGCGCGGCCCGGACGAGCCGGCATGCTGCCCGCCCTCCAGGCGCTCGTGCAATTCCATCGTGCCCTTGAACAGCAGGAAGAGGCCGCCCACCATCAGGATCAGGTCGCGCCCCGAGGGGGACAGCGGACCGACGGAAAACAGGGGGGTGGTCAAGGTGACCAGCCACGACATGACGGACAGAAGGCCAAGCCGCATGATCAGGGCCAGGCTCAACCCCATGATGCGCGCGCGGTCGCGTTGCGCAGGGGGCAGTTTGTCCGCCAGGATGGCGATGAAAATCAGGTTATCAATGCCCAGGACGATCTCAAGGACGACCAGGGTAAGCAAGCCGACCCACGCAGCGGGGTCTAGCAGCCACTCCATCAGGAGCTCCAGAAGTTACACGACCGGTAATCGTACATGGAAATGCCATGACACGCCGGTGACACGCCTCGTCCGTATGCCTGATGGGCAGTGGCGCGCCTCAAAAAAAAACCGGCCCGAAGGCCGGTTTCCGTACTGCGTGATCCGTGCCGGGATCAGGCGGCCGACGGCGGGTTCAACGACGTCAGCATCTGCGTGAAGATCTTCGGGCTGGCGGCCAGCACGTTGCCGCTGTCCATCCAACCTTGTTCGCCGTCGAAGTCGGCGATCAGGCCGCCGGCTTCCAGGACCATCAGGCTGCCAGCAGCCAGGTCCCAGGGCTTCAAGCCCACGCCGCAGAAGCCGTCCAGGCGGCCGCAGGCGACATAAGCCAGGTCCAGGACCGTGGCGCCCAGGCGGCGCACGCCCGTCGCACCTTCGGCCATCTGGCGAAAACGCTGCGAGCCCTGCTCGGGATCGCCAGCGCTGGGCCAATGGGCGCCCAGCAGCGCCTCGTGGTAGCGAGTGCGGCCCGAGACGCGCACGCGGCGATCGTTCAGGAAGGTGCCGCTGCCACGGCTGGCCGTGAACAGTTCGTTGCGCGAAGGGTCATAGATGACCGCTTGCGTGACCTGGCCGCGCTGCGTCAGCGCGATCGACACGGCGTAGTTGGGCAGGCCGTGGATGAAGTTCGTCGTGCCGTCCAGGGGATCGATGATCCACTGGAATTCTGCCTGGTCGGGACCTTGCAGCCCGAATTCCTCGCCCAGCACGGCATGGTCCGGGTAAGCGGCATGCAGTGTTTCGACGATGGACTCCTCGGCGGCGCGATCGACTTCCGTGACATAATCGCGCGGCCCCTTGCGAGCCACGCTGAGTCGTTCCAAATCCATGCTGGCACGGTTGATAATGGTGCCGGCACGCCGGGCCGCCTTGATGGCGATGTTGAGCATCGGGTGCATAAAATTCCGTACGTATGCGGTGGGTTCGCGTGATGGTAGGCCACTTGCCGCCCCCCCGGGTCCGTCGTTGCCCCAACCGGGGAAATCGACCCAAAAAACCAGGAAGGCACTAAGCCAAACGTGCCATTTTAAATGACTCAAGCATTTTCACGTGTTCGCTTCGTTATGGTGAACCCCAGCCACCCCGGAAACGTCGGTTCGGCGGCCCGTGCAATCAAGACAATGGGCTTCTCGGAACTGGTGCTGGTCGAGCCTAAATTCCCAGATGTAACAAGCCAGCCCGAGGCCGTGGCGCTTGCCAGCGGCGCGTTGGACGTGCTGGAAAACGCCCGCATCTATCCGTCGCTGGAAGCCGCCCTGGCCCCGGTTACCCTGGCGTTCGCCCTGACCGCCCGCGTCCGCGACCTCGGCCCCCCGCCGTGCGACATCCGGCAGGCGGCCGACCTGGCCTGCGCCCATCTGGCGGATACCGCCGAGGGCGTGGCCGCCATCGTGCTGGGTACGGAACGCGCCGGGCTGACCAACGCCCAGATCGCCCTGTGCCACCGCATCTGCCACATCCCCGCCAACCCCGAGTACAGCTCGCTGAACGTCGCCCAGGCCCTGCAACTGGCCGCCTGGGAGCTTCGTTACGCGTTGCTGGTGGACCAGGGCGCGCCGCTGCTGCCCGCCTCCACCGCCCAGGAACCGGCGCGCGGCGCGGAGCCGGCCTCCAGCGAAGCGGTGCAGGCATTCCTGGCCCACTGGGAAGAGGCGCTGATCGGCGTCCAGTTCCTGGACCCCGCACACCCCAAGAAGCTGATGCCGCGCATGCGCCATCTGTTTTCGCGCCCGGCATTGACCCGCGACGAAGTGGACATGATGCGCGGCGTCTGCACCGCGATGCTGGCCACCGCGAAACGCAACGGCGGCGCAAAAAAATAGGGACGGGCATCGCCCGTCCCTGCAGCATCAAACTCCCTGCGGCGGACCGCAGGGAGTTTCGATGATCAGTCCACCGTGGCGCCCGAGGCCTTGATCACAGGGGCCCAGCCATCCACTTCCGACTTGATGAACTGGCCGAATTCGGCCGGCGTGGTCTTCACGCCCACAGCACCCAGCTTCTCGAAGCTGGTTTGCACCGACGCCTTGTCCAGCGCCTGCTGCATGGCCGCGTTCAACTTGTTGATCACTTCCGGCGGCGTGCCGGCCGGTGCCAGCAGGCCGAACCACGACGACACGTCGAAATCGGTGAAGCCCGATTCCTTCATCGTGGGCAGATCGGGCGCGCTCTTGGAGCGGTCGCTGGTGGTGACGGCCAGGGCGCGCAGCTTGCCCGACTGGGCGTGCGGCCATGCCGACGGCATGTTGTCGAACATGAACTGCACCTGGCCGCCGATCAGGTCGGTCATGGCCGGGGCGCTGCCCTTGTAGGGCACGTGCAGCACGTCGATGCCCGCCTTCATCTTGAAAAGCTCACCGGCCATGTGGATGGAGGTGCCGCTGCCCGACGAGGCGAACGCCAGCTTGCCGGGGTTCTTCTTGGCGTATTCGACCAGCTCTTGCACCGATTTCACCGGTACTTGCGGGTTCACGACCAGGATGTTGGGCACCTTGGCGCCCAGTGCCACCGGCGCGAAGTCCTTCGTGAGATCGAACGTGACGTTCTTGTACAGCGTCTGGTTGATGGCGCTGGTGACCGCGACGAACAGCAGCGTGTAGCCGTCAGGGGTGGCGCGCTGCACCTGGTCGGTGGCGATATTGCTGCCGGCGCCCGGCTTGTTCTCGACCACGAACGACTGGCCCAGGCTCTCGGTGAGTTCCTTGGCCATGATGCGGGCAATCACGTCCGTCGTGCCGCCGGCGGAAAAACCGACCACGATACGGACAGGCTTGTCAGGATAGGCAGCGTGGGCGGAACCCATGGCAAATGCGCTTGCGGCGGTAGCCAGAAGGGTGGCGGCCAGACGCCGCAGGCCAGGCTTTTGACCTGTAGTCATAATGTCTCCGTGCAGGTACTGTCCATCAAGTGGACGATTTGAATTATTGGATGATGCATTCTGAGCTATACACGCGGGTTGCATCAAGGTAGAGTCCACGCTACGGACAATGGTTTTCCCTTGACCGTCCCGCACTAACCTAAAGTTCTCAGAGATTTGCATGCAAGACAGTGATGCCGCGGCCGCAGGCCCACGCACGTTGCGGCGCGGTTTAGCCGTTCTGGCCGCCTTGCGCGACCAAGGGCCCGACGGCCTCAGCGTGACAGATATCGCCCGCCTGACGGGCATACAGCGCCCCACCATTTACCGCTTGCTGGCCGCCCTGCTCGACGCGGGCCTGGTGCTGCCGGTGACGGGCACCAAGAAATACCGCGCCCAACTGGCGGTGGACCCGGATACGCGCTCGCGCGATCCGCGGGTGCGCCAGTTGCTGCCGGTGCTGCGCCGCCTGGCCGACCGAACGGGCGATGCCGTCTTCCTGGTGGTGCGCGAGGAAGACGACTCCATCAGCCTGCATCGCGAGATCGGCAGCTACCCGGTGCAGATCCTGGCCACTTACGCCGGCAAGCGCCAGCCGCTGGGCGTGGGCTCGGGCGGCATGGCGCTGCTGGCCGCGCTGCCCGACGACATCGCCCGCGGCATCGTCGAGCGCAACTCGGGACGGCTGGACGAATATGGCGGCATGACGCCGCAGGAAATGTACCGGCTGATTGAAAACACCCGGGCGCGCGGCTATTCGGTGGTGGGCAACCACGCCGTGCGCGGCGCGTTGGGCGTGGGCTGCGCGCTGCTGGATTCGCAAGGCGCGCCCCTGCTGGCCGTCAGCGTCACGGCCATCATCGACCGCATGCCCGCCCAGCGCCAGCGCGAGATCGCCGGCTGGATCAAAGCGGAGCTGGCACGCCTGGCGATGCAGGCCTGAGGGCCCGGCGAAAGGAAGAGCCCCCACGCCGCGCACGCTGCGCGTGCTTGCTGCCCCCCGAGGGGGCTGTTTTTGTCTTGGGGCGGCCCGGCGACAAAAAGGGCCCCCACGCCGCGCACGCTGCGCGTGCTTGCTGACCAGCGACAAAAAACGGGCGCCTGATGGCGCCCGTTTGCATTCCTGCCGATCCGCGGATCAGGTCGCGGCGCCCGTGGGCGCGTCGGCCTTGGCAGCCGTCTTGGGGTTCTGGATCTCGCGCAGCGGAATCGGAGGCTGGAAACCGGCCTCTTCCAGGCTGCTGCGGATCTGCTGGTAAAGGCCCCAACGCAGGTCCCAGTACTTGCTGGTTTCGGCCCACACGCGCACGTTCACGATGACGCCGTTTTCCTTGTAGTCGAACACCTTGACGAGCGGCGCCGGATCCTTCAGCGCGTCCGGGCGGGCGTTGACGATGTTCTGCAGTTTGGCCACCACCGCGTCCAGGTCGTCGCCATAACGCACCGGCACCGGAATATCCAGGCGGCGGGTCTGGTTGCGGCTGTAGTTGGTGATGGTGGCGTTCCACACCGTGCTGTTGGGCAGCGTCAGATGGATGCCGTCGCCCTGGATGAGCCGCGTCAGGAAGAGGCCCACTTCGGCCACCGTGCCTTCCGCGCCGGAACTCAGCGCGACGTACTCGCCCGCGCGGATGGGGCGCAAGATCAGCAGCATGATGCCGGCGGCGATGTTCTGCAGCGTGCCTTGCAAAGCCAGGCCGACCGCCAGGCCCGCGGCACCCAGCACCGCGATCAGGCTGGCCGTCTGCACGCCAAAGCGCGCCAGGACCGCGATGACCGTGAAGATGCGCACCGCCCAGACGACCGTGCTGTAGAACATCGGCACGATGGTGGGATCGATCTTGCTGGAACGCGTGGCCGCGCGGCGGACCCAGCTGCCCAACAGCGACGACACCCACCAGCCAATGACGAGGATCAGCAAGGCAACAAGCAGATTGATGCCCATATCCACCATCCTGGGAGCCCAGGCGTTAAATTCCCTCAAGGCGTCTTCCATGGATTCTCCTGCGAAAAATTGCGACCGAAAACTGTATCAGATGATCGATAAGCCAAGGGCCGCGATGCGGCCCAGGTATGTCAAGCTTTGTAAGCATACGCCCGGCAGGCGCGATGCAGGCGTCAGGCCGGCACGATGCGGAAATGATTGTCCCAGGACACCTCGCGCGACGGAGACAGCACCGGCGATTCCCCGCCCGCGGCATCGGTGCGCAGCATCGCGCCCAAACCGCTGCTGACCAGAAAGCCCGCATCGCGCGCGGGCGCCACGCCGCAACCGTCGGCCAGCAGCGTGGTGCCCAGGCAGCGGCCGCTGGCGGTGTCCCAATAGATCACCTGCCCGCCGACGGGGCTGGAGGTGGCAACGACGGCGCCGGCGGCATCCACCGTGACCGATCCCACGTAGTTGCGCATGTTGCGCAAGGTCTCGACCGGGCCTTCGAACAACTCCAGCTGCGCGCCGCGGCGATGGCGCCCCACCAGCGCCGGGCGGTCGGCCGCCGGCCCCATGTACTGGCAGCCGAACCACACGCAACCGTCAGCCGCCAGCGCCAGGTGCCGGATCGACAGGCGATGCAGCTCGGGCGCCAGTTCCACTTTTTCAAGCAGCTGGCCGCTGGCGGCGTCGATATACGCCAGCGACGGGCGCATCGTGTCCAGGTTCAGTTCCAGCTTGCCGTAGTCGGGATGCGTCAGGATGCCCCCGTTGGCCACGCACAGCGTCTTGCCGTCGGGCATCAACACCACTTCATGCGGGCCGATGCCGCCGGTATCGAATTCGCCCACGCGCCGCCAGGCGCCGCCGGGCGACGCATCATAGATGCCCAGCACGCCACGGCCACCCTCGAAGTCGTTCTCGGTGGCGGCCAACAGCCGGCCGCCGCCGACGAACGCGCCATGGCCGAAGAAATGGCGTTCGTCGGGCATCGGCAGCGCCTGCGGCGCATCGCCGCCACGCAAGGAAAACGCCACGGCGAAGAATCCGGGTTGCCGGCCGAAGACGACCGCGCGCTGACTGCCGGGATCGATGGCGAAACTGTGGCCGCGCGCCGGCATGGGCACCACGAGCCGGTCGCGGCCGGTCTCGTCAAGCAGCACCGCTTCGTCGCGCCCGCCGCGCTTGCGCGCGCTCAAGTACAACGGGCCGCCATCGGCGGGCAGCACCGCCCGTGCCGCGCCGGGAGATAGCCCCAGCGCCGCGGCCAGCGACAGGAAGCGGCGGCGGTCAATCACCATCGAGCGCATTGAATCCGATGGTGACGCCCAACGCCGGCGCCAGGTCCTGGTCGACGATGGCCTTGGCGTTCTTGATCGTCAGCGACGCCAACTGCAATTGGCGGCGGCCGTCCTCCTGCTTCAGCGTCGCTTCAAGCGGCGTGGGCACGGCCTGCAAAGTCTGCGCCGTATTCTGCAGTTCGCCGCGCACGGAGACGTCCATCCAATCGCCGCCGCGGGGCAGCGGATAGCCGCCGGCTTGATAGAAGGCCTTCAGGCCGTCCAGGTTGGCCGCCAGCAAACGCGTGGACAACTCGCTGCGCCAGAAGGCCGCGCGCTTGGGACGCGCCGCCTCGGGCGATTCCCCCAGCACCGGCAGGATCTTCACGTCGCGCGCGAACTGCAGCCCGGTGGACAAGGCCTTCATGGCCTCGGCCGCCACTTCCTGCGGATCGCGGTACAGGTCGTTGCCGGCTTGCGGCTTGGCGAACTGGCGGCCGAATTCACCCTCGGCGCTCCAGGCCTGCGCCACGTCGCCGGAAATCGTCGCGACGTTGGCCGCCACGGCGCGGGCGTAGCCGCACGCGTAGGGAAACGTCGGCGCATCGGTCTGCTTGAGCAGCGCAGGCTCGCCGTACAGCAGGTACTCCAGCGCGGGCAACCCCTGCACCGCGACGCTACGCCCCGCCAACGCGCCCGGCGCCAACACCGCAGGGTCGCCAGCCGCGATCAGCTGCTGCACCTGCTTGGGCATCACGCCGCGCGTGTCCGGCCAAAAGGCCAGACGCTCGAAACGGTTGGCCTGCACCAGCGGGCCGAAGCGCAGGATCTCCACGCCCGACCAGGCCAGGGCGAGGTTCGCGAACGCGTCGCCGACGCGCGTGGCGCCGGCCGCATCCGGTTTGGCGCACCAGCCGCCCAGCGCGCCATTGAGCGCGTCGGCGGCATCCACCATCTTGCCCACCGCCGGGCGGGCGTAATCGCGCGCCAGGCGTTCGCCCAAGTCGGCGGGCAATTGGGTTTGCGCGGCCACGGGCGCGGCCGCCAGCAACATGGCCGCCAAGGCATGCTTGAACACAGGCTGGAAGGATCGGGCCATCACAGCGACTCCAGGAAACGGATCAGGTCGGCGCGTTCTTCGGGCGTCATCGCCACGACGCGGTCACGCGCGGGTTTGCCCGCGCCGTCATGCCACAGCACGGCTTCCAGCAGCGTGCGGGCGCGCCCGTCATGCAGCCAGGTGGCATTGGGGTTCACGGTCTTGGTCAGGCCGATACCCCACAGCGGCGGCGTGCGCCATTCGCGGCCGTTGGCTTCGCCGTCGGACACGCCGTCGGCCAGGCCGTCGCCCATGTCATGCACCAGCATGTCGGTGTAGGGCCAGATCAGCTGGAAGCGGTGCTCCGGCTGCTTGGCATTGCGGCTTGTCACGTACTTGGGCACGTGGCAGGCCACGCAATTGGCTTCGTAGAAGAGCTTCTTGCCCGCCAGCACGCGCGCGTCGTCCGCGTCGCGTCGCGCCGGCACGGCCAGATTGGTGGAATAGACCGTGACGAAGTCCATCAGCTTGGCCGGGACTTCCTCGGGGCCGAAGCGCGGCTGCGCGCCGTGGGGCATGTCCAGGCACTGCTTCTGCGCAGGCGTGCAATCGCCCGAATGCTTGGGGAACATCGGCGTGGACAGGCCCATGTCGTTGGAGAACGCGGCGGCGCTTTGCTGTTCGACCGTCGGTTGGCCGGCCTTCAGGTTGAAGCGGCCCAGCACGCGTGCGCCCGTGCGCGCATCCGTGACCCAATTGGCCTTGCCGACGATGCCGTCGCGCTTGTCCGCGCCCACGTTGGCCAGGATGTCGGCCTCGTGGATGGATTCCAGCAACCCCAGCCCGATCATGGGCGGTGCCAGGCGCGGCGAGATCTGCGTGTCGGCGCGCATCGGGCCGTAGCCCAGGTTCTCGATGCGGTAGGTGGGCTTCATCAACGTGGCGGTCTCCCCCCCGTTGAGCGCGACCGCGATGGGCTCGTACTCGATCTCCATACGGCCTTCGGCGGGCAGGCCCGCCACCGCGAAGTTCTGCAATTGCACCCCATAAACGGGTTCGGGCAACGCCGCAAGTTCGCCCGCGGCAAGCTTGGGGTGGCCGCGGTCGGGGCCGCTTGGCACGGCCAGGCGCAGCAGCAGCGCCACCGCGTCCGTGCGCTCCAAAGGATCGAAGCCCGGCACCGTGCCGCGTCCGTCCTTGGTATGACAGGCCTGGCACGACCGCGCGTTGAATAGCGGCCCCAGACCGTCGGACGCCTGCGTGGAAGCAGGCGCCGACACCCAGTCCTTGCGGAACAGGCCGTTGCCGACCTGGAATTCCTGCCTGCCCTCGAAGCTCATGTTGGCCGACGGCTGCGAAAAAATATCGGCGTTGATGAGCTTGTTGGTCGTGCCCGCCCCGGCCTGCATGGTCTCGAAGGTTTCCACCTTCGAGAAATCGCGCGTGGGCGCGGTAATGGCGGTCACGCGTTTCTGGTCTTCGGGCGTCAGGTCATCACGCCCGGCGGGCACTTCAAATGCGGCGGCGGCGCCGGCGTGAGCCGACGCCGCCAGTACGGCGGCTAATACGAGTTTCACTTGAATACGGCGTCGGGTTTATCCAGGCTGTCGGAACCTTCGATGGCGACCTTGCCCAGATCCAGCAACGCGATCACGCGTTCCAGGCTGCGGGTCTGGTCCACCAGGCGGTCGATGGCGGCCTGCACCATCGCGTTGCCTTCCTTGTTGCCGTCGGCAATCATCTGGTCATAGGTTTCGATCGTTTCGGCGCGCGTCTTCATCGCCTGCATGGCCGCCACCGTGGCGTCCAGCTTGGCGCGCACTTCGGCGTCCAGCTTCGGATCCTTGGCCTTGACCAGTTCAGACAGGCTGGCGCCCTTGACTTCCTTGCCGTCGATGCGGGTGTAGGCGCCCAGGTAGACGTTGCGGATGCCCAGTTGGTCGTAGTAGTGCGCGTTGTGCGTGTTGTCCGAGAAGCAATCGTGCTCTTCTTCGGGATCGTGCAGCATCAGGCCGAGCTTCATGCGTTCACCGGCCAATTCGCCGTACGACAGGCTGCCCAGACCGGTCAGCATGGCGATCAGGCCCGCCTTGGGATCTTCTTCGACGGCCTTGCGCGCGGCGCCGTCCTGCTTCCAGTTGCCCACCATTTCTTCCAGGTCCGTCACCAGCAGGTCGGTCACGGCCTTCAGGAATTCGATGCGGCGTTCGCAGTTGCCGCCGGTGCATTGCTTGGTGTCGAAGTCCGTGTGCGGACGGTTGCCCGAATGGCGTTCTTGCGGCGTGCCCTTGCGGTCGGCCGGCGCGGGGCCCGTGCCGTTCAGGTCCTGGCCCCAGAGCAGGAATTCGATGGCGTGATAGCCCGTGGCCACGTTGGCCTCGTTGCCGTCGGCCTCGTGCAGCACTTCGGACAGCAGCTGCGGCGTGATCTTGCTGACGTCGACCGTCTTGCCGCCCACCGAGATCTTGGAATTGGCGATGACGTTGACGGCGTAATAGGCGTTCTCGTCGTTTTCGGTGCCGTACGAGGCGTCCACGTAATCGATGAGGCCTTCGTCCAGCGGCCAGGCGTTCACGCGGCCTTCCCAGTCGTCGACGATGGGGTTGCCGAAGCGGTAGGCCTCGGTCTGCTGATACGGCACCCGGGCCGCCAGCCAGGCTTCGCGCGCGGCCTTCAGCGTTTCAGGGCTAGGTTTGGCGACCAGGGCATTGATGGCGGTGCGCAACGTCTTGGCGGCAGTCAGCGAGTCTTCATAGCCTGCCAACGCCAGATCCGAATAGGTGGCAACCACGGCCTTGGGCTCGACCGCGGCGTGGGCCGTTCCCCCGAATACCGCGGCGGCCAGCACCGCACCCAAAAACAACTTGCGCATCGACTTTCTCCCGTAACTCGAACGGTCTCCGCCCCCGCGGCGGGCCGTTCCGACTTCAATTTTGTGGATGCGAGTGTAAACAATTTTCGTTTGATATTCAGCGCAAAGTCAGATACCTGACGTTTTTTTGAACGCCAAACAAGGACGAAACCACGCTGAAAGCGGTTGGCGGCCGCTACTATCCGGCATTCCCCGTCCCTCATTTTGTCGCCATGGAACTCCGTCAACTCCGCTATTTCGTCCGCGTGGCCGAGCTCGGCAGCATCGGCCGCGCCGCGCGAGATCTGGGCGTGGTCGCCTCGGCGCTGAGCCAGCAGATCAGCCGCCTGGAAAGCGAACTGGCTACGCGGCTGCTGATGCGCACGCACACCGGCGTCGTCCCCACGGCCGCCGGCACGGCGTTCCTGCGGCAGGCGCGGCTGACGCTGCGCCACGCCGAAAACGCCATCGCCGCCGCGCGCGAAGCCCGCCTGTCGGGCATGGTCAGCGTGGGGTTCGCCCCCACGACCGCCTCCGTGCTGGCCAAGCCGTTCTACGCCGCGATGGCCGAGCGCTATCCCAACGTGCGGCTGCACCTGGTCGAAGGCCTGTCGGGCAACCTGGGCGAACAACTCAACAACCGCCGGCTGGACCTGGCCGTGCTGTTCCAGAACGACAGCGGACAGGCGCGCAGCACGATCCCCGTCCTGGACGAAAGGCTGTTCCTGCTGGCGCGGCGGGGCATGTTCGCCTTGCCCGACGGTGAACCCGTCACCATCGCCGAACTGGCGGCCTTACCGCTGGCGGTCACCAGCAAGGCGCATGGCCTGCGCGCCTGGGTGGAGGCCGCATTCGAGCGCGCAGGCATCGAACCTTGGGTCGAAGTCGAGGTGGACGGGCTGACCACCTTGATGGACCTGGTACAGGCCAACGCCATCGCCACCATCCAGCCGGGCGCCGCCGTCGCGCGGGCCGAGGCCGGGCTGCTGAACATGCACCCGATCGACGACCCGTTCCTGTTCCGGCGCAACGCCGTGCATTGCATCAACGAGGACGAGCTGTCGCCGGCCGCGCTGGCGGCGCGCTTGGTACTCGTGGACGTGATGCGGGCGCAGGTGCGCCATGGCGGCTGGCCCGGCGCGACCCTTCTCGATTCGTGATGCCCCCATGCCGGCCGCATGGCTAGGCCGGAGAAGGTCCCGCGGATAAATTGCATTCGTAGACGCTGCGGCATGGTGCTGCGGCCATGGACCTTCTCGAACGCTGATGACGACTGACACCCGACGCCCGGGCTTGCTTCCCATTCCTTCCATGCGACCGCATTGTTCCGAACAGGAATGGCAGGCCCGCGTGGACCTGGCCGCCTGTTATCGGCTGGTCGAGCGCTATGGCATGGCCGACATGATGGCCAATCACATCTCGGCGCGCGTGCCGGGCGAAGACAACGCCTTCCTCATCAACCCGTACGGCATGATGTACGAAGAGATCACCGCGTCCAGTTTGATCAAGGTGGACCTGGACGGCACCATCCTGGCCAAGCCCGATTTCGGCGAGCTGGACTACGGCATCAACAAGGCGGGGTATGTAATCCACAGCGCCGTGCACGCCGCGCGCCATGAAGTGGATTGCGTGATCCACACGCACAGCTGGGCATCCATGGCGGTGGCCTCCCTGGACTGCGGCCTGCTGCCGCTGACGCAGACGGCCATGCGCTTCCTGAAGATCGGCTATCACGACTACCAGGGCGTCGTGCTGGATCTGAAGGAACAAGCCTCGCTGCTGCAAGACCTGGGCCAGGGCGAGGCGCTGATCCTGCGCAATCACGGCGCGCTGACCGTCGGCAGGACGGTGGGCGAAGCCTTCAACTGGATGCACCGGCTGGAACTGGCGTGCCGCGCGCAATTGGCGGCGATGGCCACCGGCGCCCCCCTGCGGGCAGTCAGTCCGGCCGTGCTGGAAGAAACCTGGAACAACTATCAGCCCGGCACGCGGCGCCCCTACGGCGTCCTGGAATGGCCGGCCCTGTTGCGCAAGCTGGATCGCATCGACCCGGGCTTCCGAGACTGATTCCGCCGTTTTCCATGGCGCCGGCCGACGTGGCGGCACGGCGCCGCACATACCAAGACAACAACCACGAACGGAGACGATATGAACACTGCCCGAGCCCTGCTCGCCGCCGCGGCGGCGGCGTGCGCCTGTACGTCGCTGCCAGCGATGGCCGCGGACTACCCCGACAAGCCCGTCAAAGTCATCGTGGCGTTCACCGCCGGCGGCACGACCGACACGCTGACGCGCAGCATGTCCAATTCGCTGTCCAAGAAGCTGGGGCAGCCCTTCGTGGTCGAGAACAAGCCCGGCGCAGGAGGCAACATCGGCACCGAGTTCGTCGTGCGCGCCGCGCCGGACGGGCATACCCTGATCGTCAATTCCGTCGGCCCCATCGCGGTGAACGCGTCGCTGGCGAAGCTGCCGTTCGATCCCCTGACGGACCTGGTCCCGATGGTGCAGATCGCCACCGTGCCCAACGTGCTGGTCGTGCCCCCGTCGTCCCCCGCCAAGGACATCAAGAGCTTCCTGCAGTACGTGAAGACGGCGCCCCAGTTGAACTACAGCTCCACGGGCGTGGGCACGTCCTCGCATCTGTCGAGCTACATGCTGATGGACCAGTTGGATGTCGACGCCACACATGTGCCCTACAAGGGCGCCGACGCGGTCAACGACTTGCTGGCGGGACGCATCGACTTCATGTTCGCCACCATCCCCTCCGTGATCGGTCAGATCCGCGCCGGCAAGCTGCGGCCGCTGGCGGTCAGCACCCTTCAGCGCTCGACCACCCTGCCCGAGCTGCCCACCATCGCCGAATCCGGCTACCCGGGCTTTGATGCCGGCTCCTGGTTCGGGTTCTTCGCGCCCAAGGGCACGCCGCCCGCGGTGGTGGACACCATCAACCGCGAAGTCAACGCCGCCCTGCCCACGCTACAGGCGCAGATGCTGAATGAAGGGGCCGAACCGGTGGGCGGCACACCGGGCCAATTCGCGGCCTTCATCCGACAGGAACACGACAAGTGGGCCGCGCTGGTCCGCAAGTTCGAACCCAGCGCCAACTGATCGCCCATGACGCCACACCAAGAGATCCGCATCCTGTGCTCGCCCGCCGAAGCGCCCGCCTTGCGCGAGGCGTTGCCCGCGGCGGGCACGCGCTTCATCCTGTGCCACCCAGAAGACGGGCAGCCCTGCGAGGCGCAGGTGGCCTTCGTGTCCCGCGACATCACGGGCGCGTCGACCAAGTTCCAGATCACGCCCGAGACTGCACGGTATTACGAGGCCATGCGTCATGCGCCCGCGCTGCAGTGGGTGCACGTGCATTCGGCCGGCGCCGACCGCGAGATCTATCAAAGCCTGCATGCGCGCGGCGTCGCCATCACTACCTCGCAAGGCGCGAGTGACGCGGTAGTGGCGCAAACCGCCGTCGGCGGCGTGCTGGCGCTGGCACGGCGCCTGCCAGTGCTGGCCGCGGACCAGCGCGAACGCGCGTGGCGTCCGCTGCTGGGCACGCGCACGCCGCGCGACCTGGCCGGCCAGCATGCAGTGGTGGTCGGCTGGGGCGGTATCGGACAGCGCATCGGCGAGTTGCTGCTTGCCCTGGGCCTGACGCTGTCGGTCGCGCGTCGCTCCGACACGCCCGTGCGCCAGGCGCGGCATACCGTTACCTACCAGGCCCTGGCGGGGCTGCTGCCCGGCGCGGACTGGCTGGTGCTGGCCTGCCCGCTGACACCGGCCACGCGGGAACTGGTGGACCGCCAGGCGCTGGCCGCCCTGCCCGCGCACGCGTCGATCGTCAACGTGGCCCGCGGCCATGTCCTCGACGAAGCCGCGCTGATCGACGCCTTGGCCGCCGGCCGCCTGGGCGGCGCGTTCCTGGACGTGTTCCAGCAAGAGCCGCTGCCGCCGGAATCCCCGCTATGGACGCTGGCGAACACCATCGTCACGCCGCATAGCGCCGGCTTCTCGGACGGCAACGCCGCGCGTGTGCGCGGCCTGTTCCTTGCGAACCTGGGCCGATGGACGCATGCGGAACCCCTGGCCAACAGGCTGGTCGGCTGACGCACGGATACGCCGAAAAAAAAGGCCCGGACGACGAGTCCGGGCCGAAGTTCCAGCCAACCTTCAGGGCCCGGCCGCCTTTAACGCTGCAAAGGCGCCTTGGCCGTTTCCTTTGCCGCCAGCAGCGCGATCGCGGTCACGACCAGCGCGGCGGCCACGTAGATCGAAATCGCCAGTGTCGAACTCCAGGACTTGTACAGGCTGGCAATGATCAGCGGCGCAAAGCCGCCGCCCACGATGCCGGCCAGCGTGTAGGCCAAGGACGAACCGGCATAGCGCACGCGCCCCGGAAATTGCTCGGTGATGAACGCCGCTTGCGGGCCATACATCAACGCATGGATCAGCAGGCCCACCACCACCGCCGCGCAGATGGCGATGGGATGCGCCGTATCCATCAACACGAAGAACACGAAGGCCCAGATCATGCCCAGCACCGCACCCGCCAGATACACCGGCTTGCGGCCGATCTTGTCGGACAGCGCGCCGCACAGCGGCACGGCAATCGCATTCAACGCAGCGCCCAGCATGGTGGCAGTCAGCGCCATGGGTCGGGACAGGTGCAGCACGGTCGTCACGTACGTCAGCGTGAACACGACAACCAGCGCATACAGCACGTCCGAACCGATGCGCGAACCGCCCGCGATCAGCAATTGACGCCAATACTGGCCCAGCACCTCTTTGATGGGCGTGCTGGCGGTCTCGCGCTTTTCTTCCATTTCGAGGAACACCGGCGTTTCCTCGACGCCGCGGCGCAGCCACAGGCCGAACATCACCAGCGCCACGCTGGACACGAACGGAATGCGCCAGCCCCAGGCCTGGAAGTCCTCGGCGCTGACAAAAGCCGTCACCAGGGCGATGAAGCCGGTGCCGATCAGCGTGCCGCACGACGGGCCGACCTGCGTGAATGACGCGTTCCGGCCGCGCTGGTCCGGTTTGCCGTGTTCCATCGACAGCAATACCGCGCCCGCCCATTCCCCGCCCAGAGCCACGCCCTGCACGAAGCGCAGTGCCACCAGCGCCACCGGCGCCCACACGCCCCACGAGGCATACGTGGGCAACAGGCCCATCAGCCCGGTCGAGATGCCCATGATGACCAGCGTTGCGACCAGCACGAACTTGCGCCCCAGACGATCTCCCAGGTGCCCGAATACGAAGCCGCCCAAGGGCCGCGACACATAGCCCACCGCATAGGTGGAGAACGCCAGGATCGTGCCCGTCAAGGGATCGAAGGACGGGAAGAAGATGGAATTGAAGACCAGCGCGGCCATCAGGTTGTAGATGGTGAAGTCGTACCACTCCAGCGTGGTGCCGACCGAGCTGGCCATGGCCAGCCGGCGCATCTTGTTGGGCGTCGCCGCAGTGTGGGCCGCCTTCGCGGCGTGCAAGGCATGTTCTGCCATGGATTTCCCCTTGTTGTGTATCGGTAGAGAGTCGGGCGTGGCCGTGTTCAGCGCAGGTCCGACGCGTTCAGCTTCCAGCCCAGTTCAAGCAGCCAGCCATCCGCCGGATCCGTCTTGAAAGCGCTGGCCGCCTGTTCGCGCAGGGCATGCGCGGCGGGCTCGGTGCTGGCCTCGACAACGAACAGGGGCGCGAGCTGGCGGTTGTCTTTGGATTCGCGCGGCAACGGTGTGCTGAGCGTGGTGTCGGGCACCAGCAAATAGGACTGAACGAAGCCGTCTGCCTGGGACAGGGCCTGGCCGACTTGCCGGGCTTCGGCGATCAACGCCGCCGCGTCGTCGACCCCAGGCAAGGGCAGCACGACCAACTGGCTGCCGCTGCCGAAGCCCGTCACGGCCTCGACGGCGCAGACGCGGCGCATCGGGTCGCGCATGCGGTCCAGGTTGGCGATCGACCACGGCGTCTGGCGTTCAAAGGCAGCGCGGTAGTCGGCGGTGGTGAAGGCGGCCAGCGATTCGGTGCGGTAAAGGCCCAGGTACTTGCGGCCGCCGCTGCGCGACACGTAACGCGCGCCCGACAGGAAGCCGGGGATGCGCACGCGCTCTTCGACATGTTCGCGGTCGTACCAGCGGTTGAAATCAGGTTCATCGGCGGCCCCGACGTCGGAGGCGACGAAGAGCAGGCCATTGGGAGTCGAATCGGATGCGGCGGAGTGGCTCATAGCGGAAGACCAGCGTTCCTTCAATTTCAGAAGGCCACATCTTCATCCGCCAGGCCGGCCAGGGACAAACGAGTAATTCTTCCTTCCAGCAACAGAATTACTGAGCGCTACCCTAGGGATAACACTATTGCGCGGATCCGAAACGCGGTTCCGCGACCGAGGTCGTGAACTGGTCGGACGCCCGGCTGGCCAGTTCCGCGACCAGCCGGATGGCGTCCGACCCGGCGCTTTCCACATAGCTCACCACCAGCAGTTGCGGCGGCACGGGCATATCGCTGCGGATCACCTGCACTTCGCCGCGCGCCACATACTCGTAGATGGGCGGCAGCGGAACCAGCGCGCGGCCAAAGCCGCTTTTCACCAGACGCGCCAAGGCCGAAATGGAACTGACGCAATGCACCTTGCCCTGCGGCATGCCGGCCTCGCGGTACAAGGCCTTGAGCGCTTCGTGCGGCTGCGAGCCGGGGCTCATGGTCAATACCGGTTCGCTCAGCAGTTGCTGCACGGACAGCGATTCCTCGTCGCCCGCGCGTCCCACCCAGCCCATTTCCATGGGCAGGCAGGCCGTGCTGATGATGCCGGGGTCGTTCAGCAGGTCCGTCTGCAGCGCGATGTCCAGCGCGCCTTCGCGCAGGCCCCGGTGCAGCGCTCGCGTGGTCTCGGACGTCAACTGCACTTCGATGCCCGGGTAGGTGGACTTCAGGTTCGTCAAAAAGCCGATCAGCCACGTGTGCACCACCGTTTCGATCGCGCCGATGCGCACCAGGCCGAAGACCTCGTCGCCCCGCTTGCCCAGCGACAGGATCTGCTGGCGGATTTCCAGCAGGCGTTCGCCGTAGTCCAACAGCCGGGTGCCGACGGCGGTCAGGCGCAGTTCCTTGGCGTCGCGCTCGAACAAGCGCGCGCCGATGTCTTCTTCCAGCGAGGCGATGCGATTGGCCACCGCCGCCTGAGTGATATGGAGACGGTCGCTGGCGGCCCGGAAACTGCCCAGCCGCGCCGACCACAGAAATGCTTCGACAAAACGCGTATTCATCTTGAACCGGCGCCGCGTGGCGGCGCCCTTTTTCCCGTCTGCTTCAAACGCCCGGGGCGGCAAGCCCCGGTCCGCGTACATGCTACCGCCTAACCGCCCCGATGCGGGCCTGCACTGGGGTCCGCGACCTGTTGCGTCCCCTTCATTGGTGCGCCATGCACCAAAGTGGTTCATGGCAGGCACCAGCCCGACGCGCGGGAATGCGTCCGCCATAGGGCGTGGGCTCGTCGGAAAAAGTTGGCACGGGTCTTGCTTGGTGACTGGTATGCAAGCTTGTCTACAAGGCAAGCGCCGTCACCGGAAACACCGAGAGCACACCAGGAGCCCCCATGATCAACCGCAATGCGCCCTACGCCTTCAACGCCACCCGCCGCCGCCTGATCCAGGGGGCCGCGTTGGGCGCCGCGACGCTGGCTGCGCCCGCCCTGGTGCGCGCGCAGTCAGGGCCGGTGATCCGCATCGGCTTCTGGCCCGTGGCCGCTGGCCTGCCCTTCTACGCCGCCATGGAAAAAGGCTACTTCAAGGAAGCCGGCCTGAACGTCGAACCGCTGAAGTTCGCCGGCGCCCAGCAGGTCATGGAAGCCATGCTGGCCGGGCGCGCGGACGGCAGCGCCAATGGCACCGGCTCGGCGAATCTGGCCATCGGCGAAATCGCCTCGCCCGGCCTGTTCAAGATTTTCGCTTCCAATCCCAGCAACGCCAAGAACGTGCTGGACGAGTTCATCGTCGCGAAAGACAGTCCCATCAAATCCATCGCAGACCTCAAGGGGAAAAAGGTCGGATCTGGACCCGGCATCCAGAACGCCACGCTGGCCAAAGCAGTACTGGAGCGCGCCGGCGCAACCGGGGCAACCGTGGTCGAGTTGGCGATCAGCCAGCACGTCGCCGCGGTTGCCGCCGGCCAGTTGGACGCTTGCTACACGCTGGAGCCCACGGGCACCGTGGGCCGCCTGAACGGCACCACCCGCGTGCTGGAAACCGGCGTCATCGCCAAGTACGTGCTGGGCGATGCGATGGCCCCGTGGTTCGGGGGATCGGCCTCGCTGACCACCGCCTTCCTGAAAAAGCATCCTGAAGAAAGCAAGAAATTCATCGCCGCTTACGCGCGCGGCATCGAACTGATCCGCACCAAGCCCGAAGAGGCGCGCCCCTTCATGAAGGGCTACACCGCCATCGAAGGCCCGATGACCGAAGCCGTGCCGCTGGCCGCCTACACGCTCTACAACGAGTTCACGCCCAGCGACATCCAGTACTTCCAGAAATTCTTCGACCTGTTCACCGACAAGGGCATCTTCGCGCAGAAGGTCGACGTATCGACCATGCTCTACAAGGGCTGATCCATGACCGCAACCACCGCAAGCGGCGCCCCCACGGCGAAGAAGCCGCCCGCCAGGTTCAACGCAACGCGCCTCCTGCCGCTGATAGGCCCCTTGGCGCTGTTCGTGGTGTGGGACCTGGTGGTGCGCCTGCAACTGGTAAGCCCCGTACTCCTGCCCACGCCCAGCGCCACGATCGTGGCCTTGGTCAAGGGCCTGGCGGGAGGCCCGCTGCTATGGGACTTCCTGTCGTCCCTGAACCGCACGCTGCAGGCCTTCATCATCGCCGGCGTCATCGGCGTGCCGCTGGGCGTGCTGCTGGGCAGCAATGAAAAGGCGTATCGCAGCGTCGAATTCCTGGTGGACTTCTTCCGGTCCACCCCGTCTTCCGCGCTGATCCCGCTGTTCCTGATGATCTTCGGCGTGACCGACATGAACAAGATCGCCATCGCCGCGTTCGCGGCGGTGTTGGTCATCCTGTTCAACAGCGCCTACGGCGTCATCAATGCGCGCAAGCAGCGCGTGATGGCCGCGCGCGTGATGGGCGCATCGCGGTGGCAGATCTTCAAGGACGTGCTGATCTGGGAAAGCCTGCAGCCCACGTTCGTCGGCCTGCGCAGCGGCGTATCGATGGCGCTGGTGATCGTGATCGTGGCCGAAATGTTCATCGGCTCGGACAGCGGGCTGGGCAACCGCATCATCAATGCGCAGCAGGTGCTGAACGTGCGCGAGATGTACGCATCGATCCTGGCGGCCGGCGCCCTGGGCTATGTGCTGAACATTCTTTTTCTCATGCTGGAAAAGCGCGTGGTCCACTGGAGCGGCCGATAAATGTCCACCGTCATCAACCCCATCATCGCCCCCGCGCCTGCCGCAGCGCCCTTCGCGCCCGGCCCGCTGGGCACCCACATCACGATCCGCGGACTGACCAAGTACTTCGCGGGCTGGCCGCTGTACGAAGACTTCAACCTGGACATCCCCAAAGGCAAGATCGTCTCGGTCTTCGGCCCCAACGGCTGCGGCAAGTCCACGCTGATCAACATGATCGCGGGGCTGATCCCCATCGACGCCGGCGAGATCCTGTTCGACGGCAAGTCGCTGGCGCAGACCAAGATCGGCTACGTCTTCCAGAACTACCGCGAGGCCATGTTCCCGTGGCTGCGCACGATCGACAACATCGCCTATCCGCTGCGCCTGGAAGGCCGCAGCAAAGCCGAAGTGGATGCGCGCGTGGAAGAACTGGTGGCCTCCTTCGACGTGAAGTTCGACTTGAAGCGCTATCCCTATGAATTGTCGGGCGGCCAGCAGCAGACGGCGTCCATCATGCGCGCCCTGGCGCCCGGACCCGAGGTGCTGTTTCTGGATGAGCCGTTCTCGGCGCTGGATTTCGAGATGACGCTGTTCATTCGCGAAAAACTGCAGGAAGTCTTCCTGCAGACGGGCACCACCATGCTGCTGGTCTCGCACGACCTGGAAGAAGCCGTGTACCTGGCCGACCAGATCCTGCTCCTGACCAAGCGGCCCACGCGCGTGGCCGAAATCCTGGACTATGCCGACGCCCGCCCCCGCACCGTGGAAACGCTGTCCGAACCCAGCTTCATCCAGATGAAGAAGCTCAGCCTGGAAATCTTCCAGCGCGAAGTGCGCAAGTAAGCCAGCCCCTCACCATCCAGTCCTCCGGGAGAGTCCGCCATGACCCAGGAAACCATCGATCAATATGTGCGCAGCGCCTTGGCGCTGTCGGGGTATGCCTTGCGCGAATCCACCACGGCCGAGGTCGTGCAGCAGTTCTCGCGCATTCACGACATCGCGGCCAGCTTCGTCGACGAAGCGCTGCCGGTGGAGCTGGAATCGGCTTCGGTGTTCCGCCCGTGACCGGCCCCGCCGCAGACATCGCCCGCCAGGTCGCCAGCGGCGAGCGCAGCGCCGTGGCCGTACTGGACGCCACGCTGGCGCGCATCCGCGAACACGATCCTCGCTACAACTGCTTTACCGCGGTCACGGAAGCCCGCGCCCGGCAGGAAGCCGCCGCCGTCGATGCGCGTCGCGCCCGCGGCGAGCCGTTGCCGCCGTTGGCAGGCGTGCCCTACGCGGTGAAGAACCTGTTCGACATCGCCGACGAAGTCACGCTGGCCGGCGGACGGGTCAATGCCTCCAACGCGCCGGCCCGCCAGGATGCGCGGCTGGTCACGCGCATGCGCGATGCCGGGGCGGTGCTGGTCGGCGCGCTGAACATGGATGAGCACGCCTACGGTTTCACCACCGAGAACTCCCATTACGGCGCATGCCGCAACCCGCACGACACCACCCGCATTGCGGGCGGCTCGTCCGGCGGCAGCGCCGCCGCCGTGGCGGGCGGCCTGGTGCCGCTGACGTTGGGATCGGACACCAACGGCTCCATCCGCGTGCCGGCGTCGCTATGCGGCGTCTTCGGCCTGAAGCCCACCTTGGGCCGCCTTCCGCGCACGGGGTCCTTCCCCTTTGTAGGCAGCCTGGACCATCTGGGGCCCTTCGCCGCCAGCGCCAGCGACCTGGCTGCCGCCTACGATGCCTTGCAAGGCCCGGACGCCGATGACGCGGCCTGCGCGCAATACGCCCCCGATCCCGTGCTGCCTGGCCTGCGCGCCGGTACGCGCAACCTGCGCGTCGCGGTCCTGGGCGGCTACTTCGCGCAATGGACCGGCCCGCAGGCGCGCCGCGCCGTCGAGATCGCCGCCCGCGCGCTGGACGCCACCGCGGTCGTCGAACTGCCCAGCGCGGCTCAGGCCCGTGCCGCCGCCTTCATCATCACCGCGGCCGAAGGCGGTGCGCTGCATCGCCGCAGGCTCGTCACGCACTACGACTATTACGAACCGCATTCCCGCGACCGCCTGGTCGCAGGCAGCCTGGTGCCCGCCGCCTGGGTGCAACAGGCGCAGCGTGTGCGCCATCGGGTCTATCGCGAAGCGCTGGCCTTGTTCGACCAGTATGACGTGCTGATCGCGCCCGCCACGCCCGTTTCCGCCACCAGAGTCGGGACCGACTGGTTGACGCTGGCCGGCAAGTCCTTGCCGGCGCGCGCCAGCATGGGGCTCCTGACGCAACCGATCTCTTGCATCGGCCTGCCGGTCTGCACAGCGCCCACCTGGCCCGAAACCGAGCAGGACGGCCATCTGCCGCTAGGCGTGCAACTGATCGGCGCGCCCTGGCGCGAAGCCGACTGCCTTGGCGCCGCCTACGCGCTGGAGCAGGCTGGCGTATCCCGGATCCGTACCCCCTGAACCGCCCCTCTCCCAGCCCCCTTTCAAGGCAATGCTATGGAAACCGCTTTCACCGCCATCGACATGCCGCGCACGCTGGCCGATACCGCCTACGGGTCGCTGAAACGGGACATCCTGGATTTCCGGCTTGCCCCGGGCGACCGCTTCACGGAAACCGAGATCGCCGACCGTCTGCAAGTCAGCCGCACACCCGTGCGCGAAGCGCTGTTCCGGCTGGAACGCGAAGGTTATCTGGAAGTGCGGCAACGCAATGGATGGCTGGTCAAGCCGCTGGACTTCAATACGCTGGACCACTTCTATGAATTGCGCAGCGTGCTGGAAATCGCGGCTGTGCATGCGCTGTGCTCGCCGGGCCAGGCGCCCGACCCGGCGCGTGCGCTGCATGCCCTGGCGGACATCTGGCTGGTGGACGAGAACGAACGCTCCAGCGACGGCGAGTGGCTGGCCGACCTGGACGAACGCTTCCACATCGACCTGGTGGCCGCGGCCGGCAATCCCGAGATATCGCGCGTGCACCGCGCGGCCACCGAACGCATCCGCATCGTGCGGCGGCTGGACTTCACCTTGCCCGACCGCGTCGGCACGACCTACGAGGAACATGGCGCCATCCTGCGCGCCCTGCTGGCGCGCGACGCGCCCGAAGCCGCCCGGCTGCTGCAATCCCATATCCAGGACAGCCAGACGGCCGTGCGCAAGATCACACTGCACCGCCTGTATTCCACGCGCCGCGCGAAGGCGGCTTGAGCCTGGCAGCCGGGGATGCCTTCATCCCGCGCGCAACCAGCGCTGCAGCACGCGCGTGATGACGGGAATGCAGACAAACACCATGATGGGCGTCAGGATCACGCTGGTGATCAACACGCGCCAGAATATCGGCAGGATGCTCAAGTGCTCGCTGACCAATATCGAAAATACCAGCAGCACCGGAAAGTAGGCCAGCCAGATGCTGACGGCCTGCTTCCAGCGCGGCGGCGCGCTGGCGGCCTTGGGCGCAAACCAACCGTCTGTGCCGCTGACCCGGTGCTCGTGGCTGGCCCGCACCAGCGTCGCCCCGCGCTCCAGCCACATCCGGCGCGGCAAGGATTTTTCCCAGCGGTTCAGGCTCGCCGCATCGGTGAAACGCAGCACGATCTGATACTGGTCGCCGCCTTCGGGCGGCTGCAGCACCCCAGACCCCAGAAAACCCGGAAAGCCTGCCGCGAGGATTTCGCCTTGGCGCATCCAGGACAGAAAATCGCTGTAGCGCTCGGGCGCGATGTGCCGGGTGACCAGCATGGTGACCGGGGCGGAAAGGGCGGAACTGGACATGGCGGAACTCCTGGGCAGCGGTGCAGCGTGTTATGTCGTGCAAATGCAGTGTTAACCCTAGCAAGCGGCATGCCAGCCTTGCGGCGCAGCAATCCTCCTGGGTGAATGGCGCTGCGCATGCCCGCGCGGAGAATTGACGCACCGCACCAGACACCATATTGGTGATTACCCTAGAACTCGCACCAGAACGGTGCATGCGGAGAAGACGTATGGAAATCAACCTGCCAGCGGTCGTGGCGGAAGTGACAGCGGCGTTCGAGCGCTACGAGACCGCGCTGGTCAACAACCAGGTGGACGTGCTGGACACCCTCTTTTGGGATAGCCCGCACACCTTGCGCTACGGCGCGGGCGAAAACCTGTACGGCTACGACGCGATCCGTGCCTTCCGGGCCGCGCGCGCGCCGCAAGGCCTGGCGCGCCGCGTGCTGCGCACGGCCATCACCACCTATGGCACCGACTTCGCCACCGCCAACCTGGAATTCCAGCGCGACGGCAGCGACCGCATCGGCCGCCAAAGCCAGACCTGGATGCGCACGCCTGCGGGTTGGCGCGTGGTGTCCGCACACGTCAGCCTGATGACATAGGGCTGTCACTGCACACCGCCACACTTGACCGGCCGGCATGCGATAACGATATTCGGAATCGGCATTGAGCAGGCCGCTGTCCAGGTCTACACTGGGCATTCCATTTTCCGTTGGAGCACCCGCCCCATGAGCACCTACAAGATTGCTGTTTTCGTCGGAAGCCTGCGCGCCGCCTCCATCAATCTGCGACTGGCGCGTGCGCTTGAAAAGCTGGTTCCTGCCGATTTCAAGTTCGAGTACGTGAGCCTGGGCGACATCCCGCTCTACAACCAGGACAACGAGAACAACCTGCCCGCGCCGGCCGCCAAGCTCAAGCAGCAGATCGCCGACGCGCAAGGCATCTTGTTCGTCTCGCCCGAGCACAACCGTTCGCTGCCCGCCGCCATCAAGAACGCCATCGACTGGGGCTCGCGCCCGTGGGGCCAGAATTCATGGCCCGGCAAGGCCGTCGGCATCGTCGGCGCATCGCCCAGCGCCGCGGGCACCGCGATGATGCAGCAGCACCTGCGCAACATCCTGGCCGCCGAAGGCGCCAATACGCTGACCACGCCCGAAGTCTTCCTGCAATACACGGAAGGCCTGGTGGATGACCAGTTCAACATCACCAACGAAGGCACGCGCAAATTCCTGCAAGGCTGGATTGACCGCTACGTGGATTGGGTCAAGAAGCTGAACAGCTGATCGCCGCCGCTGCCGGCCAGGGCCACGGCCCGGCCGGCGCCGATCGCCCGATCTACCTCCGGGCGATCAAGCCCCCCGATGCGTCGGGGGGCTTTTTTTTGGAATGGAACGCGGCCGTTCAGAGAGATCGACACCGCTTTCGTACACGGAAAAAATTACGGAATGCTCAGTAGGAAACCACGGCGCTCAGAAATATTGCCGCGCCGCCGCCGGGCCGCCCCAAGGCGGCGCAGCCCCCTCGGGGGGCAGCAAGCGCGCAATGCGCGCGCAGCGTGGGGGCCAACTTATCCCCGCCAACTGTGGAGAACGTTGAGGACAGCTTTGGGGTAGACCCGAAATCTCCTGTCATGCCAACGACTTGCACGGGGTGGTCAAACAATGCGCAATCATCCTTTTGGATGAGTTTCAGCGCATTTATCCACGAAAAGCCTGGATGCCCGTCCAGGCCTTTTGCGCCCGCCCTGTCGCATGTAGATTTGTCCCAGCATTCTGTGGAAAAGCATGAGGACAGCTTGAGGGCAGGTCAGAAATCCCCTGTGATATCAATGCCCTGCAGGGGGTGGTCAAGAAAGGCCCAGGCATCCGATTTCGGGCCCGGGTTGTCCCCGTCAAATGTGGATAAGCCTGAGGACAGTATGCGGGTAGTCGCAAAAATCCCTTATGCGGCAAGGACTTGTACGGAGCGGGCAAAGAACGCTCAATCGCGCGCGCCATGCGGCTCGACATTTTGCGATGCAAGGCGATGGGGATAAGCGGACAGGCTTGTCCCCATCGAATGTGGACAAGCCTATGAACAGTCGGATAACAAGCCCGAAAAGTCCTTATCCGACAGCCACTTGGAATCGCTGCTCAAAAAAGACGCAGCGATGGGACATTACTTGTCCCCTTCCAGCCGCATGCCGATTTTCAACCCGACCTGCCAATGCGCCACCTTGCCGTTCTTGATGTGGCCGCGCACTTCCGTGACCTCGAACCAATCCAGGTTGCGCAGCGTCTCCGAGGCGCGCGCGATGGCTTTGGAGATCGCATCATCTGTGGACTTGGTGGAGGAGCCCACCAGTTCGATTTGCTTGTAGACATGATTCGACATAGCTCGTCTCCGCATAGGGGTGAGTCGTGAACCGTCGGCGCGCGGACCTTTCCGGCGCTTACGACCGGCAATCCATTCGAACACACAGGATACCTCCGCAGCGATAGAGTGGTGTTACGAGTTCCGTCGCCCGGTCTCGACAGGCGACGGCATTCGCTCCCGCAACCCAGCCAGGAGACCACCATGCCGGAACGCAAAACCCTGGAACGAGCCCAGCGAGACAAACGCCAAGGCAAGTCGGCGTCGACGCAGGCCGGAGAATTCGTACGCGAAGAAATTGACCACGTCCGCGAAGGCAAGCACGGCGTGCGGTCCGCCAAACAGGCCATCGCGATCGGCCTGTCGAAAGCGCGCCGCGCCGGCGTCAAGCTGCCGGCCTCCAAGAGCGCCAGCGCGGCGACCCGGCGCAAGGCTGAGCAAGACACCCATGCCGCCAAGGCGGGGCACGCCAAGTCCGCCACGCGCGCCCGCGCCACCACGACCGCATTGAAAAAGGAAAGCGCCCAGCCCGCCTCGCGCGCCGCGCTGTCGCGCCAAGCCACCAAGACGGCTGGCCGTCGCACTGCCGCAGACCGTTCGGCTGCCGCCAAGAAAGCGGCGGCCACCAAGGGTGCGGCCGGACGGTCTGCCGCAGCGAAGAAGGCAGCCCGCACGCGAGCAGCGAACAAGGAGGCGGGCGGCGCGCACCATCGCGCCGCGCGTTGACCAAGGCAGCGCCTAGCCCGCGTCGAAGTGCCTGAACCGTTCCTGCAGGAATTCGCGCATGCGTTTGACGGCTGGCGACAGCAGCATGCGATGCACGCACAGCAGGTACAAGGGAGAGGGTTCGGTGACGTAGTCCGGCAGCAGCTCGACCAGCCTGCCCGCGCGCAGGTCCGATAGCACGTCGTAGCGTGACTTGTAGGCCACGCCGTGTCCGGCCAGCGCCCAACGCCGCACCAGGTCGCCGTCATCACCCACGCGGTCGCCCTTGACGGGCACCGTCGTGCTGGTGCCTTCGCGTTCAAAGGTCCAACGGTCATGCAAGGTCTCGCCCAGCACGAACGACAGGCAGTTGTGGCGGCGCAAATCGGCGGGCGCCTGGGGCACGCCATGGCGCGCCAGATAGGCGGGCGACGCGCACACGACGCGACGGTTGTGCTCGGCCAGCGGCAGGGCCACCAGCGCAGAGTCGTTCGGCGTCCCGTAGCGGATGGCGATATCGACGGGCTGGCGGTAGAGATCGGCCAGCCGGTCGCTGATGCGTACCTGGAAACTGACGCGCGGATGCTGGTGCTGGAAATCATCCAGCCAGGGCAACAACACATGGCGCCCCAGGTCCGAGGGGATGGATACCGACAGCGTGCCCGAAATGGCCGTCTTGTCGCGGGCCATCGCGTTCTTGCCGGCTTCCAGCGTGGCAATCGCCGACCGGGCGTACTCCAGGTAGCGCTCCCCATCGCTGGTCAGCCGCAGGCTGCGCGTCGAGCGCACGAACAGGCGCGTCTCAAGCGTCAGCTCCAGGCGCTTGAGCGCGGCGCTGGCGACGGCCGGCGTCAAGTCCAGTTCACGCGCCGCGGCGGAAAAGCTGCCGTGATCGGCCGCCGCCACGAAGATCCTCAAGTCCTCGAACCGGACCATGATCGCCTCATTTTCAAAAAAATATTGAAACTGAGTCGGATGCTAGCCGGTTTTTCATTGCTGCGGACTGGGTAATCATGGCCCTGTTCCCCGACACCTTTGGAGTCACCGTATGAAAATCGAACTGAACGGCAAGAAGGCCCTGGTCACCGGATCGTCTGGCGGCATCGGGCTGGCCATCGCCCTCGGGTTGGCCGAAGCCGGCGCCGAAGTCGTGCTGCATGGCCGCAATGCCGACAAGCTTGCCCACGCGGCCGAGGCCATCACCCGGAAACTCCCGGCTGCCCGCGTAAGCACCGTGCAGGCAGACCTGGCCACCGCCGATGGCGCGGCATCGGTCTGCGCCGCCCATCCCGATGTGGACATCCTGGTCAACAACGCCGGCTTCTTCGCCCCCAAGTCCTTCACCGAAATCACCGACGATGACTGGCAGGCGATGATGGACACCAATGTCATGAGCGGCATCCGCCTGTCGCGCTACTACCTGCCGCGCATGATGGCCACCAATTGGGGCCGAATCATTTTCATCTCGAGCGAATCCGGCGTGCAGATCCCCGCCGAGATGATCCACTACGGCGTCAGCAAGACGGCGCTGCTGGGCGTGTCGCGCGGGTTGGCCGAACTGACCGCCGGCACCGGCGTCACGGTCAACGCGGTGCTGCCCGGCCCGACGCGCTCGGAAGGGGTAGCCGACTTCTTCGCCGAAATGGCCAAGGAACAAGGCGTGTCCCAGGACGAGATGGAACGGGACTTCATCGCCCAGCACCGCCCGACATCGCTGCTGCGCCGCCTGGCCACGGTGGAAGAAGTGGCCAATATGGTCGTCTACACGTGCTCCACGCAAGCCTCGGCCACCAATGGCGCCGCGTTGCGCGTCGATGGCGGCGTCGTCCGCTCCATCCTGTGATCCACGCCCTTACCCCGAACCGAGCCGCCCCATGAAAGCCATCGCCTACTTCAAGAACCTGCCCGCCGACCACGCCGACGCCCTTCAAGACATCACGCTTGCCGAGCCCGTGCCCGGCGACCACGACCTGCTGGTCGACGTGCACGCCATTTCCGTCAACCCGGTAGACGTGAAGATCCGCGCCAACCGCGCGCCCAAGGACGGTCAACCCGAGATCATCGGTTGGGACGCCGCCGGCATCGTGCGCGCGGTGGGCGCCAAGACCAGCCTGTTCAAGCCCGGCGACCGAGTCTGGTATGCCGGCGCGCTGAACCGGCCCGGCGCCAACAGCGAACGCCATGTCGTCGACGAGCGCATCGTCGGCCGCATGCCCGACAGCCTGGACTTCGCCCAGGCCGCAGCCCTGCCGTTGACGACCATCACCGCCTGGGAACTGCTGTTCGACCGCCTGCGCGTGCTCGACAACGCCGCGCCCAGCCAGCACACTCTGCTTGTCATCGGCGCGGCCGGCGGCGTGGGGTCGATCCTGGTCCAGTTGGCGCGCCAGCTGACCGGCCTGACGGTGATCGGCACCGCCTCGCGGCCCGAGACGCAAGCCTGGGTGCGCGAACTGGGCGCCCACCACGTCATCGACCACAGCAAGCCGCTCACCGAAGAGCTCAAGCGCATCGGTTTCGATCAGGTCAGCTACATCGCCGGCCTGAACCAGACCGACAAGCACTTCCCGCAGATGGCAGCGGCGATCGCCCCGCAGGGCAAGATCGCGCTGATCGACGACCCGGCCGCCATCGACGTCCGCTTGCTCAAAGGCAAATCAGCATCGTTGCATTGGGAATTCATGTTCGCGCGCCCCCTGCACAACACGCCCGACATGATCGCCCAGCACGAACTGCTGAACCAGGCCGCCCGCCTGATCGACAACGGCACCTTGCGCACGACGCTGGGCGAGCACTACGGCACGATCAACGCCGCAAACCTGCGCCGCGCCCACGCGTTCATCGAAAGCGGCAAGGCGCAGGGCAAGGTGGTGCTGGAAGGGTTCTGAACCGGACGCGTCCCGGGGCGTCCCAGGGGCTTCGCCCGTTTCGGGCGGGGCCCCTCGCCATTCAGGCGAGAAAGCGGTAAAAACGCGGGCGGACTGTTCCGCACGAAAATTACCGGGAGCTTCCCCTGCTTGCCCATTTGATCGATCAAACGCTAGAGCCGCTCCTGTGGGGGATGGTCGCGTTTACCTTGCTGATGCTTCGGCTGGCCCCGCTGCAGGGCTGGAAAGCCGTCATCGTGGCCGGCGTCGCAGCCGGCATGGTGTTCGACACCGTCCAGTTCCGCGTCGGCCCGCCACGGCTGTGGGACTCGCTGGTCTTTGGCTCCATTCTGGCTGCCCTGGTGGCGGCAGCCGTACTGGAAACGGCCTTCCACCTGTTGGCGCGGGTACGCGCCGGGCGCGCTCAAGGCTGAAGCCCGGGGCCCGGCACGGCACCGGCCCCTGGTCAGCGTAGAACGCCAGGCCGTGGCCTAGCCGCGCCCTTCCCGCTTGGCGCGGGCATGCGGATCATTGATCTCGGCGTCGAGTTCCGTGATCAGCCAATCGAACCAGCCCTTTTCCGTGCGGGCGTACACCACCGCGGCAGGCGTCTTGCCGTCGCGCCACCCGGCCTGATGCGTGTCCATCCACGACGCCAGGCTCTTGTGCGGCGCCAGCAGGCCCGACAACCAAGCCCAGACATACTCGGGCACATTGCGCCGGAAACCCTTGGCGCTGGCGTAGATGGTGGGCTCAAGCGGCAGGCTGCCCGAGCGGGCCAGCTTCTCCTGCACCCGGCGCAGCGTCTCGGCCGCGGCCTGCAATTGTTCGGTGCTGAGCTTTTTCACGTAGGGACTCCTGGGTTGGATTTGCCCGGATTATCGCCGGAGGAACGGGCGCTTACCAAGCACTGCGTTCTGACGCGGCGCGCTTCAGCGCGTGGCGCGCGGCAGGGCCAGGCCCAGCAGGCAGGTGGCGCTGAACCGCGCTCCCGGCTCCAGCGTCCGCATGCCCGTCCGCGTATCGCCCTCGGCTGCCCGGTTGAAGGCATCCGCCACATTGGTGACCGGCTCCACGCACAGGAAGTCCGAGCCCGGCGCGGTATAGACCACAAGATGCGCAAACGCGGCATCCGCGTGCAGCGCCAGTTCGCGCCCATCCGCCCAGTGCAGCGTGGCGCGCCCTTCCCATTGCGACAGATAGGTATCGCACCCTTCGGCCGACTGGCGCAACTCGCGCACATGCTTGACCTGGGAGCCCGTCGGTATGCCGTCCGCATCGGCCGGCCACACCCGCCGCGCATTCAATGTGACCCGCTCGGCGGTGAAGTAAGGATGGATGCCCAAGCCGAAGGGCATGGGCGTATCGCCCTGATTCGTGATGCTCAACGACAAGCTCAACCCGCGTGCGTCCAGCCGGTAGCGCTGCACGCATTCAAACGGCCAGGGCCATCCCAGCACGCCGGCCGGCTGGCTCAGCACCAGATCGATGCTGTCTGCCGCATGGTTGCGCACCTGCCACGCCTGGAACAGGCCGGCGCCATGTATCGCATTCGGGCGGCCCGCCACGGATTGCAGCGCATGCCGCGCGCCATTGAAGGTGAACACGCCGCCGCGGATACGGTTGGAATACGGCGCCAAGGGGTAGGACCCCGCCCGCGGCCATTTGCCCGCCGGCCATTGGGTCGGGGTCAGCGGCACGATCCAATCCAACGCGCCGGTCGACAAGCGGGTCAGGCGTCCACCGCCGCCGGGCGCGAATTCGGCTTGATGCCCACCGCCTGAAATGACGACGCGCTCGGTCGCATCCAAGGGGTCGGCAAAAGGGTATTCCTGCATCTGCGGCTCCCGCGGCAGTCACAGTGCCGCGTCGCAAGATTGTGACGC
The DNA here is from genome assembly GCA_963530045.1 of uncultured Achromobacter sp. Taxonomy (GTDB): domain Bacteria; phylum Pseudomonadota; class Gammaproteobacteria; order Burkholderiales; family Burkholderiaceae_B; genus Achromobacter. The sequence goes on from CAUSDE010000008.1 coordinate 82,596, forward strand.
CGCCGCACCTGCGCGGCAAGTTCGGCTACCCCGACGACGCCATCGCGCCGCTCGCCGCGGGCAGGCAGCCCAATCCGCGCAGCGTGTTCGCAACGGCCAGGTCCAGCGGCGTGCGCGGCTCGTCGCCCAGCACGGCCCGCAGGCGCGCGTTGTCCATCCGCACCGGCGTGCGCCATAGATAGCGCATCTCCAGCAACTCGCGCAGCGTCGGCACGAAGGGCGAGGCCAGGCGGACCAGCCACCACGGAAAGGCGCGCAACGACGCGTGGCCGCCGTGCCGGTCCACCGCGCGCTGGATCGACGTGGCCATGCGCAGGCCGTCTTCGTCCCAATGGCCCGCCATGTGGAAATTCTCGAACGGCGCAAGCGCCGACCGCTGCGCCAGCAGCGCCACCATCGTGCGCGCCACATCCGGCAGATACGCCCATTGGTGCCCCACACCCGGGTCCCCCGGCAGCTTGACGGCCGCCACCGGCCGGCCGGGCGTCACAAGACCTTGCGAGAACCAGCTGTTGCCCGCCTGAGGTCCAAAGAAATCGCCTGCGCGCAGCACGATCACGCGGGCGCCCCGCCCGCTGGCCGCCTGCAGGCGCCGTTCGAGCTCGACGCGGATTGCGCCTTTCCGGGTCAGGGGATGCTGTGGCGCATCCTCGGTCAACAGGGGAAAGGCGTCCGGCCCATAGTTGTAGACCGTGCCCGGCAACACAATCGTGGCGCGTTCCGTGATGGCGGCAGCGATCGTGTGGTCGATCATCGGCAGCACCAGTTCGCCCCAGCGCCGATACCCGGGCGGATTGACCGCATGCACGATCACGCTGCATCCCCGCGCTGCTCGCGCCACGTCTTCGCGGCGCATCGCATCGCCCCGCAACCAGACGATGCCGTCACGCTCGAGCCTGTCCTCGGGCAGCCCGCGCTGGACGGCTCGTACCTGCCAGCCCGCGTCGCGCAATTGCCGCGCAGACTCGCCGCCCACGCCCCCCGTGGCGCCCAGCACCAGCACCGTGGATTCCCGCGATCGGTCCAAGCCGGATTCCGGGGGCATTGCTTGTGCGTGCGCCATCTGCTGGCTCCTGAGCGGTATGCGAAGGCGCCAGTCTGCGCTGCGTGCAGAAGAAAATAAATTGCCCAACATGTGGGCGCAGCTATACATTTATGTATGACTAACACGATCGGCTGGGAGCTTTACCGCAGCTTTCTCGCGGTGCTGACCGAGGGTTCGCTCTCTGGCGCGGCGCGCGCGTTGGACCTGACGCAGCCCACCGTCGGACGCCACGTATCTGCGCTGGAAACCGCGCTGAACCAAGTCCTGTTCACGCGCTCGCAGGTCGGTCTGCTGCCCACCGAAGCGGCAGAATCCCTGCGCGGCTACGCCGAGGCCATGCGCAGTACCGCCGCAGCGCTGGAGCGCGCGGCGGCCGCACACGGCCCCGGCGTATCCGGCACCGTCCGGATCTCCGCCAGCGAAGTCGTCGGCATCGAAGTCCTGCCGCCCGCGCTGGCGCGGCTGCGGCGCGAGCATCCCGGGCTGAAGCTGGAACTGGTCGCGACCAACCGCGTGCAAAACCTGCTGCAGCGCGAGGCCGACATCGCCGTGCGCATGGCACCGCCCAAACAGGAACAGCTGATCGCGCGCCATGTGGGCAACGTCGTGATCGGCCTGTATGCGCGCAAGGACTATCTACGGCAACACGGCACCCCGGCCACGCCGGCCGATCTGGCCCGCCACACGCTGATCGGCTTCGACGAGGAAACGCCTTTCCTGCGCACCGCCCGGAAGGCTTTCCCTGCCTGGACCCGCGAAGCCTTGTCGATGCGGGCCGACAGCGATCTGGCCCAATTGGCGCTGATCCGCGCAGGCGCCGGCATCGGCTTTTGCCAGGCCGCGCTAGCTGCGCGCGACAGGAAGCTCGTCCGCGTGCTGCCCCAATCCTGCGCCCTGCTGCTGGACACCTGGGTCACCATGCATGAAGACCTGCGCCACAGTCCGCGCTGCAGGGCAGTGTTTGACGCATTGGTGCAATGCCTGCTGGCGCATACGGGCCAGCAATAGGCGGCTCGCCGCGATTCCCCGGGGGGCTGGACAAGGGCGCCTCGTCGCAAATCTTGGACTACCCGCATGCTGAAATCCCTAGGGCACTCACTGATCCAAGTCTGATATTCTGGGCTGGATCACGAAGGGGCCACACATCATGGCAAACCGAGTCCAGTTGTTCCAGGTCAGACCCGTCACGGTCGGGGCGCAGTTCGCAATGCTGGGTACGGCCATCAAATGGTCGCTTGGACTCGTCCCCCCTCCCAGCGCCTTGGTGATCGACGGCGAACCTTTCCGGCTGGCCCCGGTTTCCGAAGCCCAGTTCTGGAAGTTCGCGGTTCGCCTCGCGTTCGTCGGCGTGGAGGTGGTCGTCACGCGCAACGGGATCTGCGATCCCGCCGGCACGGTCGACGGCAAGGGCGTCCACGCGTTTGGACGGGATTTCGCGTTGCGCATCGACTAGCAGGACAAGTGCCGGACGGCAATCCCGCGCACGCGCGAATGCGCCCGGACAAACAAGTCCCATCCCCTTCCCTGCCCCCCGCTCCGGCCCGATACAATCACGGGCATGAATTCAGCAACACAAAACACCGCCGCCGACGCCCACGCGGGCCACACCCCCATGATGCAGCAGTACCTCCGCTTGAAAGCGGAGGCTGGCCCCTTGCTGCTCTTCTACCGCATGGGCGACTTCTATGAAATGTTCTATGAAGATGCCGAGCGCGGCGCGCGTCTGCTCAACCTGACGCTGACCAAGCGCGGCTCGTCCAACGGCATCCCGATCCCGATGGCCGGCCTGCCCGTGCACGCCATGGAGCAGTACCTGGCCCGCCTGGTCGCGATGGGCGAATCGATTGCCATCTGCGAACAGATCGGCGATCCGGCCGCGTCCAAGGGGCCGGTCGAACGCCGCATCGTGCGCATCGTCACGCCGGGCACGCTGACCGACGACGCCCTGCTGCCTGCCAAGGCGGACCGCGCGCTGGCCGCCGTGTTCGTCACCGGCAACGCCCGCGCCCCGCGCGCCGGCCTGGCCTGGCTGAACCTGGCCAGCGGCGAATTCCGCGTGACCGAATGCGCACCGGCGCAGCTGGAATCCGAACTGCACCGCATCGCGCCCGCGGAAGTCATCTGCGCCGATAGCGCCGACTTCGATTTCCCGTTCGAAGGCGCCCGTGCCCGCGTGCCGGACTGGCACTTTGAAAGCGACGGCGCGCGCGCGCATCTGCTGGCGCATTTCAAGACCGATACGCTGGCCGGATTCGACATCGAAGACATGCCCGCAGGCGTCTGCGCGGCCGGCGCGCTGCTGCGCTATGCGGCGCGTACGCAGTCGCAGGCGCTGGCCCACGTGCAAAGTCTGTCGGCCGAGCGCCCGGGCCAGTACGTCTTGCTGGACCCGGTGACCCGCCGCAACCTGGAACTGACGCAAACGCTGTCGGGTGAAGATTCGCCCACGCTGTTCTCGCTGCTGGATGGCTGCCGCACGCCCATGGGCAGCCGGCTGCTGCGCCGGTGGCTGCACCACCCGCTGCGCGAAAACGAGCAGGCGCTGGCGCGCCAGCAAGCCATCTCGGCGCTGCTGGCCGGCCGCATGGACGTCGAGCAGGCCTTCGGCGCGTCCGGCTTAGGCTCGGCAGGCCTGCTGGAAGCGCTGCGCGCCGCGCTGAACGCCTTCCCTGACATCGAACGCATCGCCGCGCGCCTGGCGCTGCGCTCGGTGCGCCCGCGCGAGCTGGCCAGCCTGCGCGATGCGCTGGAATCCCTGCCTGCCTTGCGGGACCTGGTCGAACCCATGTCCGACTCGCCGCGTCTGGGTGAACTGATCTCGCACCTGTCCGTGGACCCGGCGCTGGCCGCACTGCTTGTCCGCGCGATTGCGCCGGAGCCCGCTGTCGCCATCCGCGACGGTGGCGTCCTGGCCGCCGGCTTCGATGCGGAACTGGATGAGCTGCGCGGCCTGGCGGCCGACGGCGGCGACTTCCTGATCCAGCTGGAAGCCCGCGAGCGCGAGCGCACGGGCATCAACAACCTGCGCGTGGAATTCAACCGCGTGCATGGCTTCTACATCGAAGTCTCCAAGGGCCAGACGGCCAAGGTGCCGGAAGATTACCGCCGCCGCCAGACGCTGAAGAACGCCGAACGCTACATCACGCCTGAATTGAAGACGTGGGAAGACAAGGTGCTGTCCGCGCAGGACCGTTCGCTGGCACGTGAAAAGTGGCTGTTCGAGCAACTGCTGGACGTGCTGGCCGAACACGTGCGCCCCCTGTCGGACTGCGCGGCCGCGCTGGCCGAACTGGACACGCTGGCGGCCTTGGCCGACCACGCGCGCCGCCACGACTGGATGGCGCCCGACTTGTCCGAGCAGGCCGACATCGATATCGAGGCCGGCCGCCACCCGGTGGTGGAACACGCCATCGAACGCTTCACGCCCAACGGGTGCCGCCTGGACCCGGCGCGCCGCATGCTATTGATCACCGGCCCGAACATGGGCGGTAAATCGACCTACATGCGGCAGGTGGCGCTGATCGTGCTGCTGGCGCGCATCGGCAGCTTCGTGCCCGCCACGCGCGCCCGCATCGGCAAGATCGACCGCATCTTCACTCGTATCGGCGCGGCCGACGACCTGGCAGGCGGACGCTCGACCTTCATGATGGAAATGACCGAGGCGGCCGCCATCCTGTCGGCCAGCACGCCCAACAGCCTGGTGCTGATGGACGAGATCGGCCGCGGCACGTCCACCTACGACGGCCTGGCGCTGGCGTGGGCCATCGCCTGCCGCCTGTTGGCGCACAACCGCGCGCTGACGCTGTTCGCCACCCACTACTTCGAACTGACCCGCCTGCCGGCTGAGCAACCGGCGTCCGCCAACGTGCACCTGGCGGCGGCGGAATCAGCCAGCGGCATCGTCTTCCTGCACGAAGTGCGCGAAGGCCCGGCCAGCCGCAGTTACGGGATCCAGGTGGCGCAACGCGCCGGCGTGCCGGCAGCTGTGATCCGCCAGGCCACACGCGAACTCGAACGCCTCGAAGCACAGGGCGCGCCCACACCGCAGTTGGGCCTGTTCTCGGCTGCAGCAGACGCCGACGCGCAGGCCTACGCCGAGACCGAGCGCTCGGACGCGATCGAGGCGCTGGACGCCTTGCGCGAATCGCTTGCCGCCATCGACCCTGACAGCCTTACCCCGCGCGAAGCGCTGGATGCCCTCTACCGTCTAAAGAAGCACCTTCAATGAACCTCGACCAACGCCTGCCGCTGCTGGGCAATCAAAGCCCCAACGACTTCATGCGCCGCTATTGGCAGCGCAAGCCGCTGCTGATCCGCCAGGCCATCCCCGGCTTCAAGCCGCCGCTGACGATCGCGGCCATCAAGAAGCTCGCTCGCCGCGACGATGTCGAGTCGCGCCTGATCTGGCGTGAGAACGGCGAATGGCAAATGGAAAACGGCCCGTTCGCGCGCCTGCCCAAAGACAACGAAGGCGATTGGACGCTGCTGATTCAAAGCGTGGACCTGCTGAGCGATGCGGCGTCTGAACTGATGGGGCTGTTCCGCTTCATTCCCGATGCCCGCCTGGACGACGTAATGATCAGCATCGCCAGCCATGGCGGCGGCGTGGGCCCCCACTTCGACAGCTACGACGTGTTCCTGCTGCAAGCCGCCGGGGAACGCGAATGGCGCTACGGCCGCCAGAAGGACCTGTCGCTGGAGCCCGGCCTGCCGCTGAAGATCCTCAGCAACTTCCAGCCGGAAGAAAAGGCCGTGCTGGTCCCCGGTGACATGCTCTATCTGCCGCCGCAGGCCGCCCACGACGGCATCGCCATGGGCGACGGCTGCATGACCATCTCGATCGGGTTCCGCGCCCCCACGCAGGCCACGCTTGCGCGTGGGCTGCTGGAGGCCGCCGCTGACCAGGTAATGGCCCGCGTCGGCCTGCTGGGCGGGCCCTACGGTGAACCGGCACTGCCCGGCCCCAAGCTGTCCGCCGTCTATCGCGACCCGGGTCAACCCGCCGTCGACACGCCGGCGGCCCTGCCAGATGCCCTGGTGGACGCCACGCTCGCGACCGTCGAAAAGCTGCGCTTCGACGATGCGCTGGCTTCGCGTTTCCTGGGTTGCTGGCTGACCGAACCGCACAATCTCAGCGTGTTCGACGCGCCCGAGGGCATGGACGTTGACCTGGAAGAAGACTGGCCCGCGTCGGGGCGCCTGGTGCTGGATCGCCGTAGCCGCATGCTGTATCGCGGCAAGCAGCTGTTCATCAACGGCGAAACCGCAATGACGCCGGCCGACGCCGCCCTGCGCACGCTGGCCGATGCCCGCAGCCTGGATTGCGCCGACCCGGCCTGCGCGAAACTTTCCGACGATGCCCGTTCCTGCCTGGCTGACTGGCTGGATTCAGGGTGGATCCGCTACGTGCCGGCGTAGTATCCAGACACGTACGCGTATCTGACTTGCACAGAACGCAATCAGGTCTATGCGTACAGTCACATCAGGAAAGACATAACACGTAGCTGAAAGGTTTGTTGCCGTTGGGATGCGACCTTTTTAACTTTCACACGCGATCGGCCTTCAGCTTCCTGTAGCCTGGATTCTGGTTTCCCCTAAGGGGGTTTCAAGAGTCGTCATCTACAGGAGTCCAAAAATGATGAGCAAAACCTTGATTATTGCCTCGGTGCTGGCAGTATCGCTCAGCGCTTGCAACAAGAAGGAAGATGCCCCGGCGCCCGCGACCAACCCCACTCCGGGCGCAAGCACGCCTGCCCCGTCGTCCACGCCCCCGGCCACGTCGCCGGCTCCGGCGCCTGCCCCCAGCACCACGCCTGGCGGCGGTTCGAATACCCCGGGCGGCTCGACCACTCCGGCGTCTTAATAAAACAGAGACGAACCCCCGCTCTGAAGACGTGAAAAAGCCCCGGCAGCCAAACTGCCGGGGCTTTTCACGTCTGCCTTCGCCCGGCTGGCAGCGCCCTTCCGGCGATAGCCCCAGCCAGCAGCTCAAACCGCAGAGTGCCCGTCGTGAAGCCACGGCAAGCCCATGAAAAAGGCCCCCTTGCGGGGGCCTTTGCATCAAACCGGCGACCAGGCACCGGTTCGGCGCGCCTTACATCTTGTCTTTCAAGACGCTCAGCAGGCGCTGGGCCGTTGCGCTGTTGTCGCGTGCGCCCGAGGAGTCCAGCACCGTCACCGTGGTCTGATCGCCCGTGGCGGCCAGGTGGATACGGTATTGCGGCGCCTCGGCCTTCTTGTCGCCCGAGAACATGCGGCCGAAGAAGCCCGGTTGCTCGTTCTTTTCGCCCGTGTCGGTATCGACGTAGCGCACGAAGTAGTCGCCCGCGGAGCGGTCGCGGTCGTCCACGGCAAAGCCGCCGCCGTCCAGCGCCACGCCGACGCGGCGCCATGCGCGGTCAAACGATTCGGCCACCAGCAGCGATGCGCCTTGCGCACGGACATCTTCCTGCACCGCCGGCTTCTGCGGCGCGGCTTCGGCCTGCTGCACCAGCTTGCGGGCATTGTCCACGTCCGAACCCAGGTAGACCATCATGCGGGCCAACATGGCGGCATTCAGGCCCGGATCTTCCTTGCCGTTCTGCCATTGCACCTGGCCGCCGTCGGAGCCGACGCGCTTTTCAAGCATCTGGCGATGGCTGACGTAGACCTCGGTGTGGCCGTTCACTCGCTCGACGCGAGTACGGAATTTCTCGCGTTCGCCGCTGTCCCATGCCGATTCCAGCACCGCGCCCAACGCCTGGCGCAGCCAGCTTTCCGGGATCTTGGCGCGGTTTTCCGCCCAATCGGTTTCGATCAGGCCGGCGCTGGGGTTGTTGCTGGCCACGGTGAAGCCGTTTTCGGTCCAGAAGTCGACCAGGCGCGGGAAGACGTCTTCCGGGGCACGGTCCACGACCAGCCAGCGCAGATCGCCGTCACGCTCGACGCGCATGTCCTGGCGGCCGGGGAGCACATTGCTGGTCTTCGGGGCGCTGGCTTGCGCCTGGCCCTGTTGCTGGAACTGCGAGTACGTCGTCGAGCCCGAAGCGGGCGCGCGGTAACGCGGATCGCTGTTGGCCTGAGTCAGATCCGGCGGGATGCTCAGAGGCTCTCCCCGCTGGGTGACGGCGCTCTTGTAGTTGACGGATTCTTCATTGCCCAGGAATTGGTTGACCTCGCTGCAGCCGGCCAACAACACCACAGACATCAATGCCGACAAACCGGCATGACGCTTGTTCATACGTATCCTCACGATATTTAGAGCAGGCCCGTTTCCTGGAGCGCGCGACGCACGACTTCGTGGTTCTGCGTGCCCAGTTCAACCAGCGGAAGCCGGTAGCCCAGTGCGCTACGGCCCATTTCGGCCAACGCCCACTTGACGGGGATGGGATTGGCTTCAACGAACAAAGCCTTGTTCAGACGCGCCAGGTACGCGTTAAGTTCACGGACCTTCGGCACATCGCCGGCCAGCGCGGCAGCGCACAGGTCACGCATGAGCTTGGGCGCCACGTTGGCGGTCACGGAGATGTTGCCACGCGCACCCAGCAGGATCAGGGCGGCGGCCGTGGGATCGTCACCGCTGAAAACCTGGAAACTTGCCGGCGCTTCGCGCAGCAGCAGGCCGCCGCGGGCGATGTCGCCGGTGGCGTCCTTGATGCCGATGATGCCCGGCACCTGCGCCAAGCGCAGCACCGTCTCGTTGCTCATGTCGGCAACGGTGCGGCCCGGCACGTTGTACAGGATCGTCGGCAGATCGACGGCTTCCGCGATGGTGCGGAAGTGCCGATACAGGCCCTCTTGCGACGGCTTGTTGTAATAGGGGACGACCGACAGGCCGGCCTGCGCGCCGACCGCCTTGGCGTGGCGCGTCAGGTGGATGGCTTCGTCGGTGGAGTTGGCGCCCACGCCAGCGATGACCGGGATGCGGCCCGCGGCATGTTCCACCGCGACGCGGATCAATTCCGCGTGCTCTTCCATCGAGACCGTGGGCGACTCCCCGGTGGTGCCCACCACCACCAGCGCGTCGGTTCCTTCCTGGACGTGCCAGTCGATCAATGACCGGTAGGCAGCGTAATCCAGGCTGCCATCGGGCTGCATGGGAGTGACCAGGGCCACCAAGCTGCCCTGGAAATTAACGCCTGCGGCGGTTGCAGGGGATGCCATAAATGTAGGGCTCCAACGCCCCATGGCAGGATGCCTCAGGGCCAGAATCAATGAAACCGCTGAGTTTAACGGAAATTGGCCGGAATCCTACAGAAACCACTGAACGATAGTCGTTCCAAACTCGTACACCGGACGCATCAGAAGCCAAAGCACATCGGTGACCAGAAGGACGATGACGATCATCAAGCCGTAGGGCTCGATTTTCGAGTATTGCCAGGCCAGCCGGTTGGGCAGCAGGCTGAACAGGATGCGTCCCCCATCCAGCGGCAGGATCGGCAGCAGGTTCAGCGCCATCAGCACCAGGTTGATGTTCACGCCGGCCACGCCCATCTGGAACCAGAAAGACTCCTGCATGCCCGATTCCAGCATCAGGCGCAGCGAAAACGCCCAGAGAATCGCCATCAGCAGATTGGCAGCGGGACCGGCCAGCGCCACCCACAGCATGTCGCGCTTGGGACGGCGCAAGCGGCCGAAATCCACCGGCACGGGTTTGGCCCAGCCGAACAGCATGCCCGGGCTGCCCAGCAGCTTGGACGCCAGCAGGATGACGACCGGCACCAGCAGGGTCCCGACGGGATCGATGTGGCGCGTCGGATTCAGGCTGACGCGGCCGGCCTCGTAGGCCGTCGGGTCGCCGAACATCCGGGCCACGTAGCCGTGCGCGGCTTCGTGCAAGGTGATGGCGAAGATGACCGGGATCGCGTAGACCGCAATGGTTTGGATGATGTCGTTCATGGCGAGCCGGATTGTAGATGAGCCGCGTGCCGGCAGAGGCCGGCACGCAAGGCACTACGGTGGGGGAATGATTCAGGCAAGGCCAAGCGTGGCCGGGTCGCCACGGCCTACGCGCACGACCACCGGATCATCGCTGGTCAGGTCGATCACCGTGGTCGGCGATTGCGGGCAGGCGCCCGCGTCGATGATGGCGGCCAGATCGTGGTCGTAGCGTTCGCGGATGTCTTCGGCGTCGTTCAACGCTTCCGTATCGTCTTTGGGGATCAGGGTCGTGGAAAGCAACGGCGCCCCCACTTGCTCAAGCAGTCCCAGCATGACGGCATGATCCGGCACGCGGATGCCGATGGTCTTGCGTGACGGGTGCGACACGCGCCGCGGCACTTCCTTGGTGGCTTCCAGGATGAAGGTCCAGGGGCCGGGCGTGGCAGCCTTCAACAAGCGGTATTGCTTGTTGTCCACGCGGGCGAAGTGGCCGATTTCAGCCAGGTCGCGGCACAACAGTGTCAGATGGTGTCTTTCGTCCAGGCCGCGTAACCGGCGCAGGCCGTCCGCGGCGTCCTTGTCGTCCAGGCGCGCGACGACGGCGTAGCTGGAGTCGGTGGGTACGGCCACAAGGCCTCCATCGTTCAGCCATTGGGCTGCCTGCTTGAGCAGGCGAGGTTGAGGATTCGCAGGATGAATAGATAAATACAAGGCCATGGGATTATCCTAACACTCTTGAATGCCGCCCAGCATGGCGCGGCGATGCAAAATGGCGGGAACGCCGACCCGCCCGGAGAAACAGTATGCGCCTCGATGACTCGCGTGAAAGCGACAATGTGGAAGACCGACGTGCCAGTGGTCCACGTATCGGCGGCCGTGGGACCATCGGCATCGGTACGATAGTACTTGCCTTGGTGGCCATGTACTTTGGCGTGGATCCCAGCGTGGTCCTGCAGATGGCGGAAGGGCCGCCCCAGACGCAACAGCAGGCGCCGGCCACCCGGCCGCCCGTCGACGACCCGCAAGCGCGTTTTGTCGCCAAGGTGCTGGGCGAAACCGAAGACACCTGGAGCGCGATCTTCCAGAAGGACCTGAACCGCCAGTACGTCGCGCCCAAGCTCGTGCTGTTCCGCGGCGCCACGCCCACGGCCTGCGGCACGGGCCAATCCGCGATGGGCCCCTTCTACTGCCCGGGCGACAGCAAGGTCTATATCGACCTCGCCTTCTTCGATGAATTGCAGAACAAGTTCAAGGCGCCGGGCGACTTTGCGCAGGCCTACGTGATCGCGCATGAAGTCGGACACCACGTGCAGCATCTGCTGGGCATTTCCGACCAGGTGGATCAACTGCGCCGCCGCAATCCGTCGCAAGCCAATGCGCTGTCCGTGCGGGTGGAACTGCAGGCAGACTGCTTTGCCGGCCTGTGGGCGCAACGCGCCAATGCCGCGCGCAATATCCTGGAAGGCGGGGACGTGGAGGAAGCGCTGGCGGCAGCCACCGCCATCGGCGACGACCGGCTGCAAAAGCAGGCCCAAGGCTACGCCGTGCCGGATTCCTTCACGCACGGCTCGTCCGCCCAGCGCGTGCGCTGGTTCAAGCGCGGCTTGGAAAGCGGCAATATCAAGCAATGCGACACCTTCGCAGCCAGTTCTCTCTAATGCGCCGCTGAGCCGCTTTCGCCCCCGCGCCCTTTAGCTGTATGGATATACAGCTAAAGGAGCCATACCGTCTTCATCTTGTAAGATTACGCCCCCTCGCCCTGTTGCGCGCATGAGTTCCCTGCGCCCTCGGCGAGCGGCGCAGCGCATCCGTAGCGCAATTCAAAGACCCTAGATCAGTTCCATGGCCAACAAGTTCGAACCGTTAATCACCGTTGATGAGGTGCAAGAGATCCTTGCCGAACCCAAGGAAACCGTAAAACCGATCTCCTGGATCCCGAAGCCCGCCGCCAACAACATCCAGTGGATGGAGTTCGCCAGCGCGTGCAAGGTCAAGGGCGAAGTGCGCGACGATGTGATTTTCCGCGTGATCTACCGCGGGGCACGCACGGCCGTGCATGGCCAGGCCACGATCTTCCTGACGGAAGCGTTCTGTGCCAGTCTTTTTGTCGGCCCGCACCGGGTATTCGGGGTGGACACGGATGACTCCTTCCACACCAGCCTGGTGGGCGTGGGCCGGCCGCAATACCGCAAGCCGCTTGCGGACCGCAGCCACGAACATATCTGGGTGGACGAAGGCGAAGGCTATGCCGAACCCATCGTGCCCGCCCTGCACACTATCGGCGCGCTGATGCAGTATTTCCTGCCGCGGGCGAACCTGACGCTTGCCGGCGGATTTGCGCATCCCCTCAAAGGCCGCCAAATCGAACTGATCCTATGAGCAATTTTCTGGAAGCCTCCGGCTGGACCGTCCTGCCGGCGGGTGAACACGCCATACGCGCGGTGTCGCCCATGACCCTGGGGTTGGACGGCCAGCATGCCGCCTTCTTCATCGCGCACCCCGACGACACGACGTTCTACCTGACCGACGCCTGTGAGACCTCGATGCATGCGTCCAGCTATGGCATCGACGTGGGCGCCAAGCGCATCGATCTGCTGAACGAAACGCCTGGCGTCAGCCTGGCGCACTTCGACCGCGACGGCGCCATCGTCGCCTCGGGTCCCAACGAACAGCTGCAGGAAGCCTTGTGGGACGCGGTGAAACTGGCCATGGCCCTGTCGTTCCAGTGCGCCAAGTGGATGCCCAGATTCAGCCAGTTGCGCTTTCGCGCCCAGGTCGGCCGCGCGCTGGCCGAGGGCGTCGGCGCCAACCGCATGGTCAAGGGCGCGCGCGCCAAAGGCAGCAGCGGTCATACGGCGGATTTCGCGTTCGCGGTCCGCGCGGCCGGCAGCACTGCACTGACCTACATCGAACCGATTGCGCTCAAGGCTGGCAAGAAGATGGATTGGACGCAGGTCTACCAGACCCACGGCAAGATGTCGGACGTGAAGATGGCCGATGCGCGCAATTCGCGCATGGTCATTCTGGAAGACGGCGCCTCGGCAGAGGAATTCAAGAAGGCCGTGACCATTCTTGAGCAGTCCGCAACGGTGCAGACGCTGGCCAAGACGCGAGATTGGCGGGAAGTCTTTTCCGGCTAGGACGGCATGTTCGTCAGGCCGTCGACGATCTCGCGGCCATGCAATATGGCTGCGTGCACGGCTTCTCGCGGACTGAAGACGAAGCCGCCTTCGGCGAAACGGGGAACCGGGTATTCGTCGCCGCCTTCCAGCACGGCGCCTGCCTGAACCACCATTACCGATGCGACGAATACGGGGCCGCTGGGCAATGCCGGAATCGCAGCGTCCGCGCCCCGGGACACCTTGGCCGTCAGCCGGTATCCCTTGTAGATCAAGTTGTTTTGATGCACTTCGGATGCCCTCTTTCTGCAATCGAGCATACCGCGCCTGTCCATGACAGTTCAGATATGTTTTGTAACCCAGGCAGAAAATAGAAACATTGTTGCACCACAACAAGTGCGTCCCCGATTCTCACATGCCAAGAAAAGCGATGACGGACAACCTGCAACGGCAGGCCTGATGCGGCTTGCGGGCCGGCACGGCATGGACGCCGCGCCGGCTGGCCGCCGGTTTACGGGGATTTCCCTAAGTCCTGTTGCGAAACCGCACCTTCGGCCAGGGCCATACCCGTTGCCCGCATGTAATCGGCCAACGTCCAGCCCCGGCCCAACAGGAACATCCGGGTGTGCAGGTCTTCCAGGACGTCGGGCCGCACCGCCGCCCCGAGATAGCGCAATTGCTTGCGCCGCACATCAGCATGGCCCAGCTCGTAATGCCGCGCCAGGCCCATCCAGAGCCGGTGCGCGCCGGTGGATTGGCGGGCGCCGCTGAAGATGCATAGCCCCGCATCCAGACCCCAGCGGTAGACGGCGGTCGCCAGGCCCATGCCCTGATAGGCGGCGGCGTATTTCGAGTGCGGGGCGCGCACGTAGGGGTCGGCCCGCCGGCCCACCTCGATCAGCCGGTTGAACACGGTGTAGCCCGCCACCCGGTCACGCCGCACATCCACCACATACACGTAGTACTCGCCGTCGGCTTCGCGATAGCGAAGCACGATGCCAGGGATGTCGGTCTTGACCTCCGGCAATCCGTGCAAGCGATCCAAAGGGCGATGCATCCGATCGTGTATGGCATCGAGTTCTTTCTCCACGTCTTGCGGAGCATGATTGACGTCGATGCGAAGTTCCGTCACGAAGCGCGAGAGGGAAAGGAATGCGTGCAGTGCCAACGTAGGCAAGGCCACCTCCTGTACAGGGTTGATTAACGAGGGTTGATGAACGAAAAAAAAGCCGCATTCGCGGCTGGAATGGATGTGTTCGATGAGCCGTCTACAAGACGGGCCACTGATGGCGCAGCGGGGACGGATTCAGGCTATGCCGCGGCATGCGCGCCCTCCTGCCAACCGCCAGCCGCTTGCGCGTCGGCCTTGCCGAAAAAGGCCGGAAACTGCTGCGCGCCCTTGCGGGTGACCGCCAGCGCGCGCGAATCCAGGTCTTTGGTGATCCAGCCGCGCTGCACCAGCGCGTCCAGCAAGGCCGCGCCCAGCGCGCCCCCCAGATGCGAACGGCGCTCGCTCCAGTCCAGGCAGGCGCATGCGAACCGCCGGCGGCGCTGCCGCGCTTGTGCCGCGTCCACGCCGATCTGCGCCAGCGAGGCCTCGCCCAGCGGCGTGAGCGCGTAGTCGCGGCCGTCGGCCACGAGCCATTGGCGCGTCAGCATGGCGTCGTGGATGCGAACGGCAAGCGTGCCGGCCATGTGGTCGTAGCAGGTCCGGGCCTCGCGCAGCGCCGACGGCGTATTGGGCTTGAACGGCACGCGTTCGGCGCCCGCCACGACGAGCAAGGCCTCCAGCGCGTGCGCGACCTCGCTGTTGGACAGCCGGAAGTAGCGGTGCTTGCCCTGCACGGCCATCTCGACCAGCCCTTGCTCACGCAGCCGCTGGAAATGGCTGCTGGCCGTGGAGGCGCCGATGTCGGCGGCTGCGGCCAGCTCGGTCGCCGTACGGGCGCGGCCGTCCAGCAGCAGGCACAGCATGCGCGCACGAGCCGGATCGGCGATGGCGCCTGCCACGCCGGATAGATTGATGTCGGCGAACTCGGATTCCATGATTCGCTGTAGACCAAAGTGTTGTATGCAATGCCTAAGCATACTGCGACTCATCCCGACAAGACACCGGACTCGTCCCAAAACCCATGCCCGCTACCCAATCCTTCTTCGGCTGGAAAGTCCTTGCCGCCACGTTCACGCTGGCCATCTTTGGCTGGGGCGTCGGCTTTTACGGCCCGCCCGTGTTCCTGCATGCCGTGGTGCAACGCACCGGCTGGAGCGTGGCGCTGGTCTCCGGCGCCGTGACGCTGCACTTTCTGGCGGGCACGGTGGTGGTCGCCAACCTGCCTCGCCTGTATCGCCGCGCAGGCGTGCCGCAAACCACCTTGGGCGGCGCCGTGTTCCTGGCGTTGGGGGTGGCGGGCTGGGCAGTGGCCCAGGCGCCATGGCAGCTTTACGCGGCCGCCGTGATCAGCGGCATGGGCTGGGTGGCCCTGGGCGCGGCGGCGGTCAATGCGTTGATCGCGCCGTGGTTCGTGCGGCGGCGTCCCGCCGCGCTGGGCATGGCCTATAACGGCGCCAGCGTGGGTGGCATCGTATTTTCGCCACTGTGGGTGTTCCTGATCGCGCAGGCCGGATTCGCGCAAGCTGCGCTGTGGTTGGGCGTCGCGATGGTGGGCGTGGTCGGCGTGCTGTCCCGCAAGGTATTCGCCGTCACGCCGCAACAACTCGGGCAACTGGCCGACGGCGACGGCGCGGCAGCGCCGGCAGCGGCGGCGGCGACCGCCCTGCCTCGCGTGGGGAACCTATGGCGCGATCGCGCCTTCCTGACACTGTCCGGCGGCATGGCGCTGGGGCTGTTCGCCCAGATCGGGTTGATCGCGCACCTGTTGTCGCTGCTGGCGCCGTTGCTGGGCGCCCAGATGGCCGGCGTGGCGATGGGCGTGGCCACTGCAGCCGCCATCGCGGGCCGCACTTTGGTGGGATGGCTGATGCCCGCCGGCGCAGACCGCCGCAAGGTGGCGTGCCTGGCCTACGCCATCCAGATCTGCGGATCGCTCACGCTGATGCTGGCCTCCGACCATGGCTGGGCCGTCTGGGTGGGCGTGGTGTTGTTCGGATCAGGCATCGGCAACGCGACGTCGTTGCCGCCCCTGATCGCGCAAACGGAATTTGCGCGCGAGGACACGGCGCGCGTGGTGCCCTTGATCGTCGCGCTGTCGCAAGGCGCCTACGCCTTTGCCCCCGCCCTGTTCGGCGTGTTGCGCGCCGTCCTGGACGCGACGGGGCAATCGATGGTGGGCTTCCTGGCGATGGCCGCCTTGTTGCAAGCGGCCGCCATCGCCTGCTTTGCCGCTGGCCTGGGCGCCGCCGCCTTCAGGCCAGCCCGCCCCGCCGCGCCACCAGTCCAGCCATGACGGCGTTGCCGCCCTCGCTGGCCAGGCCTTCGGCCACCCCTTGCCGGTCTGCCGCCGTCCGGTTCTGGCTGACCTTCCATTTGCCTTCGATGCGCGAGATCGGGATTTCGACACCGATGATGGCGCGCATCTGCGCGGCGATGAAATCGGGCGGCGCCTGATCCACGCTCCAGGGCTGCGTGCGCGCCTTTTCCTGGCTGTCGGTCAGGGCCTCAAGCTGGGCGCGCAGCCATGCCGGGTCATCCTGGATCACCGGCGTACCCCACACATGCACCGCCACGAAGTTCCAGGTCGGCACCACTTTGTGGGTTTCTGCCTTGGTGGCGTACCAGGAAGGCGTGATGTAGGCCTGCGCGCCGTGGAACGCCACCAGGCATTCCTGGCCCGCCGCCAACTGCGCCAATTGCGGATTGGCGCGCGCCACGTGCAGCCGCAACACGCCATGCGGGCCTTCGGGATACAGCAGACAGGGGATGTGGTTGGCCATCAGCCCGCCCTCCCCGCTGGTCATGATGACGCCCAGCGGATGGGCGCGGATGAAGTCGTGCTGAACGGCAAGATCGTCTTCACGGAAAGCGGACGGCAGATACATGATGGGGCATCAGGGAGGCAGGGAAAAACACAACATACCGCCTTCGTGGCCCCATGCACAGGGCCATCGGAATTGTGTTTTATGGAGCCAGCCAAGCCGTTCCGGCAAACCCGCGAACGCCGATCTACCGTCGGACGCGCTCATAGGCCTGATTCATGCGGTCGCGCGCCTCGGTTTCCCGCGCGTACGCGAGGTCGTAGCTCTCCAGGCACCCCTGCGTGGGGTTGGGCCATTTGATCGCGGCGATCGCTGCGGTGAGCTCGTCGCGGGCGCGCTGCCATTCTTTGACTGCGGCATACCATTCCTTGGCGGTGTCCATAGTTTCCTCCCTATGTGCACGCCTTCCATCGTAGTCCTGGCACCGTCCACGCGAACGCGACGCCGGCAGGGAAAAAAGGATGAGCTCCATCTCCCGAGAGGGTTTACCCAAACGGCGCCGCTGCCGTCGCCGCAGATTCCCGTGCCTGCAAGCGCGAACAGGCAGATAATCAAAAAAAACATCGGCGCGGATGCCGCCTCTGCCTGGAAAGGAACGATCATGACCTCTCGATTGACCTTGGCCGCCGGCTGCGTCGCCATCGCCCTGGCGGGCTGTACCAACCTGCCGCGCGCGCAGGACTACTCCACCTCGCTCGGCGAGGATAAGACGCAGCTTCAGCCAGACCCGAGCTGGAGCGCTGGCCGCATCTGGACCCGCCCGGGCCCGCCGATCGGCAGCGTGTATGAGAAGAAGCTGATCCTGGAGCCGATGACCTACATTGCCGGCGACCGCCCGGACGACCTGGAATTCAAGGACAACGCGGCGTTGCGCGAGCGTGTGCTGGCTTACATGAACGAGGCCGTACGACGCGAATTTTCGGAAGCAGGCTATCAATTGCTGAATGCCCCCGCGCCCCATGCGCTGCGCATCCGCGCGGCGATCACGGGTACGTTCAAGAACGACCGGGATCCCCGGGCAATGGAGTACATTCCGATCGGCTACGTGATCGGGCAGACCGCCAAGGCCGCAGGCTACCGCGACCAATCGGCGCGGCTGCTCATCGAAGCATCGGTGCGCGACGCCAACACGAACGAACTGCTGATCGCCTCGCTGGGCACCGTCACCGGCAGCAATCTTCCGCCCGACCGCAAGCCCACAGCGGACGACGTTCGCACGGCCATCGACGATTGGGCGCGCCAGGTGCGCCTGCAGTTCGACCGCAATTGGCAAGGCGCAACGCCCTGACCGGAAAAGCGCGCCGCGCCGCCATGCCGGATCCGCGATAACATGCGCCGCCGCGTCACGCGGCCGCCAGGCCTGCGCAGACCGACAGGGCAATCACCGCAAGCGGGGAACATTCCGGCCGCCCCTGCGGTCCAACCCCCCCGAATTTTTATTTAAAAATCACGATGTGATGAATATTGACGTCAACCCTCACTTACTCACGGCCACGGCTAATGCTACTGTTCCGCCTGTGCAAGGAGTACATGCAATGGATCAGAAAACGAAGCCCTGGGCTTTTCCCAAACCCCATCCGGAAAACACCCCACGTGGTGAGCGCAACAAACAGGAGTTTGACGCTCCGACCGAAGCCCCGAAGCCTGCGCCCAAGCCGCGCAGCAAAAAAGAACCGCCAGCCGCCAGCCGGGCGCGTTCATGACGTTGTCTGCCGGGTCACGCGCCGCCGTCCTGGCAGCGCTGTCCTCGCTTTCCCTGGCTACCGCGGCCGCCCCCGATGTGCAGACCGGCGACCTGGTTTTCCAGCAGTCCCGGTCGGCGCAAAGCCTGGCCATCCAGCAAGCCACGCACTCCCCCTACAGCCACATGGGCATGATCGTGACGCGTCAAGGCCGCCCCTACGTGCTGGAGGCTGCTGCCCGCGTCAGCTACACGCCGCTGGACCAATGGGCGCGGCAAGGTGAACGCGGCCACTATGTCGTCAAACGCTTGCGCGACGCCTCGACGCTGACGCCCGCCGTGCGCGAGCAACTGGCAACCGCGGGCGCCGCGTTTGCGGGCAAGCCTTATGACCTGGTGTTCGCCTGGTCCGACGACCGGATCTATTGCTCGGAACTTGTCTGGAAAATCTACCAGCGCACGCTGGGCGTGGAAATCGGCGCACTCGCGCCACTCAGGGGGTTTGACCTGAGCTCGCCTGCCGTGCAGGCCAAGTTGCGGGAACGCTACGGCCAGGACATCCCCTGGGACGAGCCGATCATCTCGCCCGCGGCCATGTACGATTCAGACTTGCTGACAACGGTCGCCGACCGCTGAGCCCGCTCTGGAGCGCCCTTGAACCCCATGGCCGCCTCCTTCCTGATTGGCATCGCCATCGCGATGGTCGCCGCCTGGGGCGCACTGGCGCTGTGGATACGCGCGCCCTTGCCGCGCGGCGCACGCGCCGCGCTGATGCTGGCCTGGCTGGCCTTGGCGCTTGCCGGCATCGCCGCATTGGCCTGGCCGGCCTGGCAGCCCGCCGCGTACGGGTTTGCCGTGGCAGTCGTGGCGCTGCTGGTCTGGTGGCACACCATCCGGCCGTCCAATAACCGCGACTGGATTCCGGAAGTAGCGCGGCAGACGCATGGCGAAGTGGACGGCAATCTCGTCACGTTGCACAACGTGCGCAACTTCGACTGGCGGTCCCGCACCGACTTCACGCCCCACTGGGAAACGCGGCAGTACGCGCTGGACGAACTGCAATCCGTGGATGTGGCGCTGTCTTACTGGAACCGCCCCGCCATCGCCCACGCCCTGGTGTCTTTCGGATTCGGCCATGACCGCTACGTGGTGTTCTCGGTGGAGATCCGCCGCAAGCAAGGCGACAACTTTTCAGAGATCGGCGGCTTCTTCAAACAGTATGAACTGAGCGTCATCGCGTCCACCGAGGAAGACAGCCTGCGCGTGCGCACCAACGTGCGCGGCGAAGACGGCTACCTGTACCGCGTCAATATGCCGCTGGAGGCCGCGCGGTCGCTTTTCCTGGCGTATGTGGATAGCGCCAACCGGCTTCGCGACACGCCGCGCTTCTACCACACGCTGACCGCCAACTGCACCACCATCGTGTTCCAGATGGCGCGGCGCATCGTGCCGGGCCTGCCGCTGGATTATCGGCAACTGGTTTCGGGCTATTTGCCGGAATACCTTTACGGGCTGCATGTGCTGCAAGGCGCGGACAGCGTCGGGCAGTATCGCCGGCTGGGCCGCTATACGGACCGGGCGCGCGCCACCCAGAAACCCGCGGCTTTTTCTCGAACCATCCGGCAAGGCGTGCCGGGCATCGGGCCGTCGTAAACGCCTGCCATGACCACCATCATGAATCCTACGCTGCGCGGCAGCGGAAAAATCACCGGCGTCTTCTTCAACCCAGAGGAAGACGTGGTGGCGGTCGCCTCGGAATTCCCCTTGCTGGCCAACCCGCGCGCCCGCGCCGCCTACGGGGGCCGTACGCTGCGCTACCGCGTTGCGCTTTACCGCCGCGACAGCCTGGTCCCTTTCGCCGCGTTCGACGATCTGGATTTTCCCGTCAACGATGTCGGCTTTCATCCCGCCGGCAAGGCCGTCGTGATCGGCGCCGGCAGCTATGACGGCGGTTATCTGTTCGAGGGCGACCTGGTGGTCTGGGACTGGCAGACGCCGCGCGCCACACGCCTGTTCAACAACGTCCCTGAAGTCATGCGCTGCCGCTTCAACGCGGCGGGGGACAAGATCGAAGCCTGGGTGCGCCCGTGGGACGAAGAGTGGGGTGCGCCCGCCGAGGATCCCGACGCGGCATTCGACACCTTGTTCGTCGTCTGCGCAGACGCGCCCGGCACGGCCGCCGCCGCGCGCTTTCCGGCAGACCTGGAGCTCGATGCCGCGGCCCTCGCCCCGCGCATCGAGCCGGCGGCCGAAGCGCGCACGCCGCAGGCGCGCCTCATGGAATGGTTCGGAAGGAGCGTCTGGACCGAACGGGGCGCCATCCAGGACATCGCCTGGCTGGACGACGACCGCATCGCCGTCGTGCACGACGCCTGTCAGCTTGAGATCTACCGCAGCGACGGCGAGCGCCTCGCCGCCTACGCCGGCCCCGGCCATGGCGCTGAACTCCTCCGGTGCCCGAACCTGCTCGTGCATGTCGTGCAACCGTCGGACCACCCGGGCGCCTTCGGCCGGCAGGATGCGCGGCTATACGCCCTGACGGAAGACGGCTTGCATCTGACTCGCGCCTACGACGGCGAACTCACTTTTTCGGGCACGCCCGAAGGCACGCTGCTGGGGCGCCAGAACCGCTTTCATCTTGCAGGCACGCCGGCGCAGGATGTCCTGCTGGACTTGGCTACCGGCGAGGAACGCCGGCTGGACCTGGGCCATTACGATTGCTTCAACCACTACATCGGCATACGCGGCGCCCCCTGGCTGTTCATGCTGCAGGGCACGCCGGCCAGCTCGCACGAACACAAGTACCTCTGCATCGTCCAGACTGATGGCAGCGTGCGCCGGCTTTGGCCCGTGCTGAAAGCGGACCGCACACCGGCCAGCCATGCGATGGAACTCTGCGGCTGCTATGTCGACGACGCACAGGGCGCCAGCGTGATCGTGTCCGGCAAACACTACTCGCCTCAGGTCGGCAACGAGTACGCCGGATTCCTCTACCGCAAGCCGCTCGATCGCGACCGCGAACAGTGGCGCCTGCCTACCCGCGCATCGGCCAGCGCCATCGTCCATATGCCAGAGCCCGGCCTGATCGCGGCCGCCTTCCTGGATGGAAGCCTGCAACTGATCGACGCGCAGACAGGCACGCTGCGCCTGGACGCGAAGGTGCGCGCCGACGGGCTGCCCACCCTTGTCTTCGCGCTGGACGCCGCCGGCGACAGGCTGGCGGTGGGCACGGTGGACGGCCGTATCGCTATCGTGAATGCCCGCGCGTTATGCGCCAGCCTGGCGGAGGACGGAACCGCGCCCCTGCGCGCCGTGGATCTGGACGCGGACCACCGCGCCCCTTAGCCCGCCCAGGCCACCACCTTGTCCCGCCCGGACGTCTTGGCCCGATACAAGGCCTGATCCGCGCACTTCAGGACCGTGTCCGGGTCTTTCCCGTCGTCCGGCCAGCGGGCCGCTCCGATCGAGACGGTGACATGGCCCACGCCGCCGGGCATTGCGCGTGCACGGGTGGCCTTGCGGATCCTCTCGGCGACGGCGCCAGCCGCGTCGGCGGATGCGCCGGGCATCAGCACCAGGAATTCCTCTCCGCCCACGCGGCAACAAGCGTCTTGCACCCTGACGCTGCCCCGCATGATGTCCGCGAGCGCCATCAACACCTGATCGCCGGCCGCATGGCCAAAGGCGTCGTTGACCCGCTTGAAATGGTCCAGGTCCAGCGCCAGCACCGCAAAAGACTGGCGCGAGGCCACCAACCTGGCGATCTCGCTGGCCACGCCCCGCCGGTTCAGCAACTGCGTCATCGGGTCCGTCATGGTCTCGGCGTTCAACTTGCCGATCTGGCGCTCGTGCTGCGCCATGGTAAAGCTCACGGCTTCGCGCAACTGTTCGGCCTCGAAGTAGTTGGCCTTCACCGACTGGACCAACGGGGCCGCCCGCGTATCGTCGCCGGACTTCATCGCGCGCGCCAACACCGACAACGGCTTGGCGATCCAATATCCCATGGCCGACACCGCCAGCAGCATGATCAGCGCCGCGGGGATCGAGTATTCGAATATGCGCCACATCAGGCCATGCAGCGGCGCAAGCGTCGCCGCCCGCGGGCGCTGCACCACCACGCCCCAACCGCCCAGCTGCATGCGCGCATAACCTGCCAGCATCTCCACGCCTTCGCTGTTGGTCACCGGCATCGCACCGGCCTCGCCGCGCTGCAAGGCTTGCACGACCAGGTTGTCTTTCTGCTCGGTCCCGATTCGGTGGTGGTCACGGTGATAGAGGATCCTGCCGTCCGCCCCCACCACGTAGACATGCGAGCCATCGCGGTAGAAATGCTCTTGAAGCAGCTTGTCCAGCTCCGTGTTGTGCTGCAGATAGATCGCCGCCCCGACAAACCCCAGGTATTTTCCTTGGGCGTTCTTGACGGGTTCGGTCAACGCCACGGTCCAAAGCCCCTGCGACGACAGATAGGGAGGCGTCACGTTGCTCGCCTGCGACGCGCCCCGCAGATCGACCCCGGCGCTCGTGCGCCCCTGCGTCTCGGCCCCTGGCAGCATCGAGGCATAGGCCCGCATGTCGCCCTTGGCGTCCACGATGGCCGCGGCGATGACCCCGTCGGACTGCTCCGCCACGCGCACGACCTCCTCGCGCATCGCCGCCGGCGTCTCCAGCATCACGGCCACCCGCCTGGCGCTGGCTTTCAACTGCTGCTGGATCGAGCCGATGTACAAATCGACCACTTCGGCGAGCTTGACCGCATACGCGCGGTTTGCCTCCATGGTCGTAGCGACCAGTTGTTCCTTCTGCACGTTGTAGGCTGCGAAGAGCGCATTGGCGAAGGCCACGGTGGCGCTGAACACCGAGAGGCCGACAACGAGTTGAAGCAAGGTGATCTTGGACTTGCGCAAGCGGCCTCCTGGTGCTTTCCGTATCGGGATATCGCGGCCCGGATAGCATCCGGCCCACTTTTTTTTGTCAGATACGTTCTAGCATCCCGAAGGCGGATCAACCACCGGAACCCGCTTGGCCCGAATCAAAAAACAACAGCAGGGACTTCGTGCCGCGTGCGTGGAATTACGCCTTCTCTGCGGCGGCGGTCGCAGCCGGCGTGGCGCGGAACGAGATGCCCAGGCGATTGAACGCGTTCATCAAACCGATTGCGTAGGTCAGGTCGGCAAGCTCCTTGTCGCTGAACTCCGCGGCCGCCGCGGCATAGTCCTCGTCGGGAACACCGGTTTCCGACACGCGCGTGACGGTTTCCGCCCAGGCCAACGCCGCGCGTTCGCGGCCGCTGAACACGGCGCCGGCCTCGTGCCAGACCGGCACCAGCACCAGCTTGTCGACCGTCAACCCCGACTGGATCAAGTCGCGGGAATGCATGTCGATGCAATAGGCGCAACCGTTGATCTGAGAGACCCGCAGATAGACCAGGTCGATCAGCGTTTTGGGAAGCCCGCATTTCTGCAGGTAGACATAGACGCCGCCGAAGGCTTTGTAACCGTCGGGGGAGGCATTGGCGTAATCAAGGCGGGAAGTCATGGTGGAGTCCTGATAGGGAGTGAAAGCGATATCGTGCGCCTTCTTGGCCCTCATTCCCAGGGCCATAATTCGTACTGAGGACTAGACCATAGGAGCATACGAGTCACCTCGGCTTTCCGCGCACACGGTCAAGCACCGCTTGCCAGAGCGCCGGGATGGGCGCCATTTGCAGGGCCTCCCAAGTGCGCGACACGATGGCCATGCCAAACATGCCGACCAAAAAACCCATAAGCCCTTCTGGCGCCCCCAGGACCGTCGACAGATAGGGGGTGGCGTAATAGGCTACAAACGCGCCGCTGGTAGCCGTGCTGATCCGCGCCTTCCACGATCCCTGCAAATAACGGATCGACACCATCGCACCCAACACACCAGAAAACTCCGTGGCGAACACGTCGAAATCTTGGAAATTCAAGCTCATCCCCTAGAAGCGCCGCTACGGTGCGCTGGTGGCTGGCTGTGTACTTCCAGCCAAATATTTCTGTAGCTTCATCACCGAAACTATAGCGATGCTACAGTTTATAAGCAAGCCATGCTATAGTTTTACTTGAATAGCATTGCTATATGAAAATGTGGACGATCGAAGAGGAAGCCGCCGCCCTGCGCGCACGCTTTGAAGGCGTGAACCGCGCGGCATTCGCTCGCGACCACGAGGTCAAGGGCGGCCAGGCGATGATTTATCAGCACATCACAGGCCGGCGCCCCATTGGCATCGAGGCCGCGATGGCCTACGCAGAGGGCTTCGGCTGCACCCTCGCCGCAATCAGCCCGAGACTGGCCGTCGAAGCCAAAAAGGCAGCGTCGCTATCGACGGCCGCCCCCCTTCCCCCGCCGGCCACAGACGTCGCATGGCCTTTTCCTTCCGTGCCTGCATCATTGATAAAGGGCTTGGCCGACGATCAGCTCAAGCGCCTGGAGGGCGCGTTGCTGTTGGCGCTGGGCCAGATGGGCGTGAAAGCCAAGGCACCATCCGCGCAGTCCAAGGCCCAGCAAGCCAAACGCGGCACCGTCATGAACATCGATGCCGCCGCGGACGAATTTCCGATGGCGCCGGTCACAGCAGCCCCGTGGGATCCAGATGGACTCACCACCCATCAGGCCGATCGCGCCCAAGCCCTGCGCATCAGCACGGCCGCCAACGTCGGTCATGTCGCCAATGCCGGCTACTCCGCCAACGACCAGGAATTCATGCCCATCCCTGAGCTGGATGTGCGCCTGGCCGCCGGCCGGCTGGGCATCGAGAACTACCACGAGACCGAGATCGGCGAGATCCTCTTGCGCCGCTCATTCCTGGAATCGTTCAAGCTGCCCATCAGCCGCATGAAGATCGTTTACGCGCAGGGCGACAGCATGGAACCCATTATCCGCAATGGCGGCCCTATGCTGTTTTTCGAAGACCCGGTCATGGACCCGCGTGAGATCGACCCACGCACGGTGTACGCCATCAACCATGGCGGCAAGATGATCGTGAAGTGCATCGCGCGCGAACGCGAAGGCGGATGGCTGGCAAAATCGCTGAACCCCGCTTACGCGCCCTTTCCGCTTGAAAAGGAAGACGGATGCGAGGTGCGCATTGTCGGGCGGATCTTGTGGTCGCCTTATGATCTGCGCAATGGCGTGGATGAGCGGTTGCTGTAGGCGCCATGACGCGCGCCTGGACGCAACACGCACTGAGCACCGCGGTCGCAGGGGCGTCCACGCCAGCGAAAGCGGATTGCGTGTCGCCATGGCAAACGTGTTTCAACTGCCGCATCGCGAAGTCCGGCCGATTTGCGCTTTGAAACCGACGGCATCGCGGAGTCGATCAAGGAGAATGCGTTGAGCACGACGCAGGCCGTCGCGGCTTTCGGGGACGTGCGCGGGACGTACGAATGGCCTGCGCCCAGGCCAAGCCGCCGCCCCACGCCTTACCACGTCAAGGTTTCTTCGATATAACCCCGCCGCATTGGGTACGGATACCGCAGCACGCGCACCGCTGCGTCAGACCTATACAGTTCACGCACCGGATTCGGATTGTATTCGTGGTTAATTGACAGAACGGCCGACGTAGCCGTTCTAGCAAACTTCCAGTACATGAGCGCAATGTCCAATGGCATTTCGGTCCATGAGTCAACATTAACGACCAGATCGTATTTTTCATTGTGCTCGGACATGACCGTAGATGGAAGGACGCGCACTCCCTCCCCAATCTCCTCGCCATAAAGCGAAACTTGATCGCCACCGAGGACTCGGCCCAAGAAATACCCCTGAGCGGCATTGGTCAAGGGGATATCAACTATGGTGTAGTTTTTCACGCCAAAAAGGCTCGAAAAATACGCAGTCCTGCCCAACCCAGCGCCAATCTCCAGCACTTTGAACCCCGGGTTTCCATTCGCGAATTGCGATATTCTCCACGCTTGGTAAAGCGATTGAATAGACCGAAATCCGATGATTCCACGTTTCGACAGCAAGCCCAGTTCATCAGGATAGGGATTGGGAAACCTTAGCTCAACTCCGATCGCCGCTTCGATGGAATCCAAAATCGCATCCACGTCGTACGTATTACCCCTTCCTGGAAGCGTGGGATCCATATCTATTTCGGGATAACTCGCCCGTCTCCCACCCACGGCCTCCGCGAGGCTCAGTAGCCCATCGCAAAGCCATAGCGCATATAGATCATGCCAATGGATGGATTTATTCAGGCGTCGAAGAACCAATTCATGCGGTTCCGGCTCGCCCGCCGGCGAACTGGAGATGGCGTCGAACCCCCAGAAGAACGTACTAGCGGCGGGATTCCTAAGCACGGAGGCTGCCGCGTTCGTATCGTTGGAGACAAGCGCGTTGTGCACGTCCCTTTTAATATCAAAAAGCGCGGTATCCCACCACCCGTCGCCAGAGGCGCGAAATTCTGTGGACGCCTTTTTATAAGAGGCCGCGACTCGTTCGACGAGACCGATATCTTGATATGAACCCTCTGCCTCGGATCGGACCAAAGGGGGCGCCACTCCTTCCGGCATTCTATTGAGTAGCCAGACAAAATTCTCCAATTGCGGATCCACAGGCTTTTCTTGAGGCTCAGAAAAAAAGACTTTAAGCGTCGAGCAAACATCATTATTTACACCCGCTCTTTCAAAAAAGGAAGAATAGCCGGACGAGCGGCGGAAGAAGTCCCGCCCCCGGTCCTCCGGCCTAGCCCGCGTGGGCGAGACGTTTTGCATGCCATTGATCGTTCGCCCGCAATAGCGGACGACCCGGCACGCTCGTCAGGATGCTGACCTAGCCCCTCGCATTGAATCAGGCATCCCTCGGCCGCGCCAGCCTCGATGCCGCCCTTTTCCCAAAAAAACTCGGCAAGGCGGGCTTTTGAACCTCAGGCCCTTCGCAAACAATGGATCAATCGATACAAATCCAGTACCCTTTTTGGACCTTTGTGGGAAAGCGCCTTAAGGAAAAAGATGAAGACCGATTCCGCTACGGCCAGAGCAGCCGCGATCGATGCGCCCCCAAATTTCAAGGGCCTAAAGCTGGACCGAATCGCGAAGCTGCTGAAATGGAGAAATCGATTTCGCAGGGAGGAGGCCCTCTACAACTGCCTGACTAAAGAGTTGGCGGAATTGGCCGGCGTCGAAGATACGGAAAACGTATCTCGCAACTCCTATGACCCCTCGTTCGAAAAGATTATTCTTCAAAATCCGAGCAAGGTCATCCTGGATGTGGGCGCGGGGTATCGGCCCATTGACTACCAAAATGTAGTTAACCTGGAGATTGTCAGGTATCCAACGACGGATGTTTTGGGGGTCGCGGAAGCACTGCCATTCAAGTCCGGCGTATTCGACTACGTGCACAGCAACGCGGTCCTTGAACACGTCCGAAATCCGTTCAGGTGCGCAGAGGAAATTGTTCGAGTTCTGAAACCAGGCGGCGTTTTTTGGATCGCCGTACCCTTCCTTCAGCCCTACCACGGCTATCCGCACCACTACTACAACATGACGCACAGCGGCATAAAGAACCTCTTTGCCGGGAAGTGTGAAATCGTTGAGCAGAGCGTCCCTACCTACTACCACCCGATCCACGCGTTGGAGTGGTTCACCCGTCAGTACACGTGGCGCTTGTCCGAAGAAGACAAGGAGGCCTTCCTGAACATGAAAATTTCGGACATTGGCCAGGCCGCCATGAACCCTGATGGGCATGGATTCGTTCGCAACCTGCCTGAGGAATCGCAATTTGAGCTCTGTTCGGGCTCGCTCTGCGTGGGGCGCAAGATCTGACTTCCCCCCTGAATTGACTCGTTCGGCGAGACAGCGATGCGCCCCCCACTTCCACGCCCATCAAGGCTAAGTGCGAGAAAGGCATGATCGAGAAAATTAGAGCCAGTGCAATTTATTAGAATTATTCAGGCGCACAAAAGAAAAAAGCCGCTCTAGGCGGCTGATTTCTAAGGAATTCTTTGGGGTGGCTGATGGGGCTCGAACCCACGACAACTGGAATCACAATCCCATGCCAGTGAGCAGCTTTCCTTTGATTATTCAATACCTTACAGCCAATCAGTTTTCAACAAGAACTCCCCGTAGCTCACCAATTAATGAGCCTCTCCTTAGGCCCGTTGAAAAAAATCGACGACATCCAGGACCTCCGACAACAGTCAACCGACCGGCTTGATTGTCGTTTCAAGTCCAGGCGCAGCATCTGGTCCGAAGCGTCTCCAAGTCAGTTATCTGGGCACAAGGTTGCCCGTAAGACACTGTAAATAAACTGGCTCTGCCCCTCTGCGGCAGGGCGGTTTCTCCCCGCTCCGCAAGGCCTGCCGGCCTTCTGCGAGCAGTTAACACCTGTCGACATCCACGCGCGACGGGTCACCCCCAGGAAAGCTCCCCTATGAGGTCGATACCCCATGCGGACGCAGTTGCGTCCCGCTGCCAGCGCGCGTCCTTCGAATTTCCGTCGACTGCACGCGATGCCCGCCACGCCGCTCGCACCTGGTTCGAAGCGGCGCCCGAAATGAGCCCCGCCAAGTACCGCGATGAGCAGTTCATTGAGCACTGCAAGGGCAAGGCCGACTCTCCCCTCGAGCGCCGGATTCGGCGAGACGCATTCAAACAGGCATTCGCGGAAGCCATGGGGCACATCGTCGTGGAGGAGGCCCGTTTACATGCGCACCCTGCTTGAACGCCCGATAACGTTCCGGCTTTCCGATGCCGCACGCCGTCGTTACGAGCAAGCCGCAGCGGAGCGCGGCATGACGTTATCAGCACACCTGCGTGATCGCCTTGAAACCGACGACCAGGTCGCCGAGCACATTTCGCAGTTGCGTCTCACCCTGTTGGATGGCGGCGCAGTGGGACAACAGGAGGTGTCGCTATTGCCCATCCTGCTGGAATTGTTGCTGCTCACTCGTAGGAACAGCCCTCCCGGCGACCTTCGTGCCGTCCATCTCGAACTGGACCGTCAAGGCGTCACGCCCTGGACTGCCCCTTAACCCCAGAAATCCCTTCCGTCTATGAAAACTGCTTCCGCCGCCTTTAGATTGCTCTGCTTTGCGATCCTCCTGCTGCCACAGACCGTATCCGCAGAGCAAGGAGGCCCACTCCCTCCGCTCCCGGCGCCTCCGGAGGATAGGCTGCCTCAGCTGGTCAGCGAGAACCTGCAAAGAAATACCTGGTTCTCGGCAGATGGGTCGGACTGGGGCATCAAGGTCCAAGAGGGCCAGTACGTTGAGGTGTATCTGTCGCCGCTTGCCTGTCAACGTTGGCTCCAGGAAGGCAAACGGGCAAAGCCGCGGAGCCTGCATATAAATGGCAACCCGGTGAACAAAGCCGCCTGCTTTAGCGGCGTCAACAAGGCGCAGTACATACAAACCCCGCTCGATGCACTGGACTTCGAGGCACTTCTTTTTAGCAAGCGCCAGATCGACCGCGTCCAACCCTAAGCGCAGCTCAGCTTAGCCAAGCGTCTCACCTGGTTCCACTGCGCGTCGGCCCACGAACGCGGAGCCTTTCTATCTCGGCGAATTCGCCAAGCTCCCTGCGGAGTATCCCCCATGCAAGCTCTCCATTTGGCTGCCCTATTCTCGGCGGCCTGCCTCCTTTCGGCCTGCGGATTTGTCCCTCCCGCCCCGCCGGTGCCGCCTGACTCCGGGCGGATCCTTATCAACCACGCGGCCCCCCGCACCGTTCTACCGGGTAAAACGCCTGCCGCCATCGCTTCGGCTGACATCCCCCCGATCCCAGTCCCGGAAGCGCCGCCCAAAGTCCAGACTGCTCCAGCGGCGTCGGACGCGTCGGCCGGCCCTACAAGGCCACCCGCCCCGGCTCCGGCAGCAAACGGCGAAAGCAAGGACACGCCGCAGACTCCTCTGGCGCCCCAACCTTCTGACGCGGCGGCTAGCTCCCAGGTCGCGGCAGCGTCTGCTTCTGTAGTCACGGTCGAGCTAACGCCTCAGGAACCGGTATCAGAACCGGAAGTCGTGGCGCCGCCGAAACAAATCTGGCGCATCAGCCCGCAAGACGGGACGGTTCGGCAAGCGCTCGTGCGCTGGGCCTCGGATGCCAACTGGACTTTCGGGCCTGACCAGTGGGAACTGAACTTCGACCTCCCAATCCAGGCCCCGGCCGAGTTTGAGGCGGACTCCTTCCAAGAAGCTACCCAGGCGCTCTCGCAAGCGGTCGCCATGAGCGAATCGCCGATCCGCCCCTGCTTTTACGGCAACCGCGTGCTCCGCATGGTGCCGTTCACCCGCAGCTGCAACCGATCCCCCGCCACGCAATCCTAGCCGTGGCGTTGACCAGGAAATCCAATGAATGCTTACCGCACCGCACTGACGGCGGTCATGCTGGCTGCCCTCGCTGGCTGCTCGGCCCTGCAGGCCACCGACCGAGTCGAATCCCGCGCAGCCCTCCGTCAAGCCGACGGCTCCCTCGCGCTGGACCACTTCAAGCTCAAAGCCGGAGACGTCGACCGCGCAAAGGGCCAGGTCGTCGAGCTGCCGTGGATCGCGGGCCGACCCCAGCCGCTGGCCCGCGAAGTCACCCTGCCCCCGGCGCTCAGGGCAAACGTCAATACGACGCTGCTCTTTGAAAACAACTCCGCCGATCTGAAGACGCTGGCCGACAGGATTCAGATCGCCACGGGCATCCTGACCCAGGTAACTGCCGACGCGCTGCTCCCCGCCGAATACTTCTTGCCGCGCTTGGCGGGCGATCTCGGCACGGTAAACCCCCTAAGCCTGGGAGCGAGCACCGCTGACACACTCGTCCCGGCACTCATACCGGGTGCTGCGGTAGATCGCATCGCCGGTCCAGCGCTGCCCCAGGGTGTGGCGCGTACGAAGATGGCTCCCTTGCCGGCCGGTCAAGCCCCGCTGGCCTCGGTTCTGGACGCCATCGCGCTACGTCTGGGCGTGTACTGGCGCTACGACGACAAGATCGGCGCGCTGCGCTTTTACCGGACCGAAACAAAGAGCTACGTCGTCCGCACGCCCACCCAGGCGGCCGAAGAAAACCTGCAGCGCGATATCAAGTCGACGAACTCGATGTTGGCGGACAGAACCAGTGCGGGCACGAAGGATGAAGCGCGCGAGCTGACGGCGGTTGTCAGCAAGGTCAGCCAGTTTCTGAGCCGCGCCGGCGTCATCAAGGCGGCGGACGGCGCGTCGAACACGATTGTGGTGACCGACACAAAGGAAGCCCAGGACCGGATCGGCGAATTTCTCGATGCGGAGAATCGCCAAATGACCCGCCGCGTACGCCTGGTCTTCGAAGAAATCACGGTGCAGAGCGATCGCATCAACCAAGGAAGCGTGGACTGGACCATTCTTTTCAACAGCCTGGGCCGAGAGAACACTGCCTCCGGAATCGGCGTCGCACCCATGTTGGATGCTGCCAAAGCCGCTGGCAGCATAGGCGCCAGAGTGGGAAGTGGCCCCTTCGCAGGCACCAACCTCGCGCTGTCCGCACTCTCGCAACTTGGCTCGATCATCGATCACAAGAGCATTCCCCTCCTGATGCAGAATCGCCGCCCAGGCAAGTACGACACGCGGCGCACCTTCGACTACATCAAGGATCTGCAGCAGACGCAAAGCACATCCGACACCTCGTCCCCCACCGTGACGGTCACGCAGGACACAAAGACCGTCGGTACGTTCCTCACCGTGGTGCCCGATGCGCAAGACGACGGCCAGGTGCTGTTGACCATTGCCTACGACGACAGCCGGCTCATCGAAATGAAGAAAGAGCCAGTTGGATCCCGCGATGATCAGTCCTTCGTCCAGCAGACCGATATCGGCGGTCAGGGCCGGGTGCAGCAGGTGATGGTTCGCCCTGGTGAGCAAGTTGTCATTGGCGGCTACCAGCAGTCCGCAGACAACTCCACGCGGCGGCGCCTTGATGACAAGGCGCCGATGCTCGCCGGCGGGTCGGATGCTTCGCAAGAGAAGCAGATGCTCACGGTCGTTCTGGTTACGGCCATTCCTGAAGAAGGATTCTGACGTGGCACGACGTGAGAAGACCCCGCGGCGGCTGAGTTATCGGCTCGTCGCCATCCCCGGCACATCGAATCAGCTCGTCCTTGGCATTCGCTGGCAGACGGTCCTCGGTGAGGATCTGCAGAAAGAAGCGCTGCGCCTGGCACGCAAAGTGAAGGCCACGCACTTTGTTCACAGTGATGCCCGAAGTCCTTCCGTGGGGCTTCTCGTCGCCAAAGGCAAGGAGCGCCGCGCAAAAACACGCGCCAGTCTGTTCTCGGCGGCGTCCGCGTTTGCACAGATGCACCGCCACGGCACGCACATCGTGGCGCTCAATCTGCCGGACAAATCCGTATGGATCGCCGTCATTGTCGCCGGTGTGGTCCAGGCCGGCGGCGACACGGTCTTTGCAGATGCCCAGGCAGCTCAACGCGCCCTGGACGAGGCGCTGTCACGCTACGGCGAGGCGCAGCTGCACGGAGACCGCACGCAATCGAGACCGTTCTCCCTGCAACAGCTCGCCGCTCATACGAACCAGCAGGCGTCCCTGCGCAGGGCCGGCTTCAGTCTCGCGATGGTCTCGCCCTTCTGGTGGACCATCCTTGGCCTATTCCTGGTGTACGAGGCGTGGGACATCAGCATGGGCCTCTGGGATGATCGACAGGCACGAATTGCCCAGGAGTTGCTGGCTGCGCAGCCCGAGATTGACCCAGCCACGCTGTGGACAAAGGCCATTACGGCCTGGGCAAAGACTGCTCGGACACTCGGCGAGCCGGGGCTAACCCCGCTGCTGCAACAAGTGGAGTCCGTGCCGACCGAGCCCGGCCGCTGGAAGCTCATCGAGGTGGACTGCCGACCGCAGGCACGCAGCTGCTCGGCGAAGTACCAGCGCACGCGGCTCGCGGACAATCGCACCTTGCACGCGGCCTTGCCGTCGACCTGGAAGATCGACCATCCCGATCTGGAAACGGCAAACGGCTCCTGGACCATCCCTGGCGCGCTGGCATCGCAGACCCTGGTGCTTGCAGACTTGCCCGACGCAAAGGCGATGCGGCAGGCCTGGGAGCCGTCCTGGCAGGCGTTGCGCCCGGCGCTGCAAGACCTGTCGTTGTCGCCGCCGGGACAAGTGGCGATCACGGTGCCAAACATCAAGCTATCGAACGGGCTGGAACAACCCGTGGTCAGGCCCAAAGAAATCAAGCTTCCGGCAACGCGCGCGCTCGTCATCAATGCGCCGCTGCGATCGCTTTATGGCCTGGCGCTACCGCGAACCACCGAAGTCACGCAACTGCAGATACGCTTTATGCCGGACACAAGCCCAGGCCTCACGACCAGCGCATTCGTGACAACGCTCAAAGGAACCATCTATGTTGAATCGCAATGAACGCAAGTGGCGAAGCCAATTCATCGCCGCCGCCGCCACAGCGGTCACTCTATCCATTCCCCTATCTGTGTCGGCGCAGATTCCCGTCTTCGGTGTAGATGCCGTCAACATAGCCCTGCCAATTCCGCGGACTGTACAAGAGCTCCTGGAGCTTGATGCCCAGCGCGCACTCGATGAGGAAAAGCGCAAGGCGCAATCCGCAAATGGCGGAGGCGCGCAGCTAGCCGCTTCCGGCCCGCCTACCGCCCAGGCCGCCAAGCCAAGCTCTGAGCCCGCACCCGTTGTCGCCCCGCCTCGGCTTCTCGCCATCACCGGCGTGGGCAAACAGTTGACGGTGATGGTCGACCAGGCAGGTCGCAGGGCGCATTACCGCACCGGCCAAGCCGAGCCGGTGGCCGGCGCTGATCTCGGACTGCGCCTGCAGGCCGTTTCGCAGCCTTGCGCAAGCTTCGTTGACGAGTCGCAGGATGTGGTCACCTACTGCCTCAATCGGGGAACACCATGATTTCAAGCATCATTCAATGGGTTCGGCGGCTCAAACGCACGGTGCATGTCAGCCTGCGCGAACAAGAGGAGATGCCGGTCCTGGACATGCACGCAGCGACGTCGGCAATGTCCACCAGTGCCGCCCACCAGCACATCGATTCATTCGCGGACATTGCCCAAATGCACCCGGCGTTCAGGACGCTCAAGGT
The DNA here is from genome assembly GCA_963530045.1 of uncultured Achromobacter sp. Taxonomy (GTDB): domain Bacteria; phylum Pseudomonadota; class Gammaproteobacteria; order Burkholderiales; family Burkholderiaceae_B; genus Achromobacter. The sequence continues at coordinate 117,281 of CAUSDE010000008.1, forward strand.
CGACTGGTGCGGTTCGACATCGGCAGTCACCGCGTGCGTGGCCGAGCTTGAGGGACCTCGCTATGTGGTGTTCGTCAAGCCACGCGAAATCGACTCGGACATTTTCCGCGCCGTTGAGCAACGCGCCGTCGACGCGGCAAAAGGGCCGGTCCAGATCTATACGATCAACCCGGTCATTCTGCTGACCCTCGTCAGAGAGCGGATGCAAGGCCAAGACGTGATCCAGCGAAGCACCCGCATTCGCGGCCAGAACGAAAGATCTGCGGTGCGCCAAGGGTTCTACGACATCGTGTCCTGGGCGGTTCGCAACGACGCGAGCGATCTGCATTTGAATATCGACACGACTGCGGCGACATCGCGCATCAGCGCCACCATCGACGGCCAGTACACCACGCCCGAGCAGCTCGCGATGCCCACGCAGCAGCTCGTTGACATGGCCAGCGTCGCTTGGCTGGACGTCAGCGGCGGCAATGGCCTATTCCTTGACATGGCCAATGAACAACAGGGACGTCTGTATGAGGTGGTGGACGAGCGCAGCTACATGCTTCGCTGGGGTTCATTCATTGCAGACAAGGGTCCGTCCATCACACTGCGCTTACTCGACGTTGACTCCAAGGTGCAAAAGGTTGACATGGCCGACCTTGGCTACCTCCCGTCGCAAATCGCGCAATTTGAGCGTGCGACGCGCAGCATGGGTGGCGCCATCGCGATGGGCGGCATACCTGGCTCCGGCAAGACAGTGAGCATCGCCCAACTTATCGTGCGCCTACCAAGAACGCGCAAGACCATGTCCATCGAAGACCCGGTTGAACTCATCTTGGAAGCGGTGCTGCAGGCAAGCCTCTCACGGTCCCTCGATGGCTCGGATCGCGACACCATGAAGTCCAAACTCATGGCTCTGAAGCGTGCCGCGGCCAGCGACGTCTTCCTTGGTGAGATTCGCGATGTCCTCACGGGTGCGGCGTTTCAAGACATCGTGCTATCGGGAAGCAACCTTTACTGCACGACGCACGTGGGCAGTGCCCTCGCCATTCCACAGCGCTTTTCCTCGAGCGAGATCGGGATACCACGCGGCACGCTGGGCACGCCTGGCGTGTTAAAGCTGCTTGTTCACCAGTCCCTGATGCCCAAGCTGTGCAGTTGCGCCCTTCCTGCTGCGGCGCTTCTGGACGGTGCCGAGGACCGGATGGGCGTCAAACGGGATAGGACAACCTGGCAGCGGTATTTGGCCGACATCGAGACCCTTTACGACTTCGGCTCCGAGCCGATCAAGGTCAGGAATCCGGAGGGGTGCGAACACTGCCGCAAAAAGGGCATCCCGGAACTCTTCGGCTACGCGAGGCGGACTGCGGTAGCAGAACTTTTCGAACCCTCCAGCGACCCGGACGCACTTCGCGCCATTACGAGCGGCGACGAGATCCGCCTAAGAGAGATCTTCGCCAGCCAGCGCTCCGCCCGGTACGACGAGCCCGACATGCAAGGCAAATCCACCATGGAATGCGCCGTCTACAAGATGAGCCAAGGCATGATCGATCCGCGGGACATTGAGCCCCACTTCACGGCGTACGCGACACTTTTGCGCCAAAGGAAAAAGGGATGAAGATTCCTTTCTACTTCACGCGGGTCGGCCAGGCCGCTAAGAAGTTCGCGCGTGCCCGCGCGGACTGGTATGAATACTTGGCGGACATGACGGAGGACACGCAGGGGCGCCGGACATTTCTCAGCATTCTCGACGCCGATGCACAGCGCTACGGAAGGAGTGCCCGTGGCGTCCTGTCCGCATACTGGGCGCATCGCATCGTCGAAACCGGCGAGCTGGGCACTACCTTGCACCGGACGCTTCCTCAGCGAGAGGTTGCGGAATTCGTTTCCCTGCAAACTCAAGGTCAGGCGGTTTTCGCGGGCGGTCTTCGCGACATGGCTGCCGTCGTACGTCTGACGGCAAAGCTGCGAGGCATCCTTGTTCGAACGCTGGCAGTGGCTGCACTGATGCTGTTCTTAGTGTGGGCCATGGTGATGCTCGCCGTTCCCTATGTCACTGCACCAATGCTGCAGGATGCAATGCCAGACATACGGTTCGAGCTGCTCAGTCCATCCACGCAGGCATTCTTCGACATGGCGCATTGGATCCGGGACAAGGGTGTCCGCCTCTGGCTGGTGTCAATAGCCTTCGGCGTTGCCGTCCATTTCTCATTTCCCTATATGGACAACGCACTGCGCCGGTGGCTGGATAAGTGGGGGCCCTACCGCCTCTACCGCGACGTGCAGGCCATCGCCGTAGTGAGCACGGCAGCAACGGCTGTAAAGCCCCGTGCCGGCAAGGTCATGCAAATCCGGCACGCGATAGAACTGCAGTTACCTGGAGCGACCCGCTGGCTTACCCGTCGACTGCAGGCTGTCCAAAATCGGCTCGACGAAGCGAAAAAAGGAGCAGAAATCTTCGACGTCGGGCTGCTGGACCGCGAGATCTACTGGTACCTCGAAGACCTCACCAACACGCTCGGCCTAGACACGGCGCTGCAAATGACCCGGGCGCGCATGGAGACCACCATCCTCAAGCGCGTGGAAGGGCGCGCCAAGGCCCTTCGATGGGTGGCACTTCTTGGCGCTGTCATCGTCATGGCAGGCCTCTTCTTTTGGCACCAAAGCGTAATCATGGACATGCGCAACGCAATCATGATCGACGCAATGTCGTGAAGAGCGAAAGACCGTCGCCTCACGATTCACACAAATTCAACCGGATAATTTGGAACCCATAATGCAACAACTGAACACAGCAAATCGCCGCGCCATTCAGCGCGCTGCGTCCAATAACTTGCGCCGCCAAGGCGGTTGGTCCTTGATCGAGATCGGCGCGGTAATCGCTATCGTGATCTTCCTTGTGGTAGTTAACTATCCGTCCATCAAGGGGTACTTCATCCAAGGCCGGGTGCCTGCAGCAGCTGGTGAGCTGCAGCGCTTCATGTCCACGGCCCGGATCATGGGCGAAGGCGACACTGCAACGCCGTATGCGTCCATCAACAACGCGCAGAACCTGGCGCCTTCGATGCGCGACTCCACTGTCTTCAAGGTGACGGGCAGTACGGTGGCGCACCGGCTGGGCGGCACGGGAGTCGGTTCGAATGGCACTATCACCATCGCCCCGGCTGCGCTGGGCGGTGGCGCATCCGGCAGTGCCTTATCCCTGACCGTCACGAACGTGAACCACCGCGCGTGCCCCGTTCTCGCTTCCATCATGAACGGCGTCTCCGAGATGATCAGCGTTAACGGCACGGTCGCGAAGACGCTGGGAGCGAACAACGAATCGGGTTCCTTCAACGCGGTGACCGCTCAAGATCTCTGCGTGAACGGTGACAACAACACGTTCGTCTTCGCCACCCGCTGATCGCCCGAGAACGCGTCAGGGCGTGTCAGCAGCACGCCCGATAGGGCTTCCGAAGGAGACGAACCCATGAAACTATCCCAAACACGGTTGCGCCGGCGAGCGCACTCGCAAGCGGGCTTCACCTTGGTGGAGGTCATGGTCGCCGTGGCGATCGTCACACTCTTGGCCGTACTTGCCGCCCGAGACCTGAGACGCCAGGGCGACGAGAGCGCGGCCGAAGCCACCGGTCGGTATCTGATGCAAATTCGTGGCGCAGTCGTCGACCTGCAGCTAAAGCACGAGGCCTGGCTGCGCGGCGAAGACCTCACCGGGTTGCCCGCCGGTTCGTATCCCCCGCCTCCGGCTTTGACCTGGGCCAGCGTGGCCGGCGCGCAAGTCGCGCGGGGCGGCATGGCCGACCTCACGGCGTTGGGACTGCTGCCAGCGACCATCCCGCGATATCCTGCCTTGGGCGATGTAGCGCGGTTCATCCTGGTCCGCCAAGGTGCCTGCCCAGGCGATGAATGCCGCACCAGCGCCTTCGTCTACGCCTGCCATCCCATCAGCGCAGTGCGCAGCCTGCGGCAGAACGCCGAATGCACGCAGCCTACAGTGAACCGTAGCGTTTACGACCAAACCCTCCTGAGCAAAGTGGTCCTGGCTGCTGATGGCTACGGTGGCCATGACGCGCGCGGGTCGGCAAACGTCCGCGGCCCTCTGATGGACATTCCACGTGCCTGGTTTGATTTCGGTACACAACCGGGGCATGCGGTCATCGCTGCAAGTCTGAATGCCACTCCCTTCGGCCAGTTTGTGCGCCACGGGGAAACCAGACCGGTCACATTCAACAACACCCTGACGGTGGCCGGTGCGATTCAGACAAACACAGGCCTACTGCTCAATACGGCCGTTGCGCCTGGCGCGGCGTGCGCGCCGGAAGGGTTATACGCGTCTACCGCAAACAAGCTGCTTGCCGTTTGCACCGGTGGCGTGTGGTTCGCCCAAACCGGCCACGTAATCACGGGCACGTACGGCGACCTTCCCAACGACGCTGCAATCCCGGCTGTCACATGCCCGGCAGGGCTGTCACCCTGGCGGCAGGTCGCGCTACAGGCGGTCGACGCTACGGCGCGCGGCGGCGACATCAACATCGGCGGCGCGGTCGGCGGCAGCATCCAGGGCTCCGGCTACGTCAATGCCGCGGGTGCCGTTTCGGTCGGCGGTTCCTTCAGTGGCACATTTCAGAACTCTGGAAATAGCTACGTCCGCATGGCGCAGCGCGCCAGCATCACCGGTGACCGCGTCGTGATTTCACCCCCAGACATGGGCGCCCGCGCCTCGGTGATCCAAGGCTGCAAGAACTAGCTCCTCCAGCAGGTCTTCCCCCAGGCCGCATATCGAGCGGCAAATCTATCGGAGATATCCATGTTCCTTCCCTCCACGCGAGGACAGGGCCGGGCTTTGCTCGCCCTGCTGTTCGCGCTGTTCGTGCCCACGGTCAGCCAGGCTTCCACCGCGAAACAGGCAGACGTACAGTTGCAGACCGATCTGAATACGATGGTCGTCCGTGTCGACCAGGGTGCGCCGCTACCGCCAGGCGGCTGCGTCGGTGGCTACTCGTGGCACACGACCTATGGCGGGTGCCGAATCGCCCAAACGCAGGCCGAGTATTCGCAGTGCCCTGCCGGGTACACCGGCAGTCAAGTCCGCTACCGGACCTACTACGTTCTCCAAGCCAACGCGAACGATGCGGCCTACGAGGGATGGGGGCCGTGGCAAGACGGTTGCACGGCATCCCGCGCCGGCGGCGTCCTCGATGTCGTGATCGCGAAAGCCCGTGGCAACGAGACGGGCGAGACGTTCGACAACAGTTTGGGCGGAACGATAGCCGCACAGATGCAGGTCAACTACGGCACGATGTTCGGCGCCACCATCTATCGCCCCACCGCCGAACTGAACTGCATCCACGCTTCGGGCACGACGTCCGGGGACACCGCGCGGGTCTGGATGGGCCAGCTGATGCCGCCCGGCACTTCAGTGACCAAGGGCGTATCCGGCTACTGCCAGCTCTCCAACGGAAACCGAACCGCCACTTTGTTCGGCAGCTGCGACACAGGAAGCGGTGGTGACGCTGACGTCTGCCTGGGCGCGACACGCGTCGTCAACATCACGTCTGTTAGCGGGTGCACGGTCACAACCGAGACGCGCTTGCGTGGCCAGCTCATCGATGTCGGCAACTACGGCATCTGCAACTAACTAGGGAGAACCAATATGCGGTCCTTTCGCCGCCTGCTGACAATATTCCTCGTGGCGCTCTACCCTGCGCTTCCTTCGTTTGCGACCGCGCAGGGGATTGGTGATTTCGATTTGCTTGAAGGTGACAAGAGGCTTGCCTGCGAGGCCCTGATTTGCCTCTCCAGCGGGAATCGGCCCTCGGAATGCGACCCCGCGCTGTCACACTTCTACAGTATCAAGAAGAAGAAGCTCTCCGACACATTGGATGCTCGGCATGACTTTTTGTCGCTATGCCCCTCATCCAATCAAACCAAAGAAATGGCATCTCTTGCCGATGCGATTGCACGCGGCGCGGGCCGCTGCGATGCGGCTGCTTTGAACGCGGGACTCGGTGCGTGGCGAGGCACGAGCGACGATGGTTACCCGATCATCAGCAACAAGCGACCGGGGTACTGCAGCGTCTACGCCTCACACGAATACACCGCCTTTGATGACGACCTACCCCGCTATGTGGGCACGCCTGAAGAGCGCGGTTACTGGGTCGAAGCGAAGGACTATGACCGTGAACTGGCCAAGTACGAGAAGGAACTGGCCGAACGCAAGGAGCGCGAGCAGAACGCTCACAGTCCTGGCTTCGGCATGGTGGGGAATTGACAGATGGACTTCCCTACCCTCGCCAGGCAGTGTGCGCCCGACGTGCACATCAGTACGCTCAGCGCTGTAGTGCGACACGAGTCAGCCTTCAATCCGCTCGCCATTGGCGTCAATGCCAAGCCCCATGTAAGCATCCGCCCGAAGTCCAAAGAGGAGGCAATCCAGGCGGTGCGCGATCTGATGGCTAAAGGTGTGGACTTCGACGTCGGCTACGGCCAGATCAACGTGCGGAACTGGAAGTGGCTCGGTGTCACGCCCGAGAGCATCTTCGACCCTTGCGTCAACCTCGCATCTGCCCAGCGCGTCCTCGTCGATTGCTACAAGCGAGCTGCCAAGCTGCACGGCCCCGGACAGAACGCGCTGTATGCAGCATTCAGCTGCTACAACACGGGCAACCTGACCTCGGGCTTCACGAATGGGTATGTCGGCAAGGTCATCGCCGGCGCAGGCCTGGCGGTACCGGCCATCGTGAAGGAGGGCGGCGCGCCCGCCAATGCTGACGCCAAGATGCGTAGCCCGCCGCTTCCGAAGTCGTCCAAACCCGACGCCTTTCAGAAGCCCCGCAACGACGCTTTTGTAGTGCCTCGCAAAGACGCATTCGAACCGCGCCCAGATGCCACATTCGGCAGGCCGGTTCCAACGCCGTCCTCGCGCCTGCCGGCGCAGTAGAAGCGCACCCCTCGCCGGTGTTTAGCCGCTAAACACCGGCCCTCTCATCTACCTCAAACGAATGCCGCCCCGCTCATCGGCCGGGTGGCGTCACCCATTGGAGTTTCAAAATGACCGCAGCGTCCAATATCTCCCCTGCCGATTCGCAGCCCAAGAGCCGCCGCACGCTTGTCGCCCTGGCATACGCGACCCTTGCCGTGCTCCTCCTGCTGCAACCGGAACTGGCAATGGCGCAGTTCGAGAAGGCCACCACTGCCGTGCAGAAGGTCAAAGACTGGCTGTGGCTCATCATCCCTGTCATTGGTCTTGTTTCCGCCGGCATTATCGGCATCCTTTACTCGTTCGACGTGATTCGCAAGGAAACCGCTTATCAGTGGGCGGTGGGCATCTGCTTCGCCGGCGCCATCGCCGGGGGCATCATCAAACTGCTGTTCTGACATGGCGGCCGCATCAAAGCAAAAGGCCAAAGCCCCCGCCGCAGCGGCGCCAGCGGCTGTCGGGTCGCACGTTCCACCCAATCGCTTTCCGCTTTTCAAAGGGGCGACCCGGACTGCGACCGTTCCAGGAGGGGTGCCCACGCGGGCATTCGCAGGGCTGGTCTTTCTGACCGTCACCGCCGCCTCGTTCACGCTGTGGGGCTGGCTGCTCTTTCCCGTCCTTTATCCGGTGATGGCCATTCTGAGCCGCCATGATGACCGCGCCTTCTGGATCTGGGAGCTTTGGGTCAAGACCAAGTTCTTGGCTAAGAACAAGCGCTTTTGGGGCGCGATATCCCTCACGCCAACACCCTACAGCCGGCGGCGCCCCTGGGCCCGCTGGCTCGGAGTTCACGACCGATGAAACAACAATCCATCGTCGCGCTGCCGGCGTACGAGCCGGCGGTCAGCACGTACGTTCCCTACTCCCACCACGTCACGCCCACCATCATCGCGACCCGCAACTGGGAATATCTTTCGGTCTGGCGGATCGACGGACGCACCTTTCAAGGCTACAGCGACGAGGAGCACTGCCGCTGGGTCGAGGAGCTCAACAACGTGTTTCGGGGGTTCCCGACGGGATTCGGGGTTTGGTCGCACCTTGTCCGTCGCAGGGTCTTCGAGTATCCCGAAAGCGACTATCCGGACGCCTTCTCACGCGATCACGATGCAGCCTATCGAAAGGTCTTCGCCGGCAAGCCGCCGATGATCAATGAGATGTACCTGACCGTGATCATGCGCGCGCAGATCGACCCCGCCTTGCGCTTGCTGTCAAACTTCGAAAAGCGCACCGCGCGCTCAGCATTGGCCTGGCAGAACCAGGCGATTGAGCAGCTCGATGACGTCAACCGCAAGCTTGGTGGGTCGCTCAAGCGCTATTCACCGGAGCTGCTATCCATTGTCGAGCGGGAGTCTCCGCACGACATGAGCGGCGAGGAGGCACCGCGCCGGAAGTCGCGGTTTTCGGAACCGGCCGAATTCCTCGGCTTTCTGCTCAACGGCAAGATGCAGCCGGTGCCGCTGGTGAACGCGCGCCTGTACAACTATCTGCCCACCAGTCGTCAGTTCTTCTCCACGCATGGAGAACTCGCCGAGATGCGGGGGCCTGACTGGACACGCCGATACGTGATGCTGGAACTTCGGGAGTACTCCAACAACACCAAAGCCGGCCACCTGAACTGCCTGCTCAACCAGCCTCACGAGTTTGTGCTGTCGCAGTCCTTTGGGGCGATGTCAAAGCCCGATGGGCTGAAGGCGCTGTCACGCCAGATCAAGTGGCTGGAAGACTCTGGCGACTACTCGGCGTCCCAGATCGAAGATCTGAAGAAAGCGCGGGACGAATTGGCCGCGGGTCGGTTCGTCATGGGTGACCACCACGCCACAATCCAGGTGTTCGGCGACGACAGCGAGGGTGCCCTACGCGCTGCTGCGAATATCAGCGGTGCGCTGGCTGATGAAGAGATTATCGGTCGTCTGTGTGATCGCTCATCGTTGGCCGCGTGGGCCGCCCAGTTCCCAGGCAACTGGAAATGGCGCCCTCGCCCGGCGCCGATTACCTCGCTGAATTTCCTGAGCTTCTCCTCGATGCACAACTACCTCTTCGGAAAGCCGTCGGGCAATCCCTGGGGGCCTGCGGTCACGATGCTCAAGACGACGGGCGGCACGCCTTATTACTTGAACTTCCACGCATCGCTCGAGGACGTCGACGAGACTGGCAAGCGCCGCCTCGGCAACACGTCCATCATCGGACAGTCCGGCGCCGGCAAGACGGTCCTCTTGGGCCATCTGATCACCCAGGCACGCAAGTTCGACTACACGGGCATCGTGTTCGACAAGGATCGCGGCATGCAGGTGACCGTCATGGCGATGGGCGGCAAGTATTTCCCGCTGCGCCTGGGCGTGAAAACCGGCTGGAACTACCTGCAACTGCCTGACACCGCTTCAAACGTCGCGTTCATGACCAGCATGACGAAGCTGTTGGGGGCAAACGGGGAGGAGGCGCCCAGTGCCTCCGAGCAGAAGCAAATCGCCATGGCCGTCAACCAGCTTGTGAAGCACATCGACCTGGAGGATCGATGCCTGTCCAACCTGGTTAATTTTCTTCCCGCCGCGCCTGCACCCGAAGGTCAGCTGAGCCTGAAAGAACGCCTCAAACGCTGGTGCGCGGGCGGCGAGTATGGCTGGATGTTCGACAACCCCAAAGACGAACTGGACCTGGCGGCAAATAACCTATTCGGCTTTGATCTAACGGAGTTCCTCGAACAAGGCACGATCCGCGACGCGGCAATAACGTACCTGCTTTATCGAACGGACCAGATGATGGACGGGCGGCGAATCGCCCTTTTCTTTGACGAAGTTCAGCACCCTCTGAAAGTGCCCTACTTCCAGGCGTCGATGCAGGATGCCAGCCGCACGGTTCGTAAGAAAAACGGCGTCCTGGTCTTCGCGACGCAGGAGCCCGCCGCGATCCTGGAGAACCCTGTGGGTCGCTCGCTTATTCAGCAGTCCGCGACCGCCATGTTTCTCGAGAACCCCAAGGCCACTGCTGAGGACTACATCGACGGATTCAAGCTGTCTCCCGCTGTCTTCAAGATGGTCAAGGATCTGCCGCCGTTCAGCCGCCAGTTCGTCGTCAAGCAAAACGAGTCTGCCGTCACGGCCGAACTGGACCTCGCCTCATGTCCCGAAGCGCTGCTGGTGTTCTCCGGATCCGAAGACCTGGCCGAAATTGCCGAAGCGGCTGTTGCCAAGCATGGTGACGACCCCGCCCTCTGGCTGCCCCACTACCTCAAGCTCGCCCAAGAGGCGACAAGGAGCTGAAAATGTCCCAGACGCACACCCCCAGCCCCCGCCCGAGCCACCGCTGGCGCGTGCGGTTCACCGCAACCCTGGCCGCTGTGCTTTTCTCCAACGCCATGGCGCCCGCCAATGCCAGCGGCATTCCGGTAGTGGATGCGGCAAGCATCGCCGACCGGGCCATCAAGCACGTCGAGACGCTGGCCAAGTATGCCGAGCAGATTGCCGTCCTCAGGGATCAGCTTGAGAGCCAGAAGCGTCAGTTGGAAGCCCTAACCGGGACACGGAACCTGGGCGACATCCTGAACAACCCGGCGATTCGCGATGCACTGCCGGCAGACGCACGGGATATTCTTCGCGCCTCCAATGGCGGGCTGGGCGGGATCTCGGACGCTGTGGAGCGCATTGAGCGCGAGGAACGGTTAACTGGCAACTACGAACAGGACAAAAAGAACCTGGACGCCCGGGCCGAAAAAATCGCCGTTCGCAGTCAGGCGATGATGGAGCAGACCCAGAAGGCGATGACTGCGCGCGTCAAGCAGGTGGACCAGCTGCAGGCCAAGATCAATCAGGCCCAAGATCCGAAGGCCATCGCTGACCTGCAGGCCCGGCTACTCGTCGAGCAGGCGAACATCCAGGCGGACCAAACCCGGGCCGACATGCTCACCCGCCAGATTGAAGCTGAGCAAGCCCTGATGGAGCAGCAAGCCGAAAAGCTGGCCGATAGCTCTTTCAGCCTTGGTGCAATCCGCGCGCCGCTTCCTGGAGCGAGATAATGGCCACCACCGCGGTCAGTCTAGCCAGTCTCGGCGGGATCGCGAACTGGATCGACCAGTCGGTGACTAAGATGCTAACGAGCGTCATCACGCCGTTGGTCGCGTCCGTCACCGCCAAGCTATTGCCGTTCGTGTCCGTTTCTTTGTCCGTCGCGCTGGTCTGGTACGGGTGGCTCATCTGCTCGGGCGCCATTCAAACTCCGGTCCTCCATGCGTGTCGGCGTGTCGTCAATATTGCAATCATCGTGAGCATTGCCAGCGCAAATGGGCTGTACCAACAGCAGATTGTCGGCGTGATGCTGGACTTACCCACCTCTGTGGCTCAGCTGTTCACGGGCACCGTCAAAACCCCATCCGAAATGATGGACGACGCGGCGAACAACGGCGCAGAAATCGGCACACGGTTGCAGGAGCGCGCACCGAGCGGTCTCAAGAAAATCGCGCAGGCCTTTGTATTTGTGGTTGTCTCGGTCATCATCACCATTATCTCAGCGGTCATGAGCGCGGTCGGGATGCTAGTGCTGATCACGGTAAAAGTTGGGATGGGCTTAGTCGTCGTACTAGGACCACTTTGCATATTGGCGCTGCTGTTCGACCAAACGAAGGACTTCTTCAAAGCGTGGGTAGGTCAGGCTGTCTACTATGCCATCTATGCCGGTCTTTTCATGGTGGTTTTCATGTTCATCATGGGAATGTTCGGTATGTTGCAACAAGGCTTGATTGATCTAACAAAGGCAGACCAGATCAATATATTCTCCATGCTTACTGCGATTATTTTCTTCATGATGTGTTCAAAATTCATGCTAGAACAGGTTTCCGTAGTTGCCACTAAGATAAGCGGAGGCGGCAGTGGAGGCGGGATTTCAGTTCCCTTCGTTGGGAAGATTGGCTAATATTGAAGTTCGAATAGCCGTCCTCCCTGACAAGCACTAAAAATCGCGAGGATTAAGATGGATCCGTTGAAGCCGCTGGGAAAGGCCCTTTCTCAGAACCCCTTGCTGGGCAATGACGTGCCGTTATCTGCACCGCCCGGCGTTGCCCCCGAGCAGCCGATTTCTGCATTCCAATGGATGAGCCTAGCTAAGGCGACGTGGACTTGGATTCTGCGGCCCATCTGGTACTTGTGCTTCCAATGGCCCGCGCAGCTGTTGGGCATGGGTATGGCCACACCAAAAGGTGGGCGCGACGACAGACGTTCGAATTGGCAGAGAGAGCATGAACGCCAATTGCACGAAAACAGGATTGCCGAATGGAGACGCAACACTAGCCAAGATTGACTCGGCAGATCTGTCGTTGGCCTCCGGCCCGCCGACACCTTAGTATTTAAAGCACAGGGCACAGCAATCGCTGTGCCTTTCTTATTGCGCTGCGTATTAGCCAGCGCCGTCTGATTTAAATCCCTTAGTCTCTTCGGAGAACCGATGAAGCACGCCATTCTGGCCGCGCTCGCCGCGGCACGCACTTTCACGCCCGTACGAAACGTGCGGCCCCATCATCTCGCTCGGGAATTGGAGGACCGACATGTCCTTTGAAGACCCAAAGCTTTCGCTTCAACAAGAGCTGGACAGAAACCGGAGCCTGGACCAAGACTTCCTGACAGAGATCCTTACCTCCAGGTCAAAGGCATGGCGCGTCGCGGTTGGCGCATTTGTGCTGGCGTTCCTGGCCGTCGGCGCCCTGGCCTCGCTGATGCTGAGCTACACGCCCCAGCCGCCTTACGTCGTGCGCGTCAACGATGCGACCGGTGAGGTCGAAAACGTATCCCGGCTCGGCGACGCACAGGAGGACTATGGCCCTCGGATCGCGCGTTACTTCGTTACTCAGTACGTGTTGTCCTGCGAAGGCTACGACTGGCGCACCCTGCAAAACATGTACGACCGCTGTGGCCTGTTCAGCTCGCCGGACGTGCAACAGCAGTACCACGCCAAGTTTGAAGACGACCCCAGGACTGGCCGTGAAGCCCTCGACAAAAAGTATGGGGAACACACCCGCCTGGTCATCAACGTCCGGTCGATCACTCCGGGACCCAACCAGACCGCTACGGTCCGATTCACGCGCAGCGAGACGGGCCCCCAGCGCTCGCCAAACAGTGAGCAATTCATCGCCACCATCGCCTACAGGTTTGTCAACGCGCCGATGTCGGAAAGCGTCATTCGCGACAACCCGCTGGGCTTTCAAGTCATTTCCTACTCGACCGCTGTCGAAACGCTGAGGTAATCGTCATGCAAAAAGCACAAATCAACGAACTCGCCCGCCGCCTCGAAGATGCAGGACGCATGAGCAACGCAGAGCGCACGGCACTGCTGCGCGACATCGAACGGTACGCGAAGAGCGATCTCTACGGCGCCGCGCGCCTCTGCAAGGACCATCTCCACAAGGACGCGAACCTTCGTCTTCCCACACCCGTCTTGGCGGCAGATCGTATCGGCAAGCACTTTGAAGAGCGCATCCGTGAGGCGCGCCGGCCGGTGGAGCTGTACGGTGAGCAAGACCGGCAAATCCGTCAGCCGGAAGATGGGCGCGAGTACAAGGGTCCGATCGTTGGGACGACGCCCAACTGCTTGATCCAGCGGGACAACGAAACGGGGGACCTCATCGTCCATGCCCGCAACACGCTGAACCGATCCTTTGAGATGACCGGCCAGGAAGAGGCGCTCGCCATCAGCTACCCCTTCAAGGCGGTAGGCGGCGTGGGCTTGGTGCGCGACGCTGACCACGACAAGCAGGCAGCGATGGGGATGGACCATCAACATACGCACCAGTCGGCGCGCCAACGTGAGAGCAACATCGAGATGGGGCACGCCCGATGAACATCCGCTTCAGGCCTTTGGCCGTGGCGGTGCTGTCGGTCGCGCTTTGCGCGGCCGCAGCGCCGGCCTGGTCGCTTGACCGACCTGCAGCTTCGCCCAAGGATCAGCGTATCCGCTGGACGGACTATGACGCCGCCGACGTCATTCAGGTCGACACCACCTTAGGCGTCGCGACCCAGATTCAGCTCAATGAAGACGAGGACTATGTGACCCATGCCTTTGGCGACTCGGCCGCGTACGACTTCCAGCAGGTGGGCAAGCACCTCTTGCTCAAGCCCATCGTCGAGCAAGCGGACACCAACCTCCTCTACATCACCACCAAGCGGAACTACTCGTTCCTTCTGAAATATGAGAAGGCGCGTAAGAGCGGCGGCGTCTTTCGTGTGGTGCTGCGGTATCCCGAGCTCGAGCAGGCGAAGTATGCAGCCCAGGAAGAGCGCGAGCGCGTGCAGCGCGATCTGGCCACCGCCGACGTCGCGATCAACTGGCAGGCCTACTCGATGAGCGGCGATACCAGCTTGGCGCCGACCGCCGCATGGGATGACGGTGCACAAACTTGGCTTCGATTCGCGCCTGGTCAGGACCTGCCCGCGATCTATTTCGTAGACGCGGACGGCCAGGAGGTGATTGTGAACCGGAATATGGAGGACGAGCAGACCATTGTTCTCCACCGGGTCGCCAAGCGCTGGCACTTGCGTATGGGCAACCAGGTCTTGGCCGTTCACAACGACGGACCGCCTGTTGCACGCAGCCTGGCCACCGGAACCGTCTCGCCGCAGGTCGAGCGTGTCGTTCGTGAGGAAACTGCGCCATGAGACTTTTCAAAAGGCGAAAAAAACCCGGTCAAACCATTGACGCTGTGGCTGAGATCGAGGAATACCGTGCGCATATCGAAGGCCGCGGCCGCCCGGACCTTTCGGGCACTGCCAAGCCCATGCAACAGGGGGCCAAAGCCCTCATGTGGCTTCTAACCCTGATGGCGTGCATGGTGATCGGGACGATGGGTTGGCGGGCGTTCAACACGCCCGCCGCCGAAGAAGCCGCACCCGCGATGCAAGCCAAGATCGAGAACGTGCTTCCCGGTCTAAAGCTCAGGCCCGATCCGCCGCCACCGCCGTCGGCCCCGCCGGAACCGTCACCTGGTGCGCCGACAGTGCCCGGCCCGGGGCGCCCACCTGAACAGAAGGGTGCCCTGTCCAATCTGGCTGAAGCCGTTGTGATCGACCCCATCATGCAGCGGCGCTTGGCGAGCGGGCTGCGGTCCACAAAGGCAGAGGGCGGTCAGTCCTCAAACCAGGAGGCGTCTTCGCAGCAGCAGTCGCGTGAAGCAGATAGCGGGCCGATGGCCAGCAAGCTCACCCCGATGAAGCTCTCAGCGTCTCGCGCCGGACTGGTTGGCAATCGGGACATGTTGATCACTCAAGGTTCGATGATTGATTGCGTGCAGGAAACTAAGCTCGTGACCGCGCAGGCAGGCATGCTCGCCTGCTATGCGCCGCACGATATCCGCTCCACCAGCGGCCGCGTGGTCCTGATCGACAAAGGGACGCGATTCATCGGCTATCAGCAAGGCGTGCTGGCACAAGGCCAGCCACGTGTCGGTGTCGTATGGTCGCGGCTGGAGACGCCCAAGGGCGTCATTATCAATCTGGACTCCCCCGGCACCGGCCCCCTGGGCGAAGCAGGCCTAGACGGCTTCATCGACACGCACTTCGCTGAGCGGTTTGGCGGAGCCATCATGGTCAGCTTGATCAGCGATCTGGGTACGTGGGCCACCTCACGCGGCAGCAGCGACAACGGTCAGGTGCAATTCAACACCACTGGCGATGCGGCTACCAACGCAGTGACCACGGTGCTGGATAACACCATCAACATCCCGCCGACGCTCTATCGCAACCAGGGCGGCAGATTGGGAATCTACGTCGCTCGCGATTTGGATTTCAGTTCGGTCTACTCGCTCAAGCCTGTCGCCCGCTAGCTGCGCGCATGGCTGTACCGCGATCGCCGTTCTTCTGGCCGACGCCTTCGACTCAACTCAATGTCAGGCCCGTCCCAGTATGTGTTTGGGCGGGCCTGCCCCATGGAATAGGCATCCTATGAAAGATTCCCACAACACATCGCCCATCGACTCGGACGGCCGTGACACCGCGTTACGCCAGATGATGCGACCCATCTCCGGCTACATGGCAGATGACGCCGTCCGCGAGATCACCATTACGCGACCTGGCGTGATCTTTACGCGCTCTCACGGGCAATGGCGCGAACGCCATGATCCGAAGCTGACGTTCAGCTTCCTGGAAGCGCTGGTGTCGGCCATGGCCAGCTATAACAACGTCAACTTCAGCCCCATCATGTCGCTGCTGTTGCCCGACGGTGAGCGCGCTCAGGTGGCCCAGCCGCCGGCCGTGATCGACGGCACGCTTTCGATCAACATTCGCAAGCACAGCAGCGTCGTGAAGACCTTGGACGAGCTGGCCGCCGAAGGAGCCTTTGCTAACTGGGTCGTTGTGAGCGGCCCCATCGGTAGCGCCGACATTCTGACTGAGCACGACAAGGAATTGCTCGACCTCATGAAGGCAGGGGACATCCTTCAGTTTCTTCGACGCGCAGTCATTCAATGCCGCAACATCATTGTCGCGGGCAAGACCGGCTCAGGAAAGACGACGTTTGCACGCAGTCTCATCGACTGCGTGCCGTCCTTCGAACGGCTCTTGACCATCGAGGATGTACACGAACTCTTCCTGCCAAACCATCCCAACCGCGTGCACATGATCTACGGCAAAGGTGCTGGCCGGATGTCGGCCACAGAGTGCATCGAGGCCACCATGCGCAGCTCGCCCGATCGGATCTTCCTGTCCGAACTGCGCGGCCCCGAAGCGTGGGACTACCTGAACGCTTTGAACACAGGCCACCCTGGATCAGTGACGACCACCCACGCTAACAGTGCGCGCGATACGTTTGAGCGCGTTGCGCTTCTCGTGAAACAGTCCGCGGCCGGCAACCAGATGGATATCGACACGATTCGGCGGTACCTGTTTTCCACGCTGGATATCTCGCTGTACTTCGCCGACTACAAGCTGACGCAGGTCTATTTCAACCCTGGGCGCGTGCAATGAACAAGCGAGTAGACGTCGAACTTCCGTTCATATCGCCGGTAGGACTGCCAGGTGTTCTGCGGCTTCGGCACGAATGCAGCAAGGCGAAAACTGCACTTCTTTCCATGGAGTGCCGTGACATGCTTGGCGGACCGACTGGATCCGCATCCCTTACCACTGCCGACATGCACACGCTTGTAGACGGCTTGATGGACGCGATCCACGCCATCGAGCGACAAGAGCGGCTGTAGATCCAAATCTGGCGTGCTCGTGCATTTGTTTCGCAGGCGGGCAGATCCCGCTTGTCTGCACTGTGGCCTCTGCACTGAGTCGGACGCGCGTTCCGCACTCGATCCCTTTCCCCCTCTTTCACCTAGCGAGCCCTTTGCTCGCAGTCGAGAAAATCCATGTTGAAGAAATTCGAACCTTCCCTCTTATTCTGGCTTGGCGGACCCGCCGTTGGCCTTCTTCTCATATTCGGCATTGGGGCAGCCAGCGGCTTGTCGATGTACCCCTTTGGCATGTCTGCGGCGCTTTTCGCAATTTTTGTGTATTTCACCGCAGCGCACTATGACCGCCAGCTGCAGGGGAGAATTGCGGACCCGCAGCCTTGGATCTGGCAGGTCTCGGTGAATGGCGTTTCGATTGGCGCGATCACGGATGCGGATTACGCGGCCATCCTTCGCACAGTCTTGCGCGATGGCAACATGGCGCTTGACCATCTGGTGTCGTCCTTGAAATGGACGATTGCCCTCGCCGTGAAGATGTTGTTCGTCTTTCCCGTAGTGGTCTTCTGGCTACTCGCGCTTCTTGCAATGATCATTCCTGATGAAGCGATGCCGTTTCTGACGAACTTATATGTTGAGTGGAACGAACATGCCATGAAGAGCGTAATGCTGACGAACATTGTCGGCATGATCGGCATGCTCAGCGTTTTCTTGGCTTTCCTTTCCATGCCGGCGCGATCGCTGTCCAGCTACAAGCAGTCCACCGGCCGCTTGCTACGCCTGCATTTCAACACGCCTGCCGACGGCGATGTATACGTCAGTCGGTTCCCCGAGGGGTGCGGCGATGCTATCGGCAAATGAGCAGGGGCGGGCTGTCATTGGCACCAAGGTGACAGTGGGCCGCGTCAAAGGCGTGCTGCGGTCTCACGACGAAGCTGCTGCCCTGGGTGTTATTGACACACGAGTTCGTGGTCTGGTCGAAGCGTTCAATGTGCATGGCGTTGTCTCGAGCATCAGCAGCTGTGAAGGGCACCGCTACCTCGGCCTACCGATTCGCCGGCCACCATTTGTGTCGTTTTTTACGACACCATCGATTGCCGCGCGACTCGCCGCACGGATTCGTCGCGACCAAGAGGGTCCGACAACCCTGCATCACTACTGGAAGGTGTCTGGGACATTCAACACGGAAAACATCCTGCTGTTCACCCTTGATAGCCCCGTGAAATTCTACTGGCGACGAAAACTGGATGCGGATATCGCCCGCCTTCGTTCATGGGCCGAGGAGATTTTCCAGCCGGGTCCATTCCAGTAGCCACGAAATATCGGGTGAGCTCACAACGCCACCCAGCAAGCGCGCCACCCCGCCAGATGGCGCGTTGACCCTCTTCCTCTCACGTCATTCCAGCGCGCCCGGCCATATCCGGGTTCGCGCCGCCGTCGGTGGGCCATTTCTACCGTCCCGACGCCAATTCCTCCCGGAGACTTCCATGACCCGAGCGAACCGCCAACGCGGCGCGCAGGAAGCACGCACCCGCATGGCTTACAAGATCATGCAAAGCGTCTTCGACCGCTGCCGCGCCGAAGGCCTCAGCGCCGAACAAACCCACCAGGCCATCAAGGACGCCTACCCCTGGGGCGAGCGCCGCGCGTGGCCCTACAAGGCGTGGCTGATGGCCCGCCGCGAGTTCTATGAAGCACACGGCCTGCCCCTGCGGGCCCGCCGCACCATCGCTGAATCACTGGAGACGGACTCGTGACCGGCACGCTGTACCAGCAAGATCCATCACCCGGCAATAACTCGCAGCAACGCAAGGGGCGAACATGAGCGTCGAAGCATCCAAATGGGCCAGAATGGCCGACGTCCAGAAATCCTCATCCAAGCTCGTGTTGCTGAACCTGGCACAGCTCGTTCGTTACGATGCCGACCACTGGACGGTTTTCGCATCGATCGACTACCTTGCCAAAGTCACCCATCTGAATCGCAAGACGGTTATCGAAGCCCTCGGCCGCCTTCGCGATTTGGGCGCGATCCAGGACACAGGGCGACGTGCTGGCGACAACCGCAGCAGCATCATTTATCGCTTGTGCCCGAATGCGGTCCCCCTGATCGAACTCGCGACCTCCGGCGCCGTCGCCGGTGGCGAATCGCAGGCAGCGCAGCAGGATCTAGCGCTGCAGGACGGCTCTGAGCTTGAGGATGGAAATGCGCCACCGGCAGCTCCGGCCGACGACAGCGGGACGACTGCCGACCAAAGCTGGCCGTCTGAGCAGGATGGACCCGCGGTCGACGAATCTCTGTACCTTCCCAAGGGGCACGCACCTTCGCCGCACTGCGGCGGGTCGGACGGGAGTATTCATTCAGCGGGCGCATCAACCGAAGCAACAGGGGCTGGCTTCGCAGCTGCATGCCTTCCCACTTCCCCTGCCGCAGGGCACAGGCCTGCCAGCAAGGCGCCCAGGGGAGCCAAGCGAAAGGGCCGAAAGCGCCCGCCCGAAGCGCGCGGTGCCGGCGTCGGCCCCACCAGCCTTCCAGCAACATGGGCCCTGCCGGAGCGGTGGCGAAGTTGGACGCAGCAGCAGCGGCCGCTCTGGACGCACGAGAAGATCGACGCCACGGCCGCCACCTTCAGCGCCTACATGCGGTCCAGGCCCGGGGAGCTGGGCATGTCGCCCGATTGGTTCGAGTCATGGCGGCTCTGGGTTTTCCGGGAACGCGACGCCGGAGAGACGGCGGGCATGGCCTGGCAGAACAGTTGGACCGGCATCGTGGCCACCGGCAAGAAGCTCGGCGTTGAGCAGGCTCCGAACGAGCCGCCGCCCCATTTCAAGGCGCGCGTATTCCTCGCCGCCGGACTCGTGCCGTCCCATTAAAAGTTGTCCACAGCCTGGACCCATATCGGGACCAGTCCCAGTTTTGGGCCTAGCCCGAAATGTGTTTTTGCCCGTCCCAATTTGTTCGTTCGCCAGTACCGAAAACGGCTTTTTGCCAGTACCGAAAACGGTACCCAATAGGTATATATAGGTTTTATAGGTTTTAGAGAGAGTCGCGCGCGAGGCGCTGGCTCGTCGCGAACGCCGATCCGCCTACCCTCCGGTCGCTACGCTCCCTCCGCCCCGCCGCCTGCGGCGCCGGCCTGAACCCCTTAGCTTCAGTCCCCCTCCCCGCCGGCGCAATGCGCCGCCAGGCGGGGGAAAGGCATCCCCCCGGGCGTCGCGGGCCGTTGGCCCCGCCCCGCCCCGAGCGCCACGACCTGCCTGCTGAACACCGTCAACGCCACACCACCGCTGCAGCCCTCCGAGGCTGCGCCGGTGTCTGCCGTGCGGGAGAAAAGATCCGTCCCCTTCCCGGCGAATTCGCCGGGTGGGGATCGGCAGGCCCCAAAAGCGCGGGGGCTGCTGCCCCCCTGGCCGGCCGCCTGGCGGCGTCCGCGCTTCCGACCCCCCGGGGAACCGCAACGGTTCCCCCGCGCCCGCTCACGGGCGCGGCTCCCCCTCCTTCAACCCCACGGTTCTCCAGCAGGAGGGACGACACCGCCAGCGTCAACTTAACCCCACGACAGTGCGCGGCCTGGACCGTTTCGCACCATCACACACCCGAGGAAATCTCATGAAAATCTCCGACTGGAAAACCAAAGTCCTGGCGCTATTTCGCCCTGGCCGGCACGATCACGCGCCCGTTTCAAACGGCCCTCGAGCTCTCTCCGCCGACAGTGAACGCAAGCCGGTTGAAATCTCGATTATCAGCACCGGGGAGCGATTCGTACATGCCCCCTCGCTCGGGGCGGCCGCCGAGCTCCGCGACCTGTCGGCCGATCCGCATCGAGACGAACTGGAACGCGGCGCGGCGGAGGGAATCGAGCGCTGGGACGGAAGATCCGTCCGCGACATCGACACGGAACGCTTCTACGACTATCCGCATCTCGAAACGCACACGGCGCTGGAGGCCACCGTGCCTGTGCAAGCCCGCGCAGAATTCTGGAACCCGGCGCCACAAGACCCAGCCTATCGGTCCAGCATCACCGTGCTAGCGATCGACCAGTTGGGCGAGGCGCTCGTCAAGCAGTACGTGGTCGAAGATGCTCGCGACGCCGAGGGGTGGTCCTATTCCGTCATGTCCGCCGACCGAGCCGCCCAACTCCTGAGAGATTACGGCGCGGCCGCAGATCTGAAGCTCGACGTTGCAGATGACCTTTGGGACGGCTCGCTTCCCGTACAGCCCGCAGAGATTGGCGCGACCTATCGCGGACAGATCGTCTCGATCCATGGCGATATCGCGTGTCAGATTGTTGGTGATGAGATCGCAATTGAACACAGGATCGGCACGCTGGCCATTTCCGACCCCCAGCAATACGTGGGCAAGGAAGTGGAGATCAGCTACCCGTGCGGAAAGGTCGGCCTGGTGCGCCAGGTCGACACCCTGGCGATGGCAACGACCGCTTTGGAAAAGGCCGGCGCGGAGAAAACTTCAGCCGCCCTCGAGCGGTAGAGAAGTATGCCGAAATCAGACGGTGAAGCAACTCACTATGGAAAAGAAACACTCGTCACAGGACGGCGTTCAGCCCACCACAGTTCAGCAGCTAAACGACCTTCGCGTTGCTGATTCGCAAGCGCGACTTCGGACGCTTCTCCCTCTCATCGACGATTTGAGGCGGCAAGGCGTTTCCCATTCCGGGATCCTCGAAGTACTTAGCCGCGCCGGAGTCACGTTGAAGCCCGCGTCGCTACGGCAGGCGCTGCACCGTTGGCGCCGGCGCCAACAACAGCCGTCACAACCATCCAGGGTTGCGACGGTCGGCAGCGCGTCTGCTGTTCCAGAAGTTCCGGTCGCTGCGTCACCTCAAACGCCAACCAGCAGCATTCAAAGCAAAGCCGACCTGGTTCGACTTCGCAATGCTTCAGATCCCATTGACCTCAACGAACTGGCCGAAATCGGCCGAAGAAAATAGGCATCACCCATGAAAATCGCAACCGTCAATTATTCCGGCTCCGTCGGCAAAACCGTCACGACGAGCCACCTGCTGGCACCCCGTATTCCGGACGCCGAGATTATCGCAGTTGAGTCGACCAACGAAAGCGCGGCCGATCTCGGCCTGGATGTCGAACAAATGCGTGGCGGGCAGTTCGGCCGTCTCTTTCGCAAGCTGCTTATGGCAGAAGCTGCCATCGTCGACGTCGGCGCCTCCAACATCGAGGACTTTCTGGCCGAGTTGGTGAAGTATGACCAGGCGCATCTCGAGATCGACTACTACGTCCTGCCCGTGGTCGCCTCGGGCAAAGCGCAACGCGAGACGATCAAGACGATCCAGGCTCTCTCCGAGATGGGCGTACCGGCCGAACGCGTGCGGGTGCTCTTCAATCGCGTCGACTCCGACGTCCGTGAGGAGTTTGCCGCCATTTTCGGATACGCGCACCAGTCCGGCGACTTTCGGGCGAATCCGGAAGCAGTGATCTTTGAGAACGAGGTATTCGATCTGCTGGCCAACAAGCGCACCACGATCAGGGAGATCCTTGCCGATCCGCGCAACTACCGTCAGGAGCTGCGCGAAGCTGATCGAAACGACCAGAAGCTCGTCAGCCATCTCAGCGACATGCACGCCCTGCAATCACTGGCGAGGCCCGTCGACATGCAGCTGGACAGGGCATTCGGCGCCCTCTTCATGTAGGGAGGCACTATGACCGCGATTCCGCCCGAAAGCCCGGCCACTTCCTCCGTCATTCCCCGCAGCAGAATGGAGCTTCTGTACCGCGACATGTTGCAGGAAAGCGCGCAGCTCGTCGTTCTGATCGAGCAGCTGACCGTCCGGCAACAAGAAATCGCGGAAACGATGCAGGCGGTTCCGGCCATGGTGCGTCAAGCTGGCTTGGACGCGGCTGCGCACGCGAGCGGCAACGCGGCGCGTGCTCTGCTAGAAGCAAGCCGGACGCTCGGAAAATCGGCCACAGACGCCCGTATCGCAACGCGCGTTGCAACTCGAGCATTGCCCGCGGCCGCGTGGCGAGCTGGCGTGCTTTGCGGCGTATGCGCGCTCGTCGGAAGCGGGATCGGCGGCGCGTTAGTGGCCCTCGCTCTTCGCTAGTAGCCCTCGCAGGCCCAATCTCCAAGGCGCCCCGGGGCGCCTTAATCATCTTCCAAAAGGACTTTCATGGCACCCGACATACGCCGGCGAATCATCAAATTCGTCCTCTTATTCCTGCCCCTTTCTGCCTGGCTTCTCACGGCCAAGATCATGTCAGGCATTCCGCTCTCGCACGTTACCTGGCTAGTCCTGTCGCATTGGGTCATATCGACGCCGGACTACCCCGCTCTGATCGCGGCGCCGAGCATCGGCTTCGTTCTGGCCCTGGCACTCTCGCTCACGCTCAAAAAATACTCGACCAAAGAAGGCTTTGACGGCGCGGGGTACAAGAAGCACATACGCGGCACCGAGGCGGTGCCGATTAGAAAGCTCCAGAAGGTTTGCACAGAGCGAGACAGGCAGCAGATCGATGTGGCCGGCGTCCCGATGCCGACTAGCATTGAGAACCTCCACATCCTTCTGAACGGCGCGACAGGCAGCGGCAAGTCTGTCCTCCTACGAAACCTCGTCTATTCAGCCCTCCGCCGGAGCGATCGCATGGTCGTAGTCGATCCAAACGGCGACCTCTACGGCAAGTTCGGCCGTGAAAGCGATGTGCTGCTCAACCCATACGACCAGCGTACCGAGGGGTGGTCGTTCTTCAACGAAGTCCGCGCTGATTACGACTGGAAGCGGTTGGCGCTGTCAATTGTCCCGCTTGGCAAGGACGCTAACGCTGAAGAGTGGAACGGCTACGCTCGTCTTCTTTTGCGAGAGACTGCCCGCAAGCTCAACGAGCTGGGAACGCCTTCAATCGACGAACTTTTCCGATGGACCACTATCGCCTCGGACAAGGACCTGCGCACCTTTCTGTCTGGCACGCTGGCTGAATCGCTATTTGCCGGCTCCTCCGAGGCCAGCAAAGCCCTGACCAGTGCCCGCTTTGTCCTTTCCAAATACTTGGCAGAACACGTCACCATGCCCGCTGGCCAGTTCAGCATCCGCGACTGGATGGAAGACGGCCACGGCAGCCTTTACATCACTTGGCGCGAGGACATGAAGGAGGCGATGAAGCCCCTCATCTCCGCCTTCGTTGACGTCTTCTGCTCGGCGCTGCTCTCGTTGCCGGAAGACCAGGCTAGACGCTGGTGGCTCGTAATCGATGAGTTGGGCTCGATGGAAAAGATGGCCAGCCTCGAGGACTTCCTTACCAAGGGTCGCAAGAATGGCGGGCGCGCACTGGCCGGCCTGCAGTCCGTATCGCAGATGGACGATATTTTTGGAGAGAAGATGTCGCAGACATTGCGGGCTAGCTTTCGCTCGCTGGTGGTGCTCGGCGGATCAAAGACCGACTTTGAAACGGCCGAGATTATGTCCAAGTCACTGGGCGAGCACGAGGTATTGCGGCCCGACTACTCCGACAGCCGAAACCCCGGAAAGACGGCCAACACGACCGAGCGCATGGAGCGAAAGATCGAACGTGTAGTGACGGCCGCTCAGGTTCAAACATTGCCTGATCTCACTGGTTGGGTCGCATTCGCCGGCGATCGGCCAATCGCGAAATTCCTCCTTAAGCCGAGGAATTTCGCCATTCGCAACGCACCTTTCGTGGAAGCGAAGCGAGCCGGTGCGCGGAGCATGGCCAATGCTCCCACCGACGGTCCCCAACCTTGGACCGCGGTGGATCTGCCCGAAGATCCGACCATGGCCGCATAACCATTTCACGCCGGACCGTCACCTTGCATGGCGGTCTGCGCGTACTGGAAATCTAATGATCTCTTTGAAATCGATCCATCGGAGCGCTGCCACAAAGGCCTCGCATTACTACGCCGACCAGAAGGACGATTACTACAGCCGCGACGGGACCGCCGCCCAGTGGCAAGGCAAGGCGGCTGACGCGCTCGGATTGACCGGCGCCATTCAGCAGGAGGAATTTCTGCGCGCGCTGCGCGGTGACTTCGGCCCTGACGTCAAACTATCGCGCTCGGTCAGGATGGATGCTGAGGCGCGTGCGGCACTGGACATGACGTTTTCACCGCCCAAGAGCATCAGCATCCAGGCGCTGGCTGGCAAGGATCCGTCAGTCATCGAGGCGCACGACTACGCGGTGAGCAAGGCGCTGGAATTTCTGGAACAAGAGCTACTGCGCGCGCGCCAGTCGGAGCACGGAATAACCACTACGGAGCGGACGGGCAACGCGGCTATCGCGAAGTTTCGGCACGAGACGGCCCGGCCCACCGACGGTGCCTATTCGGATCCCCAGCTGCACACCCACGCGCTGTTGATGAACCTCACCCAACGGGCCGATGGGCGCTGGGTCGCCATATCGAACGATGAAATTTATCGATTGAAGTCCATGGTGGAATCGGTGTATCACGCCGAGCTGGCCAGCAGCCTGGAGAAGTCCGGCCATCAAATTCGCTACGAGGGCAAAAGCTTCGAACTCGCGCACATCTCTCGGGACCACATCGAAGGGTTCTCCAAGCGTTCGCAGGACATCAATGCCGAACTGGCGGCGTTGGGTGAAACTCGCGAATCTGCGAGCAGAGCACTCAAGCAAACTATCGCCCTCAAAACTCGCCTGGACAAGGCTCCCGAAATTTCTCGCGAAGAGCTTCAGCGTGACTGGGAACGACAGGCGACTGAACTCGGCATTGATTTCAATGGAGCAAAGCAACCGCTGGAAAAAGATGCCGAATTGGAGAGCGGCAAGCCACCCCGTCAGGAATTGACGCCGGAGGCGGCTGCTCTGATTGCCAACGAGTGTCTCCGGTGGGCGATCAAACACCACACCGAACGCGAATCCGTAATGGACGGAAAAGAGATGCTCAAGACCGCGCTGCACCGTTCGCATGGCATGGGGATAAAGCTGGGCGATCTCAAATCGGCCGTCAAGCGCTCACTTGATAAAGGCCATCTGATCCTTGGGACGATTCAGTACCGGCACGCGAAGGACACAGACGGCGCCGGCGAATCACGGTCAGACTTGGTCGCCGCCCTCGTCGTCGGAGGCATGAGCAAAAAACATGCGGAAGAAAAAATCCGCATTTCGATTGCTCGCGGCGAGCTTGTTCCGACCGGTGCAAGGTACACCACACAGGTGGCACGGGAGCGCGAAAAGCGAATCCTCCAGATCGAGCGCGAGGGGCGTGACCAGGTCGCACCAATCTTGGATACTCAAGCAGCCAAAGGCGCTATGGCTGGCCGCTCGCTGAAGCCAGGCCAGCTGGCGGCCGCCAATCTGATCCTCAGTACGCCACACCGGTTCATCGGCGTCCAAGGCCTCGCGGGGACCGGCAAGTCGCACATGCTGGCCCAGGTCAAGGAGGCCGCTGAAGCAGCTGGCTTCAAGGTCCAGGCCGTGGCGTCCTACGGCAAGCAGATCGAGGCCTTGCGGGAACTCGGAATGGAATCCAGGACCGTGGCGTCTGTTCTGGAGGCACGTCAGAAAGACCGCTTCAAGCTCGACCCGAAAACCGTCCTGGTCATCGATGAGGCGGGCGTGGTCCCTGCCCGCCTCATGGAACGCCTGATGAAAATGGCGGAGGCTGACGACGCACGCATCGTCATGCTGGGCGACACGGGCCAAACCAAGGCCATCGAGGCTGGCCGCCCGTTTCACCAGTTGCAGGTCGCTGGCATGGCCACGGCCCTAATGGGCGACATCATTCGGCAGAAATCGCCTGAGTTGAAGGCTGCGGTGGAACTAGCTGCAAAGGGTCAGGCGTCGGCCTCCCTTGGCGTGTTAGATCAGAAGCTGAAAGCCGTGCACACCATCAAGGACGACGGCGAACGATATGACGCGATAGCGACGCGATACGCAACGCTGAACGACGATGAGCGGCGGGAGACGCTTATCGTGACCGGGACGAACGATTCGCGGAATGCCTTAAACGAGGCCACCCACCAAGCACTTGGCCTCGGCGGGCGCGGCTTTGAATTCAAGATGCTCACCCGACGTGACACTACGCAGGCAGAACGGCGAGTGGCCAAGTACTTCGTCGCTGGGGATATTGTGCAGCCGGAGCGGGACTACAAAACCGGGAATTTGCGCCAGGGCGAGATGTACCGCGTTATTGGGGCGCTTGCCGGAAAGCCCAATGACCTGGTCGTTGAGCATATGGAAAGCAAGGTCCGGACCACCTTCAATCCTGCCCGCGCCGCCAAGCTATCAGTCTACGAACCGGTCAAGGCAGAATTATCCGCCGGCGATTGGGTTCGGGCGACGAGGCACAACGCGGCTCTAGATTTGGCCAACGGTGATCGGTTTGAAGTGCTCGCGGTCACGCCCACAACGGTCACCATCGGCGGCAACGGCCGACGAATCACGATGAACGCGGCAACAGCGCCGCTGCATCTGGATCGGGCCTATGCGTCCACGAGCCACAGTGCGCAGGGACTGACATGCGACCGCGCGCTGATCAACTCAGAGAGTTTTAGCCGCACCACGCAGCGCGACGTCTACTACGTGGCGATTTCCCGGGCACGCTTTCACACGGAAATCTATACCGAGAATGCCGCAAAGCTGTCCGGTGCCGTGGACCGGCTGGAGGAGAAGACGGCGGCGCTGGACATCGGCCTGGAATCTACGCGTCCATGGCGTCCGCACAAGGCGCCTGCAGCCATGGAACACCACTCCAAATAGGATAAACAATGCAATCTACTCAAACACCGTTCTTCACCCTTACCGTCGAGGGCAGCTTCGTCCATATCAAAAGTACCGGGCTGGCTGGCGCCCAGGGCTTGATCCGTTTGGTGGAGAGGGACGCCATAGATACCTTCGATCAACTGCGGCACGCCCGCGAGTCCTCCTACGCGAACTGGGCGGAGGATCCGTACCCGGTGGAATGCGGAGCGGTGCTGCTGCGCGTCGATGACTTTACCCACGCGGACTACGGTCGCCTGCAGGTCGAGCTAGAACGGCATCCGTCTGGCGGATCCTTGGCTCTGGGTGAACCTGAGCAAGAGCAGATCCAGCTGCAAGCACTTCTGCAATTGCGGGACCAGGTCATGCACTTGTTCGAGGTATCCAAGCCAGACGAAGCGGCGCGGGCGCGCACTGCCGAGCGAGCGCAAACACTGCTCCGGCAAGCCAAAGGCCTCACCTTTCTACCGCCGGAAGGCTACTGCTATCGCTGCGAGCAGGACGTCACCCTGGACGTTACAGACGCCACCGGCATGACCGGCTGCCCGAAATGTCACGTGTCCTGGTGCGACTAGCGTCCAAGTACGAGTGCAGCTCATATGCTTGTCGACAAGCTGTCACGTTGCGTAGACAACGTGTAGACGTGGCGTCACAACGTGTAGACAAGCCGTCACAACGTGTAGACACGGCGTCACAACGTGTAGACAAGGCGTCACAAGGCGGGCAGTTGCAGCGCGAGAGTCCGCAAAATCAGACGTTTGTATACAGTGAGGATGCAAGCGCCAGCCTGCGTTTGCGCGGGTTTATGTTTTGAGGCGCTTTTCGTTGTCAGACAAAAGAAAACAGCCCGCCGCAAGGAAAACCCAAAAAAATCAAAGAGATGACCCCACCCGGAGGGTGCGTCCTGTGTGGTGGCTTTAAGGGACCCGCCGCCGCCCTGGCGGTGGGGGCCTTAAGGGCACCTGTGAACGTCCGGGGGACGTTCACGAAGTCCGCAGGACGGCCCCGCCGGCGCAGCCGGTGGGTATGGCCGCCCCGCATCGAAACCGCCGCCACGACCAAAGCAAAAGGCCGCCCGAGGGCGGCCTTTTGCTTTGGCGGATGGTTTAGGTCAGTGCGCTGCTGCCGTTGAGGCCAAGGGCCGAACAGGCGGTGGCTCACGCTGTAGAGCCTGCCACAAATCATAGTTGGCCTGCATTGCCACCCAAGCCTGGGCGGTACTGACCCCAGCAAGCTCCAGCCGGACAGCCAGATCGGGGCGGACACCAGCCTTGCCCTTGAGTACCCGGGAAAGTGCCACCCGCGACATGGCCAGCCGGTCAGCAGCCCCGGTCACAGACAGCCCCAAGGGGGCAATTACATCCTCCCGGAGAATTTCCCCGGGGTGCGGTGGGCGGTGCATAGTCATGGTCTGGCTTCCACTAGCTCTGCCCCGCCAATCTTGCCCGACAGGTCCGAAAAGTTGCTGATCCGCACCGATCCGTCCGGGAACCGGGCGACCACATCAAGCTGTCCACCCATCGCCTCGATGTGGCTGCGCAGCGTCGAAATGTACATGTCCGTGCGCTTCTCCATCTTGGCAATGGACGGCTGCTGTACGTGCAGTATCTCGGCCAGGACCTTTTGGGATAGCCCACGCGCCTGACGCAATTCCTGTAGAGGCATGTCCAGAAGCATCTCTTCCGTAGCGGCCTTGGCGCGAAGCTGAGATTCCGGCGACATGGCCGCCCGGAGCGCTGCAAATTTCTTAGCCATTGATCTGCCCTTCCTTTCGCAATTGTTCCAAATGATCGTCGTAAAGCTTGTCCGCTCGCGGCACAAACTCTTCATACCAGCGGTCATTCCCCGTTTTGTCGCCGCCTATCAGCAAGATGGCGGTCCTCCGGGGGTCAAATGCGTACAGGGTACGCAACGGATGCCCGCCCGCCTGAGTTCTAAGCTCACGCATGTGTTCGTGCTTGGAGCCGTTAATTCCACTCGAATGCGGAAAGCCCAACGACGTGCCCCGTTCCTCCAGCAGGCCGACCGTGGCGGCCACTGATTCCTGTTCGCTGACGGACAAGCTGTTCCACCAGTCTTCGAACTCGTCCGTGAACTCAACTTCCCAAACCATCGGTTCCCCGCCTTAGCTGTTTGAAGAATTATAACCCTCGTGGAATATTCCATCAAGGGAATATTTCGGAAGTTTCTCTTGTCGTAGGCGACCGACGGACCGCAATGTCCGTCGACTCGCGTCCTCAGCCAGGGACCGCCCAGCGTCCCCGGCCCACATGCTCCTTATTCCTCCATTTCTCCCATCGGGCGTTCCACGGCCATTGCGACTTGAAGGGGTTGAGTGCGCATGATTTCAGGTACCCAGCCTTTGCCTTCCAGCAATTGCTCGGCGGTGGCGGCGGCCTGGGCCTTCTTCATGGCCAGCAGCGGGCTCGCCTGCTCCGCATCGACCGCCTCCGTGACCACTGCCGCGATCCGCTCCTTTGACACGTGGGCGAGGTAGGTTTGCGCGGTTGGCTTCCACCACTTGCTCATGTCCAAGCCGATCACTGTGCCTAAGCGGTCAAGGTGCCGAGGTTCTTCACCATAGGAATGGCTTTGGCGGCGGTAAATGGAAACGCTTGTGAGTACGGCGAGCAAGTCGATGAGGTCAGTCTGCGACTGATCCAGCAGCCAGGGCAGTACGGCTGCGGGGTCCTCCGGAACGTGCATCATGACGGCTTCGATCTGCGCATGCACCGCTGCCCATGCCGAACTGTCCTTGATGCCTTCGTCCGCCTTCGCCAGCTCGTCGTGCGCTGTCCGCAACGAAAAATCGAAGGTATTTCCGGCGCTGCTGCGGCGGCTTCTGTCGAAATCCCCCAGCATTTGTTCGATAAGCAGGCAGAGGGCGAGCGTCGGGCGCATCATGATTTCGGCTTGGAGCGCAATGACGCGCTGTGCCTGGAGCCGGTTGGTCAGCGCCTCTGAATGCACGGGCCGCGTCATAACGGGGGGCAAGTCTACGCCCGCCGTTTTCTGGCCATCTGCGTCGTTGCTTCGCGTGGCTTGTGCCACGGCGTCGCGCTCGTCCTGACGGATCAGGCCCCGAGTGACGGTCAAGTCGCCTTGATAGTCCAGGTGCACAATCGCGCCGCACAGGGCTTTCAGGTCGGCCGGGTAGTCGTAAAGCTCGGCCCGGATTTCACGAATCTGCCCTTCATAGCCGCGAATCACGCCGCGAACTTTGTCCAGGTCGGCCGCGCCATGGCCTTCGGACTCTTGCAATTCAGCAAGCTTTGTCCGCGCCGCTTCGATCTTCTTTTGCAGTCCGTCGATCTGCTTGGCCTGGGCCTTGGTCGGCTCCTGGTTGACGCGATGAATCTCGCCAAAGGGCTTTTTGTCGGCGTACTCGAAAGAAACACGGCATTCCACCCACAACCAGCCCTCTGCCTGCACCGCCTTGAACAGCTTGGACCGCTGCATCTTGGCATCGGCCATGCTGCGCACCTTCTCCGGGTCGGCCAGATAGGCGTCGTTCTCGAATAGGTCGCGGCGAACTTCCCCGCCCGCCTTCTCATACGCGGCGACGGTCACGTACCGCGCCACGGGCGAGTCGCCGCGCATTTCAGTTTCGGCCAGCAACTGGCGGATGTGGTCATCGCGGTTCCAGTATTGGCCCGCCGACGCCTTCCATGCCGCCTCCTGGCGGGTGTGGTCGGACACGGAAGCCAGCGCCTGCATTTCGTCCATCTTGATTTTGCCGTCGCGGAACAACTGCATGAGCGTGGGCGAAACGCCGCCCAGCGCCAGCAGCTTCTTGACGGCCGATTCTGAAGCGCCATGCGCGGCGGCGATGGCCGCAACCGTCCAGTTTTCGGCGCGCAGACGCGCATAGCCTGCATACACGTCTGCCGGGTGCATCGCCTTGCGCCCGAAGTTTTCGACTAGGCTGGCGTGGTAGGCGTACTCGCTCGGAATGACGAGGCAAGGGACCGGGTAGTCGGTTGGGAAAACGCCGCCTTCGATCAGCAGGCCAAGGGCTGTCCACCGCCGTCCGCCCGCGCACACTTCATAGGAGCCGTCCGGCGCTGCGACCACAACGAGGTTTTGCAGGAGTCCGCCCATCGCCTGGATGGTGGCTTTCAGCTCCAGAATCTCGGTGTCCTGTTTGCGGTCCTGCGCACTTCGTGCTTGGTACGCTTCGCTGAGGCGCAGTTGCGAATGCGGGATATCCATGCGCGTGGCGGCGGCGTGGATGGCGGCGAGTTCGTTGGAATCGATTTTCATCAAAATGCTCCGGGTCGATATCGAGATCAGTGCAGTTGCGCGGGGATTTCGGGCGCGTCAAGCGCCGCGATGAGGGCAGCAAGCTGGCGCATGGTCATCGCGGGAATGCGAAAGCCCAGGCCCAGCAAGTGAGCGCGGCGCATGTCGTTCGCCAATCTGATAAAGTCGTGGTTCATCACGATTCTCCTAGTCCGAGGGTTGCGGGTGATGGCCCTTGTCGGTTGCAGCCGACTGGGGCCTTTTACTTAGTAGCCAAGCCAGTTCAGCAGGTCGCGCCCGCGATATAGTGGGTGGTTCCCGTTGTCGGTGAAAAAGTCTTCGGCGCTCACTTGGTGATCACGGATCTCCTGCATCACCTGGAACCGGGTCAACACGGCATCCTCTGCCGCGTCCTTTTCGCGCAGGCCGTCCGCAGCGACCGGGCCGGTGTCCAACAGGTCGGCCAGCAGTTCGATCATGTCGGGCCGGTGGCCTGTCCAGGCGACCAACTCGTTTTCGATGGCGACGGCCAAGACCGGCGCGGTGTCATAGCCTTTTGCCGAGAGCGCTTGAGCGAAGTCGGCAGCGCTGCGTTCGGTGAAGTCGATGCCGCGCGCGGCAAGATCATCCTTGGAAAGCTCGCACTGGACGCAAGCCAGGTGGGTGTACAGAACGACGTCGCAAGACATGGCGGATTTCCTTGTTTGACTAGACTTCGGTTGAACCGATCCAGGACGTTCCCAGGAACGCATCGCAGCCGATCACGGCCGATTCAGGTTGCACAGCGCAAAGCCCCTCATGTGTCCAGCCGTGTGCCGGTGCCTGTTGGACGTGCAGGGTCGACCCATCCAGGCCGCGCAGGAGCAAAGGCTGGTGGCGCAGTGCGGTCAGAATGTCCGGCTCGCCTTCCATCTGGTCCGTTACGTACTTGATAAGCATCTGGGTTCCCCTCTCAGCCGTGATGCGGGCAAGGATTGCCAGAACCATCGTTGCAACCCGAACACGCTGCCATCACTACGGACTCTTCTGCTGCGTCCCAGCCGTCCACCCATGCGCTTGCCAGTTCGGCAACATCGGCCAGCAACGGCGGTACGTCGTCGGCGTCACGGCCACGGGTGAAGTCTTTGCGGCCTTGAACGTGAGCCAGCATTTGCGCGTAACCAAGGTCCATGAAACGGCTGTCTTCATTGAACATCCCTGCTGCTTTGGTGTGAGCAACGCGGGCGTCCAGGCCGCGAAGGAACACCACTGCGGGCTTCGGCATTGCGATTGTCTGAACAGTGTTTGCCATGGCTATTTCCTTTACATTCAAGAGCGTTTTTGGAGCGCTGACCGATCCTGAAGAAGTCGTCCGAGCGTAGGTTTGTTGGATTTGGTTGTTCATGGTCTTTCCCTCCGCGTTATTCGCATCCGTTCCTGTGAGGCCTGTCCGTGCCGTCCGTGGCCACGTAGTGACGACTGGAAAGGGCCGGAGCAGAGGCCGCATGCGGAGCGCAGCCGTAGGCGAGCACCGAACGGGTGAGCACCGGACCCTTGGAGGGAGGAACGCAGTGGTACGGTCGGCGTTTTAGGACAGGGCTCGCGGGGACGGATGCATTGCGAGAGACAGGGCGGCGACACCAAAGCCAGGCGCGCGCCGAGCGCCC
>CAUSDE010000009.1:0-144589 GCA_963530045.1 uncultured Achromobacter sp.
GCGATATCCTTGCCCGATTCTTCAGCGTTAACGATGCCGTCGCCGGCGATCGTATCGATCGTGATCGAAGCGTCGATCGAGGTATCAACGTCGTAGCCCTTATCGGTCTGGGCTGTCGTCGAGTTGCCGGCGTCGTCGGTCGTCGTCACGGAGGCGTGGACGTTCGAGTCCTTGGCCAGTTCCGAACCCGGAACATTGATGCTGTAACCCAAAGAACCGTTACCCAGGTCCACGACCTTGCCGGTGTAGTCCTGGCCATTGACGGTCAAGGTGACGGTGTCACCGACCTTGACGTCGCCACCAACCTTACCGGTCACGGCGATGTCCTTGCCCGATTCTTCGGCGTTGACCACGCCGTCGCCGGCGATCGTGTCAATGGAGATCTCGGCCTTGGGGGGCAGGGTGTCGACGACGGTGGCAGTCTCGCCAGGCAGGCCAGGGGTGCCCGCTTCGTTGGTATAGCTGCCGTCCGGCACCTTGATGGTCACCGGGCCTTCATAGTTCGTCTCAGGCGTCAGATCGCCGATCCACTTCGTCGGGTCGGTCGGGTCAGGGCGCAGATTGGTGATCTTGCCGTGGTCGACCACCACGTCCGACAGATCAAAACCTACAGGGCGCGTGCTGAAATTGAACGAGACGGTGCCATCACCGTTGACGGTGATGATGACCGAGGGCCTTACGGGATCGGGCAGCGTCGGCGTGGCGTCGGTGTCGTCGCCCGTCAGGCCATTGCTGGTGGCGCGCGGCGCGGTATCGTTGCCGCGGCTGGGGTTCGGGTATGCAAGATCCAGCGGGGAAGTGGTTTCCAGGATGCGAGCCAGGCGGACAAAACTGCTGCCGCCGGCATCGCCGCCACCCGCCACGACGGCGGCGGTGGGGTCCAGTTCGTCGAACGGATCGCGGCCGGCTTGCAGCGCGGCCAGCAGGCGATCGGAATCGGTGCCGCTGGGCGCGGCGACGGCCGCTTCGGTCGGATCCGCCAGGGGGCCAGCCATGTCCCCATTTACAGCGACTTCACGGCCTTCACCGATGACGATCGGCATGCCGTTTTCCACCTGAAGCGAAACCGTGGCGCCCGAGGCAGTGACGATGTCGCTGCCGGCGGGGACTTTGCTGCCTTGATGCAGTTCCGTCAGAGATCCGTCGCTATTGCGAATCCAAGCGCGACCGGAGATTTCGTTGACGACTGCGGGGGAAGAGTTGGCCATGTGGGTTCCGTTTCAGGGAGTTATCCAAGATGGCCAGATACTAGAGGGAGCCGCTTGCGCGGGATATTGTCCTCAAGGACAGTATCAGGAAGTAATTTTGCTCCGCGATTCCGTCGGCGCGGAAATGCCGTGGACCAATAGGGCCAATTGCAGGCGGTCCGACACGCCGAGTTTCTCGAAAACGGCTGACAGATGTGCCTTGACGGTGCGTTCCGTGATGCCCAGTGCTTCGGCGATCTGCGCGTTGGCTTGACCACTGGCAGCGTAGCGGGCAACGGTGATCTCGCGGTCAGTCAGCAGGCCTGCGTCCCAGGAATGCGAATCCTGGGCTCGTTCCGTAACCAGCTTCAGCAGCCGCGTGACCAGGGAGCGCCCCATCCAGATGCCGCCCGAGGCCACGACTTCCAACGACTGAGCCAGGGACGCGGCGGGCGCATAGCTATGGCAATAGCCGTGGGCGCCGGCCCCAAGGGCTTGCGTGCCTTGCTCATCATTCGGGCTCGGGCTCGCGACTACCAGATGCAGGCCCGCCAGGGTCGACATCCAGACGGGGTCCTGCCAGGACGGCAAGCGGGGCACATCCGAATCCAGCACGGCCAGAGACCGGCCTTGTTCGCGCCAGCGTTGCAGATCGGCCAGGCCACGTCCGCGAGCGGCCAGCCAGCGCGCCGGGTCCAGCGCGCGCCAGTGCTGCCATAGCAGGTCGTCGTGCGTAATCAACAGGACGGGTACAGGTTTCATATCGCCTTCCAGCTCTCCTTCATCGTTCGGTAAAGGCGTTCGCCTTGGCTCGCAAAATGGGCTTGAGCAGGTACTGCAGCACGGTGCGCTTACCCGTCAGAATATGAACCTCGGCCACCATCCCTGGGATGATGGGCAGCAATTTGTCGCCTACGGTGCTGCGGTCCGTGCGAACGCGCACCACGTAGTAGGAATTGCCTTTTTCGTCTGTAACCGTATCCGCGCCGATCTGCTCGACCTTGCCTTCCAGGCCGCCGTAGATGGAAAAGTCGTAGGCCGTGAACTTCACTTCGGCCTTCTGGTCGGCATGCAGGAAACCGATATCGCGCGGCTGGATGCGCACTTCCAGCAGCAGCGTGTCGTCCTTGGGCACGATTTCAATGATGTCCTTGCCCGGTTGCACCACGCCGCCGACGGTGTTGTTGAACAACGTCTTGATCGTGCCGCTCAGGGGCGCGCGGACTTCGGCCAGCTTGACCCGGTCAGCCAGCGCAAGCTTGCCCTGGCGCAGGGTCGACAGCTTGGTATTGGTTTCGGACAGTTCGCTGCGGGCCTGGTTGCGGATGTTCAGCTCGGCTTCTTCAAGCTTGCTCTGCGCTTCCTTGATGGAGGCCTGGAATCGGTCGATCTGCGCTTCGGCGCCTTTTTGTTCGCCGCAGTAGCGCGCCACATCGCGTTGCAGGCGCAACAGGTCCACTTCAGAGACTGCGCCGCTCTTGAGCAGCGGGCGGGTCACCTGGAGTTCGCGCGAGGTCAGGCCGCAACTGGCCGAGGCCTGGTCGCGTTTGGCGATCGTTTCACGCAGATCTTCCTGACGCTGCTTGAGCTGCTCGCGTGCCACATTGACCGTCGCGTTCAGTTCGGTATTACGCGCCTGCCACGCGTTGCGCTCCATTTCCGCCAGGCCGGGAGCCTGCTTCAGAACCTCTTCCGGCGCCACGAAGGGTTCACCCGTCGCCAGCGCCTGCAGCCGGGCTGACTTTGCCAGCAACGACAGGTATTCCGCGTTGTTCTCGCCCAGCGACGAGGCAAAACGCGTGGAGTCGATCTTCAGCAGCGTCTGGCCGGCTTCGACCTGTTGGCCGGGACGCACCAGGATCTCTTCGACGATGCCGCCGTCCAGGCTTTGAATGATCTGCACCTGGCGCGACGGCACGACTTTGCCTTCGCCCCGCACGACTTCATCAATGCTGCCCGCGGCCGCCCACACCAGCAGGAGCAGGGTAGCCAGCAAGGACACCCACAGCAGGACGCGCGAGCTGCGGGCCTGGGATTCGTGGATAGCCCATTCGGCGTTGCCGACGTAGTCGGAGCGTTGCTTGGGCTTGCCTTTTTCGGAGCCATCCAGCAGCCGGTCAAAGAAGAAGACAAAGACGTTGCGCAGCTTGCGCCAAAGGCTTCCAAACAGGCCGTGCTTGGGCTGGTCAGGATTATTCAACATGGATTCCTCAGCTTCCGCGTCCAACGCGTCCTTGACGCAGTGCTTCGACAACCTGTTCCTTCGGACCGTCGGCCACGATGTGGCCGTTATCGATCACGATCAGGCGATCGACCAGATCCAGCAGCGCGGTCCGATGCGTGACCAGCAGGATGGTTTTGGTTGCGCTGGCTTCGCCCAGCCGCTTGCGCAGCTGGGCTTCGCTTTGGTGATCCATATTGCTGCTGGGCTCGTCCAGCAGCAGGATCGGAGGATCGTTGATGAGCGCGCGCGCTACTGCCACCGACTGGCGTTGGCCGCCTGACAGGGATTCGCCGCGCTCGCCAATCACCATGTCGAACCCATTGGGATGCAGGTTGGCGAAATCCGTCACGCCGGCCAGATTGGCGGCGGCCAGAATGCTGGCGTCGTCGGCATAGGGCGCGCCCATGGCCAGATTGTGCTTCAGGCTGCCGTAAAACAGCAGCGGGTCTTGCGGCACATGGCCGATCGCGCGGCGCACGTCGGCCGGATCGATTTGGCGCACGTCCACGCCGTCCAGCAATACGGCACCCTCGGTAGGCTGATAGAGCGCCAGCGCCAGTTTTTCAAGCGTGGTCTTGCCCGAGCCGATGCGGCCGATGATGCCGACTTTTTCACCGGGTTTCAGCTTGAACGACACCTTCTTCAGCACAGGCTGGGTCGAACCCGGATAGGTGAATGTCACATCGCGGAACTCCAGCGCACCGTGGAACACCGGGCGGTGCAGGAATTCGGCGTCCGCAGGGCGTTCTATGGGCAGCTTCATATAGCTGTCGATAGAGCCCAACGACGTGCGCGCATTCTGGTACTGCATCAACAGCCCGGCTACCTGGCCCAGCGGGGCCAGGCAGCGGCCGGCGATCATGGAGGCGGCGATAATGCCGCCCATCGACATGGCTGATTCCTGCGCTTGATAGACGCCGATGATCACGACGGCGATCGACACCAGTTGCTGCACGGCCTGCACGAAGCCCACCGTGGATGACGAGATCAGCTTCAGTTTGCCGCCGGTCTGGGCGATGAACTCCGTGGCGCGTTCCCAATTGCGCTGGATGGCTCCTTGCGCGTTCAGGGTCTTTACCGCCTCCAGGCCCGTCAGCGCTTCCACCAGCGTGGCATTGCGCTGCGAGCTTGCCTGGAAGGTGGCCGATGTCAGCGCCTCCATGCGCGCCTGGGCAGCCAGCGACACCAGCAGGATCAGCACAATCGCCACCAGCGGTGGCAAGATCATCCAAGGGGATATCCAGGCCAACGCCGCCAGGAACAGCAGGATGAACGGCAGATCGACCAGCGTGGTGATGGTGGCAGACGCGATGAAGTCGCGGATGGATTCGAATGACCGCAGGTTGGCCGCAAACGCCCCTACCGATAGCGGTCGGCCCTCCAGCCGCAAGTCCAGCACGCGCTCCATGATCTGGGCAGACAGACGGATATCCACCCTTTTGCTGGCGCTATCGACGACGTGTGAGCGCGCCGTGCTCAGGATCATGTTGAAGATGACCACCAGCGTGATGCCGATTGCCAGCACCCATAGTGTCTCGACCGCGTTGTTGGGCACGACGCGGTCATAAACGTTCATGGTGAACAACGGCATCGCCATGGCGAAGATATTGATCAGCAACGCAGCAATGAGCGCATCGCGGTACAGGCGCCGGTTTTCAATGATGGCCGCCCAGAACCAATGGCGTTCGCGCACCTTGGATACTTCCGGGGAACGCGCGTCAAAGCGGAACTGCGGGCGAATAAAGCACACCAGGCCGGTGTACTGCGCGGCCAATGCTTCGGGTGTCATTTCGACTGAACTGCCACCCAGCTCGGGGTGGCTGACGACGTATTTGCCATCGTCTTTCTTAAGCAGCAGGCACGCGCGTTCGCCCTTCAGCAGGAGAATGGCGGGTAGCAAGTCGGGCGAAATGCTGTCCAGCGTGCGTTTGACGACGCGCGCGGACAACTGCGCACGTGCCGCCGCGCGCGGCAGCAGGGCGGGGGTCAGGCGGTGCTCTTCCAACGGCAGGCCGGAGGAAAGCGCCTGGGCGGTCGCCGTCACGCCATGCAGGCGGGTGATTTCAACCAGGCAGTCCAGCAGCGGATCGTCGTGTGCGGCGCGAGCGTCGGCACGCCATTCCCGGGCTGCCTTTTCAGATAACTTGTCCATCTTCGTCATCCAACAGGTCCAGATGTTCCGAGAGCCGCGCGCGCTGTTGCTTACGCTGGGTGAGTTTCTGTTGTGCCTGTACAGGCAGATCGGTCAAACGCAAGGTGCCATTGGCGATCAAGGCGTCGATCAGGTCTTCCAGGACGCGGACAAAGTCCGCGTCCAACTGCGAAAATTCTTTGCCCTGGGGCGTCATATGGCCTCCTTGCGACCCAACCCCGGTCAGGGCTTGGCGTTGGGCGCGTTCAGCGGCACGAGCGTGGGCGGCAGCGTACCTTCGTTATATTGGACGCGCACCGGAGCCAGGCGGGCAGCATCGGGAACCGTCGAATTGCAAAGCTTGATCACTTCGTCGGTTACCACAAGCTTGCCGTTTTCCTCGGGCATTTCGTTGCGCGCGGGTTGCAAAGACAGCGCCGGCAGCAGCGTGTGCGACAGCGCCAGCCAGCGATATTGCGCAAGCTTGAGGTCGTAGATGCCGTTGGTCAATGCGCGGCGCGATTCGAACAGTTCGTTCTCGGTGTCCAGCAAGTCCAGCAGCGAACGCTGGCCGATCTGGAATTGCTGAGCGTAGGCATCGCGCACCTTGGTGGTAGCCACTTCGTGGTCACGCAGGAAAGGCAGCTTCTGGCTCAGGCTGACAATATTGTTCCAGGCCACGGCCAGATCTTGCTGCACGTTGCGGCAGGTGTAGTCGCGGATGTCCCGCGCGGCATAGGACTGCGCGGCGGTCTGGCGCACGCGGGCGGCATCGGCGCCGCCGCGGTACAGGTTATAGCTCATCACGACCTGGACGCTGGAGCTTTGGATGTCGCGGCTCTGCGGCGTGGGGTCGTTCTGGTCACGGCCGGTAGAGGCCACGAATTCAAACTTCGGCGAAAACGCGCCCTTGGACGACGACACGCCCGCTTCGGCGGCCTGCAGTCCGGCCTGCTTGGACAGGAAGCTGGGGTTGCGGCGCAGCGAATCATTGAAGTTGCCGGGTTTGACCGGCAGTTTGTCGCCCACTTCGGGCGTCGGCTGCATGGCTTCGGGCGGGAAGGCGCCGGTAACACGCTGGAAGCGTTGCTGCACATCAAGCAGGTTGGCGCTTTCCGTCATCAGGTTGGTCTGGGCCAGCGACAGGCGACCACCCGCTTGTTCCAGATCGACCCGGCGGCCGACGCCGGATTCCGTGCGTTCGCCGATTTGTTTCAGCGTCTGCTCGTGCAGCGAATAGTTCTGCCGCGCCAGCAATTCCATGTCGCGATAGCGCTGCAGGTCGATATAGGCCTGTACCGCCGCAAAAGCGGTGGAGTCGCTGGTGGCCAGCACGTCATAGAAGCGCGCCAGCTTGTCGAAGCCGGCTTGCTTGACGTCATTGCTGGTGCGGAAACCATCAAATATCAATTGGCGCAATTCGACGTTGTAACCAGGGCGGCTCCAGTTTTGGGAACCTACGCCGGGGACGTTGTTGCGGTATTCACGGCCGACATAACCCAACGCGTTGACCTGCGGGAAAAACGCTGCGCGCGCCACCGACTGGCCTTCGAGCGAAGCCTGGAAATCGTGGTACTTGGCCTGGATCTCGGGATTGCTGAGCAGCGTTTGTTCAACGATCTGGTTCAGCGTCACGGCGGGTTGTCCGGCAGCAGGGGCAGCGGCGGGCGCGGCGGTCTGCGCGAAGGCAGCGGGAACAAAGGCCAGGGCAATTATCGAAGTCGTGCTTTTGAGCAAAAACGAAGCCATAGTGATTATTCGCGAGTCAGGTTGGATTGAATGGCCGCCATGTTGTATGCAAATGTCATATTCTTCGAGTCAAGATTTGTTAAGTCTTGCTGGATGCAACGGGCCGGCCATGAGATTTCTTCGCGCAACATCACCTAAAAGCACTGAATTTGCACGAACTTCACAATATATGAATGCCCATATTTTAATTAATGCGTTTTATTGCGCATTATTTCGAATAAGGGGCAGTCATAGTGAAACCGGATTATATCGTTTTGATAATTTTGTATCTATTTTCTTTAACTAAAACCTTGAGCGTGATTAATTTCCCACAGTGTTCGACATGTTCGGATTCTCGATTGAGGGGACAGATTCCGTAACGAACATGGTAGTGTTGGTACTAGTATGTATGGTGTGGTTGTACTAGGTTCAGACCCTGGGCATAATTCCGACATGCCGCAGTGGCCGGCGCGGGAGCGATTTGCTTTTCAACCGCGCGAGGCACGAGCCGGATTGTCTATTTGCAGAGCGCATCCATGGCCCAAACCCTTTACGACAAACTCTGGGACGCCCACATCGTCCACCAGGAATCAGACGGCACCTGTCTGCTCTATATCGATCGCCACCTGCTGCACGAAGTCACCAGCCCGCAGGCGTTCGAGGGCTTGGCGATCGCCGGGCGCAAACCGTGGCGCACGGGTGCCAACCTGGCCGTCGCGGACCACAACGTCCCCACGATCAATCGCGCCCAGGGCATCGACGATCCTGTGTCCCGCCTGCAAGTGGACACGCTGGACACCAACTGCGATAAGTACGGCATCACCGAATTCCGCATGAATGACCTGCGCCAGGGCATCGTGCACGTGATCGGCCCGGAGCAGGGCGCGACCTTGCCCGGCATGACCGTCGTTTGTGGCGACTCGCACACCAGCACGCACGGCGCGCTGGGCGCGTTGGCCTTCGGCATCGGCACGTCGGAAGTCGAGCACGTGCTGGCGACGCAGACGCTGTTGATGAAAAAAGCCAAGAGCATGCTGATCAAGGTGGAAGGCGAATTGCCCTTCGGCTGTACGGCCAAGGACGTCGTCCTGCACATCATCGGCATCATCGGTACGGCTGGCGGCACGGGCCACGCCATCGAATTCGCAGGCAGCACCATCCGCGCGCTGTCCGTGGAAGGCCGCATGACGGTCTGCA
Source organism: uncultured Achromobacter sp. (assembly GCA_963530045.1). Lineage (GTDB taxonomy): Bacteria > Pseudomonadota > Gammaproteobacteria > Burkholderiales > Burkholderiaceae_B > Achromobacter. The sequence continues at coordinate 8,468 of CAUSDE010000009.1, forward strand.
ACATGGCCATCGAGGCCGGCGCTCGCTCTGGCATGGTGGCGGTGGACGACAAGACCGTCGAATACTTCCGTGGTCGCCCGTTTGCCCCCATGGGCGTGGTGTGGGATCAGGCCGTCAAGTACTGGCGCACCCTGCATACGGACGAAGGCGCCAAGTTCGACACCGTGGTCGAAGTCAATGCGCGCGACATCAAGCCGCAAGTCACCTGGGGCACGTCGCCTGAAATGGTGCTTCCGGTGGATTCCCGCGTGCCGGATCCCGACCGCGAAAAAGACGACGTGCGCCGCAGCGGCATGGAACGCGCCCTGGAGTACATGGGCCTGAAGCCCAATACCCCGCTGACCGATATTCGTGTGGACCGCGTCTTCATCGGTTCGTGCACCAACTCGCGCATCGAAGACTTGCGCGCCGCCGCCGTCGTGGCCCGCGGCAAGCGCGTGGCCTCGAACGTGCGCCAGGCGATGGTGGTGCCGGGATCGGGACTCGTCAAACAGCAAGCCGAACGCGAAGGCCTGGACAAGATCTTCATCGAAGCCGGTTTTGAATGGCGCGAGCCGGGGTGCTCGATGTGCCTGGCGATGAACGCCGACCGACTGGAACCGGGCGAGCGTTGCGCTTCCACGTCCAACCGTAACTTCGAAGGCCGGCAGGGCCAGGGCGGCCGCACGCACCTGGTCAGCCCCGCCATGGCTGCCGCCGCCGCCGTGGCCGGCCATTTCGTCGACGTCCGCACGTTCCGTTAAGCGAATCAGCTCCGAGTACCGACATCATGCAAGCATTTACCACTCACGAAGGCCTGGTGGCTCCGCTCGACCGCGAAAACGTCGACACGGACCTCATCATCCCGAAGCAATTCCTCAAATCCATCCAGCGCACGGGCTTCGGCCCGAACCTCTTTGACGAACTGCGCTACCTGGATCACGGCGAACCCGGCATGGACAACAGCAAGCGTCCGCTGAACCCGGATTTCGTGCTGAACCAGCCGCGTTACCAGGGCGCTTCGGTGCTGCTGGCGCGCAAGAACTTCGGCTGCGGCTCCAGCCGCGAACACGCGCCCTGGGCGCTGACGCAGTTCGGTTTCCGCGCCATCATCGCGCCGTCTTACGCCGACATCTTCTTCAACAACAGTTTCAAGAACGGCTTGCTGCCGATCGTGTTGTCCGAATTGGAAGTGGCGCGCCTGTTCGACGAAGTCAAAGCCTTCCCGAACTACAAGTTGAATATCGATCTGGACCGCCAGGTCGTGATTGCCCCGGACGGCCGCGCGATGGGCTTCGACATCGAGCCCTTCCGCAAGTATTGCCTGCTGAACGGTTTCGACGACATTGGCCTGACGCTGCGCCATGCCGACAAGATCCGCGCCTTCGAGGCCGAGCGCCTGACCCGCCATCCGTGGCTGGAAAGCCGTCCCATCGCCTGAACCCCATTCTGACCACAGGATCGTTTCTTAAATGACCCACCACATTGCAGTCTTGCCGGGTGACGGCATCGGCCCGGAAATCGTTGAACAGGCCGTGCGCGTCCTGAATGCGCTGGACGTTTCCTTCGACATAAAGCAGGCCCCCGTGGGCGGCGCCGCGTTCGACCAGTTCGAACACCCGCTGCCGCCGGCCACGCTGAACCTGGCCAAGGAGTCGGACGCGGTGCTGTTCGGCGCCGTTGGTGACTGGAAGTACGACAGCCTGCCGCGGGAATTTCGTCCGGAGCAAGCCATCCTGGGCCTGCGCAAGGCGCTGGGCCTGTTCGCCAACCTGCGTCCCGCCATCCTGTACCCCGAGCTGGCCAGCGCCTCGTCGCTCAAGCCCGAGATCGTGTCCGGCCTGGACATCCTGATCATCCGCGAACTGACCGGCGACATCTATTTCGGCACGCCGCGCGGCGTGCGTTCGTCGCCCGACGGCGCCTTCACGGGCGAGCGCGAAGGCTACGACACGATGCGCTACGCCGAATCCGAAGTACGCCGCATCGCGCGCATCGGCTTCGAATCGGCCCAGAAGCGCAACAAGAAGCTGTGCAGCGTGGACAAGGCCAACGTGCTGGAAACCTCGCAGTTCTGGCGCGATATCGTCATCGAGGTGGCGCGCGAATATCCCGATGTCGAGCTGTCGCACATGTACGTCGACAACGCCGCGATGCAACTGGTGCGCAACCCGCGCCAATTTGACGTCATCGTCACGGGCAATCTTTTCGGCGACATCCTGTCGGACGAAGCCGCCATGCTGACGGGTTCGATCGGCATGCTGCCGTCCGCGTCGCTGAATGCCGGCGGCCAAGGCTTGTACGAGCCCAGCCACGGCTCGGCGCCCGATATCGCCGGCCAAGGCATCGCCAACCCGTTGGCGACGATCCTGTCGGCCGCCATGTTGCTGCGCTACTCGCTGAACCTGGCGCCGCAGGCCGACCGCATCGAAGCCGCCGTGCGTCGCGTGCTGGCCGACGGCTTGCGCACCGCCGACATTTTCGAGCCGGGCACGACGAAAGTCGGCACGGCAGGCATGGGCGACGCAGTTCTCAAAGCCCTGGCCTGATTTGCCTGGCAAGGGGTGCGCCCTTGCGGCGCAGCCCCGAATTCCAAGGGCCGCCCGCAAGGCGGCCCTTTTTGTCGTCCTGTTGCGACGGCGCTGCGAAAGGCCTGTCCGCGTCTTGCGACCCCTTTTTTTTAAAGCTGCGCTGCAACATCAATGCGTGCATTCTGATAAATTGTTGAATTGCACGTTTTTTTCCACCCAGACCTTGTCTCCACCTTTATAGAGCGATTGAAATGAATCAAGCAGTAGGCCTTGTCGGCTGGCGCGGAATGGTCGGCTCGGTGCTCATGCAACGCATGCGCGACGAGAACGACTTCGCACTGATCGAACCGGTGTTCTTTTCCACCAGCAACGCTGGCGGCGCTGCGCCCACTTGGGCCGAAGGCGCAGGTCCGTTGCAAGATGCCTACGATATTGATGCTCTGAAAAAACTGCCGATCATCGTGACGGCGCAAGGTGGCGATTACACGTCCGAGGTCTACCCGAAGCTGCGCGGCGCGGGCTGGAACGGCATCTGGATTGATGCGGCCAGCACCCTGCGCATGGCCGACGACGCCATCATCGTGCTGGATCCGGTCAACCGTCCGGTGATCGACGCGGCGCTCAAGCGCGGCGTGCGCAACTTCATCGGCGGCAATTGCACCGTCAGCTGCATGCTGATGGGTCTGGCCGGGCTGTTCAACAACGACCTGGTGGAATGGATGACCACCATGACGTACCAGGCCGCATCCGGTGGCGGCGCGCAGCACATGCGCGAACTGCTGACCCAGTTCGGCGAAATCAACCAGGCGGTCAAGCCCCTGCTGAACGACCCCGCGTCGGCCATCCTGGAAATCGACCGCGGCGTGCTGGCCAAGCAAAAGGATCCTGCGCTGCCCCACGAACATTTCGGCGTGCCGCTGGGCGGCAACCTGATCCCCTGGATCGACAAGGACCTGGGCGACGGGATGTCGAAGGAAGAGTGGAAGGGCGAAGTCGAAACCAACAAGATCCTGGGCCGCGGCGCCGCTTTCGGCACGGCGCCTACCCCGATCGACGGCCTGTGCGTGCGCATCGGCGCGATGCGCTGCCACAGCCAGGCGCTGACCATCAAGCTCAAGCGCGATGTGCCGCTGGACGAAATCGAAGCACTGATCGCCCAAGGCACGCAATGGGCCAAGGTCATTCCGAACACCAAGGAAGCGACCGTTTCCGCACTGACCCCGGTTGCCGTGACGGGCACGCTGGATATCCCGGTGGGCCGTCTGCGCAAGCTGTCGATGGGTTCGCAATACCTGGGCGCCTTCACGGTGGGCGACCAATTGCTGTGGGGTGCTGCCGAGCCGCTGCGCCGCATGCTGCGCATCGCGCTGGCCGAAGCCTGATGCCGTTTCAGGTGCCCCGTTTTGGCGCCTGATTCCGCGGTTTGGCAAACAAGGGCACCTGCGGGTGCCCTTGATGTTTATGCAATCGTCAAAGCAGTGTGGTGGATGTGCCCGCGAGCCAACGCCAATGCGCCTTTCAGGTTTGTGAAATGCGCGTCATCCATTACACTTTTCCGGTGAATTGAGGCCTGTTCTCGCTTAACTGGCAAGAACGGGCTCCAGCCCGTAATTCGACTACAAGAACGGAATTCCAGCTTATGACCCAGCGTTCGCGCCACGTGAAGCATGCCCGCCGTTTGAAAACCCTTCAATGGGCGATCGCCCTGGCGATAGGGTCGAGCATGTGCAGTTCGGCGCTGGCCATGCGCGTGGGGCATTCACGTGTCGTATCTGTGCCGGGCGCGCCCTTGCAGGCCGTGGTGGGTTTGCAGGAACTGACTCCCGACGAGGTGTCCACGCTGAAGGTGAAGGTGGCGGACGAAGCCGCCTGGGAGCGCGCTGGCCTGAAGCCACCGGTGCCGCTGGCCAGCATGGTGGTCAGAATCGAAGACGGGCTGGATGGTACGCGCAAGAATCTGCGCGTTCGCGGCGCGCAGCCACCGGCAAGCGGAGCGGTGGACTTGCTGCTGGATATCAGCTCCAGCTCCGGGCAGCGCCAAGTGCAGGTCAGCGTCCTGGTACCGTTGCGCGGAACCGGCGCCGATGTGACGCCGGCCGCGGTGGGCACGCCGGGACGGACCGGCGGCACGTCGGGCTCCGTCAATGTGAAATCGGGCGACAACCTGTTCGCCATTGCCCAGCGCAATGCAGTGCCCAACGCGTCGGTCTACCAGATGCTGGTCGCGCTGTGGCGCGCCAACCCTGAGGCGTTCATCCAGAACAATATGAATCTGGTGCGCGCCGGGCAAAAACTGAATATTCCGGATGCGGCGACGGTCCGGGCGATCGACCCCGCGGAAGCGCGCCGCATCTTCAATGAACACGCCGAGGCGTTTGCCAAGTACCGTGCCCGGCTTGGCGCCGCAGCTGGCGCCAATCCGTCGGTGGTGAAGGGCCAGGACGCGGCATCCGGCACGGTCGCCCGCCCGGGTGACACGGGCGTGGCCAGCGCCGCGCCGACGCAAGACCGCGTCCGCCTGTCCACCGGCCAGACGCAGGATAGCGCCGCCGCGCAAGCGGAAGCGCAAGCCGATGCCCGGACGTCGTCCGAGCGCGCGATGAAAGACGTCGAAGGCCGCGTGAATCAGCTGCAGGCCAATGTGGATGACCTGAACAAGGCCGTCGCCCAGCAGGGCGCTGCCGGGGCCAGCGGCGCAGCGGGTGCTTCGGGTGGTCCTGGGACTCCGGGTACCGCAGGAAGTCCGGGCGCAGCGGGTACCCAAGGCGCCGCAGGTACTTCAGGCGCAGCAGGCGCTGCGGGCGCTGCGGGCGCTGCGGGCGCAGCAGGCGCCGCTGGTGCTCCGGGCGCTTCGGGTGCGGCAGGCACTCCGGGTGCTGCTGGTGCTTCGGGTGCGGCAGGCACTCCGGGTGCTGCTGGTGCTTCAGGTGCGACAGGCACTCCGGGTGCCGGTGGTGCTTCAGGTGCCGCAGGTACTTCGGGTGCCGCAGGCACTCCAGGCGCAGGCGGTACTCCAGGCGCAGCAGGTATTCCGGGCGCAGCCGGTACTCCGGGCGCAGCAGGTGCTCCGGGTGCAGCAGGTGCTCCGGGCACGGCAGGTACTCCGGGCGCAGCAGGTACTTCGGGCGCAGCAGGTACTCCGGGCGCAGCAGGTACTCCGGGCACGGCAGGTGCGCCGGGTGCGACAGGTACTCCGGGCGCAGCCGGTACCGCGGGCGCCGCAGGCACCCCGGGCGCGTCCTCTGCCGACAAGGCGGCGGGAACGGCTCCGACCAACGCCAAGGACCTCACGTCCGGCATGCCCGGCTGGCTTGCCGATAATCTGCTCGTCATCGTCACCGCCGTGCTGGCGCTGATCGCATTCGCCATCGCCTGGTTGCTGCGCCGTGCCGGGGCCCGGCGCGGGGACGACGACGAGGAAACGTACGCCTATAACGAGCCTGCGCTGGACACGGCAGCGCTGAACCGCAAGCTCGATACGATCAATCTCGACCTGGACGAACCGCCCACGGACGAACCGCGCCGAGTCAGCGGTCCACGGGTTTGAATAATGTCTAGAGTTGCATTGGGGCTGGCGTATGACGGCTCCGCTTGGCAGGGTTGGCAGACGCAGCCGCACCGGCAGACGGTGCAGGACACGCTGGAATCCGCCCTGGCCAGTTTTTGCGGTGTGGAAGGTACCGTTCCCACGATTTGCGCCGGCCGAACCGATACCGGCGTGCATGGCGCGATGCAGGTGGTCCATCTGGACACGACGCTGGACCGCCGCATGGAATCCTGGGTGCGGGGCGTGAACGCGTTTCTGCCCCCCAGCGTTTCGGTGCAGTGGGCGCAGTCGGTGTCGGACGAGTTCCATGCGCGCTTTTCCGCGCGCGCCCGCACCTACGTTTATTTGCTGTGGCGCGGCCGGGTCCGGCCGGCGCTATGGGCGGGAAGGGCGGGCTGGTGCTTCCAGCCGCTGGATGTGGCGGCCATGCGGACTGCCGCGCAGGCGCTGCTGGGCGAACATGATTTCTCCAGTTTCCGGTCTTCGCAATGCCAGGCCAAGCATCCGGTGCGCCACATGCACCGGCTGGATATCGAAGAGCGCGGGCCTTTCCTGGTGTTCACCTTGAAGGCCAATGCGTTCCTGCATCACATGGTGCGCAACATCATGGGCGCGCTGTTGCAGATCGGGCAAGGCAGGGAGTCCGTGGACTGGATGGCGCAGCTGTTGTCCTGGCGCGACCGCAAGCTCGGTGCACCCACGTTTTCGCCGGATGGCCTGTATTTGTCCGCGATTGATTATCCGGCTGAATTCGGCCTGGAAGAATTGGACGGCGGGTCGTTGTTGCTGTCGCCGTTCACGCAGACCTATTAGGAAAGCGCTGTAACCCAAGGCGCGTTTCCCGCGCCCACTTGGAGGTCTTTGCCATGCAACGCCGCGCGTTTTTGAAGCAAACCGCCTTGGGCGCCGCCGCAGGCAGCGCCGCGCTGGCGGCACCGGCTTTCGCGCAAGACGCGCCCACCGTGTCTTGGCGGCTGGCGTCCAGCTTCCCGAATGAGTCGCCCACGCTGTTCGCGGGCGCGGAGGACGTCGCGCGGTATGTGGCTGAAGTCACCGATGGGCGCTTCCGTATCGAGATCTTTCCCGCTGGCGATCTGGTGCAGTCCGGCCAGGTGCTGGAAGCCGTGCAGCATCGTGTCGTGGAGTGCGGCCATACCGCGTCGACCCGGTATTTCGACATGGATCCCGCGCTGTGCTTTGACGCCGGGGTGCCATTCGGCCTGAATACCCGGCAGATGAATGCCTGGATGACCCAAGGCGAAGGCCTGGCGCTGACGCGCGTGCTGTTCGACAAATACAACATCTTGAATTTCCCTTGTGGCTACACCGGGGCGCAGATGGGGGGCTGGTTTCGCGGCGAGGTCAAGACCGTGGATGACCTGCGCGGCTTGAAGGTCAAGGCGGGCGGCTTTGCCCGGCACGTGCTGGCGCGTCTGGGAGCGACGCCGGTCGAGGTGGCGGTTTCGGATACCTATGCCGCGCTGGAGGACGGAACGGTCGACGCCGTGGCGTGGGTCGGCCCCCATGACGACGAAAGCCTGGCGCTCTACAAGGTCGCCAGGAACTATTACTTTCCGGGATGGTGGGCGGGCACCCTGCAATTGTCGCTCTACGTGAATCAGGACGCGTACGATGAATTGCCCAAGCCGTATCAATCCGCGCTGGCGTTGGCCTGCCGCATGGCCACGGGCAACATGATCGCCAAGTACGACGCGGGCAACCCGGACGCGCTGCGCCGGCTGGTGTCGCGCGGCGCACAACTGAAGGCGTTTCCCAAGCCCGTCCTGCAGGCGTGCTACGAGGCTTCGCTGGCCGCCTATAAAGAGATGGGCGCCAAGGACCCGATGTTCAAGAAACTGTACGAAAGCATGACGGCTTTCCGGGACAAGGAAGTGCCCTGGTTCCGCGTGGCCGAAGGCAGTTTCGATAATCTGATCGCCACGTTGGGCCAACCGGGCGCCTGAACCCTCTGGCGCGCCGGATATACTGGTCCTGCACGTCGCGTTGGGCGACATAAGTGATGAGTTTTATGCGCACACGCATCAAGATCTGCGGATTGACCCGCGAACAGGACATCGAAGCCGCCGTGTCGGCGGGCGTCGACGCGATCGGTTTTGTCTTCTACGCCAAGAGCAAGCGCTGCCTCACGCCGACGCGCGCCGCGCAACTGCGCCGCACGGTGCCGGCGTTCGTGGACGTCGTGGCGCTGTTCGTGAATCCGGATCCCGCGGATGTGCAGGTCGTGCTGGATCAGATTGGGCCCGAACTGCTGCAGTTCCACGGCGACGAGACGCCGCAGGATTGCGGCCGCTACGGCCATCGCTTCCTGCGCGCGTTCCGCGCAGGCGCGCCGGGCCTGGATACGGCGGAAGACCTGGCTGCCAGCTGCCGCGCCTATGGCGAAGCGGCGGGGTGGCTGTTCGACAGCTACAGCGCCGGATACGGGGGCAGCGGGCACGGATTCGACTATGCCTTGCTGGACGAGGTGCGTGCGGATCCTGTGTCGCGGCCGTTGATTCTGTCGGGTGGATTGAACGGCGAAAACGTCGGTCAGGCCATCGAGTGGGTGAGGCCTTGGGGGGTCGATGTCAGTAGTGGCGTCGAAGTCGAGCAAGGAATAAAAAGTTCTGATAGAATCTCGTTCTTCGTTGATGCAGCACATGCAGCGGACACGAAATTGAAGGGAAAAAGTAGTGCAGGCGGGTGAGGTTTTGGCGGTGGTTTAAGCACCAACGCCGATGCTTAAAAGCAAAACTTCAAACGCAATGAAAACAGCAAAAAGTTCTTCAAGACGATTTGCACAGTTCAAAAAAGCACTATATAATTCTTCTTCTTTGCAGGCGGTTAGCTCAGTTGGTTAGAGCGCCACGTTGACATCGTGGAGGTCGTTGGTTCGAACCCAATACCGCCTACCAGAATACTTGCAAGTGGTGCCCAGCACCGACATGAAAGCCGCATAAGTCTAAGACTTTGCGGCTTTTTGCATTGTGCGCGGAATTTGAACCGTGGGTGTTATTTGAACCGTGGGCGTTGTTTCTGCCTGGGTTTTCCCCATCGAGTATTCCGCAAGCTTAATGCGCCGAGATTCTTTCTGATTGCGGCTGCCGCAATTCGGAATGGGGAACGACCCATATATCTCCATGCGGCGCATAGACACATCAAGGCAGGTGTTGCACGGGCGCCCGATGCGCGCATTTTGCGGCGATTCCTTTGCGAAAGACGCTGCAGTCCCGGCGCCGGAATTTATCTGATATGGTCCGGATAGATTCCACACCACCCAAACCATGCATAACTTCCTGAAGGCGACACTCTTGATCCCGGGCCTGCTGTTGGCCGCCTGCGCGGTCAAGCCGCCGCCGGAAAAAGCGGCGCAGCCGCGCATTGATGAACTGCCGATGTATGGCGGCATGGATCGGGCGGCCGCCGCCGAACTGCAGGCCAGCGACAAGAAACTCATTGTCGATGCCACCCAGGCATTCGGTTCTGCCGACAAGGCTTCCAAAGCCTGGGTCTCACAGGGTTATCGTTTCTACCAGGCGGATCAACTTGGCATGGCCATGCGCCGCTTCAATCAGGCGTGGCTGCTGAACCCCGATAATCCCGAGGTATATACGGGCTTTGCGGCGGTTCTGCATGATCAGGGCAAGTATTGCCAAGCGATGAGCATGATGGATCAGGCGATCAGCCATGATCCGCCCACTTTCCAGGGAATTTATGCGGACGCCGGGCGCATCGCGGCCCGTTGCGCGGCCGAGGACAAGACCTTGCCGCCCGAGGCCCGGGTGGCGGCAACCGCCCGGTCAGATGCGTGGTACCGCAAAGGCGAAGCCGTCGAGCCGAACAAGGGCTACCTGTATTCGTCGTGGGCAACGGCCTATTACTGGCGGGGGCAATACGACCAGGCTTGGGAGATGGTCGTCAAGGCGCGCGCCGCCGGCGGTTCGCCCGGGCCGAAGTTCATGGACATGTTGCGCGCAAAAATGCCGGAACCCCGGGCGTAGCCCTTGGGCGGCGTCAACCAACCGGGTTCAAGCCCGGCATTTGCGATATTCTGCTGACCATCATGATGAAAGCTCTGTGGTTGGCGTTGGGCTGCGTGATGTTGGCATTGGGCGTCATCGGCGCATTTTTGCCGGTCATGCCGACGACGATTTTCCTGATCCTTGCCGTGGGCTGCTTTTCGCGGTCCTCTCCGCGGCTGGAAAAGTGGCTGCTGGACAGTCCTACCTATGGGCCGGCGTTGCGCACCTGGCGGGAACAGGGCGCAGTGTCGCGCAAGGGCAAGACCTATGCCTGCCTGGGCATGGCCGCCGGTTACGCGCTGTTCTGGTGGAGCGCGCATCCGTCCTGGCCGCTGGCCGTGGGCGTCGGCCTGTTTTTCATCGCCAGCGCGGCGTATGTGCTGAGCCGTCCGGCGCCCAAATCCTGATCCTTGTTTAGCGGGTATTCAGGCGATTGAGACGCGGCTGAAAGACAGGCGCAAGGCGTAACGCGCCGAAACCGTTGCGTCGGAATTCCAGTGCTGGAATCCGTGGCTTCTCTGATGTAATGGGCCGCAGCAAGGCTGTTCAAGTTGCCGCGCGTCGTTTCTGTCGCGCTATCAGCCGGCAAGGATCATTCATGGTGAACAAGCGTCGGGAACTTCTATTTGCCGCAATGTCCGGGGCGGCTTTCGGGTGGGTGAGTCCATCGTCGGCCGTGGCGGCCGGTCAATCCGCCGCCCAGGAAACGCTGGACCTTTGGCCGGGCAACCGGCCCCCTCAAGGCCGCGGGCCCGATGGGCCGGAGAAGGTCAGCGCCAAGGGGTCGGTGACACAGGTGTCCCGGCCGCGCCTGATCGTCTATCGGCCGGCCCAACCCAACGGCAGCGCCGCGCTGGTGATCGCCGGTGGGGGGTATGCGCATATCGAGCGGGGCTCGGAAAGCACCCCGACCTGCCTGTGGCTGCAGGCGCAAGGCGTGACGGCATTTGAACTGGTCTACCGGTTGCCGGGCGAGCATTGGCCGGCCGAAGCGCCGCTGCAGGACGGCCAGCGCGCCATGCGGGTGATTCGTTCGATGGCGGGGCGGTACGGCTTGGATACCGGGCGCATCGGCGTGATCGGGTTTTCGGCGGGCGGGCACTTGGCCGGCTTCACCGCGGCCACGGCGGCAGTCGCGCGGTACGCGCCGGTGGACGCGGCGGACAGCCTGTCGTCCCGGCCCGATTTCGCGGGGCTGATCTATCCGGTGCTGACCTTCATGCCGCCGTTCGACCACACGCATGCGCGCCGGGAAATCGTGGGTGAACACCCGTCTGCCGAGCAGAGCGCGGCGTTTTCAGTGGACCATTTGGTGACGGCGCAAATGCCGCCCGTATTCCTGGCGCAGGCGCAGGACGATCCGATTTCGCCCGTGGACAACAGCCTGCTGATGTTCAGTGCGTTGCGCGCGGTGGGCGTGCCGACCGAGATGCATATCTTTCCTCAAGGTAGGCACGGCTGGGGCATGGGCAAGCCCGGCACGCTGGTGCATGCGTGGCCGGACTTGTTCACCGAATGGGCTGCGTTCAACGGGTTTTTCAAGCCACTCAGTGCGAATGCCGGGGATCGCCCCGCGTCTCAATGACCTTCAGATAAAGCGTCGCGGGTTCCAGGCAGCCTCCCGTCGACAGCTGGCCGACCAGTTGCCGATACAGTTCTTGCCACGGGGTTTGCGAGGGCGGCGCCTGGTAGCCAGGTTCCTGTTTGCGCCTGGCCATTTCCGCATCGTCCACCAAGGCGGTCACGCTGCGTTGATTCAGGTCGACGCGGATCTTGTCGCCGGTGCGCAGCAGTGCCAAGCCGCCGCCGACGGCGGCTTCGGGCGACATATTCAGGATGGACGGGCTGGCCGAGGTGCCGCTTTGCCGGCCGTCGCCCAGGCAGGGCAGGGATTCGATGCCCCGCTTGATCAGGTGCGAGGGCGGCGCCATGTTGACGACCTCGGCGCTGCCCGGGTACCCCACGGTGCCCGCGCCGCGGATGACCAGGATGCAGTGCTCGTCGATGTTCAACGCGGGGTCTTCAATGCGGGCGTGGTAGTCCTCGGGGCCTTCGAACACGATGGCGCGGGCTTCGAAAGCGTTCTCCGACCCAGGCTCGGACAGGTAGGCGCGGCGGAACGCTTCGCCCACGACAGACATCTTGATGATGGCGCTGTCGAAGAAATTGCCCGACAGCACGATGAAGCCTGCGCGATGTTTCAGCGGCGCGGCGCAGCTGTGGATGACGTCCGCGTCGTGGGTCTTGGCGGCTGCGGCGATATCGCCGATGGTCTTGCCGGACACCGTGGGGCAGTCGGCGTGCAGACGTCCGGCGACCAGCAATTCATGCATGACGGCAGGTACGCCGCCCGCCCGGTGAAAGCCTTCGCCGAGGTATTCGCCGGCTGGTACGCAATTGACCAGCAACGGCACGTCTTCGCCCAAACGCTGCCAGTCGTCCAGGCTCAGGTCGATGCCGGCATGACGGGCCATCGCGATGAGATGGGGCGGGCAGTTGGTGGAGGCGCCCAGCGCGGAGGCGACGACGATGGCGTTCTCGAACGCCTCCCGGGTCAGGATGTGGGAAGGACGCAGGTCTTCACGCACCATGTCGCAGATGCGCATGCCGGTGGCGTAGGCCATCTGGGCGCGTTCGCGGTAGGGCGCGGGGATACTGGCGCAGGTAGGCAGCGACATGCCCAGCGCTTCAGCCAGCGAATTCATCGACAGCGCCGTGCCCATGGTGTTGCAGTGGCCGACGGAGGGCGAGGACGCGGTGGCCAGCGTCATGAAGCCTTCGTAGTCCAGCTTGCCGGCCGCCATCAGGTTGCGCGCATGCCAGATGACCGTGCCGGAACCCACGCGCTGGCCGTCGTGCCAGCCGTCCAGCATGGGGCCGCCCGACAGGACGATGGCGGGCAGGTCGACGGTGGCGGCCGCCATCAGGCAGGCGGGCGTGGTCTTGTCGCAGCCGGTCGTCAGCACCACGCCGTCCAAGGGATAACCGTGCAGGATCTCGACCAGGCCCAGATAGGCCAGGTTGCGGTCCAGCGCGGCCGTGGGCCGCCGGCCTTGCTCGGCCAACGGATGCACGGGGAACTCCATCGGGATGCCGCCCGCGTCCCGGATGCCCGCCTTGATGCGCTCGGCAAGCGCCAGGTGATGGCGGTTGCAGGGCGCCAGGTCGCTGCCTGTCTGGGCGATGCCGATGATCGGCCGTCCGGATTGCAGCTCTTGCCGCGTCAGGCCGTAATTGAGATAGCGCTCGACGTAGATCGCCGTCATATCGGCGTGCGCGGGGTCGTCGAACCATTTCTGGCTACGCAACTTGCGGGGTGTCTGAGACATGGGGGGCTCGCTTCGCTTCGGTGGCAGGGCGCTAGTTGCGCGCCTTCTGGATCTCGTCATTGAGCTGCTTGATGAGCTCGGGCCCGAGTTCCTGCGTGTACTTGTCCACCACGGGCTGCACCTTCTGCCGCATGCGGGCCACTTCTTCGGGGCTGATCGTATTGATCTTCATGCCGGCGTCTTCAAGCGTCTTCATGGCCTTGGCGGAATCGGCCCGGCTGTCCTTGCGCTCGAAATCGCGCGACGCGGCGGCGGCCTGGCGGATCAGCTTCTGCTCGTCCGGCGACAGGGTGTCCCACCACTTTTTGGAGGCCAGCACCACCCAGGGCGTGTAGACGTGGCGCGAGATCGTCAAATACGGCTGCACTTCGTAGAACTTGCTGCTCTGGATAGTGGTGATCGGGTTTTCCTGGCCATCGACAGTGCGGGTTTCCAGCGCGGTGAACAGTTCGGAAAACGGCATGGGGACGGCGTTTGCGCCCAGCGTACTGAAGACGCCAAGCGCAATCTGGTTCTGCATGACGCGCAGCTTGATGCCTTGCATGTCTTCGGCGCGGCTGATGGGGCGCTTGGAATTCGTCATGTTGCGAAAGCCGTTCTCCCAATAGACCAGGCCGACCAGGCCTCGGGCTTCCAGCTTCTTCAGCAGGTCCTGGCCCAACTGCCCGTCCAGCACCGCGTCGGCTTCCTTTTCGCTGTTGAACAGGAAGGGCAGGTCGAATACGCCGAATTCCTTGACCATCCCGGCCAGCGGCGCGGTGGAACCGACCATCATTTCCTGGGCGCCGCCGGCCAGCGCGCCTTGCATCTGTTCGTCCGACCCCAGGTTGGCCGAGCCGAAGGTCTTCATCTTGAGCTTTCCGCCGCTGACTTTCTCCAGTTCCTGCGCCAGGAAGCGCGCGGCGCGGCCCTGGACGCTTTCTTCGTTCAGGCCATAGCCAAAGCGGATGAGGCGGGGCTTGACGTCCGCCGCGGCGGCCACGCCGGCGACCGCACAGGACAGCGCGGTCGCCAGCACGAGTAGACGGGTCTTGAATCGGGTGATCATGGTGCTCCTCCTTGGGGTTTCTCTATGCCGTTAGTGCATCCAACGTGCGGGTACGGTGATCAGTTCAGGGAAGATCACCAGCAGGACCAGCAAGGCCGTGTAGGCCACCACGTAGCGCCACACGCCCCTGCAGATGGTTTCCATATTGATGCGGGCCACGCCGCAGACCACGTTGAGCACCGTGCCTACCGGCGGGGTCAACAGCCCCACGCTGCCCACCATCACGAACATGACGCCGAAATAGACGGGGTCGATGCCCGCCTTGGTGACGACGGGCATCAGCACCGGGCCCAGGATCAGGATGGTGGGCGTCAGGTCCATGACCGTGCCCACCAGCGTCAACAGGATCAGCAAGGCGAACATCAGGAGCTTGGGCTGGTCCATCACCGGTTCCAGCAGGGCGATCAGGTCCTGCGGCATGTCGGCCAGCGTGATCATGTAGGACGAGACCATCGCGGCGGCCACCAGGAACATGACGACGGCCGTGGTGCGCGCGGCGTTGACGAACAGCTGGGCCAGGTCGCGCACGCCGATCTCGCGATAGACAAACAGGCTGACCAGCAGGGCATAGACCGCGGCCACCACCGCGGCTTCCGTGGGCGTGAAGATGCCGCCACGCAAGCCGCCGATGATGATCACGGGCAACATCAGCGCCCACAGCGATTCGCGGAACGCCTTCAGGCGGCTGCGCCACGGCACGCGCGGCGACGGTTTGATGCTGCCGTGCTTGCGCGCCACCCAGGCCCAGACGGCGATCAGCGTCAGGCCCATCATCAGCCCGGGGGCGATGCCCGCGAAGAACAGCTTGGTGATCGACACGTTGGTCGCCACGCCGAAAATGATGAACGAGATCGACGGCGGGATAATGGGCGCGATGATGCCGCCGGCGGCGATCAGCCCCGATGCCTGGCCGGCGTCATAGCCCTTTTCGCGCAGCATGGGGATCAGCAGCGATCCCAGCGCGGCGGCATCAGCAACGGCCGAGCCCGACAGCGAGGCCAGCAGCACGCTGGCGAAGATGGCCACATAGCCCAGGCCGCCCTGGATATGGCCGACGAACGCGTTGGCCAGGTTGACGATGCGGCGCGAAATGCCGCCGGCGTTCATCAGTTCGCCCGCCAGCATGAACAGCGGCACGGCCATCAAGGTGAAGCTGTTGGCGCCTGACAGCATGTTCTGCGCCAGGATCTGGGTATCGAAAAAATCCAGCTGGAACATCATGGCCAGCGCGCTGAGCAGCAAGGCGAACGCAATCGGCATGCCCAGGGCGATCAGGCCCAGCAGTACAAGCAGGAAGACGGTCAGGATCATTGCGAGTGTCCGGGCGGGAGGGGGAGAGGGGCGGCGCCGTGTCTGGCCAGCGGATGCGGGGCGTCAGACCAACGGGTCTTCAGGGCTGGATTCCGCCGGCAAGGGGCCCCCCGTGAGCACCCGGACCAGGTCGATTACCGTCAAGATGCCCATGGCCACCGCCGCGTAGAGCGCCGCCGAGTTGAATACCGCCAGGCGCATGCCCGTGACGGGCAGCACGGTGTCCATGCCGATGACGGTCTGCACCCAGCTGCCTTCTGCCATCAGCCACAGCACCCACAGCACCAGCAGTTGGCAGAACACGTGTGACACGCGGCGCGCCGCGGGCCCGAAGCGTTCCACCAGCATCGTGACGCCGATGTGCTGGTGTTCGCGCAGCGCAATCACCGAGCCCAGGAAGATCATCCAGACGAAAGCCAGTCGGGAGACTTCGTCTGATGCATTGATGCCGGAATTGAACAGATAGCGCAGGGCTACGTTGCCGAACAGCAGCACGACCATGACGACCAGACAGGCCACCATCAGCCAGGTCTGCAAGGCGAAACACCAGTCGGCGGCGCGGGCCAAAGGCGTGCCGCCTGGCCGGCCCGAAGGGCGAGCTTGCATTGTTGTCTCCTATCCGTTTCCCGGAATTTTCTGGATTATGCTTTCGGTGATGTTAGCGCTAACATTTTCGGTTTGGCAACCCCCCGTTTTTTGCGTCAGACTACGCGCTTCCGACTCCATCGCGAGGGCCAATGTCCGTCCGTAAACCCCGAAGCACCCGCGCCGGGCGCGTCACCATGCAGGATGTCGCGCGCCGCGTCGGCGTCAGCGCCATTACCGTGTCGCGCGCGCTGCGCACGCCGGACAAGGTGGCGGAAGCGCTGCGCCAGCGCATCGCCCGGGTGTGCCAGGAGCTGGGCTACGTGCCGAATCACGCCGCCAGCGCCCTGGCGTCGGCGCGTTCGCAAACCGTCGTGGCGCTGATCCCGTCGCTGAGCAATGTGGTGTTCGTGGACA
This sequence comes from uncultured Achromobacter sp., assembly GCA_963530045.1. Classification (GTDB taxonomy): domain Bacteria; phylum Pseudomonadota; class Gammaproteobacteria; order Burkholderiales; family Burkholderiaceae_B; genus Achromobacter. The sequence continues at coordinate 25,237 of CAUSDE010000009.1, forward strand.
TCATCACGGGGATCAAGGACGTGCTGGACCGCCACGGTTATCACATGCTGATCGGCGTCACGGGCTACTCGCCCGACGAGGAGGAGGCGCTGTTGCGGAAGTACCTGCAGCATTCGCCGGACGGGTTGATCCTGACAGGCATCGACCACAACCCGGGCGTATGGGACCTGCTGCGGGCGCAACAGATCCCGACGGTGCACACGATCGAAACCCTGCCGGCCGGTGAAGACATGAGCGTGGGCTTTTCGCAATTCGACTCCGGGTACGCGGCGGCCCGTCACCTGCTCGAGCGCGGCCACCGCCGCGTCGGCATCGTCGGCGCGCAACTGGATCCGCGGTCGCTGCGCCGTTGCGAAGGCGCGCGGCAGGCATTGCGGGATGCGGGCTGCCATGACCCGGCGCTTGAAATCATGACGCCCGAAAAATCGTCCATCAGTCTGGGGGCGTCGTTGCTGCAAGACCTGCGCGATCGTCATCCCGACTGCGACGCGGTTTTTTTCTGCAATGACGACCTGGCGCAGGGTGCGGTGTTCCAGTGCGGACGCCTGGGCGTGAGCGTGCCGGGCCAGATGGCCATCATCGGTTTCCATGACCTGGCCGGCACGGCCTGGACGACGCCGCCCTTGTCGACGATCGCCACGCCGCGCTACGAGATCGGCGCGGCGGCCGCAGGCCTGCTGATGCGGCATCTGGCGGGCGACGAGGTCGCCGAGCGCCATGTGGACCTGGGCTTTACGCTGGTGCAGCGCGAAACCAGCTAAGCCCCGCGTTCACGCGGCGCGGCGCATGGCAAGGAAGACGCCGGCGGCCATGATCAGCGCCATGCCCGCCAGGGCCAGGCTATCGGGCGGACGCTGGAACCAGAAGGTGCTGAACAGCACTGCCAGCAGCAGCTGGAAGTAGTTCAGCGGCGCCAGCGTGGCGGCCGACACGCGCTGGAACGCGGCGATCAGCAAGATCTGCGCCAGGCCGCTGCATGCGCCCAGGGCGATGATCAGCAGCGCGTCGGTCAGGCCCGGCCACGGGTCGGGCAGGAAGAACGGGGCGGGCAGCGCGGTGACGATCAGGCAGATGATCGCCGTGTACGCATATTGCACCGGACCGGCGACCTTGCCCGACAGCTTGCGCGTCAGCACCTGGAAGATGGCGTAGCTGACGGCGGACACCGCCATCAGCACGGTGCCCAGCAGCGGCAAGTCCGAACCGGGCCGCACGATCAGCAGCATGCCCGCAAACCCGGCCGCTACCGCTGCCCACTGCACGGGACGCACGCGCTCGCCCAGCAGCCAGGGCGACAGCGCCACCATGATCAGCGGCGACGTGAAATAGATGGCCGTGGCCTCGGACAGCGGCATCCAGATCAGCGCGGTCATGAAGCACGAGGCCACGGTCGCCAACATGATCCCGCGCAGCACCAGCAACGGTTTTTCCGGCGCATCGCGCAGGCGCATGCCACGGCCCTGCCGGAAAAGCATCACCATCGCCAGGACGATCACCGCCAGATACCGCATCACATTCAGGAAGGGAGCGGGGTAGCGCTCCAGCATGTGCTTGGATCCGGCGTCGAAGGTGGCGAACGCCACCAGCGCGGCGAAGAACAACAGGATGCCGGCGTTGCGGGAGGAGGAAGACGCGGGCAGGACGGCTGTGGGCGTGGCGGACATGTCAGAAGGCGTCAGGCGCCGGCGTGCCCCATGCCTTGCAGGAACGCGTCCAACGCCGGGCCGATCGCCTGCACCATGTAGCCGCCTTCCTGCACGACGACGGTGGGCACACCCAGGCTGGCGACGCGCGCGCCGATGTCGCGGTAGGCGCCGATGTCCAGCTTCAGAACGCTGATGGGGTCGTCCTTATACGTGTCGAAACCCAATGCCAGCACCAGTGCTTCGGGCGCGTAGCCACCCAGCGCCGTCAATGCCGTGTCCAGCGCGGCCAGGAAGGGATCGTTGCCTGAACCGTGCGGCAGTGGCAGGTTCAGGTTATAGCCTTCGCCCTGGCCTTGCCCGCGTTCTTCCGCATAGCCCGTGTAGAACGGGTAATAGGCGCTGGGGTCCGCATGCAGCGACACGGTCATCACATCCGACCGTTGGTAGAAGATGTTCTGGGTGCCGTCGCCGTGGTGCGCGTCCACATCCAGAACCGCCACTTTGGACCAGGTTTGCAGCAAGCGGCTGGCCGCTGCGGCGCTGCTGTTCAGATAGCAGAAACCGCCGGCGCGGTCGCGATGCGCATGATGGCCCGATGGGCGGCACAGGGCGTAGGCCATGCCGCCGGTGCTGGCCACGTGATCGGCGGCGGCCACGGCGCTATGCGTGGAGCGCAGCGCCGAACGCCAGGTCTGGGGGCCGATGGGGCACGACAGGTCGCTCAGGTAGTAGCCCGTCTGCGCCACGATGGACGGTGACGGGCAAGGGCCGCGGCCCGCCTGTTCGATGCGGCCGTTGTAATACGGCGACAGGTTGGGCAGCACTTCCGGGCCCGGATCCACGCCGGGCGCCTTGAGCGACTGCCAGCGGGCGTACGCGGTTTCCAGGTAGTTCATGTAGTCGGCGCTGTGGATGCTTTCCAACGGCTTGCGGCCGTAGTCGGCAGGTGCTTCGACCTTGATTCCCCTGGCCGCCAGGGCGCCTTGCAGGCTTTCGGCCCGTGACGGCAGGTCGGTGGGCGCGCTCAGGCGGCCCAGCCGCATGAACTGCTGCGGGGTGTGCAGCAATTGCTCTTCCGAAAAAAACGCCTTCATGATGGTCCTCGCTGACGCGTCAAGCCTGCTTGATTTCGATTTCGACAAAAACGAATTCGGTTTCGCTGGGGTTGATGACGTTGTGCTCGACGCCAACGGGCCGATAGTAGGCGACGCCGGTGGTGAGCTGGCTGGTGATCTGGCCGTCGGGTGTGTCCAGCAGCAGCGGGCCGGTGGTTTGCGGCACCACCACGTAGTTCATGCCGTGGCGGTGCCAACCGGTTTCCCCGCCCGGCGGAAAGCGCCATTCGGTGACGGTGACCATGTCGTTGTCGATCTGCACAGTGGGGACGGCGGCGGGGCGTTGCACGTGGGTATCTCCTGGTGTTGTCATCGGGTTCGGGGGATCAGGCCATTGTCGCCTGGGTCGGGTCCCAGTGCTGGCCGGGCACCGCGGCGATCAATTGCCGCGTGTAGGCGTGTTGCGGATTGTCGAAGATCTGCGCGGGCGAGCCGTACTCGACCACTTTTCCGCGGTGCATGACCAGCACGGCATTGCAGATCTGGGCGGCGACGCGCAGATCGTGGGTGATGAATACCAGTGCGATCTTCAGGCGTTGCTGCAGATCATGCAGCAGTTGCAGCACCTGGGCCTGCACGGACACGTCCAGCGCCGATACGGATTCGTCCGCCACCAGCACCTTGGGCTCAAGCGCCAGGGCGCGCGCGATGCCGATGCGCTGCCGCTGGCCGCCGGAGAACTGGTTGGGATAGCGGTCGAACGCCGACGGGTCCAGCCCCACCAGCGACAGCAGTTCGCGCACGCGGGCTTCGGCTTGCGCTCGCGGCACGCCGTTGGCGACGGGGCCGTCGCTGATGATGCGCCCGACGGTATGGCGGGGGTTGAGTGACGCGAACGGGTCCTGGAAGATCATCTGGATGTCGTGGCGCATGGGCCGAAAGCGCGACTCCGACATCGTGGCGATGTCTTGCCCGTTGAAGATCAGCTGGCCGCCGTTGATGCCCACCAGTTTCAGCACGCATTTGCCGATGGTGGATTTGCCCGACCCGGATTCCCCAACGATGCCGAGCGTCTCGCCGCGCCGCACGGCGAAGCTCACGCCATCCACCGCATGCACTTCGCGCTTGCCGCCAAGCCAGCCATGGCCGATCACGTAGGTCTTCTTCAGGTCCTTGACTTCCAGCACCGGCTTGTCGTCTGCGGTGGCGGCGCGCTCTTCGCCGCGCCGGTGCGGCACGGCCGCGATCAGGCGCTGGGTGTAGGGGTGGCGGGGGCGGTTGAGCACGTCGGCGGCGGGGCCTTGCTCCACCAGCACGCCCTTTTCCATGACGGCGATGCGGTGGGCGATTTCGGCCACCACGCCGAAGTCATGCGTGACGAACATCACGCCCATGCCTTTTTCCTTCTGGATACGGGCAATCAGCGCCAGGATCTGCGCCTGGGTGGTGACGTCCAGTGCGGTGGTCGGCTCGTCGGCGATCAGCAGCGCCGGTTCCAGCGCCAACGCCATCGCGATCATCACGCGTTGCCGCTGGCCGCCGGACAGGCGGAAGGGATAGACGTGATAAAGCGTGGCCGGGTCCGGCAGGCCCACGAAGGCCAACAGCTCCAGCGTGCGCTGCAAGCGTTCGGCGCCCGGGTAGGCATTGTGCACGCGCATGACTTCGCTGATCTGGTCGCCCACGGTCATCAGCGGGTTCAGGGCCGACAGGGGCTCCTGGAAGATCATCGCCATGTCTTTGCCGCGCATGGCCTGCAGCGTGGCTTCGTCTTGCTGCAGCAGGTCTTTGCCCCGGAACAGGATGCGGCCCTGCTGCGGCGTCAGGTAGTCGGGCAAGAGGCCCATGATGGCGTTGGCGCTCATGGATTTGCCGGAACCGGACTCCCCGACGATGCACAGGATCTCTCCGGCGCGGATGTCGTAGGAAACGTCCTGTACGGCAAAGGGGCGGTCGCCGCCGCGGGGCAGGGCGATGCTCAAGTTCTGGATGGACAACAGGGGTGTGGCGTCGGTCATGTCGGCCTCCTATTCGCCGCGCTTGCGCAGCTGCGGGTTGAGGGCGTCGTTCAAGCCTTCGCCGATCAGGTTGATGGCCAGGACCGTCAGCAGGATCGCCACGCCGGGCCAGACACTCATCCACCACGCTTCGCGGATCATCGTGCGCGCGGCGCCGATCATGAAACCCCAGCTCATCAGGTTGCGGTCGCCCAGCCCCAGGAAGGACAGCGACGACTCCGTCAGGATGGCGGTCGCCACCATGAACGACGCCGACACGATGATGGGCGACATGGCGTTGGGCAGGATCTGGGTGCTGACGATGCGCGCCGGCGTCTGGCCAATGACGATGGCCGCCTGCACGAACTCGCGCTGCTTGAGCGTCATGAATTCCGAGCGCACCAGGCGCGCGGCCGGCGGCCACGACACGATGGCGATGGCCCCCATGATGGAATAGACGGACGGGCTCAGGATGGCCACCAGCACCACCGCCATCGCCAGTTGCGGAATGGTCTGGAAGAATTCGGTGAAACGCATCAGCGCATCGTCGACGCGGCCGCCGCAGTAGCCCGCGACCGAACCCACCAGGATCCCGAAGAGCAGCGCCACGGCCGTCGACAAGAGGCCCACCATCAGCGACACCCGGGCGCCCCAGACCAGGCCGGCCGTGATGTCGCGGCCCAGCATGTCGGTACCGAAGGGATAGTCGGCGTTGGTGAAGGGCGGGATCAGCGGGTCCGCTACCATCATCCAGGGGGATTCCTCATACAGCAGCGGGGCGGCCAGCGCCACGACGACCACGATCAGCATGATGATCAGGCCGGCCACCGCGCCGTAGTTGCGCATGTACCGTTGGGCGAATGACTTCATGCGGCGGCTCCTTGCTGCGCACCGGCGCCGATGCGGGGATCGATCAGGCGGTACAGCACGTCGGTCAGCAGGTTGAACACCACCACCATGATGGAAGTGACGAGAAAAATGCCCAGCAGCAGCTGGTAGTCGCGTTGCAGCAGGGCGTCGAACATCAGGCGGCCGATGCCGGGCCAGGCGAACACGGTTTCGGTCAGCACCGCGCCGCCGGCCATCTGGCCCAGCTGGATGCCGGCGAAGGTGATGACGGGCAGCAGCGCGTTGCGCAGCACGTGGGTACGGATCACGCGGCTGGGGCTGACGCCCTTGGCGCGCGCCGTCTTCACGAAGTCCATTCCGATGACTTCCAGCATGGACGCGCGTGTCAGCCGCACGTAGACGGCCATGAAGAAGCAGCCCAGGGTGATCGTGGGCAGGACCAGGTGCTGGGCGATGTCCGCCGCGCGCGCCAGGCCGGTCAGCCCGGACCCCACGGTTTCCATGCCGAAGGCGGGCAACCAGCCCAGCACGACGGAAAACAGCAGGATGCCCATCAGCGACAGCCAGAACAGCGGCGTGGCGTACAGCAACAGCGCGCCGGTCATGACCGAGCTGTCGATCCAGCGGCGCTTGTTGCGATAGCGGGCCTTGGCGGCGACAACGCCCAGGAACACGCCCAGCACGATCGAGAACACGAAGGCGCAGGACATCAGCAGGAAGGTCGCCGGCAGGCGCTCCACGATCAAGTCGAGCACGGGCACGTGGTTGCGGTAGGAAAAGCCCAGGTCCAGCTGGACCACGCCCTTCAGGTACAGCATCAGTTGCGTCAGGATCGGCTTGTCCAGGCCGAAGGCCACGCGCAACTGGTCCACGTAGGCGGCGTCGCCTGCGCCGGCCTGGCCCGCCAGCACGGCGGCGGGATCGCCGGGCGCCAGGCGGATCAGGAAGAAATTGATGATCACCACGCCCAGCACGACCACCAGGGCCTTGCCGATGCGGGACACAAGAAAAGACAGGAATTTCATGCTCTGGGTCCTCTCTGGACGGGCGCGGGCTGCGTGGGCAACGTCCATCGCGCGGCCGGGCTCTGCCGCCGCGGGGGCTCCGCGGCGGCGTCTTGCTGCGCTTATTTCTCGATGTACACGTCGTCGAACGACTCGTTAAGCCCGATGGCGGTCTTGACCAGGTTCTTCACATTGCCGCGATAGAGGGTGGGGAATTCCATGTCCACCAGGAAACCGTTGGCGACTTCATTGACCAGCGTGGTCTGCAGCTTGGTGTAGAGCTCCTGGCGCTTGGCCGGATCCACTTCAGAGGCCGCGGCCTCCCACTGCTTGTCGGTCTCGGGATTGCTATAGCCCTGCACGTTGGCAAACGGCGAACCCTTGACGATGTTCGACGTGATGTACAGGCGCTGCACGCCCAGCGCGGGGTCGCCGTACTGGTAGGTGAAGGTCGTCGTCATGTCGAAATCCCAGTTGCCCGTCCGGCTGGCCCAGCCGCCCGCGTCCGTCGATTCCAGATTGACCTTGAAGCCCAGTTGCTCCAGCGCCTGCTTGGTGTATTCGCCCAGCCGGTCCCAGGTGGAACCGTAGGGAAAGCTCAGCTGGCGGATCGTATAGTCCTCCGGCTTGATGCCCGATTCCTTGATCAGCGCGCGGGCCTTCTTCATGTCGAACGGCATGGCCGGCATGTTCTTGTCATAGAACATCTCGGTCGTCACGAAGGGGCTGGTCGACACCTTGCCCAGGCCGAAGAAGATGTTGTTGACGACCATGTTGCGGTTCATCGCCGCCATGACGGCCTGGCGAACCTTCAGGTTGTCGAACGGCGGCTTGCGCATGTTGAAGATCAAATAGGCCTGCGGCGAGAACATTTCCCAGCCGGCCGTGGTGTATTCCACCTTGGGCAAGGCGCGCAGGCGCTTGATGTCGACGTTGTCCACGTCGCCGCCGCGCAGCACGTCCACGCTGCCGCGCTCGAACGCCACGGCGCGCGAGGCCGCGTCGGGGATCACGTTGAACACCAGTTCGTCCAGGTACGGCATGCCCGGCTTCCAGTACTCGGGGTTGCGCGTCAGCTTGATGTATTCGCCGCGCTTCCATTCCTTGAACATGAAGGGGCCCGTGCCCACCGGCTTCTGGTTGGCCGGGTTGGTCATGTAGTCGGTGCCGGCGTAGAGGTGCTTGGGCATCATCGGCGCAAAGCCGGGTTCGAACATCAGCATGAAGGCGGGGAAGGGCGTCTTCAGTTTGATGACGACGGTCTTGGCGTCGGGTGCCTGCACCGATTCGACGAACTTGTTCAGGATGACGCGGGCCCGCGCATGTGTCTTGGGCAGCATGTCCGCCAGCGAGAACACGACGTCTTCGGACGTGAACGGCTTGCCGTCATGCCATTTGACGTTGTCTTGCAGGTGGAAGGTGTAGGTCAGCCCGTCGGCCGCCGCTTCCCAGGATTTGGCCAGGCCCGGCTGCGGCTTCAGGTCGGTGGTATAGGTCAGCAGGCTTTCGTAGATCTTGCCCGCGACGAATTGCGTGGGGCCCTGCTGGTTGATGGCCGTGACGATCACGGGCGGTTCGGGCTGAACGATCATGTTCAAGGTGCCGCCCTTGGTCTGGGCCAGGGCTTCTGTGGCGGGCAGCGCGGCCGCAAGGACCAATGCGCCGAGCTTCAAGGAGAACCATTTCTTCGATTTCACTGCGAGCCTCCGGGCTGGAAAGGGACTGACAGGTGACCGCCGTTGCGCGGCGGATGCCGGGCAATAACAAGCAAACCTCGTGCCACCTGCATTTCTCAGGGGTACTACGGGTGAAGCCGCTACAACCATGCTTCATACAGGTGCTGGGTACGGCGGCCGCGCACCAATGCGGCGAAATCGGCGGTGCTAGCGCGCGGCGTTGGCGCGCGCCACCATGGCGTCAAGCAAGACGTTGCAGCCGGCCTCCAGATGCTCGGGCTGCGCGTCTTCGATCTCGTTGTGGCTGACGCCGTCTTTGCAAGGCACGAAGATCATCGCCGTGGGCGCGACCGCGGCCATGTAGACGGCGTCGTGTCCCGCGCCCGTCACGATGTTCATCGCGGGCAGGCCGCGGCTGGCGGCGCCCTGGCGCACCTTGTCCACCAGGTCGGGGTCAAACGGCGTGGGGCGGAAGGTCTGCACGTCCTTCAGATCGACCTGTACGCCGTGCGCCACGGCGATGTCGTCGCAGACGCGGCGCCATTCCTGGTCCATGCGCGTCAGCGTCGCCTCGTCTTCGTGGCGCAGGTCGGCCGTGAAACGGACCTGGCCGGGGATGACGTTGCGCGAGCCCGGATGGGCGTGGATTTCGCCGACCGTGCCGCGCCCTTGCGGCTGGTGCGCGTTCGCGATGTTGATCACGGCCTGCACCAGGAAGCTGGCGGCGAACAGGGCATCGCGGCGGATCGCCATCGGCGTCGGCCCGGCATGCATTTCCATGCCCGTGACCGTGATGTCGTACCAGCGCAGGCCCAATGAACCCGTCACCACGCCGATGACTTTCTCTTCATGCTCCAGGATCGGGCCCTGCTCGATATGCGCTTCGAAGTACGCGTCGACCGGCCGTCCGCCAACGGGATCGGCGCCTGCGTAGCCGATGGCCTGCAGCTCGTCGCGCACGGCGATGCCTTGCGCGTCGCGGGCCGACAGCGCCGTTTCCAGCGGGAACTTGCCGGCGAATACGCCCGATCCCATCATGACGGGCACGAAGCGCGAGCCTTCCTCGTTGGTCCAGATGGCCAATTCCAGCGGCGCTTCGGTGTCGATGCCCGCATCGTTCAACGTGCGCATGACTTCAAGTCCGGCCAGCACGCCGAAACAGCCGTCGAACTTGCCGCCCGTGGGCTGGGTGTCGATGTGGCTGCCGGTCATGACGGGCGCAAGTTCGTTGTTGCGCCCGGCGCGGCGCGCGAAGATGTTGCCCACCTGGTCGACCCGCAGCGTCAAGCCGGCGTCGCGCATCCATCCCGTCACCAGGTCACGGCCCTGACCATCCAGGGCGGTCAGCGCCAGGCGGCAGTTGCCGCCCTTGGGCGTGGCGCCGATCTGCGCCAGATCCATCAGGGATTGCCAAAGCCGCTTGCCGTTGATGGAAAGGGAAGACGATGTCATGGATTGCCTCGAAGGTCGGTGAATGAATCGAAGTCTTCGCGCAGGCGCGCCAGGATGCCCAGCAGGTGCGTGTGCATGGCGTGGCGCGCACGGATCGGATCCCGCGCCACGATGGCGTTCAGGATGCGCTGGTGTTCGGCATGGGCCGCGGCCCAGGCCTGCGTCGTGACGAAATAGTCCTGCATGCGGCTGTACACGGGGCTGGCCTGGCTCAGGTTCCACAAATGGGCCACGGCCGAGGCCAGCGCCGCGTTGCCGCATGCCGCGGCGATGGCGCTGTGGAATTCGCGGTCGTGGCGGCCGGGGGAGTCGGTCAGGGACATGTCCGCATGCGCGTCGCGGATGGCGGCGATCTGCGCGGGCGTCGCCTGGTGCGCGGCAAGCGCGGCGCAATCCGGCTCGATCAGCATGCGGGCTTCGAGCAGGTCGAAGGGGCCGATGTCATCGCGATCAGCGGTTCCTTGGGGGGAAGGGCCGGCGGGCGAGGGGAACCCGGCGCCATCGGGGGCGATGGTGACGAATACCCCCGATCCGACGCGGACTTCCACATAGCCCTCGATCTCCAGCGCGATCAAGGCTTCGCGGATCGACGCCCGGCTGACCTGCAGTTGTTCCGCCAATTCCCGTTCCGACGGCAGGCGCGCGCCGCGGGGGAAGTCGCCCGCCCGGATGCGGCCGGCGATCTGGTCGGCGATCATGCGGTACAGACGGGTGGCGGCGACGGCCTGGAACGTGCTCATGACGGATGTTGGCAGATCAAAATGGCCTAGTGGTCAGGCCACAAATATAGGCATGTCGATATTGAAATAGAAGGGAAATATTGAAGATTCAGGGAAAACGATCAGAGGGATTACACGTCTTCCTATCAAGTGGTCAGGCCAGTTAGGCAAATGAATGGGGCCTTCGCCGCTTTACAGTTTCTGCACAATTGGCGAACAAAACCCCCGGCCTTGCCGCCTCGCGCAAATCGATAATTCCCCCGCCCAATGTCGGGCAGGCAAGGGAGTCCACCGGATGGTGGCGGGGGAGAAGCGGGTGGGGATGCGTGCAGTGCGGTCGGCCCGGACGGAGCGGTGGTGCATGGCGGCGGGCTTGCTGGTGTTCGCCTTGTTGTGGCTGCCGCTACTGGCCCGCGGGGCGTTGGCGCCGCCGACCGACAACATCGAGCAATTGACCTGGGTGCGCAGCCTGGAATGGGGCTACTACAAGCATCCGCCGTTGCCGACCTGGTTGTTGTGGCCGCTGGTCCGCGTGCTGGGATGGTCGGGATGGACGACTTACGTTGCCGGCGCGCTGTGCACGTTGGGGGCCTTCGCCTTGCTCTGGCGCCTGTTGCGCGAACTGCGCGGACGTGGCTATGCCATGGTCGCGCTGCTCGCCGGCCTGTGCGTCACCTACTACAACGGCCGGCTGTACTTCTATAACCACGAGATCGTGCTGATCCCGTTGGCGGTCGGGTGCGCGGTGGCCTGCTGGAAGGCGTACGCCACGCGCCGCATCGGCTGGTGGATCGCGTTGGGCCTCTGTCTGGGGCTGGGCGCGCTGGCCAAATATCAGATCGTGGTGGCGGGTGTGGCCGTACTGGTCTTCTGGCTAAGCCAACGGGCCTGGCGCGATCCGATGCAGGTGTTCGGCCTGCAGGTGGCCGGGTTGACGGCCTTGGCTGTGTTCTCGCCCCATCTGATCTGGCTGGCGGCGAACGATTTCGAATCCTTGGGCTATGCCATGTCGTCGTCGCTCGCGGCCAGCTTGTCCTGGCCAGCCCGTGTGCAGGAGGTGGCGCGTTGGTGGGGAGATCAGATGCTGAACCGGGCCATGCCCGCGTGGGTGCTGCTTGCGGTGTTCTGGATGATGGCGCGGCGCAGGCGGTCCGTGTTGGGCGCCCGCGCCGCCGCGCCGGCCGCCGCGCCATGCGACCCGGGCCGCGCGCTGCTGCTGGCCTTTGGCTTCACGCCGCTGGTCTTCGTCAGCGTGATGACGCTGGCCACCGGTTCCCACATCCAGCTGCATTGGGGAACGCCGTATCTGCTGTTTGCGGTGCCGGCCGTGATGGAACTGCTGCGTGGCCGCGCAGGGTGGCGGCGTGTCAGGCCGCGTGAAGCCCTGGTGGCTTTCATGCTGATCCAGTTGGCGCTGATGGCGCGGATGGAACTGACCTCGCCCTTGGGGGCGGGGCTTGCGCGGCGGGCGGCGGATTGGCGGTATTTCGATTCGCAGGCGCTGGCGCAGACCTTGCACAAGCGGGCGACGCTTGCCTTGGGCGGACCCGTGCGGGTGATATCGGGGCCGCCGGCCGAAGCCGGCGCGTTGGCGTTGCGCTTGCCCGAACAGCCCCTGGTGTTGATTGATGGGCAACCGCGCTTCAGCCCCTGGGTGCCCGCCGGGCTGGCGGGCGCATGCGGCGCGCTGGAACTGAGCCTGAACACCCGCCCCGAGGGCTTCGATCCGGTCGGCGCCGATTTTCCTGGCCTGTACTGGCGGGTGCGTCCACCAGTCACGGCCTGCGGCGCCTAAGGCGCAGGCGCTACTGCGGGTCGGCGTCCGGTTCCGGCGTTTGCGTGAATGCGCGCACCAGGCGGGCGATGCCGTCCAGTTCGTCGTGCGCACCCACGACCCATTCCGGCTTTTCGAACGGGCTGTCCGACGGCGTCTTATCCAGGTTGGCTTTCAGGTCGTCCAGCAGTTCCAGCGCCATGTCGGTCGCCTGGGGGCTGCTGCGGGTGGAAAGGGCGATGGCAATCGCCAACGCCTGGCGCATGGCCAGCAATCGGCCTTCCAGTTCAGTGCCCATGAGGTGTGTCCTTGTTCTGCATCGTGAATTGACGCATTTTAAGGGCCAGAGCGTCCGCGCATGCGCCGGGCGCGCGGTTTGCGCAAGATCAAGGTGGGCGGGGCGCCGCAGGCGAATAATCCAAGGTATGCAAGCCGCCCTACGCCCACTCGTTTCAGAACAGCCGGCCCCCGCCGCCGCCGATCCCTTTTTCCCGCCCCAGTTGCTGGCAAGACTGGACAAGAACGGGCCTCGATACACCTCTTATCCCACGGCTGACCGCTATCACGCCGGCTTCGGCAAGCAGGAATATCGGCAGGCGCTGCAGCAGCGACGCGCCACCAGCCCGGATGAGCCCCTGTCGTTGTACGTCCACATTCCGTTTTGCGACTCGGTCTGCTATTACTGCGCCTGTAACAAGGTGGTGACGCGCCACCACGAGCGCGCCGCACGCTATCTGGACGCGCTGGCGCAAGACATCGCGTTGCACGTGCGGGAACTCGGCGCGGGCGTCCCGGTGTCGCAATTGCACTTTGGCGGCGGCACCCCGACCTTCCTGTCCGACGACGAGCTCACCCGTTTGATGCAAGACCTGCGGGCAGGCTTCCGGTTTGAACCGGACGCCGAAATCTCCATCGAAGTCGACCCGCGCACCGCCACGCCGGCCCGCTTGGCCCATTTGCGTCAGTTGGGCTTCAACCGGCTGAGTTTCGGGGTGCAGGATTTCGACCAAAGGGTGCAGGTGGCCGTGCACAGGGTGCAGTCTTTCGAGGACGTGCGGGCGTTGATGCAAAGCGCCAGAGCCCTGGGCTACGACTCGGTCAATGTCGACTTGATTTACGGGCTGCCTTTGCAGACCACCGAATCGTTCGCGCGCACGATCTCGCAAGTGGTGACGCTGCGGCCCGACCGCATCGCGCTGTACGCCTATGCGCATCTGCCGGAACGCTTCAAGCCGCAGCGCCGCATCAATGAATCCGACTTGCCGGACCGCGCCACGCGTGTCGGCCTGCTCAGCTCGGCCATCGACGGCTTTTTGCAGCAGGGCTACACGTACATCGGGATGGATCATTTCGCGTTGAACACGGACGCGCTGGCCGTCGCCAAGCAGCGCGGCGAGCTGCACCGGAACTTCCAGGGCTACAGCACGCAGCCCGACCGCGATCTGGTCGCGCTGGGCGTATCGGCCATCGGCCGCATCGGCAACACCTACAGTCAGAACGCCAAAGTACTTGACGAGTACTACACCGCCATTGAATCCGGCCATTTCGCCGTTGAACGCGGGCTGGCGCTCAATGCCGACGATCTGGTGCGGCGCGAAGTCATCATGGACATCATGTGCCAGGGGCGCGTGGATTTCGCGCGGATCGAGGCGCGCCACGGCTTGCGCTTTGGCGATTACTTCAGCCGCGAATTGCTGCAAATGGCCAATCTGGCTGAATTGGGCTTGGTGAACCTGCGTTCCAGCGAGGTCCAGGTAACCGGCCTGGGCTGGTATTTCGTGCGCGCCGTCGCCATGGCTTTCGATGGTTATCTGCGCAGCGTCACGACCAGCGCCAGCTATTCCCGGATCATCTGACCAAAAGGGGCCACGCGCCTGGCCCCTTGGTCATTCGGCGAACTTCTCACGCAGATACAGCGCCAGCGACAGATCATCGGCCAGTTGCAGCTTGCGCATGGCGCGGCGCTTGTGCGTGCTGACTGTCTTTTTGCTGCGCATGAGCCGGACCGCGATTTGCGTCACCGACAACCCCTGGTTGATATGGCGCAGGATTTCAACCTCGGACGTGGTCAACAGCGCATGCGGGTGGGTGGGTTGAAGAGGGCGGATCTTGCCTTCAATCACCGTCAGGAAGGGATCCTTGCCGTTCTGCACGCCCCGGATCATGTCCGCCAGGAAGGCCATGCCCCACTGCTTGGCCAGGTAGCCATTGGCGCCCGCGCGGAACGCCGCGTATCGCGTTTCGTGGAGGTTGCCGGCCGAAAAGGTGATGATCGCCAAGTTGGGGTGATAGCGGCGCAGTCGCCGTAGATAATTGACGCCGTCCCAGGGCTCCTGGGGAAGATAGAAATCGATCAGGGCCACGTCACAGGGGGCATGGCTCAGTTTTTCCAGTAGGGCGCGGGCCGACGTTTCCCGATGAAGGACCCGGAAGCCCGGCCGGCTTTCCAGGTGCGCGGTGATTCCTGCCGCCACCACGGGATGGTCGTCCAGAACGGCGACCCGGATCGTGGGGGGCGGGCGCGACAGCAGCAGATGCCGGCGTGCGCCAGGGAGGCGATCATCGGCGTCGCCGCCGCCGCGCAAGGGGGCCGGAAAGAATGACGCCAGGGTTACAGGCGTTGAAACAGGTTTCATCGATGCCCCATAGGCCGGTAAGAGGGGACGTCGGCAGCGGTTTCATCCGGCGCAGGGCGAAATCCGACGCACGCGTCGTGGGTTGTCTGAAATTTGCGAAGGCAGATTACGTTTCCGTACGGTTGTTCGGATGGGAAACGCGCCAAAATCAGACTGTTGCACCCTTGGCCTGACAAAGAGCGTACGCATGCCCAAGAAGATTCTGGTTTTAGGTCGTGACGGCCAGTTGGGCTTTGAACTCAGGCGCAGTCTTGCGCCGCTGGGCGACGTGGCCGCGGTCGGCAGGAGCGAATGCGACTTGACCTACCCCCTGCAGCTGGCGCGAGTGGTGCGCCGCGAAAAGCCGGACGTCATCGTCAATGCCGCTGCGCTGACCTCGGTCGAGCGCGCCGAAGAGGACGTGGTGCGGGCCATGCGGATCAACGCCGAAGCGGCGGGCGAGCTTGCCGCCCTGGCCGCCAGCCGGGGGGCGCTCATCGTCCATTACTCCTCCGACTACGTGTTTGACGGCAAAAAGCAGGATCCCTACGTCGAAGCCGACGTGCCGGCGCCGCTGAATGCCTATGGCCGCAGCAAGCTGGCGGGCGAGCGCGCCGTCCAGGCCATGAACCCGGCGCATCTGGTGTTCCGCACGTCGTGGATATATGGCGTGTTCGGCAACAGCTTCCTGAAATCCATGCTGATGGCGCTGCGCCAGCCCGAGTCGTTGCGCGTCGTCAGCGACCAGCGCGGCGCCCCGACAGGCGCGGCCTTCATCGCCGACGTGACGGCGCTGGCGGTGGCGCGCTACCTGGGCGGAAAAGCGGAGTTCCCGTTCGGGCTGTATCACCTGGCCGCCGCGGGCCAGGCTACCTGGCACGACTATGCCTGCTACGTGGCCGAGCAGGCCCGGATAGCGGGACTGCCCGTCACGCTGGTGCCGGCCGACATCCACCCGGTCCCGTCCAGCCAATATCCGTCCACGGCGCGCAGGCCGCTGAATTCTTGCCTGGATACCCGTTTGCTGACGCAGCGGTTCGGGATTCACGCGCCGCCGTGGCAGGAGGGCGTCCGGCATGCGCTGGCAGCCATGGCGGGCAGCCGTAACCTGGCGTGATCGGGTCGGTTTGTCTCGCTTACGCCACGGAAAGGGCGCAAATGGTGCTACAATCAGCAACGATAAACGCAATTGATCCGTTGATCCCGATTGCGCAACCTTGCTCCGCGCCGCCTCGGGCGCGTACCAACAGGCTTAGAACCATGTTTTTCCCGCTGGCACGAACTACGACCCGGAACTTTCGCCCTATGTCGCGTTAGTTTTTCGTGCGTCGGGTTTCACCGTGTCAGGTCAGCGGTAGGACTCAGCAAGACAACCACTAGAACGCGGCTCTCAGGCCGCGTTTTTCGTTTCCGATTTTCGATTTTCTAGTTCCCAGAACCCCAGGAAGCACTCCCGATGGTACAGATCACATTGCCCGATGGTTCGCAGCGCCAATATCCGGGACCGGTAACGGTTGCCGAAGTGGCGCAATCGATCGGTACGGGCTTGGCCAAGGCCGCCTTGGGCGGCCGCGTGACGGTTGAAGGCGCGGAATCCAAGCTGGTCGACACCAGCTTCCGCATCGAAGGCGATGCGCGCCTGGCGATCGTGACCGCCAAGGACGCCGACGGCCTGGACCTGATCCGCCACTCGACGGCCCACTTGCTGGCCTATGCCGTCAAGTCGCTGTTCCCCGACGCCCAAGTCACCATCGGCCCCGTGATCGACAACGGCTTCTACTACGACTTCTCGTACAAGCGCCCGTTCACCCCTGAAGACCTGGCCGCCATCGAAAAGAAGATGGCCGAACTGGCCAAGAAGGACGAAGTCGTGACGCGCGAAGAATGGTCGCGCGACGACGCCGTCGAATTCTTCAAGGGCATCGGCGAAACGTACAAGGCCGAGATCATCGCGTCGATTCCGTCGAACGAGCCGCTCAGCCTGTACCGCGAAGGCGACTTCGTCGACTTGTGCCGCGGCCCCCACGTGCCGTCCACGGGCAAGCTGAAGGTCTTCAAGCTGATGAAGGTGGCCGGCGCCTACTGGCGCGGCGACAGCAAGAACGAGATGCTCCAGCGCATCTACGGCACCGCCTGGGCGACCAAGGAAGACCAGGAAGCCTACCTGCACATGCTGGAAGAGGCCGAACGCCGCGACCACCGCAAGATCGGCCGCGAACTCGACCTGTTCCACTTCCAGGACGAAGCGCCTGGCCTGATCTTCTGGCACCCCAAGGGCTGGGCCCTGTGGCAGCAGGTCGAGCAATACATGCGTGCCGTGTACAACAACAACGGCTACCAGGAAGTGAAAGCGCCGCAGATCCTGGACCTGTCGCTGTGGAAGAAGACGGGCCACTGGGACAACTATCGTGAAAACATGTTCACGACCGAGTCCGAGAACCGCGTCTACGGCCTGAAGCCGATGAACTGCCCGGGCCACGTGCAGATCTTCAACTCCGGCCTGCATTCCTACCGCGAACTGCCGCTGCGCTATGGCGAATTCGGCCAGTGCCACCGCAACGAACCCTCGGGCTCCTTGCACGGCATGATGCGCGTGCGTGGCTTCACGCAGGACGACGGCCACATTTTCTGTACCGAAGAACAGCTCCAGGACGAATGCGCCGACTTCACGGCCCTGCTGCAGAAGGTCTATCGCGACTTCGGCTTTACCGAAGTGCTGTATAAGGTCGCCACGCGCCCTGAAAAGCGCATCGGTTCGGACGAAGTCTGGGATACGGCAGAACAGGCGCTGATGGAAAGCCTGCGCCGCACGGGCTGCGAATTCGAGATTTCGCCCGGAGAAGGCGCGTTCTACGGCCCGAAGGTGGAGTACACCCTGAAGGACGCCATCGGCCGTCACTGGCAATGCGGTACGATCCAGGTCGACTTCTCCATGCCTGTGCGCCTGGGCGCCGAGTACGTGGACCAGAACGACCAGCGCCGTCCGCCGGTCATGCTGCACCGTGCCATCCTGGGTTCGCTCGAGCGTTTTATCGGCATGCTGATCGAAAACCATGCCGGCGCGATGCCTCCCTGGCTGGCTCCGGTGCAGGCTGTCGTATGCTGCATTTCCGAACCTTCGGCCGATTATGCGGCTGAAATCACACAAAGCCTGAAAAAACAAGGCTTTAGGGTAGAGTCCGATTTGCGTGGTGAAAAAATCACTCGTAAAATTCGTGAGCACAGCCTGCAAAAGGTGCCGTACATTCTTGTCGTCGGCGACAAGGAGAAGCAAAACGGCACCGTAGCCGTACGCGGTCTGGGCGGACTGGACCTTGGCGCAATCGCATACGACGAGTTCGTCGCGCGCTTGTCCGAGGATGTGTCCACCCGTCGCGACGTCAATCAACCTGATAGCAGTGCTGCTTAACATTTCTAGGAGCTTTCAACATCGCCACTGAAAAAGCCAATCGCATCAACGGTGAAATCCGCGTCCCCGAGGTGCGCCTGATAGGTCTGGAAGGAGAACAGCTGGGCATCGTCAAGATCGCCGACGCGTTCCGTCTTTCCGAGCAAAGCGACGTGGATCTGGTGGAAATCGCGCCGAACGCCGAGCCGCCGGTCTGCCGTTTGATGGACTACGGTAAGTTCAAGTACCAAGAGCAGAAGCGCCAAGCCGAAGCTCGTTCCAAGCAGAAGGTCATTCAGGTCAAGGAAGTCAAATTCCGTCCGGCCACCGACGAGGGCGACTACCAGGTCAAGCTGCGCAACCTGCGCCGCTTCCTCGAAGAGGGCGACAAGGCCAAGGTGACGCTGCGTTTCCGTGGCCGCGAAATGGCTCACCAGGAACTTGGTATGCGGGTGCTTGAACGTGTGCGCGACGATCTGCTGGAACTTGCCCAGGTCGAAGCCATGCCGAAGCTCGAAGGCCGTCAGATGGTCATGGTGCTGGCGCCCAAGAAAAAGGCAGTGCCCGCCGCGGGCAAGCCTGAATCGGCCGCCTGAGTTCCAGCCGCAGCCTTCTCCGGAGGGCTAGGCCGCGCTACTTCCGACCCGCCGTCCGTCCTGTGACCGGCGGGTTCGCTTATTGGGCGGCTCTGCGCTACGATGTGTCATAAAGCCGCCTTCCCACTAGGGAAGGCGGCGTACGTTCGGGGTGTCGCGATGCATGTTTTGTTCGTTTTGGATCCCTTGCCGCTGCTAAAGGCGTACAAGGACAGTTCTGTCGCCATGATGCGTGCCCTGGTGGCGCGCGGACATACGCTCAGCGTAGCCATGCAGGGCGACCTTTACATCGAGGCGGGCATCGTCAAAGCCGTCACCACGCCGATCGCGCTGGTGGCGGACGCCGATCTGCACGGCCATGACTGGTGGACGGAGTCCGCCGCCCAGGATCTGCCTTTGGCAGACTTCGGCGCAGTCGTCATGCGCAAAGACCCGCCTTTCGACATGGAATACGTGTATTCCACGCACCTGCTCGAATATGCCGAGGCGCAAGGCGCCCGCGTGTTCAACAGTGGGGCGGCCATCCGTAACCATCCCGAAAAGCTGGCCATCACCGAGATCAGCGAGTTCACCGCGCCCACGCTGGTGACCCGCAACATGGCCCGGTTGAAGGCATTCCACGACACGCATCACGACGTGATCGTCAAGCCGCTGGACGGCATGGGCGGCACGGGCGTATTCCGCCTGCAGCCCAAGGATCCCAACCTGAACGCCATCCTGGAGACGTTGACCGACAACGGCGCGCGCACCATCATGGCCCAGCGTTACATCCCCGACATCGTCAAGGGCGACAAGCGCATCCTCCTGATCGGCGGGCAACCGGTGCCGTACTCGCTGGCGCGCATCCCGCTGGCCGGCGAAACGCGCGGCAATCTGGCCGCCGGCGGCCGCGGTGTCGCCCAGGAATTGTCCGCGCGCGACCGCGAAATCGCCGAAGCCGTGGCCCCGAAGCTTGCCGCCCGCGGCCTGCTGCTGGTTGGCCTGGACGTCATTGGCGATTACGTCACCGAAGTCAACGTCACCAGCCCCACCTGTTTCGTAGAGATTGCCGAACAGACCGGTTTCGATGTCGCAGGCATGTTCGTCCAGGCGCTTGAAAAAGCCGTGGCGACCACTGCCGTGGCGGCCTGATCTCTCTGGAATCCGTCATGACCACGGGTATTGTTATCGTCGTGCACGCGCCTTTGGGCGCGGCGATGCGCGAATGCGCCAGCCACGTCATGGGCAACCTTGACGGTATGCTGGCCATTCACGATATCCAGCCCGAAGACCGGCCGGATGACCTGGCGCCGGATGTCTTGAAAGACATCCTGGGGCAGGATCATGGCGCCGGCGTGCTGGTGCTGACGGACCTGATCGGCGCCACGCCCGCCAATATCTCCAAGCGGGCCGTGGCCGACGCCCAGGCGCAAGGCATTCAATGCTGCGTGCTGGCGGGCCTGAACACTCCCATGCTGCTGCGCGCGTTGACCTATCGCAATCTGCCATTGGCGGAAACCCGTGAGAAGGCCTTGGCCGGCGGGGTGCAGGGTGTCTTGCGTGTAGACTGACGGGCGGGAATTTGCCCTATTATGTCGGCTGATAATTCAAGCCGAAAAGCAGTTGGCGGTTTGACGTTTTGCTGTGATCAACACCGCGGCGTTCATCCGCGGTCATAATATTTCCTATGCCTACTACAGACATCGTCATCAGCAATAAATTGGGTTTGCATGCGCGGGCGGCCGCCAAGCTGACGCAACTTGCCAGCAAGTTCTCAAGCGAGATCTTCATATCGCGTGGCGCGCAGCGTGTGAACGCCAAAAGCATCATGGGCGTCATGATGCTGGCGGCCGGGCTGGGCGTGACGGTCAAGCTGGAGGCTTCGGGCGGCGACGCCGAGCAAGCCCTTTCCGAAATCGAAACTCTGTTCGACAGCAAATTCGGTGAGCAGGAATAGAACCCCCTCTGAAACAGCCGGCCTGAGCGCTGCCCGGGCCGGCTCGTCCGCGACCCTGGACCCCGCATACGACGGATCTGGCGCTGCCAGGCCCGTCGTTTGTCTTTACGGCAAGGGGGTTGCCAAGGGATACGCCATCGGGCGGGCCGTCGTCATGGGCGCCGCCGCGCTGGAAGTGGCGCACTATCGGATATCGCCGGAAGATGTGCCCACGGAAAGCGCGCGCCTGACCGACGCGCTGGCCTCGGCGCAGCACGAACTCCGGCAACTGGCGGACACCTTGCCGGCCGATGCGCCGCGCGAGCTGGGTGCCATGCTGAACGTGCACAGCCTGCTGTTGGGCGATCCGTTGCTGGCCGAGCAGACGCTGGCCCTGATCGCCGAACGCCACTACAACGCCGAATGGGCGTTGACCACGCAAGGCCAGATCCTGGGCCAGCAGTTCGACGCGATGGAGGACGAATACCTGCGCGAGCGCGGGGCGGATGTCCGCCAGGTGATAGAACGCGTGCTGCATGTGCTGGCCGGCACATCCGCCATCCTGCCCGACATGTCGCACATGGGCGGCGACGATGCGCTGGTGGTCGTGGCGCACGACATCTCGCCTGCTGACATGCTGCGCTTGCGCGGCGGCCGCTTCGCGGCCTTCGTCACCGATCTGGGCGGCCCGACCTCGCATACGGCCATCGTGGCGCGCAGCATGGGCGTGCCCGCCGTCGTTGCCATGGGCAACGTGCGCGAGCTGGTCCGTGATGGCGACATGCTGATCATCGATGGCGCCGCGGGCGCCGTGGTCGTCAACCCGTCGGACCGGATTCTTCAAGAATACCGCCGCCGCCAGGCCGTCTACGCCGACGAGCGGGCCGAACTTGGCCTCTTGCGCGACGAGCCCTCGGTCACGCTGGACGGCATCGATGTCGTCCTGCACGCCAATATCGAATTGCCCGAAGAGGCCGCGCTGGCGCTGGCCTCCGGCGCGGACGGCATCGGCCTGTTCCGCAGCGAATTCCTGTTCATGGGGCGTCCGGACCTGCCCGGCGAAGAAGAGCAGTACGAAGCCTATTCGTCGGTCGTGAAGGTCATGGCCGGCCGGCCCGTCACCATCCGCACGCTGGATATCGGGTCGGACAAGACGCTGGATGGCGAGGCCACGGTCGCCACCAATCCCGCGTTGGGCCAGCGGGCGATCCGCTATTGCCTGGCGCGTCCGGAAATGTTCGCGACGCAGCTGCGTGCCATTCTGCGGGCTTCCGCCCATGGTCCGGTACGCCTGCTGATCCCGATGATCGCGCACATGCACGAAGTCGTCGCGACCAAGGCGGCGATCGAATCCGCGCGGCGCGAGCTGGATGCGCGCGGTCAGTCGTATGCGCCCCACATGGAAGTGGGCGCCATGGTCGAGGTGCCCGCCATCGCGATCGCGATCGAGCCCTTCGTCCAGGCGCTGGACTTCCTGTCCATCGGCACCAACGACCTGATCCAATACACCCTGGCGATCGATCGTGGCGACCACGATGTGGCGACGCTTTACGATCCGCTGCATCCCGCCGTGCTGCGCCTGGTGGCCAACACCATCAATGCGGGCGAGCGCGCTGGCAAGCCGGTGGCGGTCTGCGGCGAAATGGCGGGCGATTCGCGCATGACCCGGCTGCTGCTGGGCTTGGGCCTGACCGAGTTCTCGATGCACCCGCAGCAGCTGCTGGACGTGAAGCGCGAGGTGCGCCGGGCGCATTCCAATGCCTTGCGGATCAAGGTGGCCACCGCGCTGAACCGCGCCTTGCCTGTGGATCTGGACGCACTGGATCCCGCCTGAATTACGCTTCGGCAACGCCAGGGGGTGAAATGAAAAAAGCCCGGAACCGCACGGTCCGGGCTTTTTCTCATCCTTCGGGTGAATCAGCTGTGGTACGCCGATTCCCCGTGGCTCGTGACGTCCAGGCCTTCGCGCTCCTGGTCTTCCGGCACACGCAAACCGCACAGGGCGTTGGCGATCTTGTAGGCAATCCACGCCACCACGCCGGACCAGACGATGGTCAGCAGCACGCCTTCCAGCTGCACCCACAGTTGGTGGGCGATCATGCCGGGCTCGGCCAAGCCGGGGCCACCGAGGATTTGCGCGTTGAACACGCCGGTCAGCAGGGCGCCGACGATACCGCCCACGCCGTGCACGCCGAACACGTCCAGCGCATCATCGGCACGCAAGAGGCGCTTCAGGCCATTGACGCCCCAGACGCAGACGATACCGGCGATCACGCCAATGACCAGTGCACCCACCGGGCCCACCAGACCGGCGGCGGGGGTGATGCCCACCAGGCCGGCGATCGCGCCGGAGGCGGCGCCCAGCATCGAGGGCTTGCCCTTGACGGCCCATTCCGTGAACAACCAGGCCAGGACGGCGCCAGCGGTCGCGATCATCGTATTGAAGAAGGCCAGGGTGGCGTTCTCGTTGGCGGCCAGGGCCGAACCCGCGTTGAAACCGAACCAGCCCACCCACAGCAGGGCAGCGCCCACGAAGGTCATCGGCAGGTTATGCGGTTGCATGGCTTCGCGGCCATAGCCCACGCGCTTGCCGACCACATAAGCGCCCACCAGACCGGCCACGCCAGCGTTGATGTGCACCACGGTGCCGCCGGCGAAGTCCAGCGCACCCTTGGCGTTGAGCAGGCCCGGCGCCGTTTCGGACGCGAACCACACCATGTGGGCGATCGGCACATAAGCGAATGTGAACCAGATCACCGTGAACACCAGCACTGCCGAGAAGCGGGCGCGTTCGGCGAAGCTGCCGACGATCAGCGCGCAGGTGATGCCGGCGAACGTGGCCTGGAACGACGCGAACAGCAGCTCGGTCAGGGTGTTCGACATGGCGTACTTGCCGTCAGCCGGTGTGAACATGCCAGAGAAGAAGGCGCGCGACAGGCCGCCGAAGAAGGCGTTGCCCTCGGTGAACGCGAGGGAATAGCCGTAGATGAACCAGAGAACCAGGCCCAGCACGAACGTGCACAGCACTTGCAGCAACACAGAGAGCACGTTCTTGCTGCGTACCAGGCCGCCATAGAACATCGCCAGACCGGGTACGGCCATCATCAATACAAGCAGGGTAGAGACGAGCAACCAGGAGATATCTGCTTTATCCATTTTCAGGCTCCAATGAGTCTTCTTTATTTATTTACAGCGCAGCTTCGCCAGCTTCACCCGTTCGGATACGGATCACCTG
The DNA here is from genome assembly GCA_963530045.1 of uncultured Achromobacter sp. Classification (GTDB taxonomy): domain Bacteria; phylum Pseudomonadota; class Gammaproteobacteria; order Burkholderiales; family Burkholderiaceae_B; genus Achromobacter. The sequence goes on from CAUSDE010000009.1 coordinate 49,158, forward strand.
TTCCAGGGGGGCGGCGAAGATCTTGCCGTCGCCGATCTTTCCGGTACGGGCGGCTTGTTCGATCGCTTCGATGACCTGATCGACAAGGTGGTCGGGCACCGCGGCTTCAACCCGCAGCTTGGGCAAAAAGTCGACGGCGTATTCGGCGCCGCGATACAGCTCGGTGTGACCCTTCTGGCGACCAAACCCTTTGACTTCGGTAACAGTCAGACCTTGGACGCCGATTCCGGATAGAGCCACCCGCACTTCGTCGAGCTTGAAGGGCTTGATGATGGCGATGATGAGTTTCATGGCATTTCCTCTCATGGTTGCACGTTGGCTTCGACTATCAAGCAAGTTCCATGCCATGTCTGTTGGACCCGGACGAGCGGGCTGCAGGCGCCTGAGTTGTGCCTGTTTGCACCAATGTGGTGCGCCATGCACCATCCGTCAGCCTCAATGTGGTGCGTAATGCGGGGAATCGCGGCTTGAAACGAAATATGTTTCAAGCTCGTCATTTGTAGCCATTTGATGCTGTGGCTGTTGCGGTTTGTAGTGGGTTTCGAACCGGACAGGCCGCCGCCCCTTTGATCGCTTCGGGCCGCACAGCGTTGCAGGCCGGGCGTGTCGCCCGAATCCGGGGCCGATTCAGCCGTCTGCCAGCTGGGGGCGGGGCATCCGAAAACGGTGATGTCCTTGATACCGGGGTTTACACGGATACGCTTGTTGCCGGGAGGGCACTGAAGAAGAATCAACAACAGCTCATGGCTCATCCAAAAAGGGCCGGGGCGAATCGGGCTGCTGGAGACGTTCCCGGTGTGGCGGCCCGCCCTAATAAGAAGCAAGAACGGAAAGAGGACACCATGAAGATTCAACGCAAGATGATCGGCATTTTGGCGCTGGCTGCATCGGTGGGCGTATTAGCCGGCTGCAACAAGAGCGATGAAAAGGCGGCCCCGCCAGCTGCTTCGACGACGCCTGCGCCGACCGCCACCCCGCCGGCGTCGACACCGCCTGCCACGACGCCCGCGCCGACGACGCCAGCACCCGCCGCCACCACGCCGCCGGCCGCCAGCGCCTCGCCTTCCGTGCCTGCGGAGTGCGAAGCGTATCTGGCCAAGGTCAACGCCTGCATGGACAAGCTGGGCAGCAGCAACCCGGCGGCTGCCAGCATCAAGCAGCAGCTCGAATCGGCCAAGTCGCAGTGGGCGGCGATTCCCGACAAGACCCAATTGGCGGCGCAGTGCAAGCAATCGTCTGACCTGTTCGCGCAGTCGGCATCCCAGATGGGTTGCCCGTAACGATGTTGGTAGGGGGTTGCCGCCATGGCAGCCCGGTTTTCTCCTGTGCTTTGATGGGCGGTCACCGCATGCGGCCCGCCCTCTTTTTTTGCCCGATCGTCCTGCAGCGAGGGGCCCGAAGCACTACACTTGAGGCATCAAGAACACCGAGAGGCCGCTATGAACAATCGCACCCAGTGGATGGAAGACATCCAGAAGAACATCTCCGACCTGATCGCCCGCAGCCCCGCTGCCGACGTTGAAAAGAACGTGCGCGCCATGATGGCGCAGGCATTCACCAAGATGGATCTGGTCACGCGCGAAGAGTTCGACGTCCAATCGGATCTGCTGGCGCGCACCCGTGCCCGCGTGGACCAGTTGGCGGCGCAAGTGCAGCAGCTGGAAGAACGTCTTTCGGCGCTGGACAAGTAGGCGCACCCGGCACGGCGCTGACACCACGACGACCGCCTGGAGCGGTCGTTTTCCATTGGGCTCTGCCTTTTTTTTGGGGGGTATCGCATGCGGTGGGCGTTATGGACGGGTGTGTGCCTGCTGGCAGGGTTCTTGGCGTGGTTTGCGATCGTGGCTGGCAGCCGTATCGGTCATTACGCGGATGGAGACGAGATCGTCCCCGTCACGATTCATCATCCGCGCGATGGCAGTACAACGTTTGCCGTACCACCGCAGATGCGCGCGTGGTCGGGCAACCAGGCGTTTGTGTTGGACATACCGCTTGACGCGCCCCATACCCAGACGTCGATGCGGTACAGCGCCTACACGGTCGTCAGGTCATTGCCCGCAAGCGGGCGCTCCTATGCGGCGCAGCTTCTTGCCGGAGAATTGAGCAACGCGATCGAAGTCGGTCAGGTGGATGGGGTTCGATTTTTCGAGAGATACGTGGCGGGAATGAGTGAAAAATTCTTGTTGTACGTGTTTGCAGATCGGAATGGCAATCCGGTATTGGTCGAGAATTGGGGCAACATCAGTTACGGCTATCGCATCTATCACGCCGTGCCGGGCCGATTCATCGTGGAGGCGAGTTATCCCAAGGCGCTGGGAGACGATTTCGCTGCGATGGATGAAAAGGTGATGCGCATCATTGAGGCGATGATCGTCAGCGGGCCTTGAGCGCGAGCTGTTTTTGTCACCAGTGGGGTTTGGCTTGGGCTGCAATTGCCGATACTGACGGCCTTGTTCCCTTTGGGAGAGCGTCTTGACGCTTGCCGTTCTTGCCAGCCGCGCGCTCAGTGGGCTGCATGCGCACGCCGTCCGGGTTGAAACCCATCTGGGGCCGGGGTTGCCCAGCTTCAATGTCGTCGGATTGCCCGACACCGAGGTGCGCGAAAGCCGTGAGCGCGTACGTGCTGCCATTCTCAACAGCGGCTTCGAGTTTCCACCTGGCCGTATCACGGTGAATCTGTCGCCGGCTGATATTCCCAAGGAATCCGGCCGGTTCGACCTGCCCATCGCGCTGGGGCTGCTGCTAGCCTCTGGCCAGTTGGCCGCGCCCACCGACGGCGGCGGGCCGGATCTGCCGGCGCCTGATCCTTCTCTGGCCGGCCTGGTGCTGGCGGGCGAGCTGTCCTTGACCGGCGCGCTGGTGCCCGTGGCGGCCCCCTTGGTGATTGCGCTGAGCGTGGCGCGTGAGGCACCGGACGCCACCCTGATCCTGCCGGCGGGCAGCGCGGAGCAGGCGGCTTGGGTGCCCGGGCTTGGCGTGCTGTCGGCGCGAAGCCTGGCAGACGTGGCCGCACACGTCACCGGAGCGTGCCGGTTGCCGGATGCGGTGCCGAAGGCGTGGCCGGCGGCGCCGCCTGCGCCATGCCTGTCGGACGTGCGGGGTCAGCCCGGCGCGCGGCGGGCGCTGGAGGTGGCCGCGGCCGGCGGCCATAGCCTGCTGATGATCGGGCCGCCTGGCGCGGGCAAGAGCATGCTGGCGTCCCGCCTGCCGGGCCTGTTGCCGCCGCTGGAACGCAGCCAGGTGCTGGAAGCCGCCGCCGTGGCTGCGCTGGCGGGATTGCCGGAGGCGCTGATGGGCCATCCCCCGTTCCGGTCGCCGCACCATTCCGCGACCGTCGCGGCGCTGGTGGGCGGGGGCAGCCGTCCACGTCCGGGCGAGATCAGCCTGGCGCACCATGGCGTCCTGTTCCTGGATGAGCTCCCCGAGTTCAGCCGGCGCACCCTGGAAGCGCTGCGCGAGCCGCTCGAGACGGGCAGGGTGGTCATCGCCCGCGCCCTGCATGCCGCCCAATTCCCGGCGCGCTTTCAATTGGTCGCCGCCATGAATCCCTGCCCCTGCGGCTGGCGCGGGCATCCGGGGCGCGCCTGCATCTGTACGCCGGATCAGGTGGCGCGTTACGCGGGAAAGATTTCGGGCCCCTTGCTGGACCGCATCGACCTGCACGTGGCGCTGCCCCCATCTGACCCCGAATCCATGGGCGGCCCGCCCGGCGAGGCATCCGGTCCGGTTCAGGGCAGGGTGATGCGTTGCCGGGATCGCCAGCAGGCCCGCCAAGGAAAGCCGAACGCGGCGCTGGCGGGGGCGGAGCTGGACCGGCATTGCGTCATGGATGGCGAGGCGCAGGCGCTGCTGTTCAAGGCCATGCGACGCATGGCGGGGTCGGGGCGGGCCTTGCACCGGACCTTGCGGGTGGCCCGTACCATCGCCGATCTGGACGGGGCTGACGTGCTGGGCGCGGGGCATGTGGCGCAGGCGGTGCAGTACCGGCGGCCAGGGGTATGATGGGGGGCTGAAACTCCTGGCTCGGCGCCAGAGGTGATCTCTTCCCTTTTTTGCTGCGCCGACTCGACAAACACCAGGAAATCACCATATAATCAAAGGCTTTCCCGGATCTGGCGTACCTTTTTGCCAAGAACCGGGAGGAACCCGTGCCTGGCAGTGATGCCTTTGCGCGGGGGGAATCGACCCTGCAATACCCCAGAAGTACCCCCAAGAAGTGACAACAGGTCTACAAGTTTTGCCGTTGCATCGGTGCTAGCCCTAGGGCTTTTTGCCAGCAACGCCAAGCACCTCGCGTCATGTCAAATCAACTACGAGTTTAAGTTTAGGGAATCATCATGCCCAAGATGAAAACCAAGAAAAGCGCCTCCAAGCGCTTTAAGGTTCGCGGCAGCGGCTCCATCAAGCGCGGTCAGGCGTTCAAGCGCCACATTCTGACCAAGAAGACCACCAAGGCCAAGCGTCAACTGCGTGGCTCGGCAGCGGTTCATGAATCCAACGTGGCCTCCGTCAAGGCCATGATGCCTTTCGCTTGATAAGGGAGATCTAATATGCCTCGCGTCAAACGCGGCGTAACTGCCCGCGCACGTCACAAAAAAGTCATTGCCGCCGCCAAGGGTTACCGTGGCCGCCGCGGTAATGTGTTCCGTATTGCCAAGCAAGCAGTCATGCGCGCTGGCCAATACGCCTACCGCGACCGTCGTAACAAGAAGCGCACGTTCCGTGCTCTGTGGATCACGCGTATCAACGCCGCCGTCCGCGAACATGGCGTCAGCTACAGCGTGTTCATCGCTGGCCTGAAGAAGGCTTCGATCGAACTCGACCGTAAGGTCCTGGCCGATCTGGCCGTGCGCGACAAGGCCGGCTTTGCCGCCATCGTGCAGCAAGCCAAGGCTGCCTTGGCTGCCTGATCGCGCGCTTTAACTCATCGCGCATCGCTGCAAACGGGGCTGTAATAGCCCCGTTTGCGTTTTGAAGGCTGGATTTCATGACTCTATTGGTTGACGACCTGGTCTCCCAGGCGCAAGAACGGTTCGCCGCGGCTACGGATGCCGCCGCGCTTGAGAACGCAAAAGCTCGATTCCTGGGTAAGGAAGGCGCACTGACGGTGCTGCTGAAAGGCCTGGGCAAACTCGATCCCGAGCAAAAGCGCGAAATGGGCGCCCGGATCAATCAAGCCAAGCAACAAGTCGAAGAGCTTCTGACTGCTCGCCGCGCCGCGTTGGCGCAGGCGGAATTGGATGCCCGGCTGGCTTCTGAAACCATTGACGTCACGTTGCCTGGACGCGGTCGCGCGCCGGGCGGCATCCATCCGGTGATCCGGACCTGGGAACGCGTGGAAGCCATCTTCCGTTCCATTGGCTTCGACGTGGCCGACGGCCCCGAAGTGGAAAACGACTGGACCAATTTCACCGCGTTGAACAACCCGCTGGACCATCCGGCGCGTTCGATGCAGGACACGTTCTACGTCGACATGAATGATGCTGACGGCCTGCCGCTGCTGCTGCGCACGCACACCAGCCCCATGCAGGTGCGCTACGCCCGCATGCACAAGCCGCCCATCAAGGTCATCGCGCCGGGGCGTACCTACCGCGTCGATAGCGACGCCACGCACTCGCCCATGTTCCATCAGGTGGAAGGGCTCTGGATCGCCGAGGACATCTCGTTTGCCGATCTGAAAGGCGTGTACACCGATTTCCTGCGTTGCTTCTTTGAAAGCGATGATCTCGTCGTGCGCTTCCGTCCGTCGTTCTTCCCGTTCACGGAACCGTCCGCCGAAATCGACATGATGTTCACCTCGGGTCCCAACCGCGGCCGCTGGCTGGAGATCTCCGGCTCGGGCCAGGTGCACCCCGAAGTGGTGCGCAATTTCGGTCTTGATCCGGAGCGCTACATCGGCTTTGCCTTCGGTTCCGGACTTGAGCGCCTGACGATGTTGCGCTATGGCGTCAACGATCTGCGCCAATTCTACGAAGGCGATTTGCGCTTCCTGCGCCAGTTCAACGAATAACAGACGGCTGATCATGCAATTTCCCGAATCCTGGCTGCGTACGCTGGTCAACCCTCCGATCGCAACCGATGAACTCGCGCACCGGCTCACCATGGCCGGCCTGGAAGTCGAAGACACCGTGCCCGCCGCGCCCGCCTTCACGGGCGTGGTCGTGGGCCATATCGTCGACATCGCGCCGCACCCCGATGCCGACAAGCTGCGCGTCTGCCAAGTGGACGATGGTTCCGGCGAACGCCTGCAGATCGTATGCGGCGCGCCGAATGCGGCCGCCGGCCTGAAAGTGCCGCTGGCCCGCGTGGGCGCGGAACTGCCCGGCGGCATGAAGATCGGCGTGGCCAAGATGCGCGGCGTGCAGTCGTCGGGCATGCTGTGCTCGGCCCGCGAACTCGGCCTGTCGCAAGACCACGCCGGCCTGCTGGAACTGCCCGCCGACATGGTGCCCGGCCAGTCCATCCGCGAAGCGCTGGACCTGGACGACACGCTCTTCACGCTCAAGCTCACGCCCAACCGGGCGGATTGCCTGTCGATCCTGGGTGTGGCGCGCGAAGTCGCGGCCTTGACCGGCGCGCCGCTGTCCGTGCCGACCGCCGTCGCCGTGCCCGTCACGCTGGACGAGCGCCTGCCCGTCAAGATCGAAGCCCCTGACCTGTGCGGCCGTTTCGGCGGCCGCGTGATCCGCGGCGTGAATGCCCGTGCCGCGACGCCCGACTGGATGAAGGCTCGCCTTGAGCGCGCCGGCCAGCGGTCGCTGTCCGCGTTGGTGGACATCTCCAACTACGTAATGCTGGAACTGGGGCGCCCGTCGCACGTGTTCGATCTGGACAAGATCGGCGGCGACATCAGCGTGCGCTGGGCGCATGAAGGCGAAACGCTTGAACTGCTGAACGGCCAGACCATCACGCTCGACCCGAAGGTGGGCGTGGTGGTGGCGGGCGACCAGGTGGAAAGCCTGGCGGGCATCATGGGTGGCGAAGCCACTTCGGTGACGCTGGATACGCAGAACATCTATCTGGAAGCCGCATTCTGGTGGCCGCAAGCCATTGCAGGCCGCGCGCGCCGCTACAAGTTCAGCTCGGAAGCCAGCCACCGCTTCGAGCGCGGCGTGGACTACGCCAGCATTCCCGAGCACCTGGAATTCATCACCCGCCTGATCGTCGATATTTGCGGCGGAAAAGTCGGCCCCATCGACGACCAGATCGTCAACCTGCCGGCCCGTCCGCCGGTGCGCATGCGCCTGGCGCGTTGCCACCGTGTGCTGGGCGTGCCTGTCACCGAGGAGCAGGTCGCGAAGATCTTCGGCAGCTTGGGCCTGGAGTTCACGGTCGAAGGCGATGACTTCATCGTCAGCCCGCCGTCGTACCGTTTCGATCTTCAGATCGAAGAAGACCTGATCGAGGAAGTGGCCCGCATCTACGGTTTCGAGAGCATCCCCGATGTGCCGCCGATGGCGCGCGCCAAGATGTTCTCGCAGCCGGAAGTGCATCGCGGTGCCCATGCGCTGCGCCGCCTGACCGCCGCGCAGGACTACCAGGAAGTCGTGAACTACAGCTTCGTCGAAGCGGATTGGGAACGCGACTACGCCGGCAATGACACGCCGGTTCGCCTGGTCAATCCGATCGCCAGCCATCTGTCGGTGATGCGTTCCAGCCTGATCGGAGGCCTGATCGCCAACATCCGCCACAACGCCAATCGCAAGCAGTCGCGCGTGCGTCTGTTTGAGTTGGGCCGCGTATTCATGCGCGACGCGTCCGTAGAGGACGGCCCGCTGGAAGTGGCGGGCGTGAACCAGCCGATGCGCCTGTCTGGCGCGGCCTGGGGCCCGGCAGTGGAAGAGCAGTGGGGCGTCGCGACGCGCCAGGTGGACTTCTATGACGTGAAGATGGATGTCGAAGCGCTGTTCGGCGCACGCGGCCACCGCCTGCGTTTCGAAGCCGCCGCGCATCCCGCGCTGCATCCGGGCCGTAGCGCCCGCATCGAACTCGATGGCCGCGCGATCGGCTGGATCGGCGAATTGCACCCGCGTTGGGCGCAGCAAGCCGACCTGGCGCACGCGCCCGTCGTGTTCGAATTGAATGTGGATGCCTTGTCCGAAGGCGAGTTGCCGCAGGTGCGCGAACTGTCGCGCCAACCGGTGGTGGTGCGCGATCTGGCGTTGTGGGTCGATGCTCCCGTGTCCACGCAATCGATGCTGGACACCGTGGCCGCGGCCGTCAAGGCGGACGCGCAACTGGCCGTGGTGCAGGATGTGCGCGTGTTCGACGTGTGGCGCGAGAAGGCCCACGGCAGCGAGCCCGTCACCGAGAAAAGCCTTGCTTTCCGTTTCTGGCTACAGGACACTGAAGTCACGCTGGACGAAGCCCGTGTGGCGGATTGCCTGTCCCGCATCAAGGATGCATTGGTCAGTGCTCACGGCGCGCGCCAGCGTGCTTGAACCATGGGGAACAGTATGCTTGCTGCCGAGCCGCGCACTCTGACCAAGGCTGAGCTGGCCGAACTGCTCTTTGAGCGGGTCGGCCTGAACAAGCGCGAAGCCAAGGACATCGTCGACACGTTCTTCGAGGAAATCCGCGATGCGCTGGCTCGCGGAGACTCGGTCAAGCTCTCAGGCTTTGGCAATTTCCAGGTGCGCGACAAACCGCCGCGCCCTGGCCGCAATCCCAAGACCGGCGAGACCATTCCCATCGCCGCACGCCGCGTGGTCACGTTCCACGCGAGTCAGAAACTCAAGAGCGTGGTGGAGCAGGCGACCCCTGCTGCACCCGACGCCGCGGAGTGATACGCTTTGTCGGTAATTGTTATCGGCTTCCAGCGCCCGCGCGGCATAAAATTCGCTTATGACACGTACTGAACCCACCGTTACCTTACCGCCCATTCCCGCCAAGCGTTACTTCACCATCGGTGAAGTCAGCGAGCTGTGTGGCGTCAAGCCCCACGTCTTGCGGTACTGGGAACAGGAATTCACGCAGCTCAAACCCGTGAAGCGCCGCGGCAACCGCCGCTACTATCAGCACCACGAAGTGCTGCTGATCCGCCGCATCCGTTCGCTGCTTTACGAACAAGGCTTCACCATCAGCGGCGCACGCAACCGCTTGGGCGATGCGCGCGACATGCCGCACGATCAAGACGCCGCCGTGCGTTTGTCGGGCGCCGAAATGCAGGCCTTGCGCAACGAGCTCGGCAACGTCTCGACGATGCTGGCCGACGCGTTGGGCATGCCGGCAAACGCCGCTGCCAGCGTCAGCACCAGCAACGCGGGCTCGCCTGCGTAAGCGCTGAATTCCTTGTCGTCCAAGATTGTTTGATTGAACGCAGTACCTGCAACGCGCGTGGCTCTTGAAGCAACGCGCATTGCATCAAGCAGTACGTTGCGCCTCGCGCGCGCCGCTTGCACGAAGCTAGTGCAGGCGACGAACATGAGGCGCAAATTTTTTTGAGTATTCAGCACTTTTTTTGCACCAATGCGTGCAAACTTATTTTTGTTCTGCTATACTCTTTTTCTTTCGGGGCGTAGCGCAGCCTGGTAGCGCACTTGCATGGGGTGCAAGGGGTCGCGAGTTCGAATCCCGCCGTCCCGACCAGCAATACCCTAGGGGGTTAGTGATGAAAATCACTAACCCCCTTTCTCATTTCTCTTTCCCTTTTTCGCGCTGTGTTGGGGTGGAGTATGGGGGGTGTATGGGTGGTGTATGGGTGGTGTTTGTGCGGCAGCGTGGCCACGCTGCTCGCGTCTGTCTTGTACCTGTTTCCCGCAGTTCGCGTACCGCATTGTGTTCGCGGCAGTCGCCGTCAGCTCGTAGGTCTCGTCGTGATGAAGATGGCGTTGCAGGCACTGCGCCGAGCACCACTCGCAGAGCCGACAGGCGGGCGGAACGGGGCGTCAGATGTGTTATTGCGAAACAGCGATATCTTTGTGAAGGCGAATCATCGATAGTGGTCCCGGGAATATTTTTTCCCTGTACATCTAGGACTTACATTGAAGATTGAAACTGGTATCGTGAAGTGGTTCAACAACGACAAGGGCTACGGCTTTATTTCGCCGGAACTGGGTGGTAAAGACCTCTTCGCGCATTACTCTGAAATTCAGGGTGACGGGCATAAATCTCTTGAAGAGAACCAGCGCGTTTCGTTCGTCGCCGGCCAAGGGCAGAAAGGTCCGCAAGCGACAATGATCAAATTGATTTAACTGCCGAGCTGCTTGCTGTCACGCAAGCAGCTTGAGCAAAGGTTGGTGGGGCCGGATCCTTTGAAACATTGGGTCCGGCCCTTTGGTTTTTGGCGTGCCCGAAGGTCGTAGGCCGCGCTGACCGCGCCAAGGCGCAGGCTGCCGCTGCGTCAGGTGTGGCAACGGGCCATAGCCGGACAATCCGTATTCGCCGGCAGGTTGTTCCGGCCACGCCCGTACTTGTTTTGCATGCCAAATACGCGAAGTGTTGGGTTAAAACTGTTGGGTTAACTTTGGCGCATTCCATCAACATCTTCGAGCAAAGGATTCCCGTGTCGAGCAAACTCCCGGCAAGCCGCTATTTCGCGTTGACGGCAAGTACGCTCCGGCAACGGGGCTACGCGCTATGGCGGTCTACGCCTTGGGCGTTTGCCCTGTTCGTCCTGACGCTGCCTATCGCGCTGCTGTTGCCGCACCTGTCCTTGGTGTATTCGCCGTTCTTCCTGGTTGTTGTCGTGAATGTGCTGGCGTTGACGCGCCTGTCGGTCGCGTGGCTTCGGCAGACCGTGGCGGGCAGCCAGGCGGATGATGCGGATTGGCGCTTGCGCAAACCAGAGTGGAAGGTCGTCGCGTTGCTTGCGCTGCTTGTCGTGATAGGCACGGGTTTGATGTATGCCACCGCTAGAGTGCCGATCCTTATTTATTTCTCATTGGGCGGCAACGCCGACAGCGTGTTCTTCGTGAGCCTCTTCCTGGCGTTGGCGGCGATATGGGCGCCCGTGCTGTATGTCGTCAGCACATTTGCGCCGAGCCTTGCGCGCGTTGCGGTGTCTGGCCAATACGATTTCTGGCGGACGCGTCAGGCGCGGCGCGTGCGCGCGTGGCCGATGATGAGCATGCTGTTCCTGCTGGCGGCGTTTCTGGTGATCACGGGCGCCTTGCTATCCAGGGCCGTGTCTGAAATGTCGGCGGCCGCGATCGCACTTGGCGTGCTGGGCATCTTGCTTTGCATCGGGTTGGTGATGATGGCCACGACGATGTCTGCCGTTGCGTATCGCGAGCAGGCGCCAGGAGTTGCCGGCGCCGGGGATTGATTCTCCAGCAGTTCACGTCGCACGTACCGGGGTTTATTCCCCCAGCAGTTCGCGCAATTCGTCTGCCCTTTGGATGTTCAACTGCATCGGGCAATAGCCGAACATCGGTGAGCCCACATAGGACGTCGCCAGGTCGCATTGACCATTGCGATACGCGAGCCAGGCCTTTTGCGTTTGCTCCAGCTTGTTGGCGTCGTCCGCCGATTGCTGCGCCAGGCGCGCGTGCAGTTTGGCGTATAGCGCGTTGATTTCCGACTTGACCGACGCTGACACGGTACTGGAGCAATTCAGCACCGAGGTATTGTTGGTGGCGCCGGCCTCAGACAGGCAGCGGTCGTATTGGGCGGTGTAGTCTTTCGCGCCAGCCGCGAGGGTGGCGGTGGCCATCAGCATCAGGGCAAGGGCAGTCAGCGTGCGGATCATGGGCGTCAGGTGTGATGAAGTTGCGCTGGGCGCCAGTTTCCCATGAGCCAGAGGCGTTGTGTGGCGCAGGGGTATATTGGTCGCTTCGCCCTCCCTACGAACGTTTGACGTCATCCACTATGGCTTCCTTACATCAGATCCGATCCGGCCGGGCCATGTTGGCCATGGAATCCATTGGCGCGGGCGATCCGGTCGTTTTCCTGCATGCGGCCGTTTGTGATCGTCGGATGTGGCGGGCGCAGATGGCCGTCGTTGGCACGACGCATCAAGCCATTGCCTACGACCGTCGCGGATTCGGCGAGACGCGCGCAGAAGCGGAGGACCATTCTGCCGTTGGGGATTTGCTTGCGGTGATGGATGCCGTCGCGCACGACAAGCCGGTGACGCTGGTGGCATGTTCGCAGGGAGGCCGCATCGCGCTGGACACGGCGCTGCAGCATCCTTCCCGGGTCCTTCGCCTGGCGCTGATCGCGCCAACGGTGCCGGGCGCGCCCGAAGCGGCGTACCCGCCCGGCGTGCAGGCCCAAATGACGGCGTTGAAGCAGGCCGAAGCCAGCGGGGACCTGGAACGGGTCAATGCGATGAAGGCCCATCTGTTTCTGGATGGGCCGCTGGAAGCTGAAGGACGGGTCGGGGGCGCAGCCAGGCAGCTGTTCCTGGACATGCATGGCACGGCGCTTCGATCGACGCCGGCGGGGGCAAGCCTGGATGCGCTGGACACGTTCAGCCGGCTTGCAGAGATCACCGTGCCGACGCTGGTGATGTGGGGAAGTTTCGATTTTCCCCACATCCAGGAGCGGTCGCGGCATGTGTCGACGCTGATCAGGGCGGGCGTGGGCCAGGAGGTGTCTGGCGTCGCCCACTTGCCCAGCCTGGATCAGCCCGAAGCGATCTCGCGCCTGCTGGCGGATTTCATTTAGCGCCGCTTGTCTGCGCGCCGCGGCGCGGGCGGCAGCGGATTGCCGACATGGCTGGCCAGCCAGTGTTCGATCTTGTCGTCCCTGCGGGCGGCCCAATCCTTGCCGATTTCCAGCACCAGCATGTTGCGGGTGTCGCCATAGTCCTGGCCCGGTTCCTTCTGGAACATTTCACGCCAGATGTCGGACGCGACCAGATCCGTCGTCAGTAGCACGCCGATGCCCTTGGCGTCGATCCACAAGGGCGCGGCCCGTTCGTCGACGTGTTTCTTCAGGTTTTCAAGCAGCTTCTGGGCGAGGGAGGCGTTGTCTTTCGAAGCCGAAATCAGGACCAGGTATTGCCGGTGGTCGCTGGAGGGCTCGTCGGAGTCGCCAAAAGGGTTTTCCATGGTGCATTCCTTTCGGGTAAGCGTGCATTGGGGCGCAGATGCGTCCTTGGAGGACAGGTTACTCGACGCAGGCGCCGGGCCGGGTGTTTGGGCATGCCGGGGACGGAGCAGTTATGACGAAAGTTCTTTCGATCTGTGCCTGTCGCGCGCGGGCGGAGGCCTTGCATACTGCCGCTTTCCCCTTGGACAAGAGAAGCTTCCATGCGCTACCGATACGTCACCGCAGATGTTTTCACCACCCAGCCCTATAGCGGCAATCCGTTGGCAGTGGTGCTGGACGCCCAGGGGTTGGAGACCGCGCAGATGCAGCGTATTGCGCGTGAATTCAATTATTCGGAAACCAGCTTCGTGCTGCCGCCGAAAGACCCTGCACATACCGCGTGGGTGCGGATATTCACGCCGGATCGCGAGGTGCCTTTTGCGGGGCACCCGAACGTGGGCACTGCCGTCGTGCTGGCTCGCGAGTGGGGTGCCGCCGGACGCCCGGCGCCCGATTCGTTCATTTTCGAAGAGGCCGCGGGTCTGGTCCGGATCTCGTTGAAGGCGGGCGCCAAGGGCGTGGAGGGCGTGGAACTGCTGGCCCCGCAGCCTTTGTCCCGCGCCAGCGAGGCGCCGGTGGCGGCGGTGGCCAGGGCGCTGAAGCTTGCGCCGTCCGATATCGACACGTCCGAACACGTCCCGCAGGTGGTCTCGGTGGGACTGATCTTTCTGGTCGCGCAGTTGCGCAACCGCGATGCCCTGCGCCGCGCGGCGCCGGATTCCGAGGGCTATGCCGCGTTGCTGCCGCTGGACGGCGCGAAGTCCATCTATGTCTACACGACCGACACCGGCGGGGAGGCCGTGGACGCGCCGACGGATATCCAGGCCCGGATGTTCACCGGACGCATGACGGAGGATCCCGCCACAGGCAGCGCGACGGCGGCGATGACGGCGTTGCGCGCGGCGCTGCGCAGCGACGGGATATTGCGCTTGCGCGTGGGGCAGGGCGTGGACATGGGCCGCGCCAGCCTGTTGCTGGCGCATGCCGAGCCATGCGCCGATGGCGTGTGGGCAGGTGTCGCGGGCCAAGCGGTTATCGTCATGGAAGGAACGCTGCCCGCGCCTGCCGTGGCTTGACTGGCATTGGCCTGGTCTTGCCTGCCGCGCGGCGGCTCGTGTATGCTCCTTCGCATGAACGCGATCCCTTTTGCACCGGCATGCCGGGCAGACAACCGACGAATCACTCGACGTCTACGTTGAGTGGCAAGTCACGTTCAGGCGCCGAGTTTCCGGCGCTTCACCCTGAAGGCCACGATACCCCTCGTGGCCTTTTTGTTTGTGTATTTCCGTACCCGCTCGCGAGGCGTATCGCAAGGCCTTCGTTTCCCTCATCCAAGGAACGAAGCATGACCCAACAAGCCCTTTCCATCCGGCCCTACCATCCCGCCGACGAATCGGCCATCGTCCAGCTATGGCGCGATTGCGGCCTGACGCGGCCGTGGAATGATCCGGTAAAAGACATCGCCCGCAAGCTCACCGTGCAGTCCGACCTGTTTCTGGTGGGCGAGGCGGACGGCGTGATCGTGGGCACGCTGATGGGCGGCTATGACGGCCATCGCGGCTGGATCAATTATCTGGCCGTGTCGCCCGCGCATCAACGGCGCGGCTACGCCACCGTGCTGATGCGCGCTGTGGAGCGCAAGCTGCTGGAGATGGGCTGCCCCAAGATCAATCTGATGATCCGCTCGGGCAACGTTGCGGTGCGGGGCTTTTACGAATCGTTGGGCTTCTCGTGCGACGAGGTGATCAGTCTGGGCAAGCGCTTGATCCCCGATCTTTGAGCGGAACGGATCCGGCACGCGCCAGTGCCGGATCCGTTCTGCGTGCGGCGGCACGCTGCCGGGGGTCAGGCTTAGATCGCGACCGTCAGGTAGACGGCTTCGCGGCCGACGATCGGCATGCGGGTCGGCATGAAGATCGTGCAGTGGTTGCACGGCGAGCGGATTTCTTCGGTGCCGTTCATGGCGATCAGTTCGTCCTTGTCGAAGGTCTCGAAGCCGATGACCGGGCGGGTGAAATGGAAGTCTTCGGACTTCACCATGTGGACTTCCAGCAGCCGGTATCGTTGCGGCGCCGGGGGCGGCGCGGCGTCGGCCGGGGCGTCGATCAGGCCCGTGTGCGCCAGGAACCGCAGCGTGACGTCGGTCGCCAGTTCAGCGGCGGACTTGGCGAAGTGCTGGCCGCATTCCACTACCAGCGCGCCGCCGCTGTCGGACAGCGGATCGCCGTGATGGCCATAGCCCATGACGCCCGTGCCCGGAAACTTGTGCTGCGGCATCACCAGGTGCACGAGCGGTGCGCCCACGGCGGAGGCCAGCGCGGTATTGCGGTCCATCTCGTTGTAGACCCAGAAGGGCTGCACAGGCGCGCGGGTCGAGTGGATGTCCAGCACGAAGTCGGCTGCGTCCAGCACGGGGCGCAGTTCGCGGGCGCGGCGCAGTTCGGGGCTGTCTTCAGCGCCGTCCAGCATGGCGGCCGACCAGATGCGGTTCAGGTTGTGGACGAGCTGGCGGTTTTCATAGGGCTGGTCGATGTCGAAGGCCTCGTAGGCTTCGACGTGGGCGAAGCTGACCGTCAGCGTGCCGATCTTGGGTCGCACGCCAGTGTCCAGCAGATGGGTCGCGGCGACCATTCCACAGATTTCGTTGCCATGAGTGATGGCGTTGATCAGCACGTGCGGGCCGGGCACGCCGGACTCGAAGCGGTGCACGTAAGGGATGCCGGTGTTGCCCTCCCGATAGGCCGAGAGGTCGCGGGGCAGGACTTCAAGGGGGGCGGTGTCGGGTTCGAAAGCGGGGTTTTGCATGGGATGGAAGCCTATTCGGGGCGGATGCCGGCGCGGTCGATCAAGTCTTTATACAGCGCCAGCCGTTCGCTCATCATGGTGGTGAACTGTTGAGGGGTCTGGTTTTCGGGCGGCAGGGCGCCGGCCTTCTCCAGGGCTTGCGGCATGCCGTCCTGGCCGGCGACGGTGCGCACCGCGGCAAGCAGGGTCTGGACGATGTCGTCGGGCGTGCCGGCGGGGGCGGCCAGGCCGATCCACGACATGGCGTTGAGCACGGGGTAGCCCAGTTCGGCGAATGTGGGAACCTCGGGCAACGCGTCCAGGCGTTTGGGGGCGGCCACGGCCAGGGCGCGCATCTTGCCGACCTGGATATGGGGCAGGAACGGCGCCAGATTGTCCAGCGCGAATTGGGCCTGGTTGGACAGCAGCGCGTTGATCAAGGGGGCGCCGCCGCGGTAGGGCACGTGCATGGCTTGGACCTGCAGCGTGTTCTTGAACAGTTCCGCGTTGAGCTGGCCCATGCTGCCGATGCCGGCCGTGGCGTAGTGCAGCTCGTCGGGCCGCGCCTTCAGCAAGGCGACGAATTCGGCCAGGGTCTTGGCGGGTACGTCGATGTTGGTGACCAGCACATTGGGCGTACGCGACAACTGCGAAATCGACGTGAAATCCTTGATCGGGTCGTAGCCCAGGTCGCTGCGCATCAGCGGGTTGGCCAGATGCGAGCTTTGCGACGAGGCGACCAACGTGTAGCCGTCGGGCTTGGCGCGCGCCACGCGCTGGCTGCCGATAGCGCCGCCGGCGCCATCGCGGTTTTCAATGATGACCGTGGTGCCCAGCGCCTTGCCCAGCGCTTCGGCGTAGATGCGGCCGATCAGATCGACGGATCCGCCTGCGGGAAACGGCACGACCAGCGTGATGGGGCGGGAAGGATAGGCGTTGGCCCGTGCGGCCAGGGGCAGGACTGCGGCGCCCAAGCCGGCAAGGACGAGGCTGCGGCGCATCAGGGACGGCGCAGCGGAGTGGTGCTTCATGAAACTCTCTTGTGAAGGCGGTCGGATTGGTCTATTTTGCAATATGCATTGCAGAGTGAAATATAAGATGC
Organism: uncultured Achromobacter sp.; assembly: GCA_963530045.1. Taxonomy (GTDB): domain Bacteria; phylum Pseudomonadota; class Gammaproteobacteria; order Burkholderiales; family Burkholderiaceae_B; genus Achromobacter. The sequence goes on from CAUSDE010000009.1 coordinate 66,079, forward strand.
AATGAATATTGTGGAATTTGGGGTTATCACCTAGAGCCACCCCTTGCGGACCCGCTGCCATCATGAATCTGAATCAACGCATCGCCACCTACGCCAAGAAACTCAGCAAGACGGAAAGCCTGCTGGTCGAGGAAATGCAGGCGCGCTACCCGCAAAGCCTGCTGGAATCCGCGACGGCGCTGGCCAAACGGGTGGGCACCAGCGCGTCCACGGTTGTCCGCTTGCTGGCCAAGCTGGGCTACGACAGCTATGCGCAGGCGCAGATGGAGGCGCGCTCGGAAGTGACGGCGCGCCTGGCGTCGCCGGGCGAACGCGCGGACGCGGTCAGCGGCGACAACCCGTCGGCCAGGGCCTGCCTGCACAACGCGCTGCTGCATGACCAGCACAATCTGCAGGAGACGTTTGCGGCGATCGATGTGGGGGCATTCGAATCCGCTGTGCGCCTGCTGACCCAACGCAAGGGGCGCGTGCACGTGCTGGGCTTGCGCCAGGCCGCGCCCTTGGCCAGCCATGTGGCGCTGTACCTGAACCTGTGCCTGCCGTCGGTCAGGCCGATGGGCGGCGCAGGGCCGATGTTCCTGGAAGACCAACTGCTCTGGATCGACGCCAGCGACGTGCTGCTGGCATTTACGTTCAGGCGCTATTCGGTGGCGACGGCGAATGCGGTGAAGGTTTTTCGGCAGCGCGGGGGTAAAGTGGTTTTGATTACGGATGCGGCGTCCGCGCCCGCGGCCGCGTCCGCCCATCACGTCCTGGTCGCGCGCAGTTCCAGCGCATCGCCGTTCGATTCCTATACCGCGGCCTTCTCGGTTTGCAATGCGCTGCTGGCTGCTGTCGCGCAGCGCCGACGCAAAGAGCTGGGTGCGGCATTGGAGCGCGGCGAAGACCTGTGGGAGTCGAAGTGGATCCGGCCGGCGAACGAGGGCGCGGCCAACAAATAGCGGAATTGGCCCGCGGTTTGGGTAAATCAAAAAAATGGCCAATTGGCATTCCAAGGCCTGTTTTCGCCCTTTTTTCAGGTCTGCAAGATGCGTTTGCACTACCGCGATTAGTGCGTGTTGACCCGTTGAAAGGATCACTTTTCAAGCGCTTTTTTTTTTGGCATATTGCGCCCGGATACAGCGTTTTCAGGAGCAATAAGCATGAGCGCGTGGCCGCAGCGCCATATCGATGGCTTTCAAGTGGGATGCGAGATCGTGAGTCTGGATGCCGGCGTGCTGGCCATCGAGGTCACGGTTCGCCGATCAGGCGACGGCGATTTTCAACAGCGCTGGTCATTGCCCAGATTCGTGACGTTCGCGGATGCTGAGGTCGCCAGGCGCCATGCCGAACTGGTCCTCTCCGGGATTGTTTCGGTGGACGAGGCGACGGGCGAGCCGCGTTATGGCATTCTATAAGGGCGCGGGCCGGGGCTATTGCCCTACCAAATGTTGCTGCCCGCGTGTGGAATGCGGCAACAGGTAGGTTTTGTTTCGTTTATCACAACGTGTGCCTTGTGCCGATAAGTTTGGCCGGTACAGTGGTAGTGGAAGACAACAATAAAGGAGAGTTCCATGTTTGATACTTTTCCTGTCCTGCGTCGTGTTGGCCTGGCGGCCGCGACCATCGGTGTGGCAGGCCTGCTGTTCGCGGGCTGCACCACCAACACCCCCAAAAACAGCGCGACGGCATCGGAGAAGCGCGAGTCGATGAATAGCGCGGCCAACGCCACGTTGTCCAAGTTGTACGAGGCTTCGCCGCAATCCAAGGAACTGGTGGCGCGCGCCAGGGGCGTGCTGGTATTTCCTGACGTGCTGAGCGGCAGCTTCATCGTGGGTGCCGAGCATGGCAATGGCGTGCTGCGCGTGGGCGGCGCCAATTCCGGCTACTACAGCACCACGGCGGGTTCGATCGGCTTCCAGGCCGGTGCGCAATCCAAGGCGATGGTGCTGCTGTTCATGACGGACGATGCGCTGAACAAGTTCCGCAACAGCAGCGGCTGGACCATCGGCGCCGACGCTACGGTGGCCGTCGTGAATATCGGCGCGAACGGTCGCATCGACACCAATACGGCGCAGCAGCCGATCGTCGGCTTCGTGATGAATAACGGCGGCCTGATGGCGGGCGTGTCGCTGGCTGGCACGAAGATCTCCAAGCTAGACTGGTAAGCGCACCACGCTGAAAAACAAAACGCCGCGGAAGTTTTCCGCGGCGTTTTGCTTTGGGGAACGGCGCTTTAGCCGAGAAGGGTGTCGCCGTTGTTGCGCACGGCGTTTTCGCGTTGCATTTCGGCTTCTTCGATGTCCGGGTCCAGGCCGCGCCAGCGCACGATGCGGCCGCGGTCTTGCTCGGGTTCCCAACCCAGCATGCCGTAGCGCGTGATTTCAGTTTCGCCTGTGTCGAATTCCACTTCAAAGTAGCCCTGACGATCGGGTAGCGTGCCGCCGGGGAACCATTCAGTTTCGGGCATGGTTTGCTCCTTGCTAAGCGATGGGAGGGATGCCGGCGCGCAATCGCGGCCGACGCGTCCATTGTGCGGGCGCGGGCGGCATCCCGCAAGTTTCTGAAAGCGTCGCCCCGTATCAGGCAAGCGGAACGGCGGTGGTGTACAGCACCTGCTTGAGCGCGAAGCTTGAGCGGATGCTGGCGACGCCAGGGATGCGCGTGATGTGTTCGACGATCAGCCGTTCGAGTGCATCCACGTCCGGCACCAGCGCGCGGATCAGGTAGTCGGCATCGCCCGACATCAGGTAGCACTCCATGATTTCCGGCAGCACCGCGATTTCACGTTCAAAGACGTCGAGCGCGGCCTTGCGCTGCTTGTCCAGCGAGATCTGGATGAACACGTTGACTTTCAGCCCCAGTTTGCGCGCGTTCAGCAGCGTGACGCGGCGGTCGATCAGGCCCTCGGTTTCCAGGCGGCGGACCCGGGCCAGGCAGGGCGAGGCCGACAGGTTCACGCGCGCGGCCAGTTCCACGTTGGTCAGGCGCGCGTCGCGCTGAAGTTCGTTCAGAATTCGGATGTCAGTGGCATCCAGGTTGATTTCCGGCATAAGTTACCTAGGTGTTGTCGATCTGCAGTTCGTTTGTGCTGGAGGTGTAGTGTATAGAAGTGAATTCAGGTGAAATATGCCGGGGTTTACCCTATAGACTATTTCTTCCTTTGGTCAATCGGCCAAATCGCAGAATAATCAAGCGGTAGATCGAGCAGTAATGAGTCAGCAAAGCACGTTGCGCAAGTTTTTGCCATTGATCGGGGCGGTCATGGTCTGGGGCGGGAATTGGCCTGTCATGAAGCTGGGCCTGGCGCACATGAGTCCGCTGTGGCTGGCCGCCAGCCGCTTCGGATCGGCGGCGTTGATCAGCGTGCTGGTGCTGGGCGCGATGGGGCGCCTGCGCCTGCCGACGCGCCAGGAATGGCCGTTGGTGGCGGGTGTGGCGCTGCTGCAGATGGGCGCCTTCACGGCGTTGGCGCTGTGGGCCCTGCAGTACGTGGCGCCCGGGCGCGCGTCCGTCATCGCCTACGCCACTTCGATCTGGGTGATCCCGCTGTCGGCGTTGATCCTGAAAGAGCGCCTGTCGGCGGGGCAGTGGCTGGCGACCGCGCTGAGCTATGCGGGCATTGGCGTGATCGTGGCGCCGGCGTTCAGCCCGTGGCAGGCGCATACGGTGATCGGCCTGGTCATGTTGCTGGGCGCCTCGTTCGCGTGGGCCTGCAACATCATCCAGCTGCGCGGCAATCGCCATGTGCGCCTGGGGGCGGACATGATCCCGTGGCAGACCGCAATCGCCACCGTGCCGTTGGTCGCGTTGGCCTGGTTGCGCGATGGCGCGCCGGCCTTCCTGGCGGTGCCGGATGCCTGGCCCATCATCCTCTATACGGGCCCGCTTGCCACCGCGCTGACCTTCATCGTCGTGCTGGGCATGACACAGAAGATGCCGCCCGTGGCCACCTCCATCGCGATGCTGTGCGTGCCGGTGATCGGCTTGATCGTGTCGTCGGTGGTGTTCCATGAGCGCATTTCCGGGGACCTGGCGCTCGGCCTGTCGCTGATCGGCGCGAGCGTGGCCGCGTCTGCCGTGGCGTCTCGCTTGAAGCGGCCAATGGTGCTGCGTCCTTCCTAGAACGCTCTAGAATGGCTTCGCGCCGGCGCGGGCCGGGCACGTTCATCTGGATGCGCGGCTGAAATGGATTCGCTTTATGTGCTGGTCGTGGTGGGCGCCATGGCCGCGGGGTTTGTGCAGGGCTTGTCGGGATTCGGGTTCGGGATGGTGGCCATGTCGTTCTGGGCATGGACCATCGATCCCAGGCTGGCGGCCGCGATGGCCGTGTTCGGCTCGTTGACCGGACAGCTGCTGGCCGCATTCACGGTACGGCGCGGTTTCGCGATGACGCATCTGCTGCCTTTCATCGCGGGCGGGCTGCTGGGCATCCCGCTGGGCGTCATGTTGCTGCCGCATCTGGAGCCGTTGATATTCAAGGCCTTCATTGGCGCGCTGCTGGGCATCTGGTGCCCAATCATGCTATTTGCGACGCGTCTGCCGAAGATCACCGCCGGCGGCAAAGTGGCCGACGGCGTGGCAGGTGCGGTGGGCGGAATCATGGGCGGCATCGGCGGATTCACGGGCGTCATTCCGACCTTGTGGTGCACCTTGCGGGGGTTCGACCGCGACGTGCAGCGCTCGGTGATCCAGAATTTCAATTTGTCCATGCTTGCGGTGACGATGGCGACCTACGTGTTCACAGGCGTGGTCACGCGCGACATGCTGCCGTTGTTTGCCATGATCGTGCCCGCGATGCTGGTGCCCACGTTGCTGGGCGCGCGCCTGTACGTCGGCATCAGCGATCTCGCATTCCGACGGATCGTGCTGGGCCTGCTGACGTTGTCGGGCATCGCCTTGCTGGCTTCGTCGCTGCCCAAGCTGCTGGCCTAGCGGCTTGGGCTTGGGCCGGCATGCTATCGTTGAGGCATTCAAGAGAGAATCACGCATGGCATTGCATCGTTTCCAGAAGGGCGAATTGGGTCATTGGCTGCGACTTGTCGCCGACAATTCCGAGCCTGATACCGCTCAAGTCGACGTGCCCGACGAAGTCGCGAAGGCGCTGGTGACCTTGCGTTGCGTACAGGTGGGCCCTGATGGCCGCTGGCTGATCACCGAGAAGGGCAAGCTTGCCCTTCGCATGGAAGAACCGGGCGCCATCCACGTGCGCTGACGGGCGAGGATGCCGGCGGCGCTTGCCGGCGGCTCCACGTCCCATTCCGGCCCCAATCAATCATTTCCGCATGGCGGCGTGTTGCGCGCAGACACGCGAATTCCCGCATAGTTTGCGAATGATTTCGCTGTATGTCGCGAGTTCATGCGTATTGACGGCGCAGTACGGGAATCTCCTGAGACGGAATGTTCGATTTGGCATCTTCCGGACGTATCGCGCATGCTGTGTCGCCAGTAAGATGAACTTGCGTGACGCTTTCAGGTCTATTCATTCAAGCGGGATTTTTGCTCCCGCCACGTCACGCGTGGTTCACGCGTTTAGGTAACCGACTGGGAGGTAGCACATGCAGCATCGTGACCAGGAAGTACTGATCGACGTTTCCACAGCGGCCATGGATACCGGCGGATATGGCGTTTTGCTGACGGTAACGGCCGAGGGCGGCACCGAAGTGGATGCCGCATTTTCCCACTTGGGCAACTGCGCTTCCTTGGACGAAGCACGTGATCGCGCGGAAATCTTCGCGCAGAACTGGGTCGAGGAAAATATCTTCAGATAGGGCGCTGCGCCCTGGGCGAAGCAAAGCGGTCAAACCGGTCTGTGCGCGCATGACGCTGCGGAGAATACTCGAAAGTTTGCGACGAAAATTTCGGTTATCGTTGCTGCTCCAAAACCTGGGGCCCTATTCGGGTATGCGTCGTTCCAAGATGACTGCCGCACAGACCAATCATTCTCTCGCGGAGCACATTCGCGCGCTGCGCGAGCATTTCGACGGTGTCATCCTGCCCTTGTGGATGGGGCAGGGCTTCAATGACGCTACCGGTCTGCCCTATGAATCGCTGGACGCCGCGACAGGCGCGCCGCTAGCGCCGCTGCGCTATCGCGCGATGGCGTGCGCGCGCCAGTTGTACGTGTTTGCGCAGGCGCCGGGCGCGGCCTGCGCGCAGCATGCCGACCGGCTGTTCGAATCCTTGCGCCGCGTGTTTCGCGATGAGGCGCACGGCGGATGGCGATACAGCGTGGACGCCAATGCGCGTCCGCTTGATGAAACCCAGGACCTGTACACGCACGCGTTCGTCGTGTTGGCCTGCGCGGCCTATTTTCAGCGCAGCCGCAACGCCGAGGCGCGCAAGCTCATGTTGACCACGGCATCGACGATCGAGTCGCGCTTCAAGACCCGCGACGGGCTGTACCACGCGGCACTGAGCGCTGACTTGAGCCAGCCGCTGCGCCCGCCCGCGCAAAATCCCATGATGCATCTGACCGAAGCCTATCTGGCCGCGGCCCAGGTGGCTGAGCCGGCGCTGTTCGCACAGCATTTGCGCGGCCTGGCGCAAGGAATAAGCCAGTTCTTCGTCCATGCGCCTACCCAGTGCATTTCCGAAGCGTTGCAGGGCACGGCGGACAACCGGCTGGAGCCCGGGCACCAGTTCGAATGGCTGTCGCTGGTGCACGGCGCCGCCGAGGTCTTCGATGGACTGGATCTGGCGGAGTCGCTGCCGCGCGCGGTGCAATGGTCCCGCCAGCATGGCGTGGATGTAGGCGGGGCTGGCGTGCTGGCGTCGCTGGATGAATCGGGTGGGGTCATCGACGATACGCGGCGTATCTGGGCGCAGACGGAGTATCTGCGTGTCCTGGCGGTGCTGGGCGATTGGCCTGCGCTGGCCTCAGCGTTGGCCGGTTTCCGCGCCCGATTCCTGCACGACGGGGGCTGGTTCGAGTGCCTGGACGCCAGCGGGACGGTGGTGCGCGCCGACATGCCGTCGACATCCCCTTACCATCTGGCGACCTGTCTGGCGGCCTTGCCGGGCGTTGTTTAATTGCCCCGTTAACAATTATTGTCGTTGTGTTGTCATGAATTGATAGAAAAACATTGGTGAAATCCCTTACAATTTGCTAACACTGTTTGTGGGGAAGCATCAATGAGCGTTATGTGCTTGGCTTGCCAACGCATTAACCCGGGACTGTCAGGCGTTGCGCCGCATTCGCACCTGGGACATCAAGGTTTCACCAATCCGACCCAGAAGGGGCGTGAGGAAAGCCGTGAAGACCATTTCCGCTGCCTGAACTGCGGGGCGAAGTGGTTGCGTGAAACCGATAAGTGGGGCGTGGACCTGGGCTTCAAGCTGGCGCCTTGAGTCGCGTTGCGTTGCCGCATTGAAAGCGGGCCTCTGGAAAGAGGCCCGTTTCATTTTGCAATGTATCGCAAGGGCGACCTGAAACTTCATGCATCCATTCTGGCCGGCCCCGGGCGCCTAGCGCGGGGGTATCGCCGCCGCCACATCCGGATCGGCGCTGGCGGTCTGCAGCAGCCATTGCCGGAAACAGGCCAGCGCGTAGTGGTCACGGCGCTGGGCCGGCGCGCACAGGTGGTAGCCGCGGCGTAGCCGGATGGGCAGGTCGGGAAAGGGCGCGGCCACGCGGCCGGATTGGAGCTCGTCACGCACCAGGCAGCGCTGCAGTACCGCAATCCCCATGTCGGCCATGACGGCACGGACCAGGATCGACACTGGTCGAATCCATTGGACAGCGCCACCTCGTCGCGCGGCACGCCCGCCGCCGTGAACCATTGCGCCCAATTGTCCTTGCCGTTGGAGTGGTAGAGCAGCGGTTCGCCGAGCAGGCCGTGGGGCGTGCTCCACAGGCCTTGTGCCTGCCTTGCCGCCAGCCTGCCGGGGTGGCAGATCACCACCATTTCCCGCCCGATGACGTAGTCGGCCTGCCAGCCGGGCCACTGCTCGGGCGTGCCGGAAAGGATGCTGGCATCGGGTGTGGCGCCCGAAAAGTCCTCGTTGCGGCGGTAGGCAGCGAAACTCAGCTGGATCTCGGGATGGCGGCGGTGGAAATCCGGCAGGTGCGGCACCAGCCAGGCGCTGGCCAGCGTAGGGACGGTGGACAAGGTCAGGCGAAAGCGCCGGTCGTCGGCCCGCAGTTCGGTGCTGAGCGATTCAAGCGCCTGCAAAGGCGCCTGCGCCCCTTCGTAGAGCCGCCGGCCGGTGTCGGTCAGGGTCAGCCCATGCGCGTTCCGGTGCATCAGAGGCTGGCCGAAATGCGCTTCCAGGCGAGAGATGGCGCGGCTGATGGCGCCTTGGGTCACGCACAGCGTCTGTGCGGCTTGGGTGAAGCTGCCCAGGCGCGCTGCCGTGATGAAGGCATGCAGCTCGGACATGGATGGCGAGTGCAGGCGCATTGAGCATGACCTTTGGTAATGAAGGAGTGCAATATAGTCGTTTGAAAGGAGATCGTAAAGTTCGGACACTGGCGGCCGTCTGTGCACACCCATAACGACTTTTCAATTTTCGGAGTAGCCCCATGTCCCGCCGCCTGTTGGGCCGGTCCGCGCGTTTCGCGCTTGCCGGCATGTTCGCCACGCTGTCCTTTGCCGGTTTGGCCCAAGCCGCCGACTATCCGTCCCGTCCCATCAAGCTGGTGGTGCCGTTCGCCGCTGGCGGTTCGACCGACATCGTCGCCCGTCTGGTGGCGGAATACGCCGGCCGCGACCTGAAGCAGACCATCGTGGTCGAAAACAAGGCGGGCGCCGGCGGTTCGATGGGCATGGAGCAGGTGGCCCGGTCCACGCCGGACGGCTACACCATCGGCATGGCGACGATGAGCACGCATGGCTCGAACCCGGCCGTCTACCGCAAGATGAATTACGACCCGGTGAAGGATTTCGTGCCCGTGGCCAACGTGCTGGCCGTGCCCAGCATCTTTGCGATCAATCCGAACCTGCCGGCCAAGAACATGGCGGAATTCGTGGCGTTGGCCAAGAAGGCGCCGGCTGACCGCTACAGCTTCGCGTCGCCGGGCGTGGGGTCGCTGGGCCACGTGAACATCGAGAATTTCATGATGCTGTCCGGCATCAAGCTGCTGCACGTGCCTTACCGCGGCGCGGGGCCGGCCCTGAACGACGTGATGGGCGGCCAGGTGGATGCCATCACCGACAACCTGTCGTCGACCTTGCCGCAAGTGCTGGGCGGCAAGCTGCGTGCGCTGGCCGTACTGGGCGCGGAGCGCTCGCCGCTGCTGCCCGACGTGCCCACCTATATCGAGTTGGGATACCCCGACATGGGCACGGGCGGCTGGTTCGGCCTGGTGGCGCCGGCAGGCACGCCGCCCGCCGTGGTCGATCGCTTGAACCAGGCGGTGCGCGCTGCCATGAACGACCCCGAGTTCCGCAAGAAGGCCGAGGATGTGGGTGGTACGCTGATGCCGACGACCCCGCAAGAGTTCCAGGTCCAGATCGAACAGGCCCTGGCCCGATACGCCAAGGTGGCCAAGGCCGCCAACATTCAGGCTGACTGACGATGACATACGCCGATTTCAACGCGGTTTCCGTGCAGGAACCCCAAGGGCCGGCTTTGCCGCTGGTCTGTGATTCGCCCCATAGCGGCGAACGCTATCCGGAAGACTTCGGCGCCGCCGCGACGCGTTCGCAGCTGCGCCAGGGCGAAGACACGCACGTGGACGCGTTGTGGTCGGCGGCGCCCGCGTTGGGAGCTACGCTGATCGCGGCCAACTTCCCGCGCGTGTATATCGACCCGAACCGGACCTTGCAGGATCTGGACCCGGAACTGCTGGCCGAGCCTTGGCCCGAGCCGCTGGAGCCAGGCGAGAAGACCCGCTTGGGCAAGGGCCTGATCTGGCGCCGGATGGACAAGGCCACGCCGATCTATGACCGCAAGCTGACGCTGGATGAGGTGCGGCACCGCATCCGTGCCTACTACGAGCCTTACCACGCGGCGCTGTCGCAGGCGATCGGCCGGGTCGAGCAGCGCTTTGGCGCAGTCTGGCATCTGAACCTGCATTCCATGCCCAATGACGCCTACGAGCGCCTGGGCCGGCAAAGCGAGCACCCGCTGGCGGACTTCGTGCTGGGCGATCGCGACGGCACGACCTGCGAGCCCGAGTTCATCGCGTTGATCGAAAAGGCCTTGCGCGATCTGGGGTACACCGTGGCGCGCAACGACCCCTACAAAGGCGTGCAGCTGATTGCGCAGATCGGGCAGCCGGCGCTGAACCGGCACAGCCTGCAAGTGGAGATCCGGCGTCCGTTGTACATGGACGAGGCCACGCGCGAGCGCAACGCAGGATTCGAACTGTTGCGCGGGCATCTGTCGCAGGTGCTGGAGCAGGTGGCGGACTATGTGCGCGTGCGCATGAATGCCGTCACGTCGACAAAATAGATTCGCGTGTGTGAAGCGGCGCCAGAAGCCGGAATTGATGCAGATCAATTCCGGCTTCTTTTTTTCCATCGGGCCTTCCCGAGGTAAAAAGCGCTCGCTCCAGGGGCGGCGCCGCCGCATCGGCGGGAGCAGCATGGCAGCTTGCTTTTCGGGCATTTAAGTTTTCTTGCGCCGGGCCGTTGTCGCTAACAACGAGCTGCGCCGGCTGTGGCCGCGGCGATAGGAAACCGTAATGCTAGAGAAGACGATCAACGGATTTTCGGTGGTTGCGTACGCGACGCAACCCGAGGGCCGCACCCCCCCGCGGGCGTTCCTGGAGACGCGGCGTCTTGCGCCCAAGGCGAAGCCCGCGGACGCGGAGGCGGCAGCGGCCGAGCCGGTGCCGGCAGAGGCGGACAAGCCCGAAGGCCAGCCCTTTGAGATCTTCGTCAGCCGGCGGTTTCGCAGCACGATCGAAGCCATGTCGGCGGCGCGCAACGCGTTGGATCGCGTGAAAAGCGTGGACGAGGACGGCGTGCCGGATCACCTGCCGGAATAGCGCGCAAGGGGCCAAGCACGGCCGGCAACCGTGATTGCCGGCGCCGGGCCCCATATTGTTATCCCGACTTTGTATTTGTCGAACCCCTGACAGCAGGCTGATGATGCCGCATGGCAATCATCGCCATTCACAGTCTGCTCAAAAGGAAGGTTGATGAATACGAACGTCCATCGCGCCGCGCTCACCGCGCGGGGAGTCTCACGCCGTGCGCTGTTGCGCGCGGCAAGCGTCGCGGGATTGGCCGCGCCGCTGGGCATGCTGGGTTCCCGCGTGCTGGCGGCCGATTCGGCGCCGCGCACGTTCAAGATCGCATGGAGCCAGACCGCCGTCTGCCAGTCGCCCGTCTCTGTGGCGCTTGAGCGCGGCTTCTTCGAAAAATACGGGTTGAAGGTCGAACGCATCAATTTCAGCGGCTCGACCGACCAGCTGCTGGAAGCGATCGCCACCGGCCACGCCGACGGCGGCATCGGCATGGCGTTGCGCTGGCTCAAGCCGCTGGAGCAGGGCTTTGATGTGAAGCTGGCTGTGGGCACGCACGGCGGCTGCATGCGCTTGCTGACCGCCGAAGACTCGCCCATCAAGAGCGTGAACGACTTGAAGGGCCGCCGCGTGGCCGTGTCGGATCAGGCCAGCCCCGTGAAGAATTTCTTTGCGATCCGCGTGGCGCAACTGGGCATCGACCCCGAGTCCGTGGACTGGCGCCAGTATCCGCAGGACCTGTTCGGCGAGGTGCTGAGAAAAGGCGAGGTGGACGCCATCGCCGGCGACGACCCGCTTATCTACACGCTGCGTGAAGACAACAAGCTGCGCGAGATCGCGACCAACATCGAAGGCGACTACGAGAACCGCACCTGCTGCGTGCTGGGACTGCGCGGCGACCTCGTGCGCAAGGATCCCGAGGCGGCCGCGGCCATCACGCGCGCGGTGATCGACGCGCAACGCTGGACCGCGTCCAACCCAGACGAGACGGCGCGCATTTTCGCGCCGTACGTGCCGGGCAAGGTGCCGGCCGAGCGCGTGGCCGCAATCTTGCGCAGCCATAGCCATGGGCATGCCTCCACGGGGTCGGCGCTGCGCGAAGAGATTGTGGGCTACGCCAAGGACCTGAAGACCATCAAGGTGCTGAGCGCGAATCTGGACATCAACAAATACGCGCAAGTGGTGGTGCCCAATGTCCTCGGTTGACGCATTGCCGGCCCGCGCGGCGCTGGCGCCGGGCTGGCGCTTGTGGAAGACGGGCGTGGCCGCTGCCGCCGTGTGGGCGGGCGTGGGCGGCGTGACGCTGGGCTGGCCGAACGTGGAAGTGGGTTTTTCGTCATGGGGCTACACGCGGGAGTTCGGCGTGGCGGCATTGGCGCTGGCGGCGCTGCTTCTGCTGGTGGCCGTGTCGGGCGTGGAACAGGCGCGGCCGGTTCGCGCTTTGCGCCGCGCCGGGCCGTGGCTGCTGGCCCTGGCGGTGGCGGTGGGCGCGTGGGAAATCGCGACGGCGAAACTTGCGCTGCTGCCCAGTCCGTTCTTCGCGCCGCCGCAGTCCCTGATCGAGGTCTACGTCACCGACTACAAGCGGTTGGGCGACAGTCTCGTGAATTCGCTGTGGCTGCTGGCCAATGGATTCCTGCTGGGGGCGGCCGCGGGCTTCCTGACGGGCGTGGCGATCGGCTGGTCGCGCGGGCTGGGCTACTGGGTGCATCCGGTGCTGCGCTTTTTGGGGCCGGTGCCATCCACCGCCTTGCTGCCGATGGCGTTCTTCTTCTTTCCCTCCAGTTGGTCGGCGGCGGTGTTCCTGATCGCGCTGGCGACGTGGTTTCCGGTCACGGTGCTGACCTGGTCGGGCGTGGCGGGCGTGAACCGCGCCTACTACGACGTGGCGCGCACGATGGGCGCCAACGAATGGTTCCTGGTGCTGCGCGTGGCGATTCCGGCCGCGTTGCCGCAGGTCTTCGTGGGCCTGTTCATGGGGTTGGGCGCGTCGTTCTCGGTGCTGGTGGCCGCGGAAATGATGGGCGTGAAATCAGGGCTGGGCTGGTACCTGTCCTGGGCGCAGGGCTGGGCGTCCTACACCAACATGTACGGCGCGCTCTTTGTCATGGCGCTGGTGTTTTCGGGACTGATCACGTTGTTGTTCCTGGGGCGCGACCGCCTCCTGGCCTGGCAGAAAGGAGTGGTGAAATGGTAGCGGCGGCAGTGGCGCAAACGCCCGTCTCGCGCGGCGCGGCGCTGGCCGTGCGGGGCGTGAACCATCATTTCGACCTGGACGGCACGGCGTTGCCGGTGCTCGACAGCATCGACCTGGAGGTCAAGCCCGGCGAGTTCGTCGCGTTGCTGGGGCCCAGCGGCTGCGGAAAGTCGACGCTGTTGCGGCTGGTGGCCGGCCTGGAGCCGCCGGCGCAAGGCGGCTTGCTGGCGGACGGCGATCCGATCGACGGGCCGTCGCCGTCCCGCATCGTCGTGTTCCAGGATCCCACCTTGTATCCTTGGCGCACCGTCTGGAACAACGTGGCGCTGGGCCTGCAGGCGCGCGGCCTGCTGAAGACCGAGCGCCATCGCGTGGATGACGCCTTGCAGCGCGTGGGCCTGGCTGCCTTCGGCAAGGCGTACCCGCATCAGCTGTCGGGCGGCATGGCGCAGCGCGCGGCATTGGCCCGCGCGCTGGTCAACGATCCGCGCATCCTGATCCTGGACGAGCCCTTGGGCAAGCTGGATTCGCTGACGCGCATCGCCATGCAATCCGAACTGGTCGAGTTGTGGCAACGCGCGGGGTTCACGGCCTTGCTGGTGACGCACGACGTGGAAGAGGCCCTGTTCATGGCGTCGCGCATCGTGGTGCTGAGCGAACGGCCTGCGCGGATCAAGGACGAAATCATCAATGACCTGCCTTACCCGAGGCACCGGGGCGACCCGAGGCTGGCGCAATTGCGCCATCGCGCACTGTCCTTGCTGGGGCTGGATGCGACGTGGTGAGGATCCTGGGGCTGGCGCTGGCCGTGCTCGGCTTGCTGGGCTTGGCGCTTGCTGTGGCTGTCTTGAGGCACCCGCAAGCGTCGCTGGCGATTTCCCACTGGCCGTTCGCCTGGCGCTATGACCCGAATCTGCCCGTCAGTCCGCACACCTGGCGGCAGCTATGGTTGGCGCTGGCGCAAAGCGGGGCGGCGCTGGTCTTGCTGGTGCTCGCCTTGTTCTCCAGGCGCTGGCGATACGGCCTGCTGGCGTTGGCCGTCGTGCTGGCTTTCAGCACGCATTGGCCGCGCCCGCAGATGCTGCTGACGGAGGCGCACACCACGTCCTATCAGCGTTCGCCCTTGGCGTTTTCGGACACCAATGTGCTGCAGGGCGGGCGGCTGTATCAGGCGCATTGCGCGGGCTGCCACGGTGCGGCGGCGGACGGCCGGGGGCCGCGGGCGGCCAGCCTGCCGGTCTGGCCTAGCGTGTTGGGTGCGCCGCTCTTCGATAACCGCCTGGAAGGCGAACTGCATTGGCACGTGGCCCAAGGCGGCAAGACGCCTTCCGCGTCCGCCATGCACGGATTTCAAGCGGTGTTGAGCGCCGACGATATCTGGCGGGTGCTGGACTATCTGCGACTGCGCGCCTATGGCACAAGCGGCGGCGCGGGCATGCCGGCCATCCCGGCGCCGGTCGTGCATCTGGCCTGCCGGGATGGGCGGGCGGACAGCTTGAGCGGATTGCGCGGCTTGCCGCTGCGCGTGGTGGCGCACGCGCCCGACGCACCGGACGAACCGCAGGATCCACGCATCTTGACCCTTTCCCTGACGCGCGGCGCGCCAGGCGATGCGAATGCCGACTGCGTGGCGGCGAATCGCGGCGCCTGGGAGGCCTATGCCCTGGCCGCGGGCGTGCCGTCCGAAGCGTTGGCGGGCGCGCAGTTCATGGTGGACCGCCATGGCTGGTTGCGTGCGCGCCGCCTGCCCGGCGCGGCGCCCGCCTGGACCAGCGCGGACAACGTCTGCGGGCCGGGAGGGCGGATGGAGGGCGGGGGCGTGGGCGGGCTGGGTGAACTGTTGCTGGCGATGGATCGGGCACCCATAACCACAGATCGGATTAGGCCTTGAAGATCAACTACTTAGAGAAAGGCGCTTTGTGCTTGGGGAGTTTCTGGGGAAGAATTGCCATTTCCAACCGGCTCATTTCCAGATCGTTTTGATCCCCATCCAGCCACTTGGAATAGGTGCTGAGGAACATTTCGATGCTGTGACCGAGTTGCTTGGCGCAGAACGCTGGAGTCATCCCGGCCATCAGCATAGCCGTCGCGTAGGTGTGCCGCATGTTGTAGGAACGACGATATCGGATGCCAAGATGGCGCAGGGCCGGGATCCAATATACTCGCCGAAATCGGCGCTCATCGCTCCACGTCGAGCCGTTCTTCGGGTCCAAAAACACAGTCCCACCCGCGACTTGAGTATGCTCCCTTTGCCGCTGAACCGCAGCTTTTGCGATGCTGTTTAGCCGCACGGTCCGGGCCACAGAGGTCTTCGTCGTGTCCTTGTGTTCGCCTTTCACCAGCGTTTCAGCGATGAGTATTGTCCCTGAAGCAAGGTCAACGTTAGGCCACCGTAAGCCGAATATCTCGCTGGTCCGTAGCCCCGTCCATGCCCAGAACTCAACAAGGTTGTGTATCGGACCCGGGTGGCGCTTGGCTATCAGTGCCACAATTGCGTCGATCTCTTCTCGGGAGAAGGGGTCCGCTGGAAGCCTCTGCTGCGCGGCTCTGGGGATATGCAGCGCCGGATTATCGGTCAGCACCTTGTCCCGCACAGCCAAGTCCATGGCCTCCCGCAAAGACGTGACGTAGTTGTTGATGGTCTTTCCGTTCAGGTCAGGTCGATTGGCGATTGCTGTAAGGAGGTGGCTTAGTTTTACCGATCGTAGCTGCAGTTTCCCCAGGACCGTACCAGCACTATCGCAAATCGCTTTCTTCCAGAAATTGCAGGCGCTACGGTAGCCATCGCGTGTAGATGGTGCGATCCGTTGAGCGCCGAGCCACGCGTCTAGGTGGGTAGCTAGGGTGCCAACATCGGTAGCATCTGACGCCGAGAAATACTCGGCCATGATGAAAGTGCCATGCCGTATCTTCTCCCTGATTTCCAAAGCCACGCGCTGGGCGTACTTGATGTTGGCCGGGGTAGGGCGCACGGGAACGCCGTTTAGCACAAGCGTGTGGCGCTCTTGAGCCCCGTTCAGCATGAACGACAGGCGGATGGACTTCGCCCGGATTTCGACGCCTAGGCCCGTTCTACCCATTGCTGATACCCCTTGATTGAAATGAGAATAGCCCCGTCCGGTGAGCGGCGGAACTCCTTGCCGTCAACCCATTTCCCTTCTTCGATCTTGCGACGAATCGCTTTCTCGGTCAGGCCGGTGATTATCGCCGCCAGGGCCACAGTCACATATGGGGCTGGTGCCAGTTGAACGGTGGGTGCAGGTGCTTCACGGAGCATATCGCCTCCAAAACGAAGCCCGCGCTAGGCGGGCTGTGTCCAGTGCTTCTTTGTGGTCGCAAGGACCGCTTCAATTACGTCTGTCATGCTAATAACTGCTTTGCATCCTTGTAGTTCTGATAGGTCAGGCCGATGGCCGGATCCACCTTAACGAAGTGGGGAAGTTGTTCGGGCAGCATGTCGGAGTCGTCGTCAATGATCACGAACTTCTCAACGCCCGGGTGTTCGTCCAGCCACTGCTTGATCTGCGGCCCGCGCTCCCCGCCGCCGCCAGGGGTGGCGCTGCTGATGACGTAGCCCAGGAAATCGCCCAGCTCCGTGGCGCGTTCCTGGTCCATTCCAATGCGCCAAGTGGAGCTGAGAACAACGTTGGCCTCGGTCTCCGACACCAGCCGAGCCATTAGCTTGACGGCGACCTGATCGAACTTCTCCCAGTCCCCCTGCATGTTCCGGTTGCGAGGCCACGGGCACCCGCCCAGGGCTGCAGCAGACCGGGTGCTGTTCAGCACGCCGTCAATATCCAGGAAGAGAACTTTCACGCTTGCTCCTTTGCCATGGCGGCGTCAGGCAACGCACGGACAGCTGCGCTGATTAGCTTCATGTAGCCCGGGCGCTGCTCAAACGTCGCCTCGATTGCCTCTCGAATGCGCGGGTCTAGCGCTACCCTCGCCATCGCCACCAGCGCATCCCGCTCTCCCACGCTGAGCGTTACAGCGGCTCCGAATGGCTTGCAGTGCGCCTCGCGGGTGGCGATTGCGTCTAGCTGCTCCTTGTCCATTACTGCTCCTTGTTGTCGGTGGCGCGCCCGCGTTGAAACGCCGCCCGGGCCAACTCGATTGCCGACTTGTTCAAGCTGTCCACGTCATGCTCGGTCTGCTCGTGGTACAGCCAGTGGTCAAAAGATGCCCCCAGCGTGGCGCGGCGTTCTTCGGTCGCTTCCGGCGCTCGCTTGACCGCGAAGCCGACCGGCTTCCCATCCTGCGCCACGATCACCATGTCATGCACCAGCCCGCAGTCGCAGCAGGCGAAGCGGAAGGGCTCATTGCTTTCCAGTTCGACGCCTTCACCATCGGTAAGGGTGTGGCATTCACCTGCTGCCGCATCAGAGTTTCTACTCGGCATGATTGATCCCTTGAAGTGCGTAACGGGGCTTGCCACTGTCATCCAGCCAGCGCGGGTTTATGTCCTCGTCCTGGCATGGCGGCGTTATTTCGTTGTGCTTCCCGCAACTCAAGCAAGCACGCCCAGTGCAGGCGCTGCTGCTTGGATAGCCGAGAGGAAATCCGGCTCGGCAGAGCTGGCCGGGCCGATAGAATTGGCAAGCGCTCACGCTTCACCTCCACCGTTCGTTCTCTTCTGCGCTCCCGGTTGCGCGGACAGGGCGCGGATGGCTGCTTCGATCAGGCCCGGGGTGCGATGCGCAGGATCGGGCGTGTCAGCGTCGGGCATGCGGATATAGCCGAACTCGACGCCGTTGCGGATGAATCGCTGCGCGGACTGCAGCGCCGCCAGTGCCTGATCGCGCACCGCCTCGCTGGCCTGGGGCGCGGCATAGAGCGGCTCCCACGCTTTGCCCGGCTTCACATCAGAGGCGGCGAACGTCTTGGCAGACGGAATCCAATGAGCCACCGGCTGCGCCTCCCCGGCTACAGGGGCCACTACCAGAGGCCCCCAGTCAACCTCGCGCTGTTTCGGTAGCGGCTCGGTGTAGAGAGGCGTGTGCATCAGTAGCAGCAACCGGTCGGCGAATTCCTGGTCAACGTCGGCCTCTTCGCATTGAGTGGCGTTTTCCACTCCTTCCTTGAGGAAGTTGAGAACGTCGTCACTCAACTTGATGGGCTTCCAATAGGCTACAGGGGCGCTTGCCAGGTCAAATAAACGATTGAGCGTCGTCAAATCTACTGATTCTCCCCACGCGTTTTTAATTGGGTTGGAACAACACTGCGAGAAAAGAGATTCTTTAGCGGCGGCTATCGCTAAAACAACTTCTCCTTTCTGACGTTCGAGGCTCCTTGCAAGATCGCGCAAAGCGATAAAGGCCGCGCCACGCGTTGCCCCGTCGTCATCCCATCGAGCCATCAAAGCATCAACGCGTGGGGTGCTTGCCAAGTCTGCCTCCCCGGCCGCAGTGGCGCCCTCCCCAAGCGTGGCGATAAATGCCTCGGGGTCGGTATAGGGCCCACCCGGCACGATAGGGCTTGCGTCGGCTTCGCTGGTATCAGGGGCGCTTGCCATCACCAGCGGGCGCAGCAGAGCCAGGATGGCCGGCCGGCGCTCTATCAGCTCGTTCCAATCCTCCACGCGCCAGGTGTCCAGCTGCATGAGAACGCGGACCAGAAAATCCGCGTCTTCCGCTTCCGGGTCTACAGGGGCGCTTGCCAGGGCGGCGCGGGCTTGCCATGCTTCCCAACGGTTGTCCGCCGCCAGGGATCCGAGCGCGTACTTGCCGCGGCACCATTTTTCGAATTCCGCCCGCTCATCGCCCGCCTGCACGCCCTCCGCGCGCAGCTTGGACAGGTGCTGCGCGAGGGCGCAAGCGAAGTCGGCCGCGATGATTTCGTTGATGTACCGCTTGAAGTCGTGGCGGCCGATCTGCTTCGCGAAGTATGCCGCGAGGTATGCGCGGCTACCGTTGCTGGTGCCCAGGTCATGGGCGGCGTTGTGCTCGGTCATAAGTCCAGTTCCTTGTCGATAGGTTTGCCGGCGCTGCGGGCGATGGCCAGGAGCACGTCGCGGAATTCGGGAGGCGTGGCATTGCGGATGCGGGTCTTGTCCTTGCCGCCAACCATCGCCATCATTCCGATGCGCCTGGCCTTCTCGTAGCCGTGCAGTTCAATGGCACGGGGGTGGATGCGCTGAGGGGAGCGGCCCCAATTCAGTTCCGGCAGTTCGGTCCCGCAGGCATAGAGCCACGTCCCTTTGCGCGACAGGTGGCCGTAGTGGCCTTGCTCCACGTGGCAGGTCCAGCCGCCGAGCGCGTCGGCGCGAATCCAGCGGCCGGCCTTCGGGGGCTTGCGCAGGCCGAACCATGCCCAGGCGTGCGAATCGGCCGGATGTTCAATCACGCCGCCGTAATTGCGCACCGCGGTGAGCGCCGCGGCGAAGCATCCGCCGTCCTCGCCCAGGCGAAACTGGTGGGGCTTGTTCGGGGCACCGTGCCAGTACCGGCCCCAGCGCTGGCAGGGAGGATGTGCGACGACGGGCAGCGGGCCGGCGTAGGTCCGTGCATCCCGGGGCTCATCCCAGGGCTGCACGCCAGGCACGCCGAAATAGGTCCCGTCCGTCTCAACGAACAGGGCGGCCACTTCCATCACGCCTCCTTCCGCTGGGACTGCTGGGCAATGGCGGCGAGGGCGGCGTCAGCCAATGCGTTGAGATTTTCCGGCGTGTACTTCGCCATGTCCTGCGAGCTGCACGCCTGCATTACCGCTTGAAGCCTATCCGCATCCGCAGCCATCCAGTGCAACGCGCGATACCGCTTGGCATCCAGCGCATCGCCAGCAGCGGGAGCGGACGCTACAGCGCGCAGCCGGCCAATTTCCTGCAACAGCTCCTTGAAGGCGACATCGCGGTCCAAGCGTTTGGCAGGAACATTCACGCTCCACTCGCTCGGCGACCATTCGCACGAGACGGTGAATCCGTCTGAAAGCTTGAACGACACGGAGCCGAAGCCATTCTTGTGCACGCGCTCGTCCTTCTCCCCCTCAGTCGCTACCGTGGAGGCGGGGGAACCAGGGGCAGCGGCCGGCATGTCGAATGGCGGCAAAGGTGCCCACTCAGTGACGTTAGTAGTAAAGCCAATCAGCGCCTCGCCCTTGCTAACGAAGTAGCCATGAAGGCGGTCCCATTTGGCGATTTGGATCACGCCACCTTGACGGCCCCAGCGGGCAAGGAACTCCGTCCCATCCTTCGGCGCGCTGGCGATGTCCAGCCAATCTTTGTTCGTGTTCATGTCGTGTCTCGATTGATCGACGCTGTTCTTTGCAGTCGCGTCGAGGATTGACCGCGTACAGGCCGGCCGGTAACATTGCCGCTATAACCAGTGCTTTTCATTCGATCTCTATCAAATGAGCCCCCTCATCAGGGCGTTGGTTGGACCTGAAAGCCCCGCTGCAACGGGGCTTTCGCATTTCTGTCGTCGCTATCTGCGCAGTCACGCTCCGAAAATCGCAGCGCGGAAGATCCAGATGGCGCCCAGGGCGACGTACACAGCAAATGCAGCCAAGGCACATGCAATAGGGTTAAGACCGCCTGGAGTTTCATCGTCCTCGGCGGGGAACCATTTATCGGTGTGGCGCATGGGATCTCCAGGCAATAGAAGGGCAGCCCCGGCCAGACGGCGGGGTAAGGTGGGGCTGCGGGGGATTAGCGGATGTTCAGGCGGACGCCTTGGCGCAGCTTGGCGCCGGGGACGTCGAATCCGTCTTTCAGGGCCTGCGCTACCAGCTTCTTATCCAGCTGAGGCGGCGGCGCGGGCGCTGTGACGAAGTAGTCAGCGGGGATTTGCTTCTCGTCGAACACTTCCACGGCGGCAGGGTTCTTGGCGATGCTGATGGAGAACAGCGGGCATTCGATCTTCTGGATACCGTTGCTCTGCATCGAGTCCAGCACGTAGCGCTTGAGGCCGTCCACGCGGTTCTCGATGGCCTTGCGCCGTACTGCCATGCTGTCCTCGGCCTCCTTGATCGCCGCAGCTGTCGTCTCCAGGTTGCGCAGGAAGCAAACCACGTTCTGCGCCTTCACCTCCAGATCGCCGCCAAGGCTTTCCAGGGTGTCGGCCAGGGCCTTTTCGTCCAGGTCCAGGTTCTCCAGGGCTTGAAGCTGGCCGCGATACTCAGCAGCCAGGGAGTACAGGGATACGTTCGTCATGGCTTAGTCCCAAGGATCGGCGGGGTTCTCGCTTTGCGAGTGGCTGGTGCTGGCAGCAGGTCGCGAACGGGTTTGCAGCGGCTTGTCCTGCAAACCATCCAGCACCTTCGGAAGCATTTCCGGGGTGGTTTTACGGTCCAGCAGTTCAACCGCCATCAGTTCCGTTTCAGCGTGGAACGGCGCGTAGATGTTGAACTTGTAGCCAAGGTCCCCGTTGTTCTTCTGGTATTCCTCACGCTGCAACAGGAGGCCGATCGGACGACCTTGGAGACCGGGGAATACAACAGCTTCTTCCTGGCCATGCTTGCCTTGGACCGTTCCCTTTTGGGGAGTCAGGGTCTTGATGCGGGCGCAGCACATCACTGCGTCCAGCACCTTCTTGCCATACAGCGGCTTGCCGTCCTTGTCGAACGTCCAGAGTTGGAGGTAATTCGCGGTACGGCCATCCTCGGCTTCGAAGCTGAATTCAATGCCCTCGGTGCCTTTCGTGCTGATGACCTGTTTGGCTTGGGTAAACGTACCCTTGTATTTGCCGGTGGCGTCGATGAAGTTGCTGGCGCCGGCTTGACGGGCGGATTCTTCGCTAAATTCGTAATTGCGCATTTTCGATACTCTCAGGCGGGTTGGGTGAGACCGTAAAACTCGCAGATAGCAGCGTCGACGGCTGCGAGGTCATTGGGGATATGCATGCCGTCAAACATGCCCGGGGGAGATTTGCAGCAGTCTTGCCCGTTGCTCTGGGTGGCGAAGACGTGTTGGCCGTTGATTTGCTCGGCGCGCAGCACGATGGTGAAATAGCCCTCGGGAACCAGCTTCTCGTCAACCATCTTGCCGACCGTCTTCATGCGGACGTTGCCGTAGTCGTCGGTTTGGGTGTGCGCCATGATGTAGACGCGCTTCTGTTCCGGCAGGTCGCCCGCAGCTTGGAAGATGCTCCAGGCCCCATGACCGATATCCGCGAACTTCTGGAATCCAGTCTCGGTACTCCGGCGCATCAGCTCGTTGGTCAGGACGGCCTGGTAGTCGTCGACAATCACCACATCGCGGTCCGTCTTGCGCATAGCCTTCTCGATCAGGATGCTGTCGTCGGTGACGAACCGGGCGCCGCTGGCGTTCTCCTTGGTGCGGAGCGTCCAGTCAGCAGACTTGAAGGGGAGGGGTTTCTTGATCGGCTGGATCAGCGTGACTTGGGATGGGTCGAAGTTGCGCAGGCTGTACGACTTCCCACTTCCTGAAGGGCCTAAGATCATCACAGCTATGCTCATTTTCGTTCTCCTGAAACTCGGGCGACTTGGGTTTGATGATTGCTACTGCTCGTCCGCGCTGGGCGCGTAGGTATTGATCGGGGACGCCTGGGGCGTAGAAGTCTTCGGCTTTCATGACTCACTCCCTGGCTGCGTATTTGGTGCCCCCATCCTTCGCCCAGCGCTCCTGCTCGTACTTGTCGAGCGTTGGCCGGATAACGCAGGTAGCAGTAATAAAAACGGCCCCGAAGAAGATCGTGAGGCCGTGGATTTTGAGGAAGGTCAGCAGGCGTTTCATGTCTCACCTCGGGCTTTGGCAAGAACCGCTCGGGCGGCATCTATGCGCGGCTGGATTTCCTCGGCGCATCCTTCCCAGCGGGGATCGCGCTTTGCGGCGTCACGCATATTCCCCTGGGCAATGATCATGTCGGTGAACAGGGCGTCAAGGGCCTGAAGAAGATCGGGCGCGGCCGACATCAGCATGGAGTCCATCGGCTTTGGTTCGTCGCTGAATGTGCAGATGGTTGTGCCGTCCGCTGCGATTAGTTCGCCGCAGTAGCCCGGCTCATAGTCGTAGCGCCACGGACCTTCGGTATGCGTCGTCATGTCTTCTCCCATTCCGGCCAGAAGCCGCGAACGTATTGCTTAGTTAGATAGTCGGCAACGTGGCCTATAGCCAGCGTCATCTGGTCGCGGCATTCAGGCCCCAGAATCCCGGATGCAGCCAGTTCAAGAATCTTCTCGGGCTTGTCCGCGTCACCAGCGATGAAAGACAGCATCCGCGCATCGGCGTCGTGCCATTCCTGCTCAAACGCTTCGATGACTGCCTGACGATGGGTGAACAGATCCGCCTCGATAGCCCGGGCGACCTCTGCATACTTCATGGCGTAAATCTCGTCGGGCGGATCGAAGGTGAATCTAGGTCGATTCCCCATGGTCGTTCTCCGGGATGAGGGAGCGAATCTCGGCCGCTATAAGCGCGGCGCAGTCAGTCCAGCTCATTTCGTCGTCGCGTCCACCGCCGAAGTGCTGGCGGTCAGCGATGGCGGCGGCGCTTTCCAGAGCTTGGCGTACAGCTTCCTCGGCGTAGGCGGTCAACTCGGCCAGAACTTCACTGCGATAGAAAATTTTGTATTGCAGGTCCGGAAGCGGCGGCAGCTTTATCGTGCTCATGGGCGTTCCTTGTCCGGAGCCTTCGGAAACCCGTCGGCGTAGTAGGAGACCAGCGTCCGCCAGTCCTGCTTAGCCTGATGGCGGGTGCTGTAATAGGTATTCCGCAGGGCTATCTTCAGAGCCACGCCCAAGTCCGCCAGGAAGCACCACAGCAGCCAAAGCGGGAGAAATATCGGCATAACCAACGCGCCCAGCAGATACAGCGCTTTGCTTTTCATGGTCGTTCCTATTGAATAAGGTGCAGCTGCCCTCGGCCCGGTCCTCACGGATACCCAGCCGTCAAGCCTCATGGCCACTCGGCTGTCTAGACTGGGGTCTTGAAGGTGGGGAAGGGCAGCTGCGTAAGCTTTTAATGACTTCCACCAGACGGCACTACGCCCCGGATAAAGCACCGGTTTGTCGTACCCGTTTTCGCGTGTTGAAAGTTGACGGTGGTGCAGCGTGGCTAAGGCGCTGCCGCAGTACCGTCTGGGGGAAGTCCCCGTCTTTCCGGGGTGTCATGATGGTTGCCGGGAGCTACCCGTATTCCAGCGGCGGGGAGGCCATCGGCACATCATCCCCGTTCGTCCTGGCTGGTCGGATTACATGATCCGGTGCCTGCTGGTTTACTGCTCACCATCAAGGCAGGCGGCTGCGTGTGACGTTTGCCCTCCTGCGCCTATCGGCCAGTCGAACGGTTCTCGAACCGCCTGCCTTGATAGCCCTGCGCTCTTACCCGGCGCAGGTTAGGTACTGCTATCTAAGGTTGTGTGCGGCCTGCCAGCCGCTATCTAAAGTTGGTTAGGTCGGCACTAACCCCATTCCGTTTTCCACGGCCTAAGCCGTGTGGCGCGGGGTTTGTCAGCGATCACGGATGGCAGCCCGTGGATAGGCCGGGTGTGGCGCGTGTGCAATTCCACGCCCAGCCGGAAAAGAATCAAGAGCATTGCCTGTTGCTCCGTAGTTGATAGCGCCGCGTTTCGTGCGGCTTACGGCTGCTAGGCAGCACCAGGGGGAGATATCAGAGACTGACCAAGAAGCCTTCTTCCGGCTTCGGTCAGAACCACGTCGTAGTAGAAGATGTCATCTTTTCGTTCAACATCGATCCACCCAGCTTTGTGCATCCTTCCCATCATCGTGTAAGGGATACACTCGTTCGTCCCTCGGATGAAAAAGTTGGCGATCCATGAGCTACCACTTCGGTAGACCTTGCCTTCCGCGACTTGCCGAAGACGCTTCAATTGTGCTGGCGTAGGCTTGCTCGCCATCTCTTCTCCTTTGCCCATCGGGCTTATCCCTGGGAGGGGGAGGGTTAGTTGCCCTGCTCGACAGCCCAGTCGTCGATGTTCACGAACGTCTCAGGGCATTCCCATTCAACCCAGCCGGGCGCCGTACCGTCTTCGCTACCGCCCTCCTCGTAGACCTCCAGACCGCCCGCATTGCTGTAATCAGGCTTGATGTGGTTTTGAAGCTGAAAGATGTCGTAGTTCGCCAAAATGTCTAACACCATCGCGGCTTCTTCCGGGCTTCTCACGTCGACGTTGAATGCTTGCATCGGTACTTGAGGGATGTGCCACACACGCAGGTCGCCGATCTTCGGCATCTCATTCTCCTTGTTAATCGGTATGAATCCTGAAAGAAGCCGTCCGACCCGGATCGTCGTCACCTGACGGCCTCAGCCATGGCGTATGAACAGCCATCGCTTGTTCAACTGCTCCCTGATAGTCGCGGGCCTCGTAGACGCGGACGTACAAGTCTTTCGTCTGTTGATTGCCTACGATTTTCTTTACTGCCGGGCTGGAAGACGCTTTGTTGAGGGCATCGCTCTGATCCCTGCCTTTGAACTCACCGGCAAGGACTGGACGAGTCAGGCCGCTGCGTGAGTGGACAAACGCGTAGTAGGTCATAGCGCCTTCCCAAGAATGTCTAGCAGGTAAGGGCGCAGGACATCGAGCGCCTGTTGCTCTTGCCCCATCGTCAGGTGTTGATGAATCTTCCCCATCAAATCCATGTCGAGCGTTGGCGGGTCAAACTCGTGCACGCCGTATCCACGCGATTCCAGCTCGCCCACCAGTGCATCTTCGTCAAGCTCACCGAGGTCAACATCAACCTCTACGGTCACTTTTGCCATGTTGGCCTCCTTGTTCATTCGTCAGCGCGCTCTAGGAACGGGCTGGCGGATGAATTCCGGAGCAGCGCGCCACCTGGCTGTTCCCGCTAATGCGGCTCCAGGTAGGGCGCTGCCTCTTCAACCAAGCCGCGTTCTATAGCTCCACTCCCGGAGCCAGGCGCGACCTGGTAGCCGTCGATCTTTGTTCAGGGGTAACGGGTTGCGCCCTGGGCCTAGCCACCTTGCGGTCATCGGCCTGTTCTATCGCTTTGCTGGTTGTTAAAGAGCGGTGCTGCTGGTACTGCTTCCCATGCCCACCCGACTTTGTGGCGGTGACGTCCTCTCGCTGGGATACGAGGCCGAGGGCTTGTTGCGGCGCTGAGTTGGCAGCGCATGGGTGAATAATCGCATTTGCGATTGAATTAGTCAAGCGCAAATGCGATTGAAATTGGGGCTACGATGGCCGAATCGTTTTGTTACTGGAGGTGCAAGGTGGCGAATGCCAGGAAAGTGGCTTTGCTGGGCTTGGTACTTGGAGCGCTCGGAAGCGGATGCGCATCGGCCAATAGCGTGGATTGCCAGAAGAGGCCAACGGAGGTCGACCGTGTCGTCTGTGGCAATCAAGCACTATTGAATTTGGACACCGCCTATGCGCAGGCTTACAGGGCCGCAAAAGAGAGTGCGGAAGACCCCAGCCAATTTATGAAGCTGGCTCAGTCTGACCTTCGGTGGCGTGCTGAGAACTGCTCGGATGCGAGTTGCATAGAGGAGTGGTACCGGAACGTCACGCCGCGATACTGTGCATTGGCGTCAAACGCTCGGGCGTATGGGAACGCGCCGTCGCTAGCAGCGCGGCCCGCATCCAGCTCGTCAGTTGCGCGAAATAGCAGTGCCATTACGCCGTCGAACGTCGCCGTGGCCCAATGCAACGTCTTGCGCGGCATGATGACGTCCGTCCCTATGTGGCGGGATAACGGCGTTGCGGTCGAGCAGGCTGCGATGAATGTGGCAGGCGCTCTGTCCGCCTTTGCACCTGACGCAGCGACGAACCAGGAGTGGATAAGCGCGGTCGCCAGGGTCTACTCGTCGGGTGCTACCTCTGCGGATCTTAGTGTGCGCTACCAGGCATTGTGCGAGCCCTACGAGCGGCTGACCATCCTGGCGCCGAAGCCTCGCTAGTAGCAGGCTATGACGCCTGCCGCAAGGGCGGACCAGATCCGCGCTGGTAGCCAGTGCAATAGGGTCCTATTTTGACCAGTCGTAGCCTCGGGCTGACATGGCTGCAAGGGAGGCTTTGGCGGTCTCTATGATGATGGGCAACAGAGGCTTGCCAGACTTATCCAGCATGACTGCGACGGCTGTACATTTGCACCCGGCAACATTTTCCTTATCTGACCAAAACTGCCGTACTTCATTGGCAGTGAACAGCTGACCATGTCGCGCCGCGTGACTTTTTCGTGTTGTGGGCGAGAGAGCCGAAAGATGCATGTACTTTTGGTTGAACCCCATTTTCTTCGCTGCGGCTTCGTCCGCTTCGAGGCGCTTCATGCGGTTCTCGTGCAGCACGTCGTAGTCGGGATGGGAACTCATTCGTGTGCTTGGTAGGTCATCGTCCATCATTGCCGGATCCATTGACCCGCCTCGTCGTCAGCGAGGCGCGCGCCGGCCCACACCACTTGCCCTAGCACGCGGGCTGGGTGGCCATTTTCCAGAGGGATGTCCGGATAGGCTGGGTTAAACGATCTCGCCACCCAGCGGCCGGTTAGCTTGTCCTTGGCAACAGTCTTGACGATCATCTTGCCGTCATAGTTGATCGCATATACACCACCTGCGGCCAGGTCACGCAGGGTCAAATCTTCGTTCGGCACGACGAGGAGGGCAGCGCCATCCTTGATGACCGGCTCCATACTGTCGCCTTTTGCATACACCACCCGGGCTTTGCCGGAGTCAGCGCCGACGGAGCGCAGGAACGATCGGCGGAATTGCATCACGCCAGTCTGCGTTTCATCGTGGTTTTCAATTCCATCGCCCGCGGCTAAGCGCACGTCGGCCAGCTCAGGAACCTTCTCGAATCGGTCATTGGCGGCGTGAGGCTCGCCTGGGCCAACGTTTGCGACTACATCCGATCGCGTGCTCAGTCTTGGTTTGGGCTCAAGGGCCGCCTGAGCGGTGGTCGCTCCGCCTTCCCACGGTGCCGGCAAGCCTGGGATCCTCATAGGGAATGCGTCGTCCGCATGATCCATATCGACCAGGCCGCCGGGTTTGTGCGAACGCAACGCTTCGGTATTGGACGCCGCCAACGGCGCGGATTTCGGGGCAACGTTGACGCCCAGCTTTAGCTGCGCAATCGCTAGGGCCAAAGCCCCCTGCAGCGCGTTCAACTGAGCTGGCGGCAGGGCACGCACGTCCTTTTCGGATATGTCGGGGAAAGGCCATGGGGTTGCCGGCTCACGGTGCGTGGCAGGCTCGCTTGCAGCGTTTCCTCTTTTCGGCCCAGCACCATCCATTAGCCATTCGACGTTGACGTTCAGCGCTCGAGCAAGGTCCAAGAACAAGGATGACCCCTTGTTTCTTCCGTTCTCGATGCTGGCAATCGTGGATTGACCCGCGCCCACGGCTTTAGCCAGTTGGGCTTGGGACATTCCAGATTCTGTCCTTGCTTCGGCAAGGCGGTCTTTAAGGGCGCTCATATCGCAATTGTGATAGCTAAGTCAATCGCAATGGCGCTTGCGTGATAAGCGCAATTGCGATTAAATGAGGCATGGACTGGAAAAACCTCATCTCTGATCTGCAAGCCATCGGTTGGACGCAAGCCCGAATCGCGAAAGCGCTGGGCGACAAACCCCAATCTTGGGTGGCCGACATTTGCAAAGGCCGCTACCGAGACCTCAAGTGGTCGGACGGACAGCGCCTTATCAAACTGCATCGCCGCGAGAGTCGTCGGGCAGACACCAAGCGATCCGAAGAGGCGAGGGCCGCATGACATCAATGCACTGTCGCCGATTCGCGGCCGTCGGTCGCCCACGCCATGCGGTCACGCTCGGCGCACAGCTCCTGAAACAAATCCATGACGGCTTTTTCGCTGGGTGCCTCAAACACGCGGCGGGCCAAGTCTTGGGCACTGATCAACAACTTTTCCGTTTCGGTCACGAAACACCTCTCGCTCTTTGTGAATAAGGAAGTACTCGATGAGCACAGAACAAGTATCGCCAGAACAGATTGAAAGCACCCGCAAGATCGGGAATAGGTTGCGCAAGGAGATTGGTGACGCTGTTGCAGCCTTCACCCAGACCCGTGCAGCCGAATTCATGGAGACATCTGCCAGCACCGTTAGCAGGATCGTGGCCAGTGATCTGGATGGCGTTTGCCATTTGATGGCGGCGCTTGGTCTGCAATTCGCATCATTGGACGCCATGGTCGTGAGCAAGGCGCAGATCGAGGCGTACGAGCAATTCGCCTACGAATACCTTCGCCCGAAGGTCGAGGCCCGGAGGCGTGGCTGACATGTCTGACCAGCTCCATCGCGAATTCCTTTTGACTGGCGAGGCGCCGGCCGCTGCTATGTGGCAGTTCGTCAAGTCGAACGCCCGGCCGTTTGCCGAGCGTGGCCACCCGCTGCGCGTGATTGTCACGGACGAAGAGGAAGACCGCCTGGAGCAGCAGATTCGCTATTACTTCGGCGTCGTCATGAAGACCATTGCTGAGAACGTTTGGGTGGAAGGTCGCCAGTTCAGCAAAGAGGTATGGCATGAGCACTTCGCGCGCAAGTTCTTGCCGCCCACTGAATTGGTAATGCCGGACGGTGAGGTTGTGATTGTTCGGGCATCGATTGCCCGAGGAAAGATTGGAGTGCGCGCAATGGCCAAGTTCATCGAAGAGGTGTTGGCCGAGGCGGCGACTGAGTATGGAGTGACTATCTGATGTTGCGCAATTCCACCCTAAAGCGGACTACGCCACTGCGCGCGAAGGCGCCGATGAAGCGCGGCACGGCCAAACTGCCTGCGAAGCGCAAGACTGTGCGCTCGACCAAGACGATGTACCGCAACCTGGCGCTGTTAAAGCTGGCCGAGGGGATGCCCTGCAAGCTGGCGATTCCTGGCGTGTGTTGTGGCGATGTGACGACGGTGGTCGCTTGCCACTCGAACCAGTCGCGTCACGGTAAGGCCGGATGGCTGAAGGCCCACGACTGGGCAACCGCTTGGGGGTGCCGTACCTGCCACCACTACATCGACCAATCCCGGATTCCCTCTTACGAAGAAAAGGTTGCTCTGTGGGAAGCCGGCTTTGTGGAGACTCGCCTGTCGCTGATCGTCCTCGGTAAGTGGCCCTATGAGGCAGAGATCGGCTACATGGCCGTGTACGGGGCTTCAGTATGAATTACTACCCCCACCACATCGGCGACTTCAACAGCGCAACGCGCCATTTGACCCGCACCGAGCGCAGCGTCTACCGCGATCTGATCGAGCTTTATTACGACACCGAAGCAGCTCTGAGCTCCGACTTCGACAAGCTATGTCGCTTGGTGTTGGCTCGATCGGACGAAGAACGAACGGCCGTTGAGCAGGTGTTGAACGAGTTCTTCACCAAATCCGAACAAGGTTGGAGTCATTCACGTTGCGACTCCGAGATTGCCAAGTACCACGGCAATAAAGAGGCGAAATCGGCTGCTGGCAAGGCTAGCGCAGCCAAAAGGGCACAAAAAGCACAGCAACCGAGCAACGAAACGCCAACAGATGCTCAACAGCCGTTGAACGGATGTGCAACTAACCAAGAACCAATAACCAATAACCAAGAACCAGATAAAGAACTACCCCCTAGCCCCCGCAAGCGGGGGAATGGATTTGATGCATCGGGCATTGATCTGCCGGACTGGCTTGATCGAGAAGACTGGCAAGGCTGGGTGGCCGACCGAAAAGCCCGCAAGAAGCCGGTGACGCAAGAGGCGGCCAAGCTCCAGCTCAAGCAGCTTGCTGACTTCCGTGCCGAAGGGCACCAGCCTGGCGCGGTGATTGCCAACAGAATCGCCAGCGGATACCAGGGGCTTTACCCGCCCCGAACTCAAACCCGAACGAAACCTAACGGAGCGACAGCGCATGGACACTTCAACCAGCAGGACTATCACGCCGGGGTTGCAGCCGATGGCACGTTTTAGAACTGAGCAATCTGCCCAGCGCTGCGAGGAGCACGGGGACTACACGGCCATAACGTACATGGGCCATACGTCCGGCTGCCCGGCTTGCATTAAGCAGCAGCAAGAGCGCGAGGCGAGCGAGGCGCATGCCAAATGGATGCTGGAGTTGCGCCAGCGCCGCGCCAACGAGCTGCTGGGCCGCGCCGCAATCCCGCCTCGGTTCGCCGACAGGACGTTGGGGAATTTTGTGCCGCATGCAGAAGGGCCCAAGAGGGCGCTTGCGGTGGCCAAGAGCTTCGCAGACGGCTTCGATGAATGCCTAAAAACCGGCCAGAGCATCGTTTTCTGCGGCGGCGTGGGGGCTGGGAAAACGCATCTGGCCGTCGGGGTGTGCCATGAGGTGATTAAGCAGGATCGCGTGGCCGTGTTCTCGTCGGTCATCGGCGCCGTGCGCTCCATCAAGGATACCTATCGCAAGGGTTCCGAGCTGACCGAGGCTGAAGCCATCCAAAACCTGGTTGAGCCGGACCTTCTAGTCTTGGACGAGGTCGGTGTGCAGTTCGGCAGCGAAACCGAAAAGATGTACCTGTTCGAAGTGATCAACGGTCGTTACCAGGCGCTGAAGCCCACGATCGTCATCAGCAATTTGGCCAAAGACGCGCTTACGGAATACCTGGGCGAACGAGTTTTGGATCGGCTGCGCGAAGGTGGTGGTCGGATGGTTATTTTCGACTGGCCGAGCTATCGCCGGCTTGCGGGGCAAGGAGAGCAATCATGAAATTCGCAGAACAGGACAGGTATGGGCAGGCAGTCATCAATAGCCTGCGCATCTACGGCCCGATGACGGTACGAGAAATTGCCGCGGCCATCGGGTTGAGCGTGAACGGGACAGACCACGCCATCAGAAGAATGATGTGTCGGGGACAAGTCGAACGCACTGGAGAGCGAAAGGGCGTCGGCTCTGGCTGCGCGAACATCTACCGCTGGGTGGACATCGAAGAGGAAGACAACGAGCTCATGATTAACGAGGTTGCCCGGCGCCGGGCGATTGAAGCCGCGGAAACGTTCGTCCGGGGCCTGCGTTCTGGGTACATGCCCGGTATGTTCGACCCTTTCCGCGTGCTGCGGGCGCAGGTGGGAGCATGAAACAAATGGACGTAGCCCTGGATCCGATGGGGGGCACGCTTCAGACCGGGCGTATCGAATTTTCTCCGGACTATCGAAGCCTTCCTTCGTCCGCAAACCTTCCCACGCCATGCCATTGCATCGGACCGCAGCCGGGGGAGAAGCTATGCCCCTGCGCATTGCGTGTGACGCCGGACAGCATTGTGCGAGCGCCGGTAATCGCCAAACCGATCGATCGCGGAATTCTGGCCCTTGACCCAGGGACGGAGCAGACCGGTTGGTGCCTGCTTCTGAATGGGGTTGTTCTCGGGTCGGGTGTTGCTCCTAATGCCCTAATGCTGGAGAAAGTCCAAGCGCGTGGCGCTTCGACGTTGGCGGTGGAGATGATCGCCAGCTACGGAATGCCGGTAGGCAAGGAAGTGTTCGAAACCTGCCTATGGATTGGTCGTTTCGTCCAGGCATGGCACGCCCCGGAGTTGGTCAAGCTGGTCTACCGGAAGGACGTGAAGATGCATCTTTGCGGCACCACGAAGGCGAAGGACGGAAACGTCCGCCAAGCAATTATCGATCTCTACCCGGCATCAGGGGGTGGGGCGACCCCCCAAATCGGCACCAAGGCCCAGCCAGGCCCCCTATACGGGGTGTCCAGCCACGCATGGCCGGCTATCGGGGTGGCTTTGACCATCCAGGCGCAGCAAGGAGCGATGTGATGGAAGACCTACGCAAATGGGAGTTCCGCGACCCGATGCAGGTGGTGATGAGCAAGCAGCAGGCCGCCATCAACCGATCCTGCGCTGGCTGTGCCCATGCCAAGACGGTAGAGACGCCATTCGGCGACACGCTGAGCCGATGCCTGAAGGGCAAGCCATACGGGAAGAAGTGCAACCGCTACGAGGTGGCCAATGGATAACAGTCTGCCGCCGTGGGTAGAGGACGAGATCCACAACTGGGCTCGCGCGCAGTGGGAAGGAGAGTGGCCGGGACCGGGGCGGCCAGTCCATGAAGAGCCGGCTGTCTGCGCGTTCCCGCCCGAGCCAGGCCACGAAGACGACGATGAGCCGGCGCGCATTCCCGTTAACCACGACCGTGCGCGCAAGGTGAACCGCCTCTATGAGGCGTTACCACTGGCGGAACAGCGTGTGATCCAGGCGGAGTACACGCGACGCAACGAGTACGGCGACTTGCCTCCGCACCTACGCCAGGACAAGGCGTGCCGCGTGATCGGGATCGCGCTGCCTTACTACAAAGTGGCGCTGGGCAGTTTCAAGCAGCAGGTATGGAGGATGTTCGAATGAAGTACGCGCACGAAGTTATCGACCTGCTGGGGGCTTTCCCGGGACGTCGGTTCAAGATGCGGCAGATCATTAACCATGTGGCGCCGAGGGCAGATCAGCGCCAGCGCGCTGTGGTCCGCACTGGCGTGTGGCGCGTCCTGGTTGCTTTGGAAGAATCCGGTCAGATCGCCAGCACCCGAGACGAGGTGGAAAGCCGAGTCCATGTCGAGTACTGGAGGGAAACCATAACATCGACTTCTGGAAAAGCATTTCAGAAACCATCACAATACGTGCGGGAACTTGCGCCTTGAAGAAGAGCGATGAACACGAGAACGTGTTTCGCGCCAAAGCGCTAGTGTCCATCCGCTCAGCTTCATTCACGGACCAAGGAGTTTGGTCAAGTCTGTAATAGCGTTCCCTAAGCCAACGATCGACTTGGCGGTGTTGGTTGCCTTATTCGCGGCGGCGGTTGTTCGGTCGATAAAGCTCACCAACTTTTTCAGCACTGTAGTTTGAGTTTTATCACCGCTGTCCACCGCTTCCTTGAGCACCTCGACGTCGCTATGAAGAGCTCCGACAGATCGCTCAAGAGATTCTCTGATCTTCTCAACCCCACCAATTGAATACAGGTTGATAGATCGTTTAATCCCTTCAAGGTGCTTTTCGATCGCAGTCTTCAGTTCCAAAGGCACGTCATCCTGCCCTAGTAGAGTCTCTAATTCGCGGATAAGGTCAGTCATTTCCGACAGGTCTTCATCGGAAATCTGGCTTTCGACTTTTTCCAAGACTGCTGACGACCAAACCAAGCTCACGAATGTTAGCTCGTCCAGCGCATGTGTCACACTGGCCCAGGGGTTGCTGAAGTTCCCAATAGACAAGGCAGATTTAACTTGGTGGATTGCATGCTTGTACCCTCGCGGGAGAATGCCGCGGCTTTTCAACTGTTTCTGCAGTTTTGTTGCTTGTTCATCTGCCTCGATCAGGTATTCAGAAACTGTTATTGCGTTCCACCCGTCTCGGCCTGTGTGCTTTTGAAGTAGCGGCTTCCATTCGTCCAGTGCGCTTTTAGATCCAGGCGTGGTGATTCTATGTGCCTGAATGGCCTCCATAAGCGCTAATAGACGAGCTGCAGAGTTTTTGACGGAAGGCATATTCTTGCTGCATTAGTTGTGGAAAGGGGCTTATAGCATATTGTTACAGATGATGTCTGTTCAAGGTTAGAGCTGCCCATATAAGGAAATAAACAAATGGCGCTGACAGACAAACAGCGCCGCTTCGTGGATGAGTACCTCGTTGACCTCAACGCCACGCAAGCGGCGATAAGGGCGGGGTATAGCCAGAAGACTGCCTCATCCCAAGGCGAACGCCTGTTGAGGAATGTTGAGGTTTCCCAGGCCGTCCAGGACTCGCAGGCGAAACGGTCGAGCCGAGTACAGGTGGACGCCGACTACGTCCTGCGCCGCCTGGTAGAGATCGACCAGATGGACGTGCTGGACATCATGCGCGAGGACATGTCTCTCAAGCCGGTGTCTGAGTGGCCCCTGGTGTGGCGCCGGTATCTGTCCGGCTTTGATCTCGGCGAGATGTTCGAGGGCCGCGGCGAAGAGCGGGAAATGATCGGCATCCTGAAGAAGATCAAGTGGCCGGACAAGGTGAAGAACCTTGAGCTGCTTGGGCGCCATGTGGGCGTAAGGGCGTTCCGCGACCAAGTGGAGCACACGGGCAAGAACGGCGGTCCTGTGGAAATCGCCACGCTGAGCAAAGAGGAATACCGCCAGGCCCGGCGCGAGATGCTGGCGAATGACGACTGCTGACCAGCGTGACTATGCCCGGCGCCTAGAGTGTGAGGAAGACGGGCTGTACTTCGCCCGGTACTTTTTCAAGCAGCGAATGGGCAACAAGATGATCGTCGCCCCGCACCACAGGGTGATCCAGGACACGCTGGACCGTGTGGTAAGCGGTGAGATTACGCGCCTGATCATCAATATCCCGCCCGGGTACACCAAGACAGAGCTCGCGACGATCAACCTGATCGGGCGAGGCCTGGCGCTGAACAACCGCGCCCGGTTCATGCATTTGTCCTACTCGCACAACTTGGCGCTGCTGAACTCCAGCACGGCACGGGGCGTCATTAAGTCGCAGGCCTATCAGGCGATGTGGCCGATGGCGCTGAAGGACGACGCTGACAGTAAGGCCATGTGGTGGACTGAGCATGGCGGCGGCGTGTACGCCTCGTCGGCTGCCGGCCAGGTTACGGGCTTTCGGGCTGGCCACATGGAACCGGGCTGGCAAGGGGCGCTGATCATTGACGACCCGGTCAAGCCCGATGACGCATATAGCGACACAGTTCGGGGCGGCATCAACGACCGCTTCAACGAGACGATCAAGTCCCGCTTGGCGATCGAGACGACGCCGATGATCGTCATCATGCAGCGCATCCACTATCAGGATCTCAGCGGATACTTGCTGCGGGGCGGGTCCGGCGAAAAGTGGCATCACCTGAATCTCCCGGTGATCATCGACAACAGCGATCCTTACTCGAGCGAGAACACGCACGGTATACCGATTGCGCACGGTCTGCCTGACGGATGGCTGTGGCCCTACAAGCACAACGAAGCCCACCGGACGGCGCTCTTTGCCCACCGACGGACGGCCGAAGCTCAGTACATGCAGCGGCCCCGCCGGTTCAATGCCGAGGGCGCCCTGTGGACTGAAGCGTTGATCGCCGCAGCTCACGCGCTCCAGATTCGGCATGACCGGAATCGCACAGTGGTTGCCATCGACCCGCAGGCTACGAACAGCGACGAGAGCGACGAAACGGGCATCGTGGTTGCCAGCTCTTACGGTGCAGGCGATGCCAAGCAGTACTCAGTAGACGGCGACTACAGCGGCAAGTTCTCCCCTAACGGGTGGGCAACCAAGGCCATGGGCGCCTACGACCAGCACCGCGCTGACGCAATCGTCATCGAGACGAACCAGGGCGGCGACATGGCCGAAGAGACTCTGCGAAATGCAGGTTTCAAAGGCCGCATCGTCCGAGTACATGCCAGCAAAGGCAAGTACGCCCGGGCCGAGCCCATATCAGCGCTGTACGAGCAGGGAAGGGTGGCCCACCAGGGAAGCCTATACCTGCTTGAGAACCAGCTTATGGAATACGTCCCGGCCACGGCGAAGAAATCGCCAGACCGGCTGGACGCAATGGTCTACGCACTCACAGAGCTCGGTGGCGCCAAGCCAATCGGCATGCTTCTCCCAGGACGGTAAATGGCAATCTTCAAGGTCACGCATCGCGCGAATGGCAAGTCCATGGTCGTGCGGGCAAAGTGCGTCTCGTGCGCGCGCAGCGTGGCTGTGGAGCATGCCGGCACTGAGGGAACGGCCGCATGGCGCGACCCCGAGCAATCCAGCGTCGAGCTGGTTCGCCACGACGACAGGCCCGGCCTGATTCTCAAATCGGAATGAGCATGTCAGACACGAACAAAGATGCGCAGCTTCAGTTGGCGGTGAACGCCGCGCTGAGCCAGGCGCAGATCGCCCGCGCGCGCATGGGGTTGGTGGGAGGCTTGGGGATCGACAACAAGCGGCCACAAGCCTGGTGCGAGTACGGATTCCCCGAAGAGATCGGGTTTTCCGACTTCTACGCGCTGTATCGCCGCGGCGGTATCGCGTACGGTGCGATCGGCAAGATTACAGGGGCATGCTGGAAGACGAATCCTTGGGTCATCGAGGGTGACGACCAGGACAACGCGACGGATGAGACCGCTTGGGAGCGCGGCAACAAGCAGGTCTTCACGCCGAAGTTCTGGCGCGCGGTGGCCGAGTCCGACAAGCGCCGCCTGGTTGGGCGTTACTCCGGCCTGCTGCTGCAAGTGCGCGACAGCGGCCGCTGGGATGAGCCCATCAAGCGCAAGGGCTCCTTGCTGGTCAAGATGATCCCGACCTGGGCGGGCAGCCTGCGACCTGCCGGCTACAACACCAACGCCCAGGACGAGGGCTTCGGTCGGGTCACCAAGTGGCAGTACACCGAGTACGGAGTGGAAGGGAATGCCGGGCGCAAGGTGGATATCCACCCCGACCGAGTTTTCATCCTGGGCGATGCCTCATGTGACGCCATCGGTTTCCTAGAGCCGGCCTACAACGCTTTCGTCAGCCTTGAAAAGGTAGAAGGCGGCTCGGGCGAATCGTTCCTGAAGAACGCCTCGCGCCAACTGTCGGTCAGCTATGACAAGGAAGTGGACCTGGGCAGCATCGCCCAGGCCTATGGCGTTTCGCTGGACCAGTTGCAGGCTCGCTTCAATGAGGCGGCTCGTGAGGTCAACCGCGGCAACGACGCCCTGTTGGTGACGCAGGGCGCCACGGTCAACCCGCTGGTTACCGCCGTTGCCGACCCCGGCCCGACGTACAACGTCAACCTACAGACGGCCGGAGCCGCACTGGACATCCCGACCAAGATCCTGGTGGGGATGCAGACTGGCGAGCGCGCCAGCTCGGAAGACCAGAAGTACTTCAATGCCCGGTGTCAGTCTCGCCGTGCGGACCTCGGCATGGAGATTCACGACCTAGTGGAGCACCTGACGCGCATCGGCGTGGTCAAACCCATATCCGAATACACGGTGATGTGGGACGACCTGACCGAAGCAACCCAGGCCGACAAGCTGGGCAACGCCAAGGTGATGAGCGAGATCAACCAGACCGCGCAGGCGTCTGGAGCCGAGGTGTTCACCGCAACCGAGATCCGTGAGGCAGCCGGCTACGACGCGCTGGACGACGAGCCGTTGCCAGATGAGGAAGACGAGGACGACGATGGCCCGATCACCGATCCTGCCGATTAATCAGGCAGACCCGACAGGGGTTGATCGGCTGGAGCGGGGCGCCATGAAGGAGTTTGACCGGCGCATGCGTCGGATTCGGAACGGCTACGTGGAGGCGCTGGGGCGAATCCCAGCCGAGCCGGCAGTCAATAAGCGGTACACGTTTCGGCTCGATCAGGCGTTGCTGTCGTTGGTCTTTAGCGATACCGACCGCCTGGTCGATTCGATCTTGCTGGAGGGCGGCGAGCGGAATCTCTGGCTGTTTGAGTCATACGTGGGCGTGGCGTACCAGCGCGGCACAGCACAGGAATTCGCGAACCTTGGGCAGCAGTCGCCGGCCTACAAGGCGGGGCGCGATTCCTTGCAAGCCATCCTCAGGTCTGAACCCTACCAAGCACGTCTATCGCTTCTGCGGGCCCGTGAGTTTGAAGAGATGAAAGGACTGTCCGGCCAGGTCAAGGCGGACATGTCTCGCATTCTCTCCGATGGGATGGGGCGGGGGCTGAACCCCCGAGATATCGCCAGGAACCTGACAGAGCAGACGGGTATCGAGGCCCGCCGCGGTCACCGCATAGCACGTACTGAGGTGCCCATGGCCCTACGGCGTGCCCGCTGGGATGAGCAAGACCAAGCCCAGGAAGACTACGGTACCCAGGCGAAGCTGATGCACATTTCCGCGCTTAGCCCGACCACGCGCCTCACGCATGCCCGCCGGCACGCGAAGCTATTCACCAGCGAAGAAACCCGCGATTGGTACGCGCGCGACGCCAACGCCATCAACTGCAAGTGCAGCCAAGTATCGGTCCTGGTGGACGAGAAGGGCGAGCCCCTTGTGCCTGCGATTGTCGACCGGGCGCGTAAGAACTACCAGGTGATGAAAGACAAAGGCAACGGCCCCTGGGCCGATGACAAGGAATAGCCATGCCGACGCAGGTAAACATCCGCACGCAGGTCAACAGCAAGTCCATCCGCCGCGAGCAGCACAACGGCCGTGAGCACATCGTGATCCCGAGCTACACGATGCCGTTCGACGTGGTCATGAACGGTGGTCTGTACCCGAAGGACCAGATCGTCGCCAACTATCAGAAGCTGGAAGGCACGTTGGCGCCGCTGGGCCATCCCACCGTAAACGGTGCGTTCGTGTCCGCCTTCTCCCCGGAAGGCATCAACCTGGGGCATATCGGCGCCTGGAACCGCAATACGAAGCTGGTCGGCAACCGCGTCTACACCGAAAAGTGGATTGACGTGGAGGTCGCACAGAACACGGAGGGCGGCCGGCGCGTGATTGACCGCGTCGAGCAGCTTGAAAAGGGGGAGGGTGAGCCGGTGCATACCAGCGTCGCCGTCTTCCTGGAGCGTGAGCCGGCCGTCAACGCCGACGGCTATGAATGGACCGCCAAGATCCACGGTATCGACCACGACGCCATCCTGCTTGACGAGCCAGGCGCCGCCACCCCCGAGCAGGGTGTGGGCCTGATGGTCAACGCTGACCAAGCTAAGCCGCTCCATGTGAATGCCGGTGCGCTGGTAGGCGAATCGTTCCGCGAGCGCGAGAACCGCATCCAAGCCGCCGCCAAGGCCCGCTTTGCGCCGGGCACCGAGGATTACGTCTGGGTAGCCGATTTCACCGACACCCAGGCGGTTCTGGTGCGTAACGGCGGCGTGGCCGAAGTATACGGATATGCCACCGAGGGCGGAAAAATCGTCTTCGATGACGTCGGCTCCCCCGTCGTCCGCCAGGAATCCTGGGTCACCACTGTGGTGAACAGCTTCAAACGAGTTTTCAACCATCAGGCTCGGCCTGATAAACCACTGGAGGGCAATATGCCTCTGACCGCTGAAGAAAAGGCCGAGCTGACCAACGACATCAGCAAAGCCTTCGCCGCCAACCTGGCGGAGCAACTCAAGCCGTTGACGGACAAGATCCAAGGCTTGGAGACCAACCACAAGGCGTTGTCCGACTCCTTGACCGCCAACGCCAAGGCCGAAGAGGCCGAAAAGCGCAAGGCCGTGGCCGCTGTGCATGGTGACATCGTCGCCAATGCGCTGTCCGGCGAACCTTTGGACGCGATGTTTAAAGCGCTGGGCACTGCGGCGCCGATCACCAACGGCCAAGTCCAGGCTCAATCTGAGACTGGCGCGCCGGATCCCGTGGCCTACTTCGGAGGTGCCAAATAATGGCTAGCCGCTATCGCCGCGTCAACATCGACGGTAAGTCGTTGTTCAAGACCGAAACCCGCAAGACCGCCGCCGCGCTGTTGCCCGGCACTTTCGCCGTCATCAACGGCAGTGACCTGTTCGCGCAAGCGGCCGCCGTGGTCGGGCGCCTGTACGTGATCGACGCCGCTCACCACGAGGGCCTGGAGATCCGCGACGCCGTGCCTTCTGGCCATTCCGCCATCGGCAATTACGTTGAGGAAGGTCGAGAACTGGCCGTGCTGATGGCCGCTGGAACCTACACCAAGGATCAGCCGATCACGGTGAGCAGCACCGGCCGCGCCATTCCCGTCCCGGCCGCTGCCGGCACGTACAGCATCATTGGCTACAGCCAGGATGCTGCGACGATTGCCACCGGCGAGACGGACTTCATCCGCATTCGCATCCGCGCCTCGTCTGTGACGGTCGCTTAAGGAGCCAAGAACATGTTCTTCGATGCACAAACTCTGGCTACCAACAGCCGCATGCAGGGTCACTGGGCCGAATTGTGGGCGACCCGCAATCAGTTCAACGTCAATCAGGGTCTGATGGTGAGCTCCTACCGGGCCACCATGACGCCCGAACAGCTGGCCTGCAACGCCGTCGCCGGCCTGGGCCGCGACTTCTGGGCGGAGGTTGACCGTCAGGTCATCCAACTGCGCAACCAGGAAGTGGGCATGGAGATCGTAACCGACCTGATGACGGTCCAAACGGTTCTGCCCGTGGGCAAGACGGCCAAACTGTACAACGTGGTGGGCGACATCGCCGAGGACGTTTCCGTCACGCTGGATGGCCAAGCGCCGTACTCGTTCGATCACACCGAATATGGCTCGGATGGCGATCCCATTCCGGTCTTTTCGGCCGGCTATGGCGTCAACTGGCGCCATGCTGCGGGTCTAAACACGGTCGGCATTGATCTCGTGCTGGACTCGCAGGCTGCCAAGCTGCGCAAGTTCAACAAGCGGATCGTCAGCTATATGCTGGATGGGGACAGCCGGATCCAGGTCGACAACTATCCGGCGCAAGGTCTGCGCAACCATCGCAACACCATCAAGATCAACCTGGGTGCTGGCGCTGGCGGTGCCAACATCGATCTGACGACCGCAGACGCCGTGGCGATGATCGCGTTCTTCGGCAAGGGCGCATTCGGCACGGCGGCGCGCAACAACAAGGTCGCGGCTTACGACGTGCTGTGGGTGTCTCAGGAGATCTGGGCAAACCTGGCTCAGCCCTACGTGGTGAACGGCCAAATCACGGGCAACGTGCTGAACGCCATCAAGGCATTCGTGCCCGCGCGGGATATTCGCCCGACGTTCGCTCTGACCGGCAACCAGTTCCTGGGCTACGTGCGCGCCCAAGACGTCGTAACTCCGCTGGTCGGCATGACCACCGGTGTCACGGCATTGCCGCGGCCGCTGCCCAACACGAACTACAACTACCAAATCCTTGCCGCCCTGGGTATCCAGGTCAAGAAGGATGCGGAAGGCTTGGCCGGCGTTATCTACGGC
Source organism: uncultured Achromobacter sp. (assembly GCA_963530045.1). Lineage (GTDB taxonomy): Bacteria > Pseudomonadota > Gammaproteobacteria > Burkholderiales > Burkholderiaceae_B > Achromobacter. Next base: position 107,867 of record CAUSDE010000009.1, read on the forward strand.
GCCAACCTGGCCTAAGGGGAGCGATATGGCCAAATACCAAGTCGTTATCCCCTGGTCTGGTGTTCGGGCAGGCCAAATCGTTGACCTGAACGAGGTTCACCCCTCGATTGAGGCCAACGTCCGCAAGGTCGGCAGTGAGTCCTCCGCCGGAACCTTGAGCGTTGATGTTCGCGCTATTGCCTCCGAGGAAGCCGAACGCATCATGGCTCAAGCCAAGCTTGCTGTGGAGGGCATTTCTTCCGACGCACGTGCGGAAGCAGAGCGTATCGTCAGCGCCGCGCAAGAAGAGGCGGATCGCATCCTGCAAGAGGCTCGTGAGGAAGCGGGCCGCATTCGCGCCGCCGCGACGGGCGCCCAGTCTGGCAACCTGACGCCGGCGACGCCCGGCGCTGCGGACTTGAACGAGAAGGATCGGAAGGCCCTGATCGTTGCCCGCCTGAAGGAGCTGAAGGTTGAGCACGACGGCCGCAAGGGCGCTGACGAGCTCGCGACCCTGCTGCCCGATGGCGATCCGCTGAAGCCTGCCGCCAACTAACCGCCTTCGGGCGGTTTTCTTTTGGCCCTGCCTAACGGTGGGGCCATTTCTATTTTGAGGTCTGGATATGGTGACGATCGACCAAGCCAAGCAGTATCTGGAAGGCCAGGGGATCGTCCTGCCGGACTTCGTCCTGGAGGCCCTCGTCGCCCAGGCCAACAGCATCCAGGAATGTCTGGATGAGCACTACACCCCCGAAACGGCTCTCCTGATCCAGTTGTACCTGTTGAGCCTGATGGGCCTGGGGCAGGGAGATCGCTACATAAGCAGCCAGACGGCGCCCAGCGGCGCGTCGCGCTCGTTCCGGTATCAGGGGTTTGCCGACCGATGGAGCGGCGCCCTGTCGCTGCTGCGCGGCCTGGACCAGTTCGGTTGCGCTGTCGGCCTGATTCCTCCTGATCCCACTAAGAAGGCGTTCGCCGGCATGTGGATCGCGAAGGGTGGTTGCCAAGAATGAGCGCCACAGCCAACTGGAGCTACACCAACGTCGCCACGGTTCGGCCATTTGAGTCGATCGACATGGAGACCGGCGAGACGGTCTACGGCGAAGAGTTCGAGATCGCCTGCACCTGGACTGCCGAAAGCAAGATGGAGCGTGAATCGGGCGGTCAGAGCGGCGCGCGCGGGGCCGAATTTCTCTCGCAGCATGTGATCTTCACCGAAGACAAGCGGCCGAAGTATCTGGATCAGATCAGTTTTGATGGTTCGAACGGCTGGGAAGAGATCCGCTCCGTTACGAACTGGGATATGTCGTTTTTCGGCGAAGAGCCGGATTTCAAGCTGGTGACCTGATATGCCGGTCAAGGGCATTGAGCGCGTAAAGCGCGGCTTTCGGATCGCGGTCAAGGAGATCGGCGAAGGAAAGACCGAGCGAGCAGTGTACGAAACGCTGTCTCAGGGTTCGGCCATGGCTGCGCAGATGACGCCGATCGACTCGAGCAACCTGGTCAACAGCCAGTACGCACCTCAGATTGACGTGAAAGAAGGCAAGGTGTCCGGCTCGGTCGGGTACACGGCTTCCTACGCCGCGGCTGTTCACGAAGCGTCGGGAAAGCTCAAAGGCAAGCCGCGTGCCGATTTCGGCAAGACGCGCGCCGGGGTGGCTTTTGGTGGCGGTACAGGCAATGGCAACTATTGGGATCCGAACGCGGAGCCCAGGTTTCTAACCAAGGGCTTCGATGAGATCAAGAGCGCTATCCCCGCCATTCTGAAAAGGAACTACGGTGTTTGATGCCTTCATTGAATGGGTGAAAGCCACCGTTGGCCAAGATTACCTGTACAGCCGGGGCATGTGGATCGACAGCCCGGCCGTCAACGACAAATTCATTGCGTCTGTGCAGCAAATGGGAGGGTCCGCCCCGGATGTTGAGGACCGAATCATTCGCTTCAAGGTGATCCTGCTGGGCCCGCGAGATGGGCGTAAGCACGTGATCCCTGTCGAACAAACCATGGAATCACTGGCTCAGGCCGCATTAGGCGATTCGTCGCCTTGTGGCGCTGCGTCCGTGCGCGCGGTCGGCGAAGCCGTCGGCCCCGGCTACACGAGCGAGAACCGTCCCTGGTACTCGCTTGATTTCGAAGTGCTTTTATAACTGGAGGCCACTAATGGCTACTTGCAAGAACCAGAAGTATGTTGGCCGTGACGTGGTCCTGGAGTACCACATCGGCTGCGGCGATCAACTGCCGGCCGAGACCGATTGGAAGCGATTCGCGGCTCTGCGGACCAAGGAATTCACGCTCGAATGGGAAACCGCTGACGCAACGGCAGACGACTCGGTTGGCGCGCTGCGCGAGAACATCGCCACCTTCCAGACCCTGAGCATCTCAGGTGATGGCACGGCGAAGGCTTCCGGCGCTGGCTCCGAGAACTTGATCGAGATCACCAAGCACGTTGCGCGCCCGGAGGCCACCGGCGGCCAGCCCGTGGCCTGGATGCGCATGACGTTCCCGGACCTGACGTTCACTGCGTTCATGCTGGTTCCGAACATGAGCCGCAGCGCTCCGTTTGACGACGTCGTTACGTTCAGTCTCGAAGCGAGCGCCACCGGCAGCGACTTCGGTCTGATCGTTGAAGACACGCCGAACCCGGACGCCGCGGACCCGACGAGCGTCGAGGTGATCCCGTCGACACTGAGCCTGACGGTTGGCCAGTCCTTCGATGCCGAAGCCGTGGTGCTGCCTGTCGGTGCCTCGCAATCGCTGCGCTGGACATCGTCCAATCCGGCCATGGCGACGGTCAACCAAGTTACGGGCCAGATTACCGCCATCGCCGCAGGCTCCGTGACGATCACGGCGGCCTCCAGCGTGGCTCCTAGCGTCACGGACACTGTTGCCCTGACCGTCGTTCCCCTGGTCCAAGGAATCTCGGTGTCACCCACCGCAGTGTCCGTGGAAGAGGGCGCGACGCAATCCTTGACGGCTTCTGTCTCTCCGACTGGCGCCGCTCCGGGGCTGGTGTACGAAAGCGCATCGCCTGCCGTGGCCACCGTTAGCAATGTGGGCCTTGTTACCGGTGTCGCCGAGGGCAGCACCAGCATCAAGATCACCAGCGCGGCACGTCCAGCGGTGAGCGTGACTGTTCCGGTGACCGTGACGCCGGCGTAACACATGATCCTGACCGAGATTGGCGAGGTCGGTGTGTATGCAGGGGACCAGGTCGTTCGCCTACGTCCCTCCCTGTACGCAATATCTAGACTGGGCGATCCCGTCGAGATAGTCGAAACCTTCGCCACGGTCATGGGTGGGGCAGAAGATGAGGCCCAGGCGCGCCGGTTGTTCCAGGCCGCCTTGGGCGTCATCTACTCATGCGCCAGCGAGGATGTCGATCTCTCGTCAGTGTTCGGCACATACGAGACCATCTCGGGGTCCCTGGAATACGTGCCAGGGGCTGCACCGGTGGAGCATGTCGTCCCGCTTGCTCGCTGTCTTTTGAAGCATGGCGTAACCGGCGCATTGCCCCCATTGCCGCGGCGGCCGGGTGACGATGAGCCGGTGTATGTGAAGGAATTCGTAGCGCGGGACCATGTGGCTATGGCCATGGCCCATCTAGGCGTGTGTGAGCGAGACGCCTGGGATCTGACGATGACGGGGATGGTCGGTGCACTGCGCGCCAAATTCCCGCCAGCCGAAAGCAACGCACCGGGCGCTAAGGCGCCAACCAAAGAACAGCATGACGCCACGATGGCGTGGTTCGACAAGATCGAAGCAAAGCGAAAGGCAGCTAAAGGGGTTCAGTGATGGCAGGCGGAATGAATGTCGGGTCGATCTACTACGAGGTAGAGGCCGACACGTCGAAGCTCGTCAATAGCTCCACCAGTGTCGATTCGACGCTGGACAAGATGAACAAGCGGTTCGACCAGACGGACAAGGCGGCTAACCAGGCCCAGTTCCAGATGACGAAGACCGCCGCCGCAGTTAAGGGCCTCGGCCGCGAGACGACCGTGTCTTCGTCTGCGCTGAAGGGCCTGACGGGCGTTCTGGCCGGCCTCGTGTCGCTTCAAGGCGTCACCAGCCTGATCCAGATGGCGGAGGCGTACAACGAGATGGCCGAGCGCGTGCAGATGGCAACGTCGAGCACGGCTGAATACAACACGGTGCAGTCGCGTCTGCTGGAAACGGCCAACAAGACGTACCGATCGCTCGCTGAGGCGCAAGAGGTCTACATCCGCACGTCAGCGGCCCTGAAGTCAATGGGCTACGACACTGAGGCCGCGCTCGATGTAACGGACTCGCTGTCTTACTCGTTCGTGAAGAACGCCACGAGCGTTGACCGGGCCAAGAGCGCGACGGACGCCTTCAGCAAGGTCCTGAACAAGGGCAAGGTCGAGGCTGACGCATGGGAAACCATTCTCGCCGCTATCCCTACGGTGGTGGGTGACGTCGCCACGGCCGCCGGCCTGACCTCTGAGGAGGTGCGCAAGCTCGGTGTGAGCGGGCAGTTGACCGCGCGCCAGTTGTCCGAAGGCCTCCGCACGTCGCTGGACGACAACAGGAAAGCTGCGGACGGAATGGCGACCACGATCAAGGACGCCTTCACCGCACTGCGCAACAACCTGTCCGCGCTGGTGGGCGAGGCTAACCGGTCGTCCGGCGCTACCGGCGTGCTGTCGCAGGCAGTGCTGGCGCTGGCTGGCAACCTGAACACGGTTGTCTCCGCTCTTCTTGCCATTGGAGCGGGCGCAGCCGCGAAGTACATTGCGGGCATGACAGGCTCTGTCGTGGCGAGCGCCAAGGCCGCGCTAGCGGCCCGCGAACAAGCCGCGGCCGCGCTGCAGCAGGCGGTTGCCAATGAGAGAGCAGCGGCGGCGGCGGCGGGTCAAGCCGCAGCTCAGGTGCGCCTCGGCGGCTCGTTGGCGGCTTCGACTGCCGCAGCAAATGCGCATCGCGTTGCTCAGACGGCGCTCGCCTCGGCTCAACGAGCGGCTACTGCGGCTGGCACCGGCCTGGTTTCTATCCTGGGCGGGCCCGCCGGGATCATCGGCCTGCTCGCCACGGCAGCTGCCAGCGTGATGCTGTTCGGGGACAATTCTAAGAAGGCGGCCCCCAACGTCGATCAGCTCGCGGACGCCATCGACAACCTCACGCAGGCGCAATTGGACCTGCGTCGCATCCAGGTGGGCGATGCTATCGCTCAGGTGGAGAAGGAGGCTCGTGACGCGGCGCGCAGCGTCAGCACGGTCACCAAGGACATTATTGTGCTGCAAAAGGCTCAGGCGAAGGGGGCGAACCTTGGCGCCGACGGGATGGCGAATGCCAATAAGTCGCTTGTTGAAGAGAAGGCGAATCTTGATGAAGTGAATGGGCGCCTCCAGAAGCTGTATGAGCTTCAAGAAAGACTCGCCAACCAGAAGCCGCGGGAGAGAACTAGCGCGGGCCCCAGCAAGCTGGCCGACGCGGACCCGGAAGTAGCGAAACGCCTCCAGGGTATGCGCGATGAGCTCGCCCTGGCCAAGCTCACAGGCGACGCTCGCGCGAGACTGGCGGCCATTCAAAAGCTTGGCGCTAACGCCACCAGGGAAGAGCGCGAGGAGGCCGGACGTCTAGCCTCGGAGATCTACAAGCTAGAGCAAGCCCAAAAGTCCGGTGAGTCTGGGTCGAAGAAGTCCGCCGAGGCAGCCAGAGAGAACCAGAAGGTTATCGACGGTCTGGCGACGGCCCTCTACGAAGCAGGTCTGGCCGGAACTGAGCTGGAGGTAGTGAAGGCGAAGGCGGCGTTGAACCCCTTCGCTACGCCCGAACAGGTGGCGCAAGTTGAGGCGTTAGCGCGCGCGATCGGCAAGGTTAACGAAGCGGAGCAGAACAAGAAGCTGCTCGGCCAGGTTGACCCGATTGCCGGAGCGCAAATGGAGTTTCAGGCTCAGATCGAGAACCTGCGCAAGCTGAATGAAGCCAAGTTGTTGGAGGATCAGCGCTATCTGGAGTTGAAGGCTCAAGCCGAGACGGCCTACGACGAAAAGGCCCGCGTTCTTCAGGAGGAGAATTTCCGGCGCCAATCCAGTTGGAATGAACTTCTGATGTCCAGCCTGGACCAGCTCGGGGCTAGCGCGACAGACACCTTAGTTGGTATCGCCACAGGCGCAACCAGTGGTGAGGACGCGATCAAAGCTCTTGCCGGTGCCATTCTTAAGCAGGGGGTAGCCGCATTGGTGCAGATGGGCATTCAGTACGTCAAGAACCTGATCATGGGCAAGGCCGCCGGCGCCGCGGCCACTGCATTCGGCGTCGCGCAAGCTGCCGTGCTGGCGAATGCTTGGGCGATCCCCGCAGCGTTGGCATCACTCGCATCCTTTGGCGCTAACTCTGCGCCTGCCATGGCTGGCATTGCATCCACCGTGGGATTGGCGGAAGGTCTGGCCCTAGCCGGTGGTGGCGGTCGTCTATACGGCGGCGGTGTGGACGCGGCGAAGATGTACCGGATCAACGAGAACGGGGCGCCGGAGGTGTTCAACGCGGCAAACGGCCAGCAATTCATGCTGCCCAACCGTCGAGGAGAGATCGTCAGCAACCGTGAAGCCGCGGGTGGCGAAGGCTCGGCGCAGGGGTGGCCGATGGTCAATATCAACCTGATCGAGGATCGGTCGCGCGCGGGCGAAGTCTCACAGACTCGTGACGGACAGTTCCTCACCATCGACGCGTTTGTGGCCGATATCCGCGGCGGCGGCGAAATGTCACAAGCCATCGAGACGACGTATGGCTCAACGCGTCAAGGGCGGTAGGGATGCAAACCAATATAAATTACCCCGCTGAGCTACCGGCGCCTCTGTGGGCGCCAAACCAGTACTCGGTCGTTTCGCCCAACCAGCGAACGAGCATGGTATCGGGTCGGTCTCGGCAACGACGCAAGTTCAGTTCGGTTCCCGTGATGAGGTCTGCGACGTGGGTCATGACCAGTGCGCAGGCCCGCCTGTTTGAACTTTGGTACAAGGAGACGCTCAAGGACGGGACGGAATGGTTCAACATCTACCTGCGTCATCCGCTTGGATATGTCGCCCTGGTATGTCGTATTTCTGGCGTCTACAACGGTCCCACTGCCTGGGGCGTTGACAGGTGGCAGTACTCGGCCACGCTCGAAGTGTGGGAGCGTCCATTGCTCCCCGATGAGTGGCTATTGATCCCGGACTTTCTGGCTAATCCAGAGATCTTTGATCTTGCTATGAACCGGGAGTGGCCTGAAGCATGAGTACCCTGGCTGAGATTTATGCAAGCGCGCCTGCTGGCGAGTTGATCATCCCGACCCTTGAGATCGCGATCGCCGGCCAGCCGCCGATACGCATTTGTTCCGGATTCGAAGATCACGTGCTGAGCGGAATGCTTTTTGAAGCTGGTTCCTTGTCCCTCTCCTTGCCTTCTAAGAACACCACTGGAGTGCAGACGCTCAACTTCGGCGTCGCCGGCGTCAACAGCCTGGTCCAGAAGTACTTTGACCAAGCGCTGGAGACGGGCGAGGCTGTAAAGATCACGTATCGCGAGTATCTCGAGAGTAACAAAAGCCAGCCGGCACGGCGGCCATATGTGATGGACCTCATTGGCGGTTCCCTGCAGGATGGCGAGGCGCAGTTGAGTGCGGGCTTCTTCGACGTGCTAAATCGGCGCTGGCCGCGGGAACTTTACACCGCGCAGAACGCACCCGGCATTCGCTATCTATGACCCTAGAACACTTCTTGCTTACGCGATACGTGGAGGGCGGGCGCGGGCCGGAGGAGTACGACTGTTACGGATTGGTCAGAGATGCGCGGGTTGCTCTGTACGGGGCGCGGTTGCTTCCGGAATGCGCGGACGCAAAGCCGGGCTTGATACCAGTCATAACCCGAGAAGTCGCCCGTGTGGCGCGGGACCATCACATGAACGACGCTCCCCCGGCACCGGGTCACGTCGCCACCGCTTGGCATGGTCGCGTGTGCGTGCACGTCGGCTTGGTGGTCGAGGCCAACGGTGGCCTCCGAATCCTGGAGACGGACAAGCCCACCGGGCCATGCCTTACCAGGGTCGCCCAATTCGAAGCAAGGTATTCCAAGGTTGTCTACTATGCGGATTGAAATCTACTCGGCGCCGGCCCTAGATGTTTGCGTGGAATCGCTGGACTGGAACGGTCATTTTGAAGGCTATCTAGATTCCACGATTCCGACGTGGCGCCAGTACGAAGTGCAGCGTTTTGCCGCGTACTTCGGCGACGAGCCTTTCCCGCGCGAGCTCTGGGATAAGCCGTTGCCGTCGAATGCCGTGCTTCGTGTCAATATCGTCCCAATGGGTGGCATCTTCAAAGCGCTTGGGTCTATCATCGGCAAGCTCTTTAGCTTCCTGGGCGGGCGAGCGAGAGCGACGGGATCTACGGAGACGCCGCAGGGAACAGAACTGAAAGCGTCGCAGGGCAAGGCCAACACTGCGAAGTTGGCTAGCGCGGTGCCAGAGCCGGCCGGAACGTATCGCCGATTCGTGGATTACCTAACACCTCCGCGCCGGTACTTCGTCAATAAGCGCGAGCAGTGGCTTGTCTTCCTGGCGAACATCGGCCCCGGCGATTACCAGGTCTTGGATGAAAATGTTCGCGTCGGGTCTACGCCCTTTAATCAGCTGGGAGGAGACGCTTCGTATGGGGTGCATCCGCCCAACACCGATCTATCCAGCATAGAGGCCGCCCAGATTTGGCACACGACCACAGAGGTGGGAGGAACGTCGTCGGGTACGGCTGGGCTCGAAATGACCACGGAGCCGGCGAACCGGGACAACTCTGATGCGGCGTCCTACTCTTTGTCCGGCGCGACGATAACTCGATCGGATGGGGAATTCCCGCCGGGCTGGGGCGTGGGAACGCAGATCGCAATCGAGTACGGGCGCGAATACGCAATTGGCGATCATTCGGTCGACCCTACGGAAAGCGCGCCGGGCTACGTGATCAGCCGTTTTACTGGGTACTTCGGCCATTTGCCGTCCGTCACTGTCGGCGCGGTGATCTACGTCGGCCTTTTTGGCGCTACCATCAAATGGCGCGTTAATCAGGTGGTCGCGACGCTCGGCGCCGGCCGCTACACCCTTCAATTTGAAGAAGATGTGCAAGAGGGGTTTGTACCGGTGCGTGTCACGCCCGGGCCGGTCCTGACCTACTATTTTGGATCCGATATCGCCAGGACCATAATGGCCCTTGACCCGGTTTCGATAATCGTAGACCCCGGGTCGTTCGAAACCGGCACTGTGACCGATCGTGTGCGCTTTGCCGGCGGTGTCGTTTACGGCGAGTGGTCCAGCGAATTTATCGCTACCCCGCCGGGGCAAGTCACGGGACTAATAGAACTCGATGTGTTTTTCCCGAATGGGCTTTGCTTTCTCTCTGACGAGGGGGATATCGAGCCGCGATCCGTTGGCGTTGAATACCAATATCGGAATGCTGCCGGCGGCCCGCGCGTGACCATTTCCCGCACGTTTTCCGATGCCACGGTCGATCAAATCGGGTTTACCGAACAGTTCGTTATCTCCCCCATGGCGCCCGCCGTGCGCGTGCGTCGTGTCGGGGCGCAGTCCACCAGTACGCAAGTTCAAGACAAGTGCCAATGGTACGGTCTGAAAGCGCGATTGCCGGACTACTGGCGCTATCCGAATTGGACCACGCTTTCTGTCAATCTGCGCAGCGGCGGCAAGCTCGGCGCGCAAAGCGAGAACCAAATCAACGTTACGCCCACACGTGTGCTGCCTACTCTACTGCCCAATGGGACGTGGTCGGCGCCGCAACCGACTCGAGATATTAGTGCTTTCGCAAGGCACATCCTCAATTCGTCGGGCGTACCGGATGACCAGATTGACATGACAGAAATGGTTCGGCTGCATTCAATCTGGACCGACCGAGGAGACACCCTGGATTTCGTGTTCGACGCGACGACCGTTAAAGAGGCGTTGCAAACAGCATTCGGCGCCGGCATGGGCGAGTTCACGTGTGGAGATGGCCTTGTGCGTCCTGTCCGGGAAGATGTCCTAGAGTCCTGGGAGCAGTCGTATTCGCCACAGAATATGTCAACATCACTTCGCCGAAGTATCACTGCGCATTCACAAATCACCGATTACGACGGGGTGGATGTGGAGTACACCAACGCTACAACCTGGGCGAAAGAGACTGTGCCCTGCCGTTTGCCAGGAGACGTGGGCGCAAAGGTCGAAAAGGTCACTATTGATGGTGTGACGGATCGTACTCGAGCATGGCGAATCGGCATGCGCCGGCGGCGCGAGCTCTTCTACCGCCGCAAGGAGTATTCATTTTCCACCGAGCTGGACGCCCTGAACAGCAACTACCTTGATCGAGTTGCGTTGTTTGGGTCCGACCCGGGGTATGGGCAAAGTGCGCTTTTGGTGGCGATGCGGGATGGAGCTTCGGGCCTAGCTGTGATGCGCAGCAGTGAGCCTCTAGTGTGGGAGGCTGGGGCGCAGCATATCGTTGCATACCGACGCGCCGATGGGAGGATGATCGGGCCGTTTACAGCATCTCCCGGAGCAGATGCGTACGAAGTTATAGCCACAGTCCCCAATCCGTGGCCGGCTATCAACCTTAGTCAAGAGCTGCCCCACTTGTATTTCGGCAAGTCTGAGACCTTCGCCTTCCCAGCCCTGATAACGGCTGTAAGTCCAAGAGGAGACTTTGAGGTGTCTGTCTCCGCCGTGAACTATGACGCTCGCGTCTACGCATCTGACAACGCATTTCCTCCCGCATAACTGATCCAGCTTCAACCCAGGCCCCTTTCGAGGGGCCTTTTTTATTGGGCCAAAGAATGACGACCTACAACACCGGAAACCCGCTAGGCAGTCCTGCGGTCAAGGACCTTTACGACAACGCAGAGAACTTCGATAGGGCGCTGAACGACCCGACCGCAGAGAATTGGACTGATCGCCTTGGCAAAGTCCGCCTCTCGTGGACGGGAATGGATAGACAGTTCAGAGGCTTTCTTGAAGCATCGAGCGAAGCATTTCAGCAGTTTCTGATCTCGTCCGGCTACGAGGATATCGGGGACTATGCGCCCGGTCTGCAGATCACATCTCGGAATCAGATCTTCCGCAAGGATGGTGAACTGTACCGCGCCGGCGCTGCCCTAGATCTGCCTTACACGACTTCAGGAGACTGGGGCACAGAAGGGGCCTCGTTCGTGTCAGTTGGGGACGCAGCGCTTCGCCAAGAGCTGTCTTATCGCCTGCCGGTAGACGTGTTGGTGCATGGGGCCGTCGGAGACGGAACCACGATCAATGATGCGGCTTTCCAAAGCGCGGAATTAGCCTCTGACGTTATCTACGTCCCCGAGGGCGAGTACCGGTTGTCTACTCCGATGGCGCTCGGATACACGGCGGCGTACTACGGGCCAGGGGTGCTCAAGTTCGACAACGCGGAATGGTGGCGCCGGGGCGGGTCGTCGGGCTCGCCCAGCGTGCAGGAGCGTTACACGCTTTTCTACGAGTACGAGGGCGCCCAGGGGCCAGCGCCCGCCGACAACGGTGTCTCGATCACATTTGACGGCGTCGCCCAACCCATCACTTGGCTTGACAAGTTCACCGTGCTCGCGCCTGGCAGCACGACTTCGGCCGCGGTGATCATCAATATGGTGAATGGGCGCTTACGTCTTGGCTCCACTCCAGAGCAGGTTCGTGCTTATAACGCTTTTTCCAATGGGGGTGCCCATGTAGTTCCTTCGCTAACGTCGCCTACTGCGGTTCCAACCGGTATGAACAACGTTGCCCTGGGACCTCGGGCGTTGCAGAACGTCACGACAAGCGGGAACAACGTGGCTGTTGGCTCTCGAACGCTCATGTCACATGAAGGCCCTGAAGGGAATAACACTGCGGTCGGTTTTCAAGCGTTGTACCGAGCGATAAACGGTTGGAATACCGCCATTGGTTCGATCGCGTTAGAGTGGCTCACGACTGGCGTACGCAATACCGGAGTGGGGCATGCTGCGCTTGGGGGCATGACTACTGGAGAAGGTAACACTGCCATCGGTAATGAAGCCTGCGCGGAGCTGCAGCTTGGCAGCTTCAATGTCGCAGTTGGACATCGGGCAATCGGAAATCCTGGTCCGGCAGCTGATTTCGGGTCGACCACGGCAGTGGGAGCTTTTGCGTTGGACTTTTGCCGTGGGGCGGCTAATACCGGAGTTGGCTATCGATCTTTATGTGGGGAAGGTAATCCGGGGGGGATGACGGGCACCAACAACACGGCGATCGGCGCATTTACCGCTCGCGCTATCCGCAATGCAAGCCAGAACGTAGTCATCGGAACAGGGAGCGCAAATGCGCTTAAGGCCGGAAGCAGTAACGTCGTAATCGGCTTTGAGGCAATGGTTTCCAACGTAAATGTGGGCGGCCTCGTCGCAATTGGATTGCATTCGCTGCGCGATTTGACTATTGGTGAAAGAAATACCGCGGTTGGTAGCGCATCCCAGCAAACCGTTACCGAAGGCTCGGACAACACAACGCTTGGCTCGGGCACGTTGCAGGCGGCGACCACAGCGGCTAGCAATACGGCAGTTGGATCGCGTAGCCAGGAGAATCTCTCTACCGGCTCGGGGAATAGCACACTCGGGTTCGAAGCAGGACGCTTCATGACCACGGCGACTGTCAATAGTCTCATCGGATTTCGAGCGGGCCGGCAACTGACCACGGCGACCGACAACGTAGCGCTTGGCGCCGATGCGCTGCAGTTTGAAACCACAGGAAGCCAGAACTCCGCCCTTGGACGGCGTTCGCTGCGGTTGCTGCAAGATGGAACGAACCACGTCGGCCTTAATAACACGACGGGCCTTGGTTTTGATGCAGCGGTGTCCGGCAGCAATCAGGTTCAAATCGGGAACAGCGCGACTACCACATACGTATACGGGACTGTCCAGAACCGATCAGATCGCCGTGACAAAGACGACGTCAGGGATACTGCGCTTGGTTTGGACTTCATCAAGGCACTTCGGCCAGTGGACTACAAGTGGGACCTGCGCGAAGACTACACCGAGGAATACGACGAAGAGGTCGGTACGGATGGTGAGGGACGCCCGCTTCTCGAAAAGCGGACGCGGCGTGCCCCCAAGGATGGAAGCAAGAAACGCGAACGCTTCCACCATGGCCTCATTTCCCAGGAGGTCAAGGAAGTGGCCGACCGCCTCGGTGTGGACTTTGGTGGTTTCCAGGACCACACGGTCAATGGTGGGTGTGACGTCCAATCCCTTGGCTATGACGAATTCATCGCGCCGTTGATCCGCGCCGTGCAGCAGTTGGCCGCCAAGAACGAAGCTTTGGAATCGCGATTGGCCGCGCTGGAGGGGCGCCCGTGATCGACCCTGGGCGCGGCACCGATGTTCAGGCGCTGCAAGCCCAGATCCAGCAATGGCGGCAGGAAGAGCGGCTGGATATGGCCGCTCACCATGCTGAGAACAAGAACGAAATGGAAGCGCTGCGCCGGGAAATGCTGGCCTTGTCGTCGGCGGTCAAGACCGCGTTCCCCGGTGGTGATTTTGACGGGCACCGGCGCTATCACGAGCTACTGATTGCCCGTGAAGAGCAGCGTCAGCAGATCCGCCGCGAGGTCATCACCCACCTGCTCAAGGGGAGCACCTGGGCAATGCTGCTGGGCCTGTTCTGGATGTTCATCAAGCATGCCAAGGACTATCTCAAATGAACATGATCCAGGGCTGGCGCCGCAAGTTTCCCCGACTCTGGAGCGTGCGCTTGGCGCTGCTGGCCGCACTGCTATCCGCCATCGAGGTTTGCATGAATCTGTGGCTGACAGGCAAACCGCCGTTGATCGTGATAGGCGCGGGCCTTTTCTCCCTTTGCGCGGCAATCGCCCGCGTTATCTCCCAGCCGAGGCTGACCAATGAAGACCGGAACTAAGCGCACCCTACAGGGAACTGTGGGCGCCGGCGCCGCGGCGATCCTGCTATCCATCGTCCCGAAGTTTGAAGGCGTGATCTTGCGCGGGTACAAGGACCCTATCGGTATCGTGACCGCGTGCGCCGGCCATACCAAAACGGCGGTGCTTGGCAGGCCATACACGCCCGAAGAATGCACCGCGCTGCTGGATCAGGATCTGGTCGAACATGCGCAAGGTGTGCTGGCCTGCACGCCCGGTCTCGCCGGGCACACAAACCAGACTGCCGCCGCCGTGAGCTTCGCCTACAACGTAGGCGTTGGCGCCTACTGCCGATCGATGACCGCGCGACGATTCAACGCTGGGCAGTGGGCCGGCGCGTGCAAGGCCATGAACCAAGCCGACAGCGGTAAACCGCAATGGGTATGGGCGGACGGCAAAATTCTGCCCGGGCTGGTGACGCGACGTGCTACGGAGCGGGCGCTGTGTGAAACGGGCCTGCCGAAATGATTCCGCGCGCCGCTTGGCCATATCTGATCGGCGCGGTACTGGTGGTGGGCGCCATGCTGGGCGTGCGCTGGTACGGCGCTGCCCAGTACCAAGCCGGTGCAGATGCCAAACAGGCCGAAATCGAGAAGCGCCAGGCCGCCATCGAGCGCGCATGGCAGGAGGAAAGGGACCGTGCTGATGCCAAACACCGCGGCGCCGTCCTGGCGCGAGAGGCTGCTGAAAAGATTGTTGCTGCTCAGCGTGGCCGGATTGATGGGCTGCTCCGGCAGCTTGCCCAGCGGCGCGCCGAAACTGCCAGCGCCGGCGGCGGACTTGATGCTGCCGGCCCCGACTGGATCGGAATTATTGGGTCGTGTGTCGGACGATATGAGCAGCTGGGAAAAGATGCTGCTCGATGGGCTGACCAAGTAAATGGCCTTCAGGGGTACATCAAAGGCCTGGGCGCGACGCCCTAGCGCTACGCCGGCTGCCCAGAAATGGCCGCCTGCGCCTCTTCCTCGGAGGAGAAGGGCGATAGCGATCCATACGCCCCGCGCATGGTCCCATCTTGGAAGATGTACCAGCCGGGTCTGATACAACGATCGGATGCTTCGTCTTCGTCCACGTAACCTGCGCTAGCGCTCTGAGTAGTATTCATAGTGTCTTATGATGATAGCGAGATTCTTTGGCTTTTGTGCCAAGCTGCATAGGCTTCAAAAAATGGCATGACTTCCTGAGAATTCTGGCCGTCATGAATGTCTTGGGAGAGTGTATTTTGGATATCTATGTGGTGAACCACAAGATCACTTACTAGGCTGTTACGAACCGTGGGAATCAAGCGCACTTCAATTCCGTGAGCTTGGAGGTGCTGCCCGAGAAGCGTTTCTGCAGCGGTATCAATGAATCCCGGCAAGTAATCGAAACGTCGGTGCTCCTTCAAGTAGTCCCATATGGACGAATAGACTTGCATGGCGGATGCCGAACCTATGGCGAACTGGTCGCCGCAACCATCTGCCGTTAGGTATGACGTGTAGATCCTGCCCGGGTTTGTCACGCAGTCTTGGACATAGTGTTCTAGGTGCGGTACTGCTATGTCCAGATCGGGGCGCATCCTAATGACCACGTCGTAGGCGGATCTCTCTTTGATCTCTTGCTGCCGTCTTAGCAGGTCGCAAGCGTGGGTCTTATAGAACATTTTTACCTGATTGGCCTTGCCATTGAAGAGCAGTCGATCGGGTACATTTGCGATGTCGCTGCATGAGTCTTCCGACTCAATAACAATGGCCTGCGCTTCAGTCATCGTGGCCAATGTCTGATGGTCGACATTAATTAGAATAGGGGCGATGATCTGATCGAACGTCCGCGGAAATCTCTTCTTGAATTCAGGTGGATTATGCAGGTACGCCGGCAGTCTTGCCACGACTTCGTCTGGTAAAAATCTGTTGATGCGCGCGAATCTTGGAGGCGTCATTGACTGTTTGTCCCATGTGTGAAAAAACAAGTCAGCCGATAGGGACGTGACAAAATTGCTCTTAATAGACGGCCAATTCGAGCTGAAGCTTCGCAACTGGCCAGATATGCACAGCGCGACCTTGGGCGTTCGATTTGCGTGATGAAGTGCAGGGAACGGCACGCGGTTGAAGCAATTTCCGATGGCTTCAGACCAGGCACCTAACCCTAGTTTCGCTACGGTAGAACCGTAAGTAACGGCGTCCCCGGCCCATTTTGCGGAATTGGCTGTTCGGAGAGCTTCAAATTTGCTGAAGTCATCTTCGGATGTGGCCGAGAGATCTATTGAAATGGGTGTGTGAGCCAATTCTGATGCCAAAGGACGCTCCCCTGCTGCGTCTCTCGCACGAAGCCATAATTTCAGAAATTCAGGGTCGTGCCTCTGAAACCTGACAAGCGGGGTCAAGACGTTAAATGCTTCGAGGGTTCGGCCTTTCTGAATTAGCGCACGAGCGGCCCTTCGCGCAAACTCTGGGTTCTCGGGGTGATGAAGATTGGCGAGTTGCCTCAGAAACATCAGCCTTGGGCTCGAGTCGATCTCTTCGCTAATGGTGGTGGTTGCGAAAAGGAAGAACTCGACGTCGCGCCGACCATCTAAATACAGGCGCCAAGCCAAGGCAGGAATTAGCCGGAAATCCTGCTTGTTAAGTACTTCCGCTAAAGGGCGCTTCGCCGAGATTTCGCGTTCCAGGATCGGCTGAATTTCAGTCCAATCTCTCTCGTCGCGATCAAGGTCTGCCTCAAGGTGCTTCAGTCTATCTGGGGGCAGGGCAGCCGGCTCCAGAATCGAACGGCAGACGTCAAAAGCCTTAGTGTGCAAAGCAGCCAAGAACGCGATAGGAACTGCGCCCGGGACCTTGGCAAGGGATGGTGAGCGCCGACAGAGCTCAAGGGTGGTGTCCCATCGAAATAGGCTGTTTGACAGTGCCAACTGACGGACAAACACTTGCTCATTGTCGCCAATTGCCGCCCGCGCTTCCTCCAACACCCGGGCCGCCGCAACATACAGCCCCAGGCGGAAAAAGCCATCAAATTGGAAGACATAGCCCTGGACCCAATCAGGAGTGGATTGGACGCATTTGGCGCCCAGGGCCGCAACATCACCCCATCGATTGGCAGCAATAGCCAATTTCACTGATTGCATCAGATCATCCCTGGAGCGGACGTCCGGGAGTGTTCTGCAGGAGACCTGGTAAAGCCCCCACTCGGAGGTTTTTGACATGGATTGGGCCTTGATCATTCGGCGGTGACGGCGTGTAGGTTTGCTTGGGCGTCATTGTAGTGCAGGGGCGCGGGGCGTCCTGCGGCTAGAATCCGAATGTCCAAGCCATTCCAGAGCAATGCAAATGCAATTTGAACACCCAAACCTCATGCAGATTGGGGATGACAACGTCCTCGATGTCCATCCGTCATCGCAGATTGATCCTTCTGTCGTTATCAAGATAGAAGGAAACGGAAACGTCCTGCGCATCGGAGAAAGGTCGGTGTTGCGGAACATGCATATCGTCTTCGCGGGAAACGGCAACCTGCTGGAAATTGGCGCGCGCTGCCATCTACGCGGGTCTCTTCACTTGCGGCAAAATGGTTCCAAGATATCCATTGGGAACGGCACCAGCATGGTCGGCGCGCACCTATTTGCAATGGAGGGGAAGGCTCTGCTAGTCGGGGAAGACTGTATGTTCTCCAGCGGCATCTATCTTAGAACGTCAGACGAACACCCAATCTACGATTTGGCTGACAATTCGCGAATCAACTCTGCTCGAGACGTGCAAATTGGAAAACATGTTTGGCTGGGGGAGGGGGTCACCGTGGCCAAAGGCAGCGCAATTCCCGACGGTTGCGTAGTCGGAGCGCAGTCCTATGTGTCGAAACGTCTGGCCCGACCAAACTCTGTCTATGCGGGCAGCCCTGCGAGGCTTGTTCGAGAAGGCATTCGATGGGACCGAAAGTTGCCACCTCAGTAATGAGGCTGGCCCTTCAAAGCAAGCGTAGCGGCGAATGATCAATACGGTTCAATGGTCGCTCGAATCGCGAACTCAACCTGACGGTACCGGATGATCTCCGCTGCCAGTTCCGCGTGATTGGCGTCCGACTCTTTGATTGAGCGAAGTTGCTGTAGATGGGCCACGGCCGCGCGTAGTTCGTCCTCGGACAAGTCGACCTTTTGCGCGCTGATGAGAATTTCTGCGTCCATGTCTTCATCCTATGCCTGCGATTTAGCCGCGAATAATATCATCCGGTATGCGGGGCCTGGGACCCTATCACCGCGGCGCCATTCCCTTGCGCAGCTTATTCGGGGCTTCCATCAGATCCTGGGTGTCCTGGTCGCGCTCCACCACGCACGGCTCCACAGCCAATCGTTCCCGCAGTTAATCGTAGATGTCGCCCATCAGCCCGGTGGGCCGCTTGATGTCGTTCGACACCTGGTGCCAGCGCAGGAATTCGGAACGCATCCGCTTGACCTCCCAAAGCAGGGCGATCACATCGGGGTTCCAGGGCTGGCGCTCGCGGACGATCCGGAGATCGGCGGGGCTGATGGACCCGCGCCGAACTTGATCCAGCTGCTCGATCATCTTATTTCGCCCTCAGGGCTAATATCCGGCGATTGACTGCGCAGTTAGCGGCCCGTCTGGCAACGCAGCAGTTGTCGCTTGGGTGCGGAATGAACCAACTCCCGTTGCGGGACTTCGACTACTGGTTTGCCACTTCAGCCGAGCAGCTTGAGCGCGCCGGCGGCTATGGACAAGCCGAACAATGCTAAACCGCCGAGGGCAAATGCCCAATCAGACACGTCTTTCTTGGGACGGCGCATTACTTGAAATACTCCAGCGACGGAAAATGCTGCTGAGCCCAGAGTGAATTTGTTCGGCAGGTCTTCGGCAAAGATGACTGCCAACAGGCCAGCGAATAGCAAGATGACAGTAATTACACTTGCCACCTTAGAAGTCAAACTCTCTCGCGGGACGTCATTTTTGTGCAAATCAAGGGCAATCTCTTCCTGCTTCTGACTCATCGCTCTGACCATTTGTGTGTGAAAGAATAAATAGTATACAAATGTCACAAGAAATGTACTGGCTTTAATTGTTGACCCACTGCATCCACCATCCCTGGTAGTAGCGCCGGCCGTCGATTTCCTCGAACCCGCAGACCATCATGCCGCGGTCGGACGAGAAGGTCAGTAGCGCGGGCTCTAGGAGATCGGGGATGGCTCCCTTGTCGGTCGCACCGAATTTCAACAGGCCGTCCAGCGTCATGACACGGATGGACCGCTTCATGTCGTCCCGAGTGACCGAGTACATCCGCACAGTGCCCGTGATGATCGGGCCTGGATCGCGATCGTGGCGCTTCTGGCCGAGATGGTGGGTGCGAGTGACGGTGCAGAGCATGATGTGCCGGAAAACTACTGTATGGACATACAGTGTAATCGCGCCTAGAATTCGCGCAATTCGGCCCCCTTTATGGCCGACGGGGACGGAATATGGCGGATCTTGGGGAGTGGGCGCAGCGCGACGAGTATTACTGGGCAGGCCCAGGCGGCTGGACCATTTGCCGCGTGTTTGCGCAAGCCCGCTGGCAGTTCGAAGTGTGGGCGGGCAATGGCACGCGCCACGGGATGGAAGCATCCCTGGCTAAGGCCATCCAGCTTTATGAGCGCGTCAAAAGCTGAAGCCTATTCGTTAGGCATCGGCGTGGCGATGAGCCTGTCGGCGGGGAAGGGCACGAGGAAATCCCACGACTCTTGCGCTGGCGCCGTTAGCCAGTCGCCGTATGCGCCCTCGGGCAGAATGACGACCATGCGCTTTTCCTTGTCCGATTGGTGGTAGTGCTTGAAGAGAGGGTGTTCGTCCGCGTTGATGGTCAGCATGGTGTAGCTCTCTTGGAGCTGGCCAGCTGCGTCGTGCCATCGGTCCCAAAGGCCGGCGATGCCCATGGGCTCACCGTCTGCGCGAGTAAAGCGGGTGGCGACTGACTTCTTGCTCAGGCCTGCGTCGACTGCTCGCCAATCCGGTTCGAAAATCGCCTCGGCCGGGATGATGCAGTGTTGAGCCCGGTGCCAGGCCCCTCGAAACGTGAAGGCCGATTTCACCCGGTCGTCGCGTGCGTTGAAGGTGGACAACTTGCCGGCATCTTTCAGCCCTTCCGCCTTAGTCATAGAACTGATCAATCCCCAGCGGCCGACGACGGCTTCTCGTTCGGGGACCGCGTCATCGCCTGCGTCATGCTCCACCGGCCGGCGAACGAACACGCCTTGATACCTGGGCCACATGTCGTACTGTCCCAGAATGGCAGGCTTGTCGCGCACGCCGAACTTCTTGAGCAGCAGCTCAGCGTCCTTCAAGGTCTGGTAATGGCTGCACATGGAACCCTCCCGATGGAAGGGCCAGTATAGGATCAGTCCGCAGTGATGGGCGACGGTCGCGGGCGCTGCTGGACGTGGGCCAAGTAGACCAGCGTCAGTGCTTCCAGCAGGCGCTTGTCGTCAGGGGAAAGGGCCTCGAACAGTTCGGGCGGGATGTTGGGGAAGGGCCAAGTGTGCATTCCCGGCACTTTATCTATTGGCAGCACCTCGTGTGGCCGTCAGCAGCGCATCTAAGACCGATTGACCCTAGAAAAATGAGTCTTTCAGTCAGGTAGTGGCTGCAAATTCGATGGTTAACAGAGCTCTCACCGCAGCAGCGAAATAGCCAACGCAGTTACCCCGGCAATTCCGAATGCTGCTGAGGACCAACCAGTTCTTTCAGCAATTGCGAACCAATCAGAAGGTTTGAACTTTGCTTCGTGATTTTTCAAGAGATCCTCGACGTGGTGCCATGATGTTGCGGTCCCAGCAATGCGTCTCTGCATTTCAGCATGGCGGTAGGAAAGCGCATATCCGCGCATGTTCGTCCAGAATGTGACGAGAGCCAGGATCAACCCAATGGCAAATAGGGGGAGGGATAGCTTGGTAGTTAGCTGACTCGAGTAGTTAGCATTGGTTAGGAGGGCTGCAGCTCCTGCGATTCCAGCTACATTGAAGACGGCTAGATGCTTAACGGTTTCTAGGTTCCAGCTACTCGCGAGATCAGCAAAATGAACAGCATGCCGATTCCACTCTGCCGCATAGTGTTTGCAGACTGAACTGAACGACCGCAGACTCCCCCGCAGGTGCAGTCTGACCCTAGATTGAGGCGGCGTCTGAAGATACCAATTTCGAGCAAAGTTCTCAAAATTTCGGACTGCCATGTCGTGCTCGTGCGCCCAACTTCTCGCAACACTTATCGCGTCTTCGTAGCTATTTATGGGAGTCAGGTCATCATGTTCCATATATCAGTATCAAGCGTAACGGGACAACAGGTTACAACTTGATCTATTCGCGCGCTAGAGCAGTACGGCCTGCGCCCCTGGTCGGTGGTTTCACCGTGCCAGTGGGTACAGGTCCAGCACCCGCCGAGCTTTGGGGGCATGGGCTTGAAGTAGGACATGACTGTATGGTTATACAGCACTTCCAGGGAAGAAATCGGGGAAGATAAGGGGGAATGACGGGGCATATAAAAGCCCGAGATCCTTATATTTCAACAAGATAGTTCCCCGGTATTCCCCTAGAAACCCATCATTATGGATCGGGCACCCATTGCCTTGCCGCAGCGGTCGCCTTGAGTCCTGAAAGGGGGCTCCGCGTCGGGAGCGCTTCTTGCGGAGAATCGGGCGGCCATTTGGCCGATCAAGGTGAGCGACATGACCACACCCCTACCCAACCCGCCCATTGAACCCGAGCACCCCGATTCACAGAGGAAACTGGATCTTCCAGAAGATGCGGACGATGAATCCGACCTTCCCCAAGACGAAGCACAGCCGGAAGAACTGGCCGAACTGGAACCCGAAGAGCCGGTGGGCACGCCGGCATCCAATCAGCAGGAGTCATAAGCGGCCCTTCCATGCGTGGCCGGGATAGCGCGTCCGGTCAGCTGGAAAAAGGGCAGCGGCGCGCGAGCCGGTTACGGCATCGGCGTCGCGACGAGCTTGTCGGCGGGGAAGGGCACGAGCAAGCCGCGCGCCGCCTCGGCCGGCGCCGTCAGCCAGTCGCCGTAGGCGCCTTCGGGCAAGATGACGATCATGCGCTTTTCCTTACCCGACTGGTGGTAATGCTTGAACAGGGGGTGATCGTCCGCATTGACCGTCAGCATGGTGTAGCTTTCCTGGCGCTGGCCCGCGGCATCGTGCCAGTGGTCCCATAGGCCGGCGATGCCCATCGGCGCGCCGTCGGCGCGGGTGAATCGCGTCGCGACGGACTTCATGCTGAGGCCCGCGTCGACGGGGCGCCAATCCGGTTCGAAGATCGCCTCGGCCGGGATGATGCAGCGTTGCCCTTTCTGCCATGCGCCGCGGAATGTGAAGGCGCGGGCGACTTGATCATCGCGCGCATTGAATGTCGACAGCTTGCCGGCATCGTTCAGTCCGTCGGAACGGGTAGATGCGCTGATCAGCCCCCACCGCCCCAGAACCGCCTCGCGCTCCGGTACCGCGTCATCGCCCGCGTCATGCTCCACCGGACGGCGCACGAACAGCCCCTGAAGCTTGGGCCACACGTCATACATGCCAAGCGCCGCGGGCTTGTCGCGCACCCCGAACTTCTTGAGCAGCAGTTCGGCGTCCTTCAAGGTCTGGTAGTGGCTGCACATGCATACCTCCGCAATTGCGTTGAGTATAGGCGCGGCAGGGGAAAAAATCGGACGCGATGAGTGGGGGGCATATAAGTGCGCGGAATCCGGATATTCCGACAAGATAGTTCCCCTTGGCGTGCCCCCCGCCCATCATCTTGGACAGGTTTGTTTGCACACTTCCTTCATGACGAGGTCTTCAAGATGAGTACGTTGAACGAGTATCTGGGCCAGAAACGCGCTGCCGTCCTGGTTCGCAACGGGCGGGATCCGCAGACCGTGGAGCCCGTGAAGCTGCGCGCGCACGTCAGCGCCGAGGGCCGCAGCGGGGTGCGCCGCATCCGCATCCGGGATCACCAGGTGGTCAGCGACAGCCCGGCCGACTTTGCGGGCTACGACCTGGGGCCGAGTTCGCCAGAGCTGTTGCTGGGTTCGCTGGGCAGTTGCCTCACGCACATCTTCCTGATCAAGGCGGCGGAACTGGAGCTGCCGCTGGAATCGCTGGAAGTCGAGATCGAAGGGGACCTGGACCCGCGCGGCGGCAAGCCGGGCTACGAGAAGGTGCCGTTCTTTCCGCACAATATTCGCTACACGGCGCATATCGTGTCGCCCGCGGATGAGCAGGCAGTGCGCGCCGTGCACGAAGCGGTGGAGCAGTGGTGCCCGATCCTGAACCTGCTCAAGCAGCCGCAACCGCTGGAAGGCAGCGTGCGGCACACGCGCCCGGCGCCGCAATAAGCGCCTGGCGGGCAGGGCGGCTCAGGTCAGCGTGCTGCGCATCAGGATCTCGGTGAGCGCGCGGGTCGGCTTGTTGGGCGCAGGGGCCGAGATGACGATGAATTCGACCTGCGGCAAGGCGGGCAACTGGCCGGCGCCCGCGGGGGCGGCCAGGCCCGCCGTGGACAGGTGCGAGGGCTGCACCGTGATGCCCAGCCCGGCGCGGGCGGCGGCCTGGCAGCCGGCGTAGCTGGTGCTGGTGCAGACGATCTGCCAACTGCGGCCGGCTCGCGCCAGCGCGTCCAGCGTCAGCGTGCGGGTCACGCTGGGTTCGCGCAAGAGGATCAGCGGCAAGGGTTCGTCGGGGGCGATGCGCAAGCCCTCCTTGGCCCGCCATAGCAGGGCTTCCTTGTGCAGGGTCTGTCCCCGGCGGTCGCCGCGCCGGCGCTTGCCGATCATCACGTCCAGCCCGTTGTCGTCCAGCAGCTTGTAGAGCTCGCTGGTGACGCCGATGGTCAGGTCCAGCTCCACTTCGGGGTGGGCCAGGCGGAAAGCCGCCAGCACGTCGGGCAGCGGCCCCATCGCCAGGTCGTCTGACGTACCCAGGCGGACGCGGCCGCGCAGCCGAGGCGCGTCGAACAGCCTTTCAGCCCGTTCATGGGCATCCAGGATGATTTCCGCGTGCACCAGCAGGCTGCGGCCGTCGCTGGTCAGCGTGAGCGAATGCGTGTCGCGCAGGAACAGGCGGCGGTTGACGGCCTGCTCCAGTTGCCGGACGTGTTCGCTGACCGTGGGCTGGGTCAGCCCCAGCCGCCGGGCGGCCTCGGTGAAGCTTGGCGCGGCCGCGGCGGCGGCAAAGGTCTTGAGCCACAAGGGATTGAGCATGGCGCGGGTTTGTCATAGGGATTTCCGATGACAGTTAAAGTAATCAGTGGCCTTCACGATGGCAAGGGGCGCGCCTATAGTTTCCGTAACTTTTCGACCGTCCGACCGCCATGCGCCGCTTCCTGCCCGACCAATTCACGCTCATCCTGATCGCCACGGTGGTGTTCGCCAGCTTCTTCCCCGCGGTGGGCAAGGGCGCGTCCTTCATGATGGTGGCCAGCAACGTGGCCATTTCGCTGCTGTTCTTCCTGCATGGCGCGCGCCTGTCCACGGACGCCATCGTGGCGGGCGTGAAGGACGTGCGCCTGCATGCGCTGATCCTCGCGTGCACCTTCATCCTGTTTCCGGCGCTGGGCTTGGGGCTGCGGGCGCTGTTCCCCGGTTTGCTGACGCCGTCGCTGTGGCTGGGCGTGCTGTTCGTCTGCACCTTGTCGTCGACGGTGCAATCGTCCATCGCGTTCACCTCCATGGCGCGCGGCAACGTGCCTGGCGCCATTTGCGCGGCCACGGCATCCAATCTGCTGGGTACCGTGCTGACGCCGTTGCTGGTGGCCGTGCTGCTGCATCGCCAGGGCGGCGGGCACGGGCTGGCTGATGCCGGCCGCATCCTGCTGCAGCTGCTGCTGCCGTTCGCGGTGGGCAGCCTGCTGCGGCCGTGGATCGGCGCCTGGGCGCAACGCAACAATCGCGCCTTGTCCAAGGTGGACCGCAGCTCGATCCTGCTGGCGGTCTACACCGCGTTCAGCGAAGCCGTCGCCCAAGGCATCTGGCACGCGTTCCCGGCCATCGACCTGGCCACGATGGTGCTGGTCAATGCCTTGCTGCTGGGGGCCGTGCTGCTGGTCACGACGTGGGGCAGCCGCAAGCTGGGCTTGTCCAAGGAAAACGAGATCACGCTGGTTTTCTGCGGATCGAAGAAGTCTTTGGCCTCGGGCATTCCGCTGGCGACCGTGCTGTTCGGCACATCGCAGATGGGCGTGGTGGTCCTGCCGCTGATGATTTTCCACCAGATGCAATTGATGGTGTGCGCGGTGCTGGCGCGCCGGTATGCCGAGCGCCAGGAGCCGGCGCGGGTGGCGGTGGCCGGCGCCTAGGGGCGGGCGCCGCTGGCAGGTCCCGTCAGGCGGCCTCGTCCCGAGGCCGGATTTTGCCGCCGGGTTGCCAGAAGACGTCGCCGTCGCGTTCATTGACGGTCAAGACGGCCAGGCGGCCGTTCTTGCAGGGGCCGCCCACGCACAGGCCCGTGTCGGGCTCGTAGGTGGCGCCGTGGCGCGCGCACATGAGCAGGTCGCCGGCACGCGTGAAAAAGCTGCCTTGCCAGTCGAGTTCGACGCCCACGTGGGCGCACCGGTTCAGGTAGCCATGCACGCGGTCCTGATAGCGCACGAAGAACGCGGTGGTCTGGCCCGCGCTATCGGTCACCGGCACTTTCACGCCCAGCCCGCCGTTGACGAGCTCGGCGCCGGCACAGACTCGGACTTCAGGGGTAGCGGGAGAATCCTGCATGGCGGGCTTTCTGGGAAAAGGGTGCGATCTTCGGACAGGCGGCCGGGCTTGTCAATCGGCGGGGGCAGTGGGGATGACGGGGGCGCTGTCCTGCTGGCGGGCCCACATGCCGGCGTACACGCCGCCCTGGGCCAGCAACTGCGGATGGCGGCCGCGTTCGATGACGCGGCCGTCGGACAGCACGATGATCTCGTCCGCGTCCGCCACGGTGGACAGGCGGTGGGCGATGATCAGCGTGCTGCGGCCCTGGCTGACTTCTCGCAGGTTCGCCTGGATTTCGCGTTCGGTGTGGGTATCCAGCGCGCTGGTGGCCTCGTCGAACAGGAAGATGGCGGGGTTTTTCAGGATCGTGCGCGCAATGGCCACGCGCTGCTTTTCACCGCCAGACAGCTTCAGGCCCCGTTCGCCCACCATGGTCTGGTAGCCGTCGGGCATGGTCATGATCAGGTCATGGATGTGCGCCAGCCGCGCGGCGGCCTCGATTTCGGCGTCGGTGGCGCCGGGGCGGCCGTAGCCGATGTTGTAGTGGATGGTGTCGTTGAACAGTACCGTGTCTTGCGGCACCACGCCGATCGCCGCTCGCAGGCTGGCTTGGGTGACATCGCGCACGTCCTGGCCATCGACCACGATCGCGCCGCTATCGGTGTCGTAGAAGCGGAACAGCAGGCGGCCGATCGTGGATTTGCCGGCGCCCGACGTGCCCACTACCGCCACCGTCTTGCCGGCGGGGATCGTGAAGCTGACGCCCTTCAGGATGGGGCGGCGCGCGTCATAGCCGAAATGCACGTCCCGGAATTCGACCTGGCCGCCAGCGACCTGCAGGGGGCGGGCATCCGGGCGGTCGGCCACTTCGCGGTCCTGGCCCAGCAGTTCGAACATGCGTTCCATGTCGATGATCGCCTGCTTGATTTCGCGGTAGATGAAACCGAAGAAGCTGAGCGGCTGGTACAGCTGCAGCAGGTAGGTGTTGACCAGGACGAAGTCGCCCAGCGTGTAGCGGCCTTCGGCGATGCCGGTGGCGGCCATCCACATGACCAGCGTCAGGCCGACCGAGATGATGGCGGCCTGGCCCACGTTCAGGACCGACAGGCTGACCTGGCTGCGCACGGCGGCGCGTTCGTAGCGGGTAAGCGAAGCGTCGTAGCGGCGCGCTTCGTGCTCTTCGTTGCCGAAATACTTGACGGTTTCGTAGTTCAGCAGGCTCTCGATGGCCTTGGTGTTGGCTTCGGAGTCGGTTTCGTTCATCTGGCGCCGGAACTTGGCGCGCCACTCGGTAACGGCAAGCGTATAGGCCATGTACAGGATCACCGTCGCCCCGGTGGCCAGCGCCAGCCAGACGTCGAACATCTTCCACAACACGATGCAGACCAGGCCGATCTCGAAGAACGTCGGCAGGATGTTGAACAGCAGGAACGACAGCAGCGTCTGGATGCCCTTGGTGCCGCGTTCGATGGCGCGGGTCAGCCCGCCGGTCTGGCGCGACAGGTGAAAGCGCAGCGCCAGCGCGTGCAGGTGCCGGAAGATCTGCAGGCCGACGGCGCGAATGGCGTGCTGGCCGACCCGGGCGAAGATGGCGTCGCGCAATTCCGAGAACAGCAGCGACAGCACCCGGGCCGTGCCGTAGGCCAGGATCAGTCCCAACGGCACCGTCACGGCGCCGGGCGCGCCTTTGCCCAGTTCGTCGATGGCGTGCTTGTAGATCAGCGGCACGTAGACGGTCGCCGCCTTGGCGGCGAACAGACAGAGTAGCGCGGCGACGACGCGCACCTTCAACCCCGTCATCCCGGGAGGCCAGAGGTAGGGAAAAAGGGTGCGCAGGGTGGAAAAACCGCCCCGGTTCTTCGGGGGCGCGTCAGAGGGGTTCATGGCTGGGCAAGGGGGCGGATGCGAGGGGTGGCCCGGGGGGCGCAAGGGCGTGTGACGGCCATTATCGGACACGGGCGCTATTATTTGGCTGATAACCCCTGGTATTTGCGGACCATTGCTGGGGGATGTTGATCCGGTATCGCGATGCGGGCGCAGCTCGGCAAGCCCGCTTTTTGTCTCTTCAATCCTGGGGTGGGCCGGGCTGTGCCCAGGATTGCGCGACCTGGCGCATATTCGCCGCGCGGGTGTCGCGGTGCAAGCTTCGGAGGGTCTTATGGCGAAAGTACCCGCAGTGAAATTGAACGACGGCAACAAGATCCCGCAACTGGGGCTGGGCGTCTGGCAGGTGCCGGACGAGCAGGCCTCCTCCAGCGTCAAGGAGGCGCTGGCGGCCGGTTACCGCTCGGTGGACACCGCGGCCATCTATGGCAACGAGGCGGGAGTGGGCGCCGGGCTGCGCGCGGCCGGCGTGGCGCGCAAGGATCTGTTCGTGACCACCAAGCTCTGGAACGACCGGCACGGCTACGACGATGCCCACAAGGCGATGGACGAGAGCCTGGAAAAGCTGGGCCTGGCGTATGTGGACCTGTATCTGATCCATTGGCCCGTGGCGGGCAGCGCGAAGTTCCTGGACGCCTGGCGCGCCATGGTCGAGATGAAGGAAGACGGCCGTGCCCGTTCGATCGGCGTGTCCAATTTCACCCAGGCCAACCTTGAGCGGCTGATGGAGTCGTCCAAAGTGGTGCCGGCAGTGAACCAGATCGAGCTGCATCCCGGCTTTACCCAGCGCGAGCTGCGGGCGTTCCATGCCAAGCACGGGATTGCGACCGAATCCTGGAGCCCCTTGGCCCAAGGCGGCATCACCAAGGAAAAGGTCATCCTGGAACTGGCGAAAAAGCACGGCAAATCGCCCGCGCAGGTGACGCTGCGGTGGCATTTGCAGAGCGATCTGATCGTGATCCCGAAATCGGTCACGCCTGCCCGCATCCGCGAAAACATCGACGTTTTCGATTTTGAACTGACGGGCGACGAGATGGCGGCAATCGACGGCATCAAGGAAGGCGCCCGTCTGGGGCCGGACCCCGAGCGCTTCGGCAAATAAGGCCGCGTCGCGCGGCCGGCGGCGGGGCTGGGGGCAGCGGGGCCCCCGGATGGGGAGGCGGGACCCCACCCCCGTGGCAGTCTTTTCCGGGCCTAGTGCTTCAGCGGGAAGCACCAGTAGCGCACGATGACCACCAGCAGGATGGTCAGCGTGATCCAGGACGCCCAGTGCCAGGCGCCGGTGCCGAGCAGGGCGGCCAGCAGGCCGAACACGCTCAGCGCGCCCAGCACGATCGGCACGCCCCACACGAACATGAAACCGCGGCCCCCTTTGCTGCTTTTACGGGCGCTCATGCGGGGGTCCTTTGCGGGGCGGCGGCGGCCTGGTGCTTTTTCACGAGTTCGTTGATGCGTGCTTCGGTGGCGCGGCGGCGCGCCAGCCACAGGTAGAGGCCGCTGACCAGGACCACGATGGTGATCAGGTCGAGCAGCGCCCAGATGATCTTCAGGGGCAGGCCGGCGTAATCGCCGAAATGCAGAGGCCGGGACACTTCCAGCGCGGTGAGGTACCAAGGCATCTTGGCCACGGTCGTCAGCGCGCCGGTCTTGCCGTCCACCAGCACCGGGGTGTTCAGCTTCGACGTCAGCGGCGTGTCGCCGCGCATCCAGGCGATGTAATGGTGCGGGCTGCCGAAGGCGTTGCCGGGGAAGGCGATGAACGACACTTCGTTGCCCGGCAGGGCCTTTTTCGCGGTATCGGCGGCCAGTTGGGCCGACGCCAGTTCCGTGGGGACCGTCTGGCCCTTGTAGGGCTCCAGGATGCGGACCAGTTCGGTCGACTGCCACAGACGGAACAGCGGCGTCGACAATTCGTTGATGACGCCCGTCACGCCCACCACGAACGCCCAGACCAGCGTGACGATGCCCAGCAGGTTGTGCAGGTCCAGCCATTTCAGGCGGGTGCTGCGCGTGGCGCGCACGGTGCCGAACTCCAGCTTCTTCATGAAGGGGCCGTAAAGCACGACGCCGGACACGATGGCCACGCAGAACAGCAAGCCCATGAAGCCCAGGAACAGTTCGCCGGGCAGCCCCGCGAACAGGTCCACGTGCAGCGCCAGCATAATGCCCATGAAAGAGAACTTGTCCTGCGTGTAGGGCGGACCGTCGAGCAGCACGTCGCCCGTGCGGCCGTCCATACGCACCGCGTGCCCGGAAGCCTGGCCGTCGCCGGGCTTCTTGGCCATGCCCACCCAGACCTGGGGCTCGTCGGGATCGAAGAACAGGTAATCGATCACTTCGCCCGGGTACATGGACTTGGCGCTTGCAACGAGCGTGTCCAGGTTCGCGGGGGGCGTGTTGGCCGGCACATCCGACAGGGGCTTGGCGTCATCCAGCCAGTGTTCGATTTCGTGGTGGAACACCAGCGGCAAACCGGTAAGACAGATGATGAGCAGGAAGATGGTGCAGACGAGGCTGGTCCACTTGTGGATCCAGTACCAGGTCTTGATGGTGGAGGCGGCTGTCATGGCGACGGCAGGAGGCGGCCTGCGCGGCCCCCTTTAAGGTATCAGTTGGGAAAGTCGGAACATTATCACGAACAATAGCGATTCTCGTAACGCAATATTTTGACCCCGTTGGCAGGGGGGGCGCAACGGTGTCCCGCCGGAAAGCGGGTTAAAAAGAAGGGTCAGGTTTCAACAGGCAAGCACCGCCACGGCCGAATTACGGGGACGGATCTATCCGCCCCAAGGCCGGTGGTCACGGATCATCATGGAGCAGCGATTTCTGAAAATCCCGCGTAACGAACGCGGCCGCGATTTTGCGGTGGGCGACGTGCATGGGCACTTTTCCCGTCTACAGGAAGGCCTGGACCGCCTGGGTTTCGACCCGGCGCGCGACCGGCTGTTTTCCGTGGGCGATCTTGTGGACCGGGGGCCGGAAAACGAGGCCGCCCTGGAGTGGCTGGCCCAGCCCTGGTTCCACGCGGTCCAGGGCAATCACGAGGACTATGCGATCCGCCACGTGCGCACGGGCCAGGTGGACGTCATGAACTGGCGCGGCTATGGCGGCGGCTGGTTCCTGGACCTGCCGCCCGACCGGCAGAAGGTCTTTGCCGAAGCCTTCGCGCAACTGCCCATCGCCATCGAGGTCGAGACCGCCGACGGCGCGGTGGGATTGCTGCATGCGGATTGCCCGGTGTTGTTCTGGCCGCGGCTGGAATCCGCGCTGCAAGACCGCTACAAGCGCACCAGCGCGGCCTGCCAGTGGTCGCGCGAACGGCTGCGCCAAATGGACAGGACGGTCATCAAGGGCGTGCGGGCGGTGGTGGCGGGGCACACGCCGGTAGCGGCGCCGCTGTTGCTGGGCAACGTCTATCACATCGACACCGAGGGCTGGCGGGAAGGCTATTTCACCTTCCTGGACCTGGAGTCGCTGCTGGCCTGGCCGCGTGAGGTGGTGACCGAATTGGCGACCGAGGAATAGGGTCGCCAAACCGCACTCGGGTTTAGGAAATGACAAAGGGCGCCGTGGAGGCGCCCTTCGTGTCTGCGGACGGCCGGATCAGAGGGGCCGGGCCACGACGGGGGCCGAAGTGGTGACCGCGCTGGCGCTGACGCCGCTGCCGTCCAGGTTGGCGCCGGGCATTCCTGCGGCAGGCGTCCCTGCGGCAGGCGTTCCTGCGGCAGGCGTACCTGCGGCAGGCGCGTTGTCCGCGCGGGGCGCCGGGATCGGCATCAGCGGGGCCTGCACGGCGCTGTTCGGATCCGACGGCGCCAAGGCCGCGCCGGGGGCCGGCAGCGGCTTGACGGAGGTATCGACGCCGTCGGTGGAGCGGTTGTTGTTCAGGAAGTCGGTCAGGGCGTCGCCGGATGACAAGTCCAGCGAGGCCACGGCCTGTCCCGGCGGGAATTCCGAGAAGTAGTATTCGCCGTTTTCCACCAGCAGGCCGTCCGGACGCGGCGCCGGCTTGGCGTCCGGCACGCCCTTGAGCACCGGCTGCATGTAGTCCAGCCAGGTCGACAGGGCCAGGCCGCTGCCGAACTCGTTCGTGCCCAGCGACTTGGGCTGGTCAAAGCCCATCCAGACGGTCGTCGCCAGCGCGGGCGTGAAGCCCGAGAACCAGACGTCCACGGCTTCGTTGGTGGTGCCGGTCTTGCCGCCGACGTCGTTGCGCTTGAGCACCTGGTGCGCGCGCGCCGCGGTGCCGCTGGTGGCCACGCCGCGCAGGATGTCGTCCATGACCCAGGCGGTGCGCGGGTCGATAGCGCGCGCCGCTTCGTCGCCGGCCTTGACGGGCTGCGCCTGCATCAGCACTTTGCCGGAACGGTCGGTCACATGGTCCACCAGATAGGGCGTGACGCGATAGCCGCCGTTGGCAAAGACGCTGTAGCCGTTGACCACCTGCAAGGGCGTGGCGCCGCCCGCGCCCAGCGCCAGCGGCAGCACGGCCGGCCAGCGGGACTTGTCGAAGCCGAAGCGGGTCAGGTAGTCCTGCGCGTACTGCGGCGAGATGGCCTGCAGGATGCGGATCGACACCATGTTCTTGGAACGGTACAGGCCCTGGCGCAGGGTCAGCATGGGCTCGTACTTGTTGCCATCGTTCTTGGGCTGCCAATCCTTAGAGCCCGTCTGGGCGGCCGTCAGCATGAAGGGCTGGTCCGAGATTTGGGTCGCGGGCGTGAAACCCCGCTCCAGCGCCGCGGCGTAGACGAACGGCTTGATGTTGGACCCCGGCTGGCGCCAGGCCTGGGTCACCCGGTTGAAGGTGCCGCGGTTGTAGTCAAAGCCGCCGATCATGGCGCGGATGGCGCCGTCCTCGGGCGTCATGGACACCAGCGCCGCTTGCAGCGCCGGCATGTTGATGATTTCCCAGCTGTCCGAGTCCTTGTCGCCGGTCTTGTGGATGTAGACGACGGAGCCGCGGCGGATGCGCTGGCTGTCGCTGGCCTTCGGGTTCAGGGCGCGGGCGACGACGGCCAGCGCCTTCTTGTCCGAGATGGTGATGAGGTCGCGTCCGCTGCGCGCCAGCTTCACTTCCGTGGGGCTGGCCGACAGCACCACGGCGGCGAGCAAGTCTTCGCTGTCGGGCGCCTTGTCCTGCACGCCGTCCAGGACCTCGTCCAGCGCCTGCGGATCGTTCTCGACGCCGTCGGGCAGGTCGAGCTGGTCTTCCGGGCCGGGATAGACGGCGCGGCGCGTGTAGTCCAGCACGCCGTCGCGTACGGCGCGGTAGGCGGCTTCCTGGGCCTTGGAATCGATCGTCGTGTAGACGTCGATGCCCTTGGAATAGGTTTCTTCCTGGAACACGCCGTACATTAGCTGGCGCGCCAGTTCGGCCGGGTAGTCGCCATGCACGGCGAAGCCGCGCGCGCTGGTGCCGTCCGCGCCGCGGATCGTCAGGTGCTGCTTCAGCGCTTCGTCGGCCTGCTCGGGCGTCAGGTAGCCCAGCGTCTTCATGCGGCCCAGCACGTAATGCTGGCGGATTTCCGCGCGCGGGAAATTGGTGATGGGGTTGAAGCGCGACGGGGCCTTGGGGATGCCGGCCAGCATGGCGGCTTCGGCCGGCGTCACTTCCGACAGCGGCTTGCCCAGGTAGGTGCGCGAGGCGGCGGCGAAGCCGTAGGCGCGGTGGCCCAGGTAGATCTGGTTCATGTAGAGCTCAAGGATCTGGTCCTTGCTGAGCTCGTTTTCGATCTTGAAGGTCAGCAGCAGTTCGTAGAACTTGCGCGAGTAGGTCTTTTCCGACGACAGGTAGAAGTTGCGCGCCACCTGCATGGTGATCGTGCTGCCGCCCTGCGACTTCGAGCCCTTGACGACGTTGGTCAGCACGGCGCGCGCCACGCCCATCCAGTCGACGCCGCCGTGGCTGTAGAAGCGGTCGTCCTCGGCCGCGAGCACCGCCTGGCGCATCACGGGCGGGATCTCGTCAAAGCGCAGCACGTTGCGGTGTTCTTCGCCGTATTCGCCGATCAGCACCTTGTCGGCCGTGTAGATGCGCAGCGGCACCCGCGGGCGGTAGTCCGTCATCGCGTGCAGGTCGGGCAGGCTGGGCCAGGCCAGCGCCAGGGCCAGCCCCAACAGGACGGCTCCGCACACGCCGGCGCCGGCCACGGCGATGCCCGCTTTGACCAGGATTCGTTTCCAGGGAAGGCCCGATTTGCCGCCCGGGGTGGCGGAGGATTGCTGGGGGGTGCTCATTGCAGGCGATTCTAGGACAGAACGCTATAGACCGGCCATGGCGCAATAAGGTTTCAGTAACCAAAATTGCCGGGGCAAGGTGGGGGGCGTGTGCCACGTAAATATAGGGACGGGGTCTAGCATACGCGGGGCGCGGCTTTCGCGCGCGTGCGCGATGAAATGCGCTGTGAAATGTATTGCGCGCCGTGACAAACGGCAAGGCCGGTTGCACCCTTTTGTCGGAATTCAGCGTCGGTTCAGCGCATCGGCGTCCTGCAGGTAGCGCTGCGGCGGCGCGCCCAGCGCCCGATGGAACATCGCGCTAAACGCGCTGGGGCTGCGGTAGCCCAGGTCGGCCGCAATGCGCGCAACCGGCACCCCCAGCGACAGGCGGCACACCGCGTCCGCCAGCCGCACCTGCTGCACCCATTGCCGGTAATTCAGGCCCAGCTCGGCCTGGAACAGCCGGATCAGGGTGCGGGCGCTGGCGCCGACTTCGCTGCCCCAGTCTTCGATGCCGCGTTGCAGCCCAGGCTGGTCCAGGATGGCCATGCAGATGGTCTGCAGGCGGCGGTCCCGCGGCCACGGGATCTGGATGGGCACCACGCGGGCGGCGGCCAGTTCGGACAGGATCAGCGCGGCGACCTGCTCGTCGCGGCCGCCCAGCGGGTAGTCGACGGGCGCCGCCGTCAGCGCCAGGATCAGTTCGCGCAGCAGTCCGCTGACCTCGACTACCTGGCATTGCCGCCAATAGCCCGCCGCGGCCTCGGCCTGGATGTAGAGCGACCGCATGGATACCGCGCCCACCATGTCCACGCCGTGCGGCACGCCCGCCGGCACCCATAGCGCGCGCAGCGGTGGCAGCGCCCAGAAGCCGCTGGGCGTGGTGACGCGCATGACGCCTTCGACCGCGTAGATCAGCTGGGCGCGCGGATGGGAGTGGGCGCCGGTCTGGGCGCCGGCCGGGAATTCCTTGGCCATGGCCGTGACCGCGCGGGGCAGGTGCTGATAGTCCTGGGCATTGATGCTGCGGGCAGGGTCGGGCAAGGGCAGGCGAGCGGGCATGAGTGTCACTTCCGACAAAAGGATGAGGCGGCCCGTGGAAGCGCCGTAGCCGTATTTTGTCACTTCAGCGACGAAAATTGGCAGATCTTAGTGGCGCCGGATTTCTACACTGTCCTCTGGTCCCGGCAATGGCGCCGGGTCGTCCTGCCCTTTTGCATGCGCACCATGAATTCCGCCCAGAACCCCGTTGCCGGCGTCACGGACGCTTCCATCCCCGCTCCCGCTTCCGCGCAGGCCGCCACCCCGGCGGCGTCGGACCCGTCCACCGCCTTCAAGGTGCTGGGCGCCATCAGCGTGGCGCATTTGATGAACGACATGATCCAGTCGATCCTGTTGGCCATCTATCCGATGCTCAAAGAGTCGTTCAGCCTGTCGTTCGCGCAGATCGGGATGATCACGCTGGTCTATCAGCTGGCCGCGTCGCTGTTGCAGCCGTTCATCGGGTTCTATACCGACCGTCATCCCAAGCCGTATTCCTTGCCGGTGGGCATGGGCTTCACGCTGGTGGGCCTGCTGCTGCTGTCGGTGGCGCCGTCGTTCGGCTGGCTGCTGGTGGCGGCCGTGCTGGTGGGAACGGGGTCGTCGGTGTTCCATCCGGAATCGTCGCGGGTGGCGCGCATGGCCTCGGGCGGACGTCACGGCCTGGCGCAGTCGCTCTTCCAGGTGGGGGGCAACGTGGGGTCGGCGCTGGGGCCGCTGCTGGCGGCGCTTTTCATCATTCCGCACGGGCAGGGCAGCGTGGCGTGGTTTTCGCTGGCGGCGCTGTTCGCCATTGTCGTGCTGACGGGGATCGGGCGCTGGTACAGCGCCAACCGCGTCCGCCTCAAACCGCGCGCACGGCGCGACGGGGCAGGCAACGGGCTGTCGCGCAATCAGGTGCTGGGCGCCTTGACGGTGCTGGGCGTGCTGGTGTTTTCCAAGTACTTCTATCTGGCCAGCCTGAACAGCTATTTCACCTTCTACCTGATCGGCAAGTTCGGCTTGTCGGTGCGCGAGGCGCAGCTGTACCTGTTCCTGTTCCTGGCCGCGGTCGCGGTGGGGACGGTGGTGGGCGGGCCCATCGGCGACCGCGTCGGCCGCAAGATCGTGATCTGGGTGTCCATCCTGGGCGTGGCGCCGTTCACGCTGATGTTGCCCTACGCGAATCTGTTCTGGACCGGCGCGCTGGTGGTGGTGATCGGCATGGTGCTGGCGTCGGCGTTTTCCGCCATCGTGGTGTATGCGCAGGAACTGGTGCCGGGCAAGGTGGGGATGATCGCCGGCCTGTTCTTCGGCTTCGCGTTCGGCATGGGCGGCGTGGGCGCCGCGGCGCTGGGCAAGCTGGCGGACGCGACCAGCCTGGGCTACGTGTACCAGGTGTGTGCGTACCTGCCGCTGCTGGGCGTGGTGGCGATCCTGCTGCCGAATGTGGAAAAGCCCCGGGCGGGCACGGCCCGGGGCTGACGCGCGGGGCCAGCAGACGCCCGCTTGGCCTCAGCCCGCCTGGACTGCGCGCAGTCGGGGCTGGCTTTTTTCGATGTCCAGAATCTCGCCTTCGGCGCCATGGTGGATGACCGACACCCGGGCTGCGCGCAGCTGCGCAAGCTGGGCGGGCGTGACGGCGAAGCTCTTGGCCAGCCGATGGTCCGAGAGCGGCTTGATGGGCTTGCGGCGGTCCTTGCCGCCAAAGCGCCGGTGGTTGTAGACCGCCCAGCCCACCAGCAAGGCGGCATTCGCCAGCGCCAGCAATCCATATCCCCAGAGCGTGCGCACGGTGGGCAGGAAGACGGGCCACAGGGCCACGTCGGGCCCGCCCGCCGCGGCGCGCAGGATGGCCACGATGCCCGAACCGAACAGATAGACGAAGGCGAACCAGCCGACGGCGGTCAGCAGTAGGTCGAACAGATAGCCCGCGCGCGAGCGTTGCGTGGTGATGATCATGATGCGTCCGGTGATTTGATGCCCCGGTCCGGGCTGGTCCAGCGCGCGCG